>NZ_JBIVTV010000002.1:800510-832013 GCF_044756885.1 Streptomyces sp. NPDC091412 | reverse complement strand
TGGATGTACTCGGGTGATGCGACAACGCGGCGTGGGGGTACCCCCGGCCGAAGGCTGGGGGAGTGCCGTGCCGGGCGCCGCGAGCCGGTGAACCTCTCCGGTCACCGCACTAGAGGCCGCGGCCCTGTTCGTAGGCGCGCAGCTGCTCGGCGCTGATCATGCTGGTGTCGAAGAGGCTGGTCTCGTCGAGGGCGTGGGCCTGCGGCTGCGCGTAGCCGTGGTGGTCCTGGGGGTCCTGCTGTCCCTGCTGGGCCTGGTTCGGGTCGTAGCCGGCCGGCTGCTGGGCGTCGTAGGCCTGGAAGGGCGCGCCGCCCGCCTGGGCGTAGCCGGAGGTGCCGGCGGTGGGGGCATACGGGTCGGGCTGCTGGTAGCCGTACTGGTCCTGCTGGCCGTAGCCCTGCTGGTAGCCGCCGTACGGATCGCTCTGCCCGGGCTGCTGGTAGCCGTAGGCCGGCTGCGGCTCGTACTGCGGCGAGGCGGGCCGCTCGGCGGGCGGGGCCGCCGGGGAGCGCGGGGCCGCCGGGGCGTCGGCCAGGGCCGCGAGGTCGGCGAGGTAGTCGGCGTCGCTGGAGTGCTGGACGGTGGTGGTGTCGTCGGCGAGGGCGCCGAGGTCGTCGGTGGCGATGCGGCCGTGCAGCTTCTGGCGGCCGCGGCCGACGGCGTCCAGGGTCTTGGCGAGGACCGCCTCGAAGGCGCCGAGCTTGGCGTCGACGTACGCGTCGGCGTTGCGGCGCAGGGTCTCGGGGTCGTGGCTGCGCTCGGGGGCGTCCTCGTCCTCGTAGCCGTCCTCGTCGAGGCCGGGGCCGGTGCCGAGCAGCTTCTCGCGGCCGCGGCCGACCGAGCCGAGGGTCTTGGTGAGGACGACCTCGAAGTTGGCGAGCTTGGAGTCGACGTAGTCGTCGGCCTCGGCGCGGACCTCCTCGGCCTCCTGCCGGGCCTCGCCGAGGACCCGGTCGGCCTCGGCCTGGGAACGGCGGGCGACCTCGGTGCCGGAGACCATCGAGCCGCGCTCGGCGTGCGCGCCCTCGATGATCCGCTCGGCCTCGCGCCGGGCCTCCTGCACCATCTGGTCGCGGTCCCCGATCAGCTCCTGGGCCTGGGCGAGGGAACCGGGCAGGGCCTGGCGCACCTCGTCGAGCAGCGCGAGCAGTTCGGCGCGGTTGACCACGCACGACGCCGACATGGGCATGGACCGGGCGCTGGAGACCGTGGTCACGATCTCGTCGAGCTTGTTCTGCACGTCCACCGTGTGCTCGCCACTCTCTACAGGTGTGTTGGACTACCGATGTGTCGGAGACGGACGGGACGACTGTACGTCCATGAGGTGATCGCCGGACACCGGGTGACGGGCCGTCAGCCGTCTCGGTCCTTCTTCAGCCGCTGGGTGAGGGCCTCGAGGACCAGCGGCGGCACCAGGTGGGAGACGTCCCCGCCCCAGGCCGCGACCTCCTTGACCAAGGAGGACGACAGGAAGCTGTAGGTGGGGTTGGTGGGCACGAACAGCGTCTCGACGCCGGAGAGGCCGTTGTTCATCTGGGCCATCTGCAGCTCGTAGTCGAAGTCGCTGACGGCGCGCAGGCCCTTGACGATGGCCGGGATGTCGCGCTGCTTGCAGAAGTCGACGAGGAGGCCGTGGAAGGCCTCGACCCGGACGTTTCCGTACTCGGCGGTGACCTGCTGGATGAGGTCGATCCGCTCGTCGATCTCGAACAGGCCCTTCTTCGACTGGTTGATCATCACCGCGACGTAGACCTCGTCGTAGAGACGGGAGGCGCGGGCGATGATGTCCAGGTGTCCGTTGGTGATGGGGTCGAACGACCCGGGGCAGACGGCGCGGCGCACTTGAGATCCCTCGCTCTCCGGTCCGGTCATCGTGCGTCTTCGCACGTAGAGGCGGCGCGACCGTACCAAAACGTGCCTTCGCCGTAGCGACGGGCCCGGATCGCGTCGAATCCTCGCGGCCACGTGAACTCCCCGCCCCTGGTGCTGCGCTCCACGGTGACGAGGGCGCCCTCCGCGAGCCACCCCTCGGTGCGGAGTGTGAGCAGAATCTCGCGAAGATCGTCGTCGGAGACCGCGTACGGCGGGTCGAGGAAGACGATGTCGTACGGCTCCGCCGGGGCCGACGTCCGGACGATCTGTTCCGCTTTGCCCGCCCGTACGTCGGCGCCTGGGAGGCCGAGCGCCTTCACGTTCTCCCGGACGGTGCGGACCGCTCGCGCGTCGGCCTCCACGAGCAGGGTGTGCCCGGCGCCCCGGGACAGCGCCTCCAGGCCGACGGCGCCCGAGCCGGCGTACAGGTCCAGGACGCGTGCGCCGTCCAGCGGGCCGCCCAGGAGGGACTGCCAGGTGGAGAACAGGCCTTCGCGCGCCCGGTCCGAGGTGGGGCGGGTTCCGCTGCCCGGCGGTACGGCGAGACGGCGTCCGCCGGCCCGGCCGGCGATCACGCGGGTCATGTCTGGGTCCTTGCTTGTCGGTGGCGGCCTTGTCGGTGGCGGCTCGGGTGCGGGCCGGTCCCAGTCTGTCAGCCCTTCTCCAGGTATTGCTCCCGCTCCTCGTCCAGCAGCGCGTCCAGCGCCGTGCGCAGTCCGGGCAGGTGCTCCAGGTCCGGGTCGGCGGCCACCAGCGCGGCGGCCTCCTCACGGGCCTCGGCGATGATCTCCTCGTCGTCGATGACGGCGAGCACCCGCAGGCTGGAGCGGGCGCCGGACTGGGCCTGGCCGAGGACGTCGCCCTCGCGGCGCTGTTCGAGGTCGATGCGGGAGAGCTCGAAGCCGTCGAGGGTGGAGGCCACCGCGTTCAGCCGCTGCCGGGCGGCGCTCGCCTCCGGCATCTCGCTGACCAGCAGGCACAGTCCGGGTACCGCGCCGCGGCCGACGCGGCCGCGCAGCTGGTGCAGCTGGGAGACGCCGAAGCGGTCGGCGTCCATGATCACCATCACCGTGGCGTTCGGCACGTTCACGCCGACCTCGATGACCGTGGTGGCGACCAGGACGTCGGTCTCGCCGGCGGCGAAGCGGCGCATGACCGCGTCCTTGTCGTCGGGCTGCATACGCCCGTGCAGCACCTCGACCTTCAGGCCGTGCAGGGGGCCCTTGCCCAGCCGGTCCGCGACCTCCAGCACGGCGAGCGGCGGGCGCTTCTCCGCCTCGTCCTCGGCTGACTTCTTCGCGGCGGCCTTCTTCGGGTCGTCCTCCTCGTCCCCGATGCGCGGGCAGACCACGTACGCCTGGTGGCCCTTCGCCACCTCCTCGCGCACCCGCTCCCAGGCCCGGGCGAGGAAGTGCGGTTTGTCGGCGGCCGGGACGACATGGCTGGCGATGGGCGAGCGGCCCGCCGGGAGCTGGTCGAGGACGGAGGTCTCCAGGTCGCCGAAGACGGTCATCGCGACCGTGCGCGGAATGGGCGTGGCGGTCATGACCAGCAGGTGCGGGGGTTGCCTGCCCTTGCCGCGCAGGGCGTCGCGCTGCTCGACGCCGAACCGATGCTGCTCGTCCACCACGACCAGTCCCAGGTCGTGGAACTGGACCTTGTCCTCGATCAGCGCGTGTGTGCCGATGACGACGCCCGCCTCGCCGGTGGCCAGGTCGAGCAGGGCCTTCCGGCGGGCCGCGGCGCCCATGGACCCGGTGAGCAGCACCACCTTGGTGCCGTGCTCGGCGCCGCCCAGCATGCCTCCCTCGGCGAGCTCCCCCATCATCTCGGTGACCGACCTGTGGTGCTGCTGGGCCAGCACCTCGGTGGGCGCGAGCATCGCGGCCTGCCCGCCCGCGTCGACGACGGCGAGCATGGCGCGCAGGGCGACGAGCGTCTTGCCGCTGCCGACCTCACCCTGGAGCAGGCGGTGCATCGGGTGCTCGGTGGCCAGGTCGGCGAAGATCTCGCGGGAGACCTTCCGCTGCCCCTCCGTGAGCGTGAAGGGGAGGCGGTCGTCGAAGGCCGCCAGGAGGCCGTCCGGGACGGGTACGCGGGCGACGGCGGGGAGTTGGGTGTCCGCGTGGCGGCGGCGGGCGAGCGCGACCTGGAGGACGAAGGCCTCGTCCCATTTCAGGCGGGCGTGGGCGTCGGCGATGTCCGCCTTGCTGTGCGGACGGTGGATCTTGAGCAGGGCCTCGGGGAGGGCGACCAGCCCGCGGCCCGCGCGCAGCGACTCGGGCAGCGGGTCGAGCGCCTCCTGGGCGCTGGGCAGGACGGTCTGGACCGCCTTGCCGATCTTCCAGGACTCCAGCTTGGCGGTGGCCGGGTACATCGGGATGAGGGCGCCGGCCCAGCTCTCGACCGCTTCTCCGTCCTCCCCCTTCAGCAACTCGTACGCAGGGTGCGCCAGTTGCAGCCGCCTGTTGAAGACCGAGACCTTGCCCGCGAACATCGCGCGTGTGCCCGGCAGGAGTTCCTTGTGGGGTTTGTGCACGCCGTGGCCGAAGAAGACCAGTTGGAGCCGGCCGCTGCCGTCGGTGATCGTCACCTCCAGGCGCTGGCCCTTGCCGCGGGGCGCGCGGGCGGAGGCGAACGTGTGCAGGCGGGCGTCGGCGACCTGGGCGACCACCGTGACGTGCTCGTCCATGGGCAGGTCGGCGAGGTGGGTGAGCTGGCCGCGCTCCTCGTACCGCCGCGGGTAGTGGTGCAGGAGGTCGCCGACGGTGTGCAGGCCGAGGTGCTCGGCCATCACCTTCGCGGTGGCGGGGCCGAGCACTGACTTCAGTGGCTGTTTCAGTGGTTCTTGCAGTGCGGGCACGAGATCCATTGCACACCACGGCACCGACAATGTCGTAAACCTCCCGGGAAACCCCTGGTCAGCCGGTCCGTCCGGGCCTAGGATGACGCGTTCCGGCCATGCCCGCGGCAGCCTCCTCACAGGTGCCGCCCTACCCCGCGCCGACGCGAAGTCCCCCCACCGGCGCTGCGACGATGGACTTCCAGACCTCACAGTCAGCACAGGCATCCCACTCACCACAGCCGTCCCGCCAGCCCGGCTCGGCCCATATGTTCCAGGTCGATCTGCGGGGTCTGGTGGATCTGCTCTCGCACCACCTGTACTCCAGTCCCAAGGTCTACCTGCGCGAACTGCTCCAGAACGCCGTGGACGCCATCACCGCCCGGCGCGCGGAGGAGCCCGGCGCCCCCGCGCGCGTACGGCTGTTCGCGGACGGCGACTCCCTGCGGGTGGAGGACACCGGCGTCGGTCTCACCGAGTCCGACGTGCACGAACTGCTGGCCACCATCGGCCGCAGCTCCAAGCGGGTTGACGGCCTGCGGGAGGCGCGCT
The DNA here is from genome assembly GCF_044756885.1 of Streptomyces sp. NPDC091412. NCBI lineage: Bacteria > Bacillati > Actinomycetota > Actinomycetes > Kitasatosporales > Streptomycetaceae > Streptomyces > Streptomyces sp. NPDC091412. The sequence goes on along the minus strand of NZ_JBIVTV010000002.1, from coordinate 826,747 downwards.
CGGACTTCCTCGGCCAGTTCGGCATCGGCCTGCTGGCCTGCTTCGTGGTGGCCGAGCGGATCCGGGTGGTCAGCCGCAGCGCCCGTACGCCCGACGCCCCGCCCGTGGAGTGGACGGCGCGCGACGACGGCTCGTACACCGTGCGGGCCCTCCCGGACTCCGCCCGCCCGGAACCCGGCACCACCGTGCACCTCCAGGCCCGGGCCGGGGCGGGCGAGTGGCTCACCGAGCAGCGTGTGCTCGCGCTGGCACGGGACTTCGGGTCGCTGCTGCCGTACGACGTCCGGGTGGGCGAGGAGCCGGTCACCGACCTGCCGGCGCCCTGGGACCGGGCGTACCCCTCCCCAGCGGCCCGCCGGGTCGCCCTGGCCCGGTACTGCCACGAGGCGTTCGGGTTCACCCCGCTGGACACCATCGGCCTGGACGTGCCGCTGGCCGGGATCCGCGGGGTGGCGTACGTGCTGCCGTCGGCGGTCAGCCCGGCGCAGCGGGCGGGTCACCGCGTGCACCTGAAGGGCATGCTGCTGACCGAACGGGCCGAACAGCTGCTGCCCGACTGGGCGTTCTTCGTGCGCTGCGTGCTCGACACCGACAGCCTGCGGCCCACGGCCTCGCGGGAGGCGCTGTACGAGGACGAGACGCTGGCCGCCGTGCGCGAGGCGCTCGGGGAGCGGATCCGGACCTGGCTGACCTCTCTCGCGGCCGGCGATCCGGAGCGGCTGGCGGCGTTCCTCTCGGTGCACTTCCTGGGCGTGAAGTCCCTGGCCCGGCACGACACGGAGATGCTGCGCACGATGCTGCCGTGGCTGCCTTTCGAGACGACCGACGGGCGGCTCTCCCTGGAGGAGTTCGCGCAGCGCCACCCCGTCGTGCACTTCACCCGCACGGTCGAGGAGTACCGGCAGGTCGCGCCGATCGCCTCCGCGCAGGGCATCGGCGTCGTCAACGGCGGCTACACCTACGACAGCGAGCTGGTCGAGGCGCTGCCGTCGGTGCGCCCGGGAACGGCGGTCGCCGAGCTGGACGCGGACATCGTGACCGCGCACCTGGACTCCGTCGACCCGGCCGAGGAACTGGCCCTGTCGGGCTTCCTGGCCGCCGCGCGGGACCGGCTGGACCCACTGGGCTGCGACGTCGTGCTGCGCGCCTTCCACCCGCTGTCCGTACCGGCGCTGCACCTGGACGACCGGGCGGCCCGGCACGAGCAGGCCCGCGCCGAGGCCGAGGCGCAGGCCGACGACCTGTGGGCGGGCATCCTCGGCTCGCTGCGGAGCAGTACCCCACGCGCGCGTCTGGTGCTCAACCACCTCAACCCGCTGATCCGCCGGATCGGTTCGCTGGGCGACCCGGAGCTGATCGGCACGGCGACCGAGTCGCTGTACGGGCAGGCACTGCTGATGGCGCAGCGCCCCCTGCGGCCGGCGGACTCGGCACTGCTGAACCGGGCGTTCATCGGCCTGCTGGAGTGGGCCACGCACAGCGGCACCGACGCGACGGGGGACGGCCGGCGATGAGTGAGATCACCGACTTCGACTCGCTGCGCCGGGAGATCGCCGCCAACGGCGAGCGGCCGGAGGGCCCGGCCCGCAACGCGCGCGCGGAGCTGCTGCTCGCCGAGGCCGAGAGGCTGAACATCCCGCTCGCCGTGATCGAGGCGCTCGGACACCAGCTGAAGGTCTACAACTACAGCTCCGAGAAGGACAAGATGTTCGTCCCGTTCGCGCGGCTGCTGCGCATGTGGGACGAACGCCCGGAGGACTTCGACGAGTACGAGACCCACTCGCTGCACTGGGTCTTCAAGTGGATGTCGGCGGGCATGCTGGGCCGGCCGCACATCCCGCTGGCCGCCGTGGAGAAGTGGCTCGGCGAGATGGAGCACCGCTACCGGCTCGCCGGCCACTCCGAACGCGCCGTGCGCAGCGCCGAGTTCAGCATCGCCCGGCACATCGGTGACCTCGCGCGGGCAGAGCGGGCGTACGCGGCGTGGCTGGCCGCCGACCGGGACGGCATGGCGGACTGCCACGCCTGCGAACTGCACGACCAGGGCGGGTGGCAGGCCGAGTGCGGCCGCGACGCGGAGGCGGTCGAGCTGTGGCGGCCGGTGCTGGACGGCGAGTTCTCCTGCGCCCACGAGCCGCACGGCGTCCTCGCCTCGTCGCTGATGCCGCTGCTGCGGCTGGGCCGTCTCGACGAGGCCCGCGCCCACCATCTGCGGGGCCTGCGGCTCGTGCGGCCGATGGAGAGCATGCGCGGCGCCTACGCCGACCACGTGGAGTTCTGCGCGCTGACCGGCAACGAGGCGCGGGCCCTGGAGCTGCTGGCCGAGCGGCCGGCGTACTTCACGGACGACGGGAACCCACTCGGCAGGCTGGACTTCCTGGCGGTGACGGCCCTGCTCATGGACCGGCTGGTCGAGCTGGGGTGGGACGGGCAGACGGTGCCCGGTCCGGCGGGGCGCGCCTGGACGGCCGGTGAACTCGCCGTGCACGCGCGCGCGGAGGCATCGGCCCTGGCGGCCCGCTTCAACGAGCGCAACGGCACGTCCCGGGTCGGCGAGCGGGCACGCGCGCGCATGGCGCGGCGCCCGCTGGTGGACCGGCTGCCGCTGGGCGTGCGCACGGCACGGCCCGCCGGCGTCGCTCCGGCTCCCGCCGTGCGGGCCCCCGTCGAGGCGGCGGCCGAAGCGGCGGCCCCCGATGAAGCCGGCCTGCCCGCGCTGATCGCCGAGGCACGGCGGCTGTCGGACACCCTGCGGCCGCACGCCATGGAGGCGTGGGCGGCGGTCGCACGGGCCGCGCAGGGCGTCGAGCTGGAGGCCCGGGACCGGGCCGAGATCGCCGACCACGAGGCGATGGACCGGGGCCCCGAGGGCGCCGCGCTGTTCGAGCGGGCCGCCGAGTGGTACGCGCGGGCGGGCGATCCGGGCGAGGCGCTGGCGGCACGCTCACGCGCGGCGTACGTGAGGGCGCTGACCGGCGACGTGGACGGGGCGCTCACCGCGGTCGCCGAACCCTACGAGCGGGTCCTCGCGCTGTACGCCGAGGAGGGCACCGGCCTGCGGCAGGCCGTGTCCGTGGTGATGGGACGGGCGCGGATCCTGATGCGGCCGGTGTACGAGGCCGAAGGGCCCGTGGACCCGGGGACGCTGTCCGCCGCCGAGGAGGCCGCGCGGGAGGTCCTGGCCCTCGTGGAGGGGCACGCCGGGGACGATGTGCGGATCGCGTCCCGGGCGGCCGAGGCGCGGGCGATGCTCGCCGAGACCGCCGCGCGCACCGGGGACCTCCGGGGGGCCGCGGAGCTGTTCGGGCGGGCGGCGGACGAGTACGTCGGGGCGGGGCTGCCGTGGTTCGCGGTGGAGTACGAGGCCCGGCTGGCGGCCCTCGCGCACCACCTGGGCGATCCGGAGGGCGCCGAGCGGGCCCTGCGGGCGGCCCTGGAGCACGGCGGGGCGCATCTGGAGGCCGCGGGCCGGGCACAGCTGCACCTTCAGCTCGCCGAGGTGCTCGGCGGCCTGGACCGGACCGGGGAGGCGGCGGAACACGCCCTGGAGGCGGCGCACTGGGCCGACGAGGCGGACGAGGGACCGGCGCTCGGGGCCTGGGCCCGGCAGCAGCTCGGCGGCTTGCTGCTGCGGCTGGGGCGGTGGGCGGAGGCAGCCGAGGTGCTGGAGTCCGCGCTGAGCGACCTGTCCGCCGAGACGCACGGCGACGGGGCCGTCGTACAGACGCGGTGGTGGCTCGGCGACTGTCTGAGCGAGCTCGGGGAGCACCGTGCGGCAGCCGAACGCAGGCTTCAGGCCGCCGAGACCGCCCGGCACTGGCCCGAGCAGCAGGACCACGCGACCCTCGCCCATCTGGCCGCCGAGTCGCTGAGCCGGGCCGGGCTGCACGACGAGGCGGACCGTGCCTACACGCGCGCGGCCGACCTGTGGCGCTCCCTGGGCGACGTGCACGGCCTGGTGCCCGCCCTGCGCGCACGCGCGTGGCTCGCGCTGGGCACCGAGGCCGGCCTGGACGCGGCGCGGAAGCTGATGGAGGCCGCCGTCACCGAGTGCGAGGCGGCGCTGGACGCGGTGGACGACACGGCGGCGCGGCAACGGCTCGTCGCCGAACTCGGGCACACCCACCGGCAGTTCGGTGATCTGCTCGCGGACAACGCGAACAACGCGAACAACGCAACCAACTCGGACAACGCGGAGGACGAGGGGGCCGGGGCCGCGTCCGAGGAGGCCCTGTCCAGGCTGGAGCAGGCGATCGCCGCCTTCGCCCTGCTGGGTCCGGCCGCCGTGCACGACCGGACCGGAGCGGAACTCGCCGCGGGATGGCGGGCGGCCGGCCTGGGCCGCCCCGCCGAGGCCACGGCACGCGCGCGTGCCGTGCTGGCGGCCTACGAGCACGCGGACGACGAGGACGGCCGGCCGCCCACCCGCCGTACGGAGGCCGAAAAACTCCTGCGCGCCCTCGAGGAGGAATCCGCGGACTGAGGCTCACTCCACCCCGATGAGCAGCAGCGCCCCCTGCCGGCCGCCCTGGTAGACCACCGTGTCGACGGCGAGGTAGGACTCACGGACGCGGGTCTGGAGGCGGTCGGCGATCGCGTCGGGGGCCTCGTCGCCGAGGACGAGGGTGACCAGTTCGCCGCCCGCCGAGAGCATGCGGTCCAGGACGGTCTCGGCGGTGGCCGCGACGTCCGAGCCGATCACGGCCACGTCGCCGTCGATGAGGCCGAGGACGTCACCGGCCTGGCAGATGCCGGCCGTGGTCCAGAACTGGCGTTCCGCGACCGTGACCTCGGCGTGGCGGGTGGCGCCGGCCGCCGAGGTCATGGCGACGACGTCCTCGTCGAAACGGCGCCCCGGCTCGTGCACGGCGAGGGCGGCTATGCCCTGCACGGCCGAGCGGGTCGGGATCAGGGCGACGCGGACGCCCTCCCCGCGAGCCTGCTCGGCCGCGGCGGACGCGGTGTGGCGCAACTCGGGGTCGTTGGGCAGCAGGACCACCTCGCGCGCGTGTGCCCGCCGTACGGCCTCGACGAGTTCCCCACTCGCGAGCTGCTCCCCGGGCCGGGCGAGCACCGCGGTCGCCCCGGCCTCGGTGTAGAGCCCGGCCAGCCCCTCGCCGGGCACGACGGCCACCACCGCGCGCTGGGCCCGCTCCCGGTGCGGCCGTCCGGACCCGCCGGTGTGCGCGTCACCGGCGCCGAAATGCGTGATCCGGATCCGGTGCGGCCGCCCGGCCTCCACGCCCGCCTCCACGGCGGCTCCGGCGTCGTCGACGTGCACGTGCACGTTCCACAGGCCGTCACCGCCGACGACGACGAGGGAGTCCCCGAGCCCGTCGAGCCGCTCGCGCAGCCGGGCGACGGCCGTGTCCTCGGCGTCCAGCAGGTAGATCACCTCGAAGGCGGGACCGCTCGCGGGCGGCACGCAGGCACCGGACCCGTCGTCCTCGGCGGGGCACACGCGCGCGTGCGGCACGAGCGGCCGGCCGTCAGCCGCCACCGCGGCTGCCGAGGAGGACGCGGCCTGCTCCGGTGTCCGTCCCGTGAACGTCTCCACCAGGGCCGCGAGGACCGCCACCAGCCCCCGCCCGCCCGCGTCGACCACCCCGGCGCGCTCCAGGACCGCCAGCTGTCCGGGGGTCGCGGCGAGGGCCGCGCACGCTCCCTCGTAGGCGGCCAGCGCGACCGTCCCGCAGTCTTCCTCCGCCCCGGTGGCCGCGTCCGCGGCGGCCGAGGCCACCGACAGGACCGTGCCCTCCATCGGGTGCGCCACGGCCTGCCGGGCGGAGTCGGCCGCGCGCCGCAGGGCCAGGCACAGGCCGCGCCCGTCGGTGTGCGCGCGGTCACCGTCGGCGGCGAACACCTGGGCCATGCCGCGCAGCAGCTGGGCGAGGATCGTCCCGGAGTTGCCGCGGGCCCCGATCAGCGCGCCGTGCGCCATCGCCCGCGCGGCGTCGGCCAGGGAGGGGCCGGAGGAAGTCCCCTCGGTCCCGCCGGTCCCGCCGGCACCGCCGCCGACCTCGTGCGCGGCGAACACGGCCTCCACCGCCGCGGCGGCGGACTCCACGGTCAGATACAGGTTGGTGCCGGTGTCCCCGTCGGCCACGGGGTAGACGTTGATCGCGTCGATCTCCTCGCGCGCGCGTCCCAGCGCCCGCAGCGCCAGTCCGCACCAGGTGCGCACCGCCGGCGCGTCGAACGTCTGCGGCACCTGCGCCACCTGCGCCTCCCTGAGCTGCTGGACTGGACGCAGCGTAGACCCCGGGGCGGTGCCTGACGGAAGAGGGCCCGCGCGGGCCCCGGAGCCACCGTGGTAGTTTCGCCCTACGGACGCAGCCGTTGTATGCTGCTCCGGTTGCCCGATCCTGATCGGGCTCTCCCCTGGCAACGCCACTCGGATTTCAAGTTTCAAGAGCAGTCTCTGATGCCTGAGATCTTGATCCCGGCATGCCGGGATCAACCGTAAGTGCATCTGAAGTCTTTGGAGTGACCCGTGGCTGCCAACTGCGACGTCTGCGGCAAGGGGCCGGGCTTCGGCAACAACATCTCGCACTCGCACCGCCGTACGTCCCGTCGCTGGAACCCGAACATCCAGCGTGTGCGTACCGTGGTCGGCGGGACGCCGAAGCGCGTGAACGCCTGCACCTCGTGCATCAAGGCCGGCAAGGTCTCGCGCTGACGCACAGCAACAGCTAAGCGCGCGGCCACTGCTGGTTCGCTGCACTGAGCCGGTCCACCTCGGTGGACCGGCTTTTTGCCGTACCCGCGCACGCCGTGCCCGCACACGCCGTAGCCCGTACAAGCCGTACCCGCGCACCGGGACCGGCCGGTGCGCGGGCCGCGCGACTACCCCGCCCGAGACCCGCGCAGGGCCCACCCGTGGTCCACGGGCCCGATCCCCCCGCCGAGCGCGAAGCCGGCGGCGATCGCCCCGGTGACGTACTCCTTGGCCGCCGCCACGGCCTCCGGCACGGAGTCGCCCTTCGCCAGGTGCGAGGCGATCGCGGAGGCGAGGGTGCAGCCGGTGCCGTGCGTGTGCCGGTTGTCGTACCGGGGGGCGCGCAGCCAGTACTCCTCGGCGCCGTCGGTGAGCAGGTCCACGGCCTGGTCCTCGCCCTCAGCCTGGTTCCCGCCCTCCCCCACAGCCCGGTTCCCACCCTCCCGCCCGGCGTTCCCGGCGAGGTGGCCGCCCTTGATCAGCACCCACTTCGGCCCGAACGCCAGCACCGCCTCCGCGGCCTCCCGCATCTGCTCCTCCGTCCGGACCCGGACGCCGGTCAGCTGGGCCACCTCGTCGAGGTTCGGCGTGGCGACGGTCGCCACCGGCAGCAGCCTGGTCCGTACGGTCCGAAGCGCGGACGCGGCCAGGAGCGGGTCGCCGTGCTTGGAGACGCCGACCGGGTCGACGACCGCGGGCGCGTCGGTCCCGGCGATCAATTCGGCGACGGCCCCGGCCAGTTCCGCCGAGGCCAGCATCCCGGTCTTGACCGCCTGGACGCCGATGTCGTCCACGACGCTGCGGTACTGGGCCCGGACCGCCTCCACGGGCAGTTCCCACGCGCCCTGCACGCCGAGGGAGTTCTGCGCGGTGACCGCGGTGATCACGCTCATACCGTGCACGCCCAGGGCAAGCATCGTCTTCAGGTCGGCCTGGATGCCGGCGCCGCCGCCGGAGTCGGAGCCCGCGACGGTCAGCACCCGGGGAGGGGCGGCGGTCATGACTCGATGTCCCCGAAGTGGTCCCAGCCGCCCTTGCTGGTCCACGGCGCGCCGTCGACCGTGACCTGAGGTGTGGCCGAGGGGCTGAGCACTTCGCCGATCACCTTCCAGCGGGCCGGCAGCTTCACGTCCGGGGGGAAGGCCGCCACGATCGCGTGGTCCTCTCCGCCGGTCAGCACCCACTGCAACGGGTCGACGCCGACGGCCTGCCCGATGTCGTTCATCTGCGAGGGGATGTCTATGGCTCCGGAGCGGATGTCGATGTGGACCTTGCTGGCCTCCGCGATGTGCCCGAGGTCGGCGATCAGTCCGTCGCTGACGTCGCACATCGCGGTGGCGCCGAGCCCGGCGGCCGCGGGACCCGCGTGGTACGGCGGCTCCGGGCGGCGGTGGGCCTCGACGAAGGCGCGGGGCGAGCGGAAGCCCCGGGAGAGCACCGCGTATCCGGCCGCGGACCAGCCCAGCCAGCCGGTCACCGCGATCAGGTCGCCGGGTTGTGCGCCGGCGCGGGTGACGGGCTCGTGGTTGCGCAGATCGCCGAGCGCGGTGATCGACACCATGATCGTGTCGCCGCGCACCACGTCGCCGCCGACGACGGCGGCCCCGGCGACCTGGCACTCGTCGCGCAGGCCGTCCATCAGCTCGGTGGGCCAGGTGACCGGGAGCTCGGTGGGGACGACCAGGCCGAGCAGCAGTGCGGTCGGCACGGCGCCCATGGCGGCGATGTCCGCGAGGTTCTGGGCGGCCGCCTTGCGGCCCACGTCGTAGGCCGTGGACCAGTCCCGGCGGAAGTGCCGCCCCTCCAGGAGTATGTCTGTGCTCGCCACGACCCTGCGGTCGGGGGCGGCGACCACCGCGGCGTCGTCGCCGGGGCCGACCCGGACCGCCGGGGTGGTGGTGAGACGGGAGGTGAGCTCCCTGATGAGCCCGAACTCCCCGAGCTCACCAACAGTGCCCTTCATCGACCTTTCGCCCCTTCTGTCCCTGTACGTTCCCGGTCGCGCTTCCACGCGGTCCTCGCTACGGTCGAGATGACCGTCAACTTCTGTCCTACCTGCACCCCGGCGCGTGCGTCACGGTCTTCCCGGGTCTCCCCACAGCGTGTGACGACGCGATACCGTGGCGTTCCTTTTCCCCCACATGATCCTCGTGGCCGCCCTGGAGGTTCCGTGGTACAGGCGTACATCCTGATCCAGACGGAGGTCGGCAAGGCGTCGACCGTCGCCGAGACGATCAGCAAGATCCCTGGGGTGATCCAGGCCGAGGACGTGACAGGACCGTACGACGTCATCGTGCGCGCCCAGGCCGACACGGTGGACGACCTGGGCCGCATGGTGGTCGCGAAGGTCCAGCAAGTGGACGGCATCACGCGCACCCTGACCTGCCCGGTCGTGCATCTGTAGCCCCCGTCTACCCTTGGCCGGTGAGCTTCTTCCGTCACCGGCTTCTCGGCCTGCTCGTTCTCGCCGCGCTGATCACCGCCGCGGGCTGTTCCCCAGGCGACAACAGCGCCACTGTGGCGGTTCCCGGCCCACGGCCGTCGGTTGCCGGACTGTGCCGGGATCTGGACAGGGAACTGCCTGGGAAAGTGGACGGACTGAGCCGCGAGGACCCCCGGCCCGCCTCCGCGCTGACCGCGGGCTGGGGAAGCCCGGCGATCATACTGCGCTGCGGTGTCCCGCGGCCCGCCGCGATGGACGATCCGGAGGCCGACGGGGCCGAGGTGAACGACGTGGGCTGGCTGCTGCAGAAGCAGGGGGACGGGTCGTTCCGCTTCACCACCACGCTGCGCCTGGCCTATGTGGAGGTGACGATCCCCGCGGGGCGGACGGACCACGGGGTGGCGCCGCTGGTCGATCTGGCCCCGGCCGTGAAGAAGGCGATCCCCAAGGGGATCGCCGACTGAGCGCACCGCACGCGCCGTGGGGGCCCCGGGCTCCCGCCGGCACCCGCTGCCCCCTGGGCGCGCGTCCTCAGCGCAGGCCCGTCGAGCGGCGCAGCGCCGCCTGGATCAGCCGGTCCACCAGTTCCGGGTAGCTGATCCCGCTCGCCTGCCACATCTGCGGGTACATCGAGATGGGCGTGAAGCCGGGCATGGTGTTGATCTCGTTGATCACGAACTCGCCGTCCTCGGTGAGGAAGAAGTCCGCGCGGACCAGGCCCTCGCAGGAGGCCGCCTCGAACGCCTCCACCGCGAGCCGCCGCACCTCGGCGGTCTCCTCGTCGGTCAGCGGGGCGGGCACGACGCCGGGCGTCGAGTCGATGTACTTGGCCTCGAAGTCGTAGTACGCGTGCGCCTCGGGCGGCGGGATCTCGGCCGGTACGGAGGCCCGCGGGCCGTCCTCGAACTCCAGCACCCCGCACTCGATCTCGCGGCCGCGCAGCGCGGCCTCCACGAGCACCTTCGGGTCGTGCCGCTGGGCCTCCTCGACCGCCTCGTCCAGGCCGGAGAGGTCGTCGACCTTGGTGATGCCGATCGACGAACCGGCGCGCGCGGGCTTCACGAACAGCGGCCAGCCGTGCTCGCCGGCGAAGTCGACGATCTTCTTGCGGGCGGCGGACGGGTCCCGCGCCCACTCGCGCGGCCGGATCACCACGTACGGGCCGACCTTGAGCCCGAAGGAGGTGAACACCCGCTTCATGTACTCCTTGTCCTGGCCGACGGCCGAGGCGAGCACGCCCGAGCCCACGTACGGCACGCCGGACAGCTCCAGGAGGCCCTGGAGGGTGCCGTCCTCGCCGTAGGGGCCGTGCAGCACCGGGAAGACCACGTCGACCTCGCCGAGCGCCTTGGGCACCGAACCGGGCTCGCTGTAGACGACTTCGCGGTTGGCCGGGTCCACGGGGAGCACCACGCCGCCCTCGCCGGAGTCGGTGAGCTCCTCGACGCTCGGGGTGCGGCCCTCGGTGATGGCCATGCGCTCCGGCTCGTCGGCGGTCAGGGCCCAGCGGCCGTCGCGGGTGATGCCGATCGGCAGGACCTCGTACTTGGTCCGGTCGATGGCGCGCAGCACCGCGCCCGCGGTGACCACGGAGATCCCGTGTTCGGAGCTGCGGCCGCCGCACACGACGGCCACGCGGGGCTTGCGGGACGGCTGCTCGGGGCTCTGGGGGAGGTTCTCGCTGCTCATATCGCGATGAGAGTACCCGCTGGTATCCACGACGTCAGTGCCCGCATGGGCACCGTAGCTCAGCGTCGCACGGACGGTCGCGCAACGTGATGCGGACGGCCGAACGGCGCCGGTTTCAGCGGCGTTCGGGCTTGGCGCTGCGCGACATCAGCTCCCGGAGGGCCACCACCGGCGGCTTGGCCTCGTGCACGATGCCGACGACGGTCTCCGTGATGGGCATGTCGACGCCGTGCCGGCGGGCCAGATCCAGCACCGACTCACAGGACTTGACGCCCTCGGCGGTCTGCTTGGTGACCGCGATGGTCTCCTGGAGGGTCATGCCCTTGCCGAGGTTGGTGCCGAAGGTGTGGTTGCGCGAAAGCGGCGAGGAGCAGGTGGCCACCAGGTCGCCGAGGCCGGCGAGTCCGGAGAAGGTCAGCGGGTCGGCGCCCAGGGCCATGCCCAGGCGGGTGGTCTCGGCGAGGCCGCGGGTGATGAGCGAGCCCTTGGCGTTGTCGCCGAGCCCCATGCCGTCCGCGATGCCGACGGCCAGACCGATCACGTTCTTGACGGCGCCGCCGAGTTCGCAGCCGACCACGTCGGTGTTGGTGTACGGCCGGAAGTACGGGGTGTGGCAGACGGCCTGCAACCGCCGGGCCACCGCCTCGTCGGTGCACGCGACCACGCTGGCGGCCGGCATGCGGGCGGCGATCTCCCGGGCCAGGTTGGGCCCGGTGACGACGGCGACGCGGTCGGCGCCGACCTTGGCGACGTCCTCGATCACCTCGCTCATCCGCATGGCCGAGCCGAGTTCGACGCCCTTCATCAGGGAGACGAGAACCGTGTCCTGGGCGAGCAGCGGCACCCACTCGGCGAGGTTCGCCCGCATGGTCTGCGAGGGGATGGCGAGCACCGTGAAGTCGGCGTCGCGGGCGGCCTCGGCGGCGTCGGCCGTGGCCCGCAGGTTCTCCGGGAGTTCGACTCCGGGCAGGTAGTCGGGGTTGGTCCGGGTGGAGTTGACCGCGTCGACGAGTTCGGCGCGGCGGGCCCACAGGGTCACCTCGCAACCGGCGTCGGCGAGGACCATGCCGAAGGCGGTGCCCCACGATCCGGTACCGAAGACGGCCGCCTTGACCGGCTTGCTCACGTGCCCTGCCCCTCTTCCTGTACGGATTCCCGCACGGCCGGCCCGCGCTGCGCGGCCGGCACGGTGCTGCCCTGGTTCTGCGACTCGGTGCGGCGGCGCTGCTCGATCCGCTCCCGGCGCGGATCGTACGGCTCGGCGGGCGCCTTCTCGCCGCGGATCTCCTCCAGGCGGCGGGTGATGGCCGCCATGATGACCTCGGTCGCCTCCTTCAGCAGTTCCGGGGTCATCTCCTGGTCGTAGAAGCGGGAGAGGTCCACGGGCGGTCCGGCCAGCACGTGGTGGGTCTTGCGGGGCAGCAGCTGGGGCTTCTTGGCGTAGGGCGGCAGCAGTTCGTTGGCGCCCCACTGGGCGACCGGAATCACCGGGCACTTGGTCTGGAGGGCGACCCGGGCGGCGCCGGTCTTGCCGGTCATCGGCCAGCCGTCGGGGTCGCGGGTGAGGGTGCCCTCGGGGTAGAAGGCGACGCACTCGCCGCGCTCCACGGCGTCGATGGCGGCCCGGAACGCGCTCAGCGCGTCCGTGCTCTCGCGGTAGACGGGGATCTGCCCGGTGCCGCGCATCGCGGCACCCACCAATCCCTTCTTGAAAAGCCCGCTCTTCGCCAGGAATCGCGGCACGCGGCCGGTGTTGTACTGAAAGTGGGCGTACGCGAAGGGGTCGACGTGCGAATTGTGGTTCACCACGGTGATAAATCCGCCGTCGGCAGGAATGTTCTCCATTCCGCGCCAGTCCCGCTTGATCAGAACCACCAGTGGCGGTTTGCAGATCACCGCTGCGAAGCGATACCAGAAGCCGATTCTGCGGCGGGGCACGCGGACACCTTCCTCTAGGGCCTGGGGGGCCGCACAAGTGTCGCCCCAGGCCGCCTGTCTGTCGAGAACACCGTACGCCCGCACGTCACCGGGGAGCGCTCTTGGAAGGAGCTTCGCGCCCCTCCCCCTTCCCGGTCCCCCGGACGGTCCGGGGGGACTCCGGGAGACAATGACGACCACACGAGAGGGGCGGAACGCCGGTGCAGTGGACCTTGGTCATCCCCCTGAAGCCCTTGACCCGGGCCAAGAGCAGGCTTTCGGACACCGCCGGCGACGGGGTGCGTCCCGGCCTGGCCCTCGCCTTCGCCGTGGACACGGTGGCGGCCGCGCTGGCCTGCCCCGCGGTGGCGGATGTGGCGGTCGTCACGGACGACGCCGAGGCCGGGCGGGAGCTGGCGGCACTGGGCGCCCGGATCGTCGCCGACGAGCCGCGGGCCGGTCTGAACGCCGCGCTCGCGCACGGAGCGGCGGCCGTACGGGCCTCGCGCCCCCGAAGTCCGGTGGCGGCCCTGAACGCCGATCTTCCCGCGCTGCGACCCATGGAATTGGCCCGGGTCCTGGAGGCGGCCGCGCAATTCCCGCGGGCATTTCTCGCGGATTCCGCGGCCATCGGCACGACTTTGCTGGCGGCGTCCCCCGGGCATCCGCTGCTCCCGGCTTTCGGCGCCGATTCCCGGGCCCGCCACCGGGCGTCCGGCGCGGTGGAACTGTCCCTTCAGGCGGTGGAATCCGTGCGCCGGGACGTGGACACCGGACACGACCTGCGGGCTGCGCTGGCCCTCGGTGTGGGACCGCGGACGGCCGCCGCCGCCGCGCGACTGCCGGTCCCGGGACAGTAGGCTGCCGTCATGCACGCGACCGCATACACGTACGACCCCGAAAGCCGCAGCGGGCAGGTGCTCCTGGACGACGGCACCCCGGTGCCCTTCGACGCGCCGGCGTTCGACGCGGGCGGTCTGCGGCTGCTGCGGCCGGGGCAGCGGGTGCGGATCGAGACCGAGGGCGAGGGGAACGGCCTGCGGATCACCCTGGTGACGCTGCAGACCTTCTGAGCAGGCAGGAAGGCCGTCCGGTCGGCGCGAGAGGCCCTTCCCCACCGGGCGGACCGGGCCGGGCGTGCCCGAACACGCCGCGGGCCGGGCTCCCTCGGGAGTCCGGCCCGGCGCGTGAGTACCCTGCGCCGCTACTTGCCGCGGGCGGTGGTCTTCTTGGCGGTGGTCTTGCGGGCGGTCGACTTCTTGGCGGGGGCCTTCTTGGCCGTCACCTTCTTCGCCGGCGCCTTCTTGGCCGTGGTCTTCTTGGCGGCGGCCTTCGTGGCCGTCGTCTTCTTGGCGGCCGCCGTGGTCTTCTTCGCCGCCGCGGTGGTCTTCTTGGCGGTGGTCTTCTTCGCCGCCGCGGTGGTCTTCTTGACGGCGGCCTTCTTCGCCGCCGCGGTGGCCTTCTTCGCCGCGGCCTTCTTGCCGACGGCCTTGGCAATGGTGGCGGTCGGGCCGGACAGGCTGCCCTTGGGCGCCTTCTTGACCGCGATGTCGTGCTTCGGGAGCTTCTTCGAGCCGCTCACCAGGTCCTTGAAGCCCTGGCCGGCCCGGAAGCGGGGAACGGAGGTCTTCTTGACCCGCACCCGCTCACCCGTCTGCGGGTTGCGCGCGTAACGGGCGGGACGGTCGACCTTCTCGAAGGACCCGAAGCCGGTGACCGAGACCCGGTCTCCCGCGACGACCGCGCGGACGACGGCGTCCAGAACCGCGTCCACCGCATCGGCGGCCTGCTGGCGGCCGCCCATCTTGTCGGCAATCGCTTCTACGAGCTGCGCCTTGTTCACGTCTTCCCCTTCGGAGACCTTGCCGGAACGAAAGTGTTCAAGCGTTTTCGCACGTTAGGCAGATATATACCGCAAATCAAACACGAAACGGGCTAATCACCCTTGTGCCGCAACGGACTCGACAGCCTCGGGCTGTTCAGCCTTCCCCGCCGGGGATTCGCCCCTGGTCGAGGTCTGCCGTGAACCGCTCCAGACGCCTTGTCGCACCGGCGAGATCGTGCTTGGCCGCGGCCGTAATGACCAGCAGCTTCCGGGTCAGCGCCATCCGTACGCTCTCCGGGACTTGCAGTGCGCGCACCCTTTCGTGCGCTTCCTTGAGCTGGGCCGCGACCGCCGTATAGAGCTCGAGTTGGCCGTCGTTGTCCATGCACAGATTGTGCCATCTGGGGCGAGTTGTCGCCTGCGCTGGGGGGCAACTGACGCCTGTGACGGCCATCCGGGCGGCCGCGGCGGGCGGGGGCCGGAACCTCGTCTACCCCAGCAATAACCCGCTTAACGTGGGAAGTTGAGTGCCTCGACGGCGGCGCGCCGGGTGGTACGGGCGCCAAAACGGCTGTACCCCCGATCGCCTCGATCGGGGGTACAGCGGGGTCGTACGGTGGCCGAAAGTCGACTTGTCACAGCGCCGGGGGGCGGTGTCCGGCTCGGCGGCCGGTCATCGGCCGGGGCCCTGGATCAGACCGGCAGGGTGCGCGGCTTGAAGGCCGGGCGCTTCGCCTCGTAGGCGGCGATCTCGCTCTCGTTCTGGAGGGTGATGGAGATGTCGTCCAGGCCGTTCAGCAGCCGCCAGCGGGAGTTCTCGTCCAGCTCGAAGGAGGCGGTGATCCCCTCGGCGCGCACCTCGCGGGCGACCAGGTCGACGGTCACCTCGACCTCGGGGTCCTTCTCGGTGAGCTCCCACAGCGCGTCCACGACCTTCTGGTCCAGGACCACGGTCAGCAGACCGTTCTTCAGCGAGTTGCCCCGGAAGATGTCCGCGAAGCGGGAGGAGATCACGGTCTTGAAGCCGTAGTTCTGCAGCGCCCAGACGGCGTGCTCGCGGGAGGAGCCGGTGCCGAAGTCGGGGCCGGCGACCAGGACCGTGGCGCCGCGGCGCTCCGGACGGTTGAGCACGAACTCGGGGTCCTTGCGCCAGGCCTCGAACAGCCCGTCCTCGAACCCGTCGCGGGTGACCTTCTTGAGCCAGTGGGCGGGGATGATCTGGTCGGTGTCGACGTTGCTGCGGCGCAGCGGGACGGCCCGGCCGGTGTGGGTGGTGAAGGCTTCCATGATTCTCAGACTCCAGCGGGCGTGGGGGCGTCGGACAGGTCGGCCGGGGAGGCCAGGTGGCCGAGGACCGCGGTGGCCGCGGCGACCTGCGGGGAGACCAGGTGCGTGCGGCCGCCCTTGCCCTGCCTGCCCTCGAAGTTGCGGTTGGAGGTGGAGGCGGACCGCTCGCCGGGGGACAGCTGGTCGGGGTTCATGCCCAGGCACATCGAGCAGCCCGCGTGCCGCCATTCGGCGCCGGCCTCCTTGAAGACCACGTCCAGGCCCTCGGAGACGGCCTGGAGGCCCACGCGCGCGGAGCCGGGGACGACCAGCATCCGTACGCCGTCGGCGACTTTGCGGCTCCGCAGGATCTCGGCGGCGGCGCGCAGGTCCTCGATGCGGCCGTTGGTGCAGGAGCCTACGAAGACGGTGTCCACACCGATGGAGCGCAGCGGCTGTCCGGCCTCCAACCCCATGTATTCCAGGGCCTTTTCGGCGGCCAGGCGCTCCGATGCGTCTTCGTACGAAGCCGGGTCGGGGACGGCGGCCGAAAGCGGCGCGCCCTGGCCGGGGTTGGTGCCCCAGGTGACGAACGGGGACAGTGCGGCGGCGTCGATGACGACCTCGGCGTCGAAGACGGCGTCGTCGTCCGTGCGCAGGGTCTTCCAGTACGCCACGGCGGCGTCCCAGTCCTCGTCCCGGGGGGCGTGCGGGCGGCCCTGGAGGTAGGCGAAGGTGGTCTCGTCGGGGGCGATCATGCCCGCGCGGGCGCCGGCCTCGATGGACATGTTGCAGATGGTCATCCGGGCCTCCATCGAGAGCTTCTCGATGGCGGAGCCGCGGTACTCCAGGACGTAGCCCTGGCCGCCGCCGGTGCCGATCCTCGCGATGATCGCCAGGATCAGGTCCTTGGCCGTGACACCCTCGGGCAGTTCGCCCTCGACCGTGATCGCCATGGTCTTCGGGCGGGCCATCGGCAGGGTCTGGGTGGCGAGCACGTGCTCGACCTGGGAGGTGCCGATACCGAACGCCAGCGCGCCGAAGGCGCCGTGCGTGGAGGTGTGCGAGTCACCGCAGACCACGGTGGTGCCCGGCTGAGTCAGGCCCAGCTGCGGTCCCACCACGTGGACGACGCCCTGCTCGACGTCGCCCAGCGGATGCAGCCGCACCCCGAAGTCGGCGCAGTTCTTGCGCAGCGTCTCCAGCTGGACACGGGAGACGGGGTCCGCGATGGGCTTGTCGATGTCGAGGGTCGGGGTGTTGTGATCCTCGGTCGCGATGGTCAGGTCGAGCCGGCGCACGGTTCGGCCGCTCTTGCGCAGGCCGTCGAAGGCCTGGGGGCTGGTCACCTCGTGCAGCAGGTGCAGATCGATGAAGAGGAGATCGGGCTCGCCCTCGGCGCGCCGGACGACGTGGTCGTCCCAGACCTTCTCCGCGAGTGTCCTACCCATCGCTTTCCCTCCGGCCGGACGCCAAGGGCGCCGGCCCAACTAGAGATCTTGAGGATGCGGCACCCGCGCCCCCTCCGGGCGTCCGCCGCCGAGCCCGTCGGTCCACGGGCCGCCATGACTTCCAGAGTGGCGTGTTCCACGGAAAATTGAACTTGCGTTTCACAGAGTGAGACGCAAGTATCGTTGCATGGACAACAGTAGCGGCGTCGGCGTTCTGGACAAGGCAGCCCTTGTCCTGAGCGCTCTGGAGTCCGGTCCGGCCACCCTCGCGGGCCTGGTCGCGTCCACCGGACTGGCACGACCCACGGCCCACCGGCTGGCCGTGGCGCTGGAACACCACCGCATGGTGGCGCGCGACATGCAGGGCCGGTTCATCCTCGGCCCGCGCCTCGCGGAACTGGCCGCGGCCGCGGGCGAGGACCGTCTGCTGGCCACCGCCGGGCCGGTGCTCACGCACCTGAGGGACGTGACGGGCGAGAGCGCGCAGCTCTACCGCCGCCAGGGCGACATGCGCATCTGCGTCGCCGCGGCCGAGCGCCTGTCCGGCCTTCGGGACACCGTCCCGGTCGGCTCCACGCTCACGATGAAGGCGGGCTCCTCGGCCCAGGTCCTGATGGCCTGGGAGGAGCCGGAGCGGCTCCACCGCGGCCTCCAGGGCGCCCGCTTCACGGCGACGGCCCTGTCGGGCGTACGGCGCCGTGGCTGGGCCCAGTCCATCGGCGAGCGCGAGCCGGGCGTCGCGTCCGTCTCCGCGCCCGTGCGCGGCCCCTCGAACCGCGTGGTGGCCGCCGTCTCGGTCTCCGGCCCCATCGAGCGCCTCACCCGCCACCCCGGCCGCATGCACGCCCAGGCGGTCATCGACGCCGCCGCGCGCCTGTCCGAGGCCCTGCGCCGCTCCGGCTGACGCGAGAAACCGCGAGGGCCGGCCTCAACGCCGCGGCAGGCCCTTCCGGCAGCCGACTCCCCCACCCGCCGACCCACCGACCGGCTCCGGTCGAGACCCACGACGAGCAGGCACCCGCCCCTGCGCAGCCCACGGGGGCGGGGAGCGGGAACTCTGCGGAAATGCCGAAGGGCCCTCCCGAGGGAGGGCCCTTCCGACTGCGTACCCCCGACCGGATTCGAACCGGCGCTACCGCCTTGAGAGGGCGGCGTGCTAGGCCGCTACACAACGGGGGCGTGGACACTGCGTTTCCGCAGGTCCGAGCTGGTCTACCTGGACTCGAACCAAGACTAACTGAACCAGAATCAGTCGTGCTGCCAATTACACCATAGACCAATGATGGTTTAGACCAGTCGTACCCCCGACCGGATTCGAACCGGCGCTACCGCCTTGAGAGGGCGGCGTGCTAGGCCGCTACACAACGGGGGCCCTAGCGATCCTGCATCGGAAACAACGGGTGCGACCCGGATTGTCCCCGCGAGAAGGATCTGTACCCCCGACCGGATTCGAACCGGCGCTACCGCCTTGAGAGGGCGGCGTGCTAGGCCGCTACACAACGGGGGCCTGCGGATAAAATCCGCGGTGCAGATGAGCTCTGCGAGCTGGCCTACCTGGACTCGAACCAAGACTAACTGAACCAGAATCAGTCGTGCTGCCAATTACACCATAGGCCACTGAAAAGCAAGATCTTGTGGGGATCCTGTTTTAGTGTTGCACCCGCGGTTCCGGACCTTCGGCCCGCGCCCCGCGGCGCAGGAAGAACATTACCTGAAGGTGGACGGGGCTCCAAAACGAGTATCGGAGCCGAGGATCGCGGGCAGTTCGGCGAGCGAAGTGATCCGGTGCCGGCCCGCGCCGTCGTGGTCTCCGGCGTGCACGCCCGCGCGGTCGATCCAGACCGACAACAGCCCGGCCCCGGCGGCGCCCCGCCCGTCGATCTCCGGGTGGTCGCCGACGTACGCCACCTGGTGCGGGCCGAGTTCCAGTGCCTCGCAGGCCGCGTGGAACGCCCGCGGCTCCGGCTTGGACACCCCGAGTTCGGCGGCGCACAGCACGGTCTCGAAGCGGTCGCGCACGCCGAGGGCGCGCAGCTTGCGCTCCTGGACGTGGATGCTGGAGTTGGACAGCACGGCGTGCCGGTGGCTGGCGGCGAGCGCGTCCAGGACGGGCAGCACGTCCGGGAAGAGCGCCCAGGCGGCCTCGTAGTGGCCCAGGTAGCGCTCGAACCACGCGTCGGTCTCGTCGTCGGTCAGCTCCGGCCGGGCGAGGAAGTCCCGCACCCGGTCCCGCCGCTGCTCCTCGAAGGTCGCCTCCCCCGCCGAGAACCGCGCCCACTGCGCGTCGGTGATCCGCCGCCAGTGGGCCAGGGCCTCCTCCGCGGTCCCGTACCCGTCCAGCTGTCCCTCGGCCACCAGGTGCGCCCGCATGCCGGCCCGGTCGGCGGTCGTGTAGTCGAAGAGGGTGTCGTCGACGTCCCACAGGACCGCTCTGATCGCCATGTCACCGACGGTACCGTCCGGACCGCCGCGCGGGGGCGGTCCGCTGAAAGATCCGTTTCCCGGCAGGCGGTGCCGAACGCCGAGGGGCGGCACCCCGGCCGGGTGCCGCCCCTCGCGCGTACCTGTGACAGCCGTACCTGTGACGGCCGTATCCGTGTCAGCGCCGCATGCTCACGCCGCCAGCCTCGCCAGCGCCGCGTCGATGCGGGCCAGGGTCCTCTCCTTGCCCAGGATCTCGAGGGACTCGAAGAGGGGCAGGCCGACCGTGCGGCCGGTGACGGCCACGCGGACCGGGGCCTGGGCCTTGCCGAGCTTGAGGCCGTGGGCCTCGCCGGCGGCCAGGACGGCCTCCTTCAGGGAGTCGGGGGAGGTCCAGTCGGCCGGCTCCAGCTTCTCCCGGGCGGTGCGGAGCAGGGCGTCCGAACCCTCCTTCATCGCCTTGGTCCAGCTCGGCTCGTCGAAGACCGGCTCGGGCAGGAACAGGAAGTCCACGTTGTCCGTGATCTCGGACAGGACCTTCAGACGCGTCTGCGCCTGCGGGGCGACCGCCTGCCACTTGGTCTCGTCGAAGTCCTCCGGGGCCCAGGGGGCGAACGGGGCCTGGAGCCAGGGACGGCAGCGCTCGGTGAAGTCCTTCGCGTCGAGCAGCCGGATGTGGTCGGCGTTGATCGCCTCGCACTTCTTCAGGTCGAAGCGGGCCGGGTTGGGGTTCACGTCCGCGATGTCGAAGGCCGCGACCATCTCCTCGACGGAGAAGATGTCCCGGTCGGCGGAGAGCGACCAGCCGAGCAGGGAGAGGTAGTTGAGCAGGCCCTCGGGCAGGAAGCCGCGCTCGCGGTAGAGGTTCAGCGACGACTGCGGGTCGCGCTTGGAGAGCTTCTTGTTGCCCTCGCCCATCACGTACGGCAGGTGGCCGAAGGACGGGATCTCCTTGGCGATGCCCAGCTCCATCAGCGCCTTGTACAGGGCGACCTGGCGCGGGGTGGAGGAGAGCAGGTCCTCTCCGCGCAGGATGTGGGTGATCTCCATGAGCGCGTCGTCGACCGGGTTGACCAGGGTGTACAGCGGAGCGCCGTTGGCGCGGACGATGCCGTAGTCCGGGACGTTCTCCGGGGTGAAGGTCAGCTCGCCGCGGACCAGGTCGGTGAAGGTGATCGTCTCGTCGGGCATGCGGAAGCGGACGATCGGCGCCCGGCCCTGGGCCTTGTACTCCTCCACCTGCGCGGCGGTCAGGTCGCGGCAGTGGCCGTCGTAGCCGGACGGCTTGCCGGCCGCGCGGGCGGCCTCGCGGCGGCTGTCCAGCTCCTCCTGGGAGCAGTAGCAGTGGTAAGCGTGGCCGGCCTCGAGCAGCTTGTGGGCGACGTCCTGGTAGATGTCCATGCGCTGCGACTGCCGGTACGGCGCGTGCGGTCCGCCGACCTCGGGGCCCTCGTCCCAGTCGAAGCCCAGCCAGCGCATCGCGTCGAGCAGCTGGTTGTAGGACTCCTCGGAGTCGCGGGCCGCGTCGGTGTCCTCGATGCGGAAGACCAGAGTGCCCTGGTGGTGCCGGGCGAACGCCCAGTTGAACAGGGCGGTGCGGACCAGGCCCACATGGGGGTTACCGGTGGGAGACGGGCAGAAACGGACGCGTACGGGGGAGTCGGATGCGCTAGCCACGCTTGACAACCTTGTTGGTGAGAGTGCCGATGCCTTCGATGGTGACGGCGACCTCGTCGCCGACGTTGAGGGGGCCGACCCCAGCCGGGGTGCCCGTGAGGATCACGTCGCCGGGGAGCAGCGTCATGGCCTCGGAGATGTTGACGATCAGATCCTCGATCGGGTGGATCATCTCGCTGGTGCGCCCCAGCTGCCGCTGCTCGCCGTTGACGGTGAGCTGGATGGTCAGGTCGGCCGCGGCGGTGAGGTCGATGTCCGTCTCCACCCAGGGGCCGAGCGGGCAGGAGGTGTCGAAGCCCTTGGCCCTGGCCCACTGCTTCTCGCGCCGCTGCACGTCGCGGGCGGTGACGTCGTTGGCGCAGGTGTAACCGAAGATCACGTCCTTGACGCGCTCGCGCGGGACCTCGCGGCACATGCGGCCGATGACCACGGCCAGCTCGGCCTCGTGGTGCAGCTCCTGGGAGAAGGAGGGGTACTGGATCGGGTCGCCGGGGCCGATCACCGAGGTGGACGGCTTGAAGAAGGCGAACGGCGCGTCGGGCACCTCGTTGCCGAGTTCGCGTGCGTGCTCGGCGTAGTTGCGGCCGAAGGCCACGACCTTGTTGGGGAGCACCGGCGGCAGCAGCCGTACCTTGCTCAGCGGCACCCGGGTGCCGGAGAGCTCGAAGTCCGCGAACGGGATGCCCTTGATGATGTCGAGGACGAGTTCGTCCGGCTTGTCGCCCTCGACCGCGCCGAAGGCGACGTTCCCGTCGATGGAGAACCTGGCGATGCGCACGGGTTGCTTGGCCCCTTGACTGAAGCGGCTGGAGTCTGACGCTCCAGGCTAACGCGGCCGGGACCCCGGACCTCGCGCCATGACGGCGCACGGGGCACGAAGGCGGGGCGCCCCGAGTGCGGGACGCCCCTGGATCTCCGGCGTGGCCGGAGCGCGTGCTACTCCGCGACGGCGGCCGCGACGGGCGCCTCCATGAGGACCGTGCGCCGGGGGTTGGCGGTCTGCCCGGGGAGGGAGACGGAGTGCTCCGGCTGCTCCGGCGTCGACAGCGCGTCGGCTCCTTCGAGGTGCATCAGCGTCGTGCGCCGGGGGTTGGCTATGGTGCGGAACATCATCGTCGTCTTCACGGTTGTACGAGACCTTGTCGTCTTCGGGCACCGGGAGGTCCGCATGACCCCCGCGCGGGCGCCGGTTGTCGGATTTGCCATCCCTGTAAAGCGTCAGGCTAAACATTCAATTCCCGGCCGAAGACGTGAAGAGCCCGTGATGTCGGTGTGAGTTTGCTCACGAACGCCTCGGCAATCCAGACAATTCATGAGCGCGTTCCCTGCCGCCGAATCGGACATTGACCCACTGAAGCCATCATTCCGCTCCCGATCATGGCGACTGGGACACCTCAAGTGACTCGCGGGTACGTAGCGAAATGTCCCCTATACGGGAGATCACTTTCCACATCAGGTAATCCGTCACTCACGGGCTGTCACGGAGGTCACAGCCTGGTCCACATGCCTTGTTGGAGATCCGGCACTGTGCTGGAATGCCACGGACCGCTGCAGGATCGAGCCGGCGCGCAGGGGGCGCAACGCAGCGCCGAGCGGCGGTGAGAAGGGGGAACCAGCGCCGGTCACTCACGACCATCCGGGAAGCGTGTTCAGGGCGCTTCCCACAACGCCGACACCGTCCTTCCGCTCGCGCGGAGGGGCGCCTGGTCCAGAGGTTGCGACGCTAGTGCAGGGACGT
Organism: Streptomyces sp. NPDC091412; assembly: GCF_044756885.1. Classification (NCBI taxonomy): domain Bacteria; kingdom Bacillati; phylum Actinomycetota; class Actinomycetes; order Kitasatosporales; family Streptomycetaceae; genus Streptomyces; species Streptomyces sp. NPDC091412. The sequence goes on along the minus strand of NZ_JBIVTV010000002.1, from coordinate 803,602 downwards.
TTCAAGAGGGATGGCAGCGCTTCGGCGGAGCCGGAGCCGCACGGCGGGACTGGCCCCATGGCCGTCAGCTCCTCGCCCCAGCACGCCCAGAACCCGGCCCCGGCCGGCGACGGCGCAGAGCGCCCCGGACGCTCGGGCACGACCGGCCCGGCGGGTGCGTCGGCGTCGTCGAGCCAGGCTCCGGCGGCCAAGAAGACCGGGAGCCAGGGGCCGTCGGGCCCCGGCTCGCGCATGGCCCTGCGCAACTGGCGCATCTCCACGCGACTGGTGTCGCTGCTCGCCCTGCCCGTGGTCGCCGCGACCTCGCTCGGCGGGATGCGTATCAGCCAGAGCATGGACGACATCCAGCAGCTCGACAACATGAAGCTGCTGACGGAGATGACCAAGCAGGCCACCGAACTGGCCGCCGCGCTCCAGGAGGAGCGCGACCAGTCCGCCGGCCCGCTGGCGCAGCGCTCCAGCGCGGCCGCCATCACCATCAAGGGCTACCGGGACCGGACCGACCGGGCCCGGGACAACTTCGTCTCCGCGTCCGAGGAGATCGACGCCGCCAGCAAGGACGGCAACCTCCTCGGTGTCCGCGACACCCTCGTCGGCCTGGCGAGCGACCTCAACGGCCTCACCAAGATCCGCAAGGACGCGTACCAGGCCGAGGAGAACTCGGCCCGGACGGTCGAGAGCTACCACCGGCTCATCACCGAGCTGCTCGCCCTCTCCCAGGACATGGCCGAGGCGACCAGCAACCCGCAGATGATCCAGCGGACGCGTGCGCTGGCCGCCTTCTCCTCCGCCAAGGAGTACGCGTCCGTCCAGCGCGCCGTCATCGCCGCCGCGCTGCCGGCCAACAACACCAGCGCCGGCAAGCTCTCGGAGAACGACCGCCTCTACGCCCAGCAGGCGCTGGAGAGCCAGACCTCCGACCTCAACGGCTTCCGCAACATCTACGGGGAGGGCTCCGAGGAGCTCATCAAGCCCATCGAAGAGGGCAACCCGACGATCCTGTCCGCGGACACCTACGCCAAGCGCGTCCTGGACAACCCCGAGGGCCTGAAGCAGGCGAACAAGCGCTCCTACCGCGACTGGGTCGACGACAGCTCCACCAAGATCCAGCAGATGAAGAACATCGAGCACACGCTGCTCGAGGAGATGGAGCAGAAGGCCCGCGAGCTGCGCAGCGCCACCGAGTACGACGCCATCGTCTCCGGTGCGCTGATCCTGCTCGTGCTCGGCGTGTCGCTGGTCGGCGCCTTCGTCGTGGCCCGCTCCATGATCCGCTCGCTGCACCGGCTCCAGGAGACCGCCACCAGGGTCGCCCAGGACCGTCTGCCCGAGCTGGTCCGGCAGCTGTCCGAGTCCGACCCGCAGGACGTGGACACGTCCGTGGAGTCGGTCGGTGTGCACTCCCGGGACGAGATCGGCCAGGTGGCCGCGGCCTTCGACGACGTGCACCGCGAGGCGGTCCGCCTCGCCGCCGAGCAGGCCCTGCTGCGGGGCAACGTCAACGCGATGTTCACCAACCTCTCGCGCCGCTCCCAGGGTCTGATCCAGCGCCAGCTGTCGCTGATCTCCGAACTCGAGTCCCGCGAGGCCGACCCGGACCAGCTGTCCTCGCTGTTCAAGCTCGACCACCTCGCCACGCGCATGCGCCGTAACGGTGAGAACCTCCTCGTCCTCGCCGGTGAGGAGCCCGGCCGCCGCTGGACCCGTCCGGTCCCGCTGGTCGACGTGCTCCGCGCCGCCGCGTCCGAGGTGGAGCAGTACGAGCGCATCGAGCTGGCCTCGGTGCCCGGCACCGAGGTCGCCGGCCGGGTCGTCAACGACCTCGTGCACCTGCTCGCCGAGCTGCTGGAGAACGCGACCTCGTTCTCCTCGCCGCAGACCAAGGTCAAGGTCACCGGTCACGCGCTGCCCGACGGGCGGGTGCTGATCGAGATCCACGACACCGGTATCGGTCTGTCCCCGGAGGACCTCGCCGCGATCAACGAGCGGCTCGCCTCGCCGCCCACCGTGGACGTGTCGGTCTCCCGCCGCATGGGTCTCTTCGTGGTCGGTCGTCTGTCCCAGCGCCACGGCATCCGCATCCAGCTGCGCCCCTCCGACTCCGGTGGTACGACCGCTCTGGTCATGCTGCCCGTCGACGTCGCCCAGGGCGGCAAGAAGCCGGGCGCGGGCAAGCCCGGCGGCCCGTCCGCGGGCGGTCCGGCCGCCGCGGCTGCCGCCGCCGGCGCCGCAGCGGCTCGCCGGCAGGGCGGTCAGCAGGGCGGCGGAGCCCTCGGCGCGGGCGGTCAGCAGGGCGGGGCCGGCCGGCTCGGTCCCGGAGCCGCTCCGCGCGGCCAGGTCGGCGGCGGCCAGGGTCCGCGGGCCGCGCTGCCCGGCGCCGGCCGCCAGGGCGGTCCGAACGGACCGCGTGGCCAGCAGGGTCCGGGGCAGCCTCAGCAGGGCCGCCCGGCCGCTTCGGGCATGGCTGGCGGCTTCGGCGGCCAGGCACCCGGCGGGCCGCAGGGTCCGCAGGGTCCCGGTGCGGGCGCTCCGCAGGGCTTCGGCGACGGCCGGCACCCGGCCGCCTCGCAGGGCTTCGGCGACGGACGCCGCCAGGACGCCTTCGGCGGCCCACGCGGCGGCGTTCCCCCGCAGCGCGGAAACGGCGCGGAGACGGGCCGGCAGCCGCAGTTGCCGCCGCGCGGTGGCCCGCGCGCCGAACTGCCGGGCGGCAACGGGCCGTCCCGTACGCAGGGTTGGGGCGACGAGAACGCTCAGGGCCGGGCCGCTCTGGACGCGCCGCGCGGCCACGACGAGCAGGACCCGTCGCAGACCTCCCGGATGCCGCGGATCGACGACCGGCAGGGACCCGGTTCGACGGCCGAGATGCCCCGCTTCGACGACCACCAGGGACCCGGCTCCGCAGCGGATACCTCGGCGTTTCCCCGCCCCGACTTCAACGCCCCCCACCCGGGTGCCAACGACGCCCAGAACACGGGCGAGTTCGTCCGCTCGGACGTCTACGGTCCGGCCGGGCAGAACAACCCCGCCGACACGGGCCGGTTCGCGGCCCAGCAGGGGTACGACAACGGCTCCACGGGGCAGTTCGCCGC
>NZ_JBIVTV010000002.1:646905-800414 GCF_044756885.1 Streptomyces sp. NPDC091412 | reverse complement strand
CCGCCCAGCAGGGATACGACAACGGCTCCACCGGCCAGTTCGCCGCCCAGCAGGGATACGACAACGGCTCCACCGGCCAGTTCGCCGCCCAGCAGGGATACGACAACGGCTCCACCGGCCAGTTCGCCGCCCAGCAGGGGTACGACAACGGCTCGACCGGCCAGTTCGCGCAGCCCGGACACGACAACGGTGCGCCCGGCCGCAACGCCCACCCGGGCGGCGCCGCCGACTTCGGCGGCCTGCGCGGTCCGGCCGCCCAGCGACCCCAGCAGCGTCCCGCCCGCCCGGAACCGGGCAACGCGGGTGCCCCGCAGCAAAGGCCGGACGACGCCTGGGCCCTGCCGCCGGCCCCGAGTCCCGGCGACGGCCGTACCCCGCTGTACGACACCCTGGAGACCAACTGGTTCCGCGGTGGGCAGCAGCAGGGCGGCGAACCGGCTCCGGCCTCGCCGCAGCAGCAGCCGCCGCAGACTCCTGCGGCCCCCCAGCGTCCCGCCGCCTCCGCCTGGCGCACCTCGCCGAACGACGACCTCGTACGGCAGGCCGAGCGTGTCAGGCAACCGGCTGCGGGCGGTGTCACCACCTCCGGCCTGCCGCGCCGGGTGCCCCGGGCCAACCTCGTCCCGGGCACGGCTCAGCAGCAACAGCACCAGAGCGGTCCGCAGGTCTCGCGTTCGCCCGACGACGTACGCGGCCGGCTGACCAATCTCCGTCGGGGCATCGCACAGGGCCGTCAGGCCGGCACAGGTCAGACGGGCAGTTTCCCCAGCCCCACTCACCAGCAGGAGCGTTAGTTGAGTCCGATGAGCCAGGCGGCACAGAACCTGAACTGGTTGATCACCAACTTCGTGGACAACACCCCCGGGGTGTCCCACACCGTCGTGGTGTCCGCCGACGGACTCCTACTGGCGATGTCCGAAGGCTTCCCCCGCGACCGCGCCGACCAGCTCGCGGCCGTGGCATCCGGTCTGACCTCGCTGACCGCGGGGGCCTCCCGGATCTTCGAGGGCGGCAGCGTCTCGCAGACGGTCGTCGAGATGGAGCGCGGCTTCCTCTTCCTGATGTCCGTCTCCGACGGGTCGTCCCTGGCGGTGCTGGCCCACCCGGAGTGCGACATCGGCCTCGTCGGCTACGAAATGGCGCTGCTCGTCGACCGCGCGGGGGCGGTCCTCACACCCGACCTGCGCGCCGAACTACAGGGCAGTCTGCTGCACTGACCGGCTCCGGCACCATCCACCTCACCAAATCACCGTCCGGCCGCCACAATCCCCCCACCGGCCCCGTCAGACGGCTTGACTGACCGACTTGCTGTCCCGCCCGGAGGATTCATGACCCCGCCCCCCGCCTCTCATGATCCGTACGCTGAGCCGTACGGAGATGAGGGCGACCAGCCGCTGGTACGTCCCTATGCGATGACCGGCGGCCGGACCCGGCCGCGCTACCAGCTCGCCATCGAGGCACTGATCAGTACGACGGCCGATCCGGCAGCGCTGATGGGACTGCTCCCGGAGCACCAGCGGATCTGCCACCTGTGCCGCGAGGTGAAATCCGTGGCCGAGGTCTCGGCTCTCCTCGCCATGCCGCTGGGCGTGGCCAGGATCCTCGTAGCGGACCTCGCGGAGGCCGGCCTGGTGGCCATCCACCAGCCGGGCGGGGACGAGAACAACGGTGGCGCACCGGCTGTGACGCTGCTCGAAAGGGTGCTCAGTGGACTTCGCAAGCTCTGACGGGGGCCGGGCGACCACCTCCGCGAAGATCGTGGTGGCGGGTGGCTTCGGCGTGGGCAAGACCACGTTCGTGGGTGCCGTCTCGGAGATCAACCCGCTGCGCACGGAGGCCGTGATGACGTCCGCTTCGGCGGGCATCGACGACCTCACCCACACCGGGGACAAGACCACCACCACGGTGGCCATGGACTTCGGCCGCATCACACTCGACCAGGACCTGATCCTCTACCTGTTCGGCACCCCCGGCCAGGACCGCTTCTGGTTCATGTGGGACGACCTCGTCCGCGGCGCCATCGGCGCCATCGTGCTCGTCGACACCCGCAGGCTCGCCGACTGCTTCCCCGCCGTCGACTACTTCGAGAACAGCGGACTGCCCTTCGTCATCGCCCTCAACGGCTTCGACGGCCAGCAGCCCTACAACCCCGACGAGGTCCGCGAAGCACTCCAGATCGGCCCCGACGCCCCCATCATCACCACCGACGCCCGCCACCGCGCCGACGCCAAATCCGCCCTCATCACCCTGGTGGAACACGCCCTCATGGCCCGGCTGAGGTAGCCGAGGCACCATGAGTAGCCCTCAAGTCGGCAGCGCCATACGGCGGTTGTCGTAGATGCACCGGAGCCGGCTGTGCCTTTTGACACGGTCGGCCCCGGTGTTCATAACGTTTCGGCAGAGGAATCGCGTGGTATGGCCACGCGTCGCGCACATACGGTGCCGCTGTGCGCACATTCCCCCGGTTTTTTGCCGGGGCTAGTTGTTTATGACCGTTTTATGTGGGACGTGCGTCACGTGGAACCACCCGTTTCCACTGTTTGGAAGAGCGCATGCCGACGTGCTGGAATGCCTGAACTACCCAATGGTCAAAGACGTACTCACCGGTAGTGGGCCGCCTATGGCGGACAGGGTTCTGAGACATTGCGGCACAACGTAGGTGCCGACCGCCGAGAGGTTGTTGGTCGAGTGAGGCGAAGCAAGAACGGCCCCGAGCCGTCGGCCCGGGGCAATTTCACCCCGCCGCCGCGCGGTGCGGCGTCCGCGCACGTGCCCGGTTCGGAGCCGACGGCCGCGCCCACCGCGAGCGGTGGGCGATTCTCCCCGCGCAACTGGCGGGTGCCGACCCGGCTGAACGCCATCCTGCTCCTGCCCGTGCTGGTGGGCCTGGTCATGGGCGGTTTCCAGGTCAACAGCTCGATCAACACGTGGCAGGACGCGCAGGACGCCGAGCACACCGCTCGCCTGGTGCAGGCCTCGCTGGCCTACGCCGACGCCCTCTATCACGAGCGCGACGTCAGCGCGGCCCCCCTGCTCCAGGGCAAGGGCCAGAACGACCCGACCGTCGCCGAGGCCCGCGGGGTCACCGACAAGGCCGCCGACGCCTTCGACCAGGCCGCGCAGTCCATGCCGCACAAGGCCGGTCTGGATCGCCGGCTCAAGCTGTTCCGCGACGCCGAGCCCGAGTTGCAGAAGCTGCGTGCCGCGGCGTTCACCTCCAAGCTGCCCGGCGTGCAGACCGAGGAGGGCTACGTCAAGGTCGCCCACCCGCTGATGGAGTTCGCCAACGAACTCGGCCTGGGCACCGGCAACATCACCTCCTACGGCCGTACCGTCTACGCCATCTCGCTGACCAAGGCCGCGCTGTCGCTGGAGCGCTCGATCGGCATGCACCTGCTGATCAAGCCCGGCCCCGACGCCGCCGGCCTGGCCGGCCAGCGCGTCGCCCTGTCCTCCTACGCCTACCTCGAGGGCATCGCCGTCGAGGAGTACATCGGCGGCGGCACCCAGGAGGACGCGGACAAGCTGGACGCGCTGAAGAAGGAGATCCAGGCCAACGCGGCGACCATGGTCCAGCAGGCAAAGGCCAAGGACCCGAACTACGTGGCCCCGCCGCAGGACCCGACCCAGATGGTCACGGCGCTGGCCACGCTGGGCAGCACGGACCCGACCGAGCGCGCGGCCCTGGCGCAGCAGGGCATCACGCCCGAGAACTGGTGGGCGGTCAACACCCTCAAGTTCGACGCCTACCGCCAGATCGAGTCGGACATGGCCGACACGGCGGTGAACGAGGCGGCCTCGATCGCCGACAACGCCAAGCAGTCGACGTTCATCACCGGCGCGATCGTCCTGGTCGCCCTGCTCGCCGCCTTCATCCTGGCCGGTCTGGTGGCCCGCCAGATGAGCCGCTCGATGCGCCGGCTGCGCAACGCCGCCTTCGGCATCGCCGAGCAGCGCCTGCCGATGCTGGTCGACCAGCTCTCGCGCACCGACCCCGGCCGCGTCGACACCCGGGTCACTCCGATCCCGATCACCTCGACCGACGAGATCGGCGAGGTCGCCCGCGCCTTCGACCAGGTGCACCGCGAGGCCGTCCGGCTTGCCTCCGAACAGGCCCTGCTGCGGGGCAACATCAACGCGATCTTCACCAACCTCTCGCGCCGCAACCAGTCGCTGATCGAGGGCCAGCTGACCCTGATCACCGACCTGGAGAACAACGAGGCCGACCCGGACCAGCTGGAGAACCTCTTCCGCCTGGACCACCTGGCGACCCGTATGCGCCGCAACGGCGAGAACCTCCTCGTCCTCGCCGGCGAGGAGCCCGGTCGCCGCTGGGACCAGCCGGTCCCGCTGGTCGACGTGCTGCGCGCCGCCTCCTCCGAGGTGGAGCAGTACGAGCGCATCGAGCTGTCCGGCGTGCCCACGGCCGAGATCCACGGCCGCGCCGTGACCGACCTCGTGCACCTGCTGGCCGAGCTGCTGGAGAACGCCACCACGTTCTCCTCGCCGCAGACCAAGGTCCGGGTCACCGCGACCCGGCTGCCCGACGGCCGGATCATGATCGAGATCCACGACAAGGGCATCGGCCTGACCGCCGAGGACTTCGCGGACATCAACCACAAGCTGGCCAACCCGCCCACGGTGGACGCCGCGATCTCCCAGCGCATGGGTCTGTTCGTGGTCGGCCGCCTCGCCGACCGGCACGGCGTCCGCGTCCAGCTGCGCCCCTCCGGTGAGCAGGCCGGCACCACCTCGCTGGTCATGCTGCCGGACGCGATCACCCACGGCGGTGGCGGCGAGCAGGCGCTGGACCGCGACGACTTCACCGTCTCGCAGATCATCCCGGAACAGGAGTTCCAGGGCGAGAACTTCGGCGCTCCCCAGCCGATGCTCACCGCCGCGGAGCTCGGCTTCGACGACAGCCGGTACGCCGACGCCCCGGACGGGTCCCGGGAGTTGGACCCCGTCGGCCGCTCCCTCAAGCGCGAGGAGCGCCGCGCCGCCCTGGAGGCCCAGACGCACGACCGGTCGGCGGGCCCGGAGACGGCCGAGCCGGCCGGGTACCCCGACGAGCACACCGGGCAGCAACCGCAGTACGACACCGGGCAGATGCCCTTCCCGGAGCAGGGCGGGTACGACCCGCAGACGGCGTACGAGGAACCGCAGCACTCTGCGTACGACCAGCAGCAGACGGCGTACGACGAGCAGGGCCGGCCTGCGTACGACGAGGGGTACTACGCGCCGAACGGCGGTACGCCGCAGGGCGATGCCTACTCGTCCAACGGCGGCTACCCCGACCCCGGCTATGCGGAGCCCGGGCAGCAGGAGCCCGCGTCGGCGCACGCCGCGGCGCCGGAGGCGTTCGCCGGCTTCCAGGAGCAGTCCTACCAGGACGACTGGCCGCAGGCGGACGGGTACCGGAACGGCTACCCGGACCAGTACGCTCCGGAAGCGGAATCCTCGCAGGCCGCTGACGTGACCGAGGCGGACCGCGTAGGCTTCGAGCGTCCGGGACCGGCCCCTTCCGCCGTCCACGAGCTGACCGACGCCGGGCTGCCCCGCCGCGGATCGGTCGCGAGCGGTTCGAACGGCGCGGAGCCCCTGGACCAGGAAGCACCGACCCATACTCCGGAGAGCGACGGCGACGCCTGGCGTTCGGCGAACGACAAGCGCTGGCAGCAGGCCTCGCAGCTCCGCAAGCCCAAGGCAGGCGGAGTCACCTCCTCCGGGCTGCCGCGGCGTGTGCCCAAGGCCAACCTGGTCGAAGGCACCGCGGAATCAACCCCGCAGGGAGGCCCACAGGTCTCCCGCGCCCCCGAGGACATCCGGGGCAGGCTGAGCAACCTGCGCCGGGGCGTCCAACGGGGACGCAGCGCAGGAATTGACAAGAACGGCCAGGCCACAAGGAATGAACACAGTGGTCCTGACAGCACCTACCACCAGGAGCGTTAGTGTGAGCCCGATGAGCCAGGCGGCGCAGAACCTGAACTGGTTGATCACCAACTTCGTGGACAACACCCCCGGGGTGTCCCACACCGTGGTGGTCTCCGCCGACGGACTCCTACTGGCGATGTCCGAAGGCTTCCCCCGCGACCGCGCCGACCAGCTCGCGGCCGTCGCCTCCGGTCTGACCTCGCTGACCGCCGGTGCCTCGCGCATCTTCGAGGGCGGCAGCGTGAACCAGACGGTTGTGGAGATGGAGCGGGGATTCCTCTTCATCATGTCCATTTCCGACGGTTCCTCACTCGCGGTCCTCGCACACCCCGATGCGGACATCGGCCTCATCGGGTATGAGATGGCCCTTCTGGTGGACCGTGCGGGCACGGTCCTGACGCCGGATCTCCGTGCGGAACTCCAGGGGAGCCTTCTCAACTAACAGACAGCCGGTGCGTTTTGGCGTCCCGGGGCCGTAAGGTTTCGGGACGCGGCTTCCACCCGTTGGATGCCCGGCACAGTCGGAGGAGGAGAGAACGTGGCAACACCCCCAGGCGGTTCGTCTTCGGGCAACTGGTCGTACGGCCCTGCCCAGGGCCCGCACGACGGCTCGGCGAATCCGTACGGCTTCCCCTCCACCCCCCACCACCGGCAGCCATACGCGCCGCAGGGCCCCGGTCCGTCACCGTACGACCAGCCGCCCGCGCCGCGCATCCAGCCGGTCCAGCCGCAGCGACGCACCCCTGAACCGGCGCCCGCGGGGGCGTCGAACAACCCCCTGGTGCGCCCGTACGCCATGACGGGCGGCCGCACCAGGCCGCGGTACCAGCTCGCCATAGAGGCACTGGTGCACACCACCGCGCAGCCGCACCAGATGCAGGGCCAGCTGCCCGAACATCAGCGGATCTGCCATTTGTGCCGCGAGATCAAATCGGTGGCCGAGATCTCGGCCCTGCTTTCGATCCCTCTCGGCGTGGCCAGGATCCTCGTCGCCGACTTGGCGGAGGCGGGCCTGGTCGCCATCCATCAGCCCGGCGGCGACGAGAACGCCGGTGGCCAGCCAGACGTGACACTGCTCGAAAGGGTGCTCAGTGGACTTCGCAAGCTCTAGCGGCGGTCCTTCCCGCTCCACCACCTCCGCGAAGATCGTGGTGGCGGGCGGCTTCGGCGTGGGCAAGACCACGTTCGTCGGCGCCGTCTCGGAGATCAACCCGCTGCGCACGGAGGCCGTGATGACGTCCGCTTCGGCGGGCATCGACGACCTCACCCACACCGGGGACAAGACCACCACCACGGTGGCCATGGACTTCGGCCGCATCACACTCGACCAGGACCTGATCCTCTACCTGTTCGGCACCCCCGGCCAGGACCGCTTCTGGTTCATGTGGGACGACCTCGTCCGCGGCGCCATCGGCGCCATCGTGCTCGTCGACACCCGCAGGCTCGCCGACTGCTTCCCCGCCGTCGACTACTTCGAGAACAGCGGACTGCCCTTCGTCATCGCCCTCAACGGCTTCGACGGCCAGCAGCCCTACAACCCCGACGAGGTCCGCGAAGCACTCCAGATCGGCCCCGACGCCCCCATCATCACCACCGACGCCCGCCACCGCGCCGACGCCAAATCCGCCCTCATCACCCTGGTGGAACACGCCCTCATGGCCCGGCTGAGGTAGCACTCGGGACGAACAGGCAGGCGGCCCTCCCCCACGGGGAGGGCCGCCTGTTCTCTGCCGCCGCAAGGGCCCGGCCACAGCACGGGTACGACGGAAGAGGGCCCCTCCAAGCGGAGGGGCCCTCTTCCGTCGTGGGCGGCCGGCTCTACCGGCGGCTGGCCTAGCCGTGCCAGCTGTGCGGGGCGCGGAAGCCGTTCTCGCGCTCCAGCCGGCGCCAGCCGGCCTTGGCGCGGCCGCGGTGGGCCGGGGTCGTGTCGGCGGGGCGGGCCGCGGCGCGGGCCAGGAGGATGGCCGTGATGGCAGCGACCTCCTCGGGCTCGGCGTGGCCCTTCTCGACGCGGATCTCTACGTTGTCCATGGGTGTCAGTCTCCGTGGCTGAGGGGTCCGCGGGATGGCCGCGGCACGTCCGCTGTGTTACTGCGGGGGGTTGCCGTGCTTGCGGGAGGGCAGGTCGGCGTGCTTCGCGTGCAGCATCGCCAGTGACTTGACCAGGACCTCGCGGGTGTCCGCCGGGTCGATGACGTCGTCCACCAGGCCGCGCTCGGCCGCGTAGTAGGGGTGCATCAGCTCGGCCTTGTACTCCTTGACCATCTTCTGCCGCATGGCCTCGGGGTCCTCGGCCCCGGCGATCTGACGGCGGAAGATGACGTTGGCCGCGCCCTCGGCGCCCATCACGGCGATCTCGTTCGTCGGCCAGGCGTAGGTGATGTCGGCCCCGATCGACTGGCTGTCCATGACGATGTAGGCACCTCCGTACGCCTTGCGCAGGATCAGCGAGATCCTCGGCACGGTGGCGTTGCAGTAGGCGTAGAGCAGCTTGGCGCCGTGCCGGATGATTCCACCGTGCTCCTGGTCGACGCCGGGCAGGAAGCCGGGTACGTCCAGAAGAGTGACGATGGGGATGTTGAAGGCGTCGCACATCTGTACGAAGCGGGCGGCCTTCTCGCTGGCCTCGATGTCCAGGACACCCGCCAGGACCTGGGGCTGGTTGGCGATGATGCCGACGACCTGACCGTCCAGACGGGCCAGAGCGCAGATGATGTTCCGCGCCCAGCGCTCGTGGACCTCCAGGTACTCGCCGTCGTCGACGATCTCCTCGATGACCTTGACCATGTCGTAGGGCCGGTTGCCGTCGGCCGGGACCAGGTCGAGCAGGACCTCGGAGCGGCGGTCGACCGGGTCGGCCGACTCCACCCGCGGCGGGTTCTCCCGGTTGTTCTGCGGGAGCAGGGACAGGAGGTAGCGCACCTCGGCGATGCACGTCTCCTCGTCGTCGTAGGCGAAGTGGCACACACCGGAGGTCTCGGCGTGCACGTCCGCGCCGCCCAGGCCGTTCTGGGTGATCTCCTCACCGGTGACCGCCTTGACCACGTCCGGGCCGGTGATGAACATCTGCGAGGTCTCGCGGACCATGAACACGAAGTCCGTCAGCGCGGGGCTGTAGGCGGCGCCGCCGGCGCACGGGCCGAGCATCACGCTGATCTGCGGGATGACCCCGGAGGCCTTGGTGTTGCGCTGGAAGATGCCGCCGTATCCGGCCAGGGCGGAGACGCCCTCCTGGATCCGGGCGCCGGCGCCGTCGTTGAGGGAGACCAGCGGGGCACCGGCCGCGATGGCCATGTCCATGATCTTGTGGATCTTCGTGGCGTGGGCCTCGCCCAGCGCGCCGCCGAAGATACGGAAGTCGTGGGCGTAGACGAAGACCGTCCGGCCCTCCACCGTGCCCCAGCCGGTGATCACACCGTCGGTGTACGGCTTCTTGGACTCGAGTCCGAAGCCGCTCGCCCGGTGCCGGCGCAGCTGCTCGACCTCCTGGAAGGAGCCCGGGTCCAGGAGCAGTTCGATCCGCTCCCGCGCGGTCAGCTTGCCCTTGGCGTGCTGTGCCGCGGTCGCCTTCTCGCTGGGGCCCGCCACCGCCTGCGCACGGATCCCGTGCAGTTCGGCGACCCGCCCGCGCGCGTCCGCCGGCTCACCCGTCGTCTCTTCCAAAACGGTCATGCAGCGACCTTACGAAGGACACCTGGGAAAGCGGGCCGTCGACTCCGTACAGTCTCCGACCCGTTTTCCTGGTGCCAATGGACAGAACCATGACAGCTTGCAGCCCTTCCAACTGTTCAGAGGGCTTCATCGTTGTGGGGATGCCACAAAGTCACGGCATGGGAGCCCGCTCACATTCGGATCAGGCACATGCCATCGCTGGAGTGACGCGCAGACCCGGACGGCGGTGGGCTCGCACAGAGCGTAGCCGCCGTCCGGGGGCGCGACGGCGGCGGGTCAGCAGCCGCCGCAGTTGTAGTACAGGACGTCCCAGTGGTTGCCCTCGTCGGCGTAGATGTTGCCGGAGCCCGACTGGTACTGGGGGGCGCCGTCGCCGCGCAGGCCGATGTAGGCGAAGTAGTTCTTGATGTAGTTGGTCACGCAGGTGTTCTTGCCGTAGTCGAGCTTGTAGCCGTTCCAGTGGGAGTAGGTGCCGGAGGCGTGACCGGTCTCGGTGCCGCCGGTGACGTTGAGGGCGCAGCCGCTGGCCCGCTTGAGGGTCTGGGCCCCCTGCGCGGTGGCGAGGTTGAGCTGGTCGAAGGACGTGCAGGTCGAGACGTTGCGGTCGGAGCAGTTGCCGGACGAGGACCAGGTGATGCCCACGTCACGGAACATCTGGGTGGCGGTGGCGTGGCTGATCTTGGTGGCGGCGGAGGCCTCGGTGGCCGTGCCGATGACCGCGACGCCGGGGGCGACGATCAGGGCGAGGGCGGTGACTGCCGCGCGGGCCTTGGTGAGCTTGCTGACCTTCGTGGTCTTCATTGGGGGAACCTTCCTGCTGTCGGCCGTGCGTCCTGTGGGGCGGCTGTGCAGGTGGTGCAGGGAGATAGTGCCCGAGGTCTACGCGCGTCCGCCAGAGGGCGTCGGCGATTACCGTGCGCGATCCGGCAAACACACGCCGGATGATGTTGAAAGTCGAACGGAATAGGTCTACTGTCGTAGTCGTCACTTCGTTGAATCTTCAACTTGCTCGGCGCTCCGTCTCCGTACCGAGCGACCCGCCATCCTCAAGGAGCACCTCATGGGCATCTTCGGCCGCAAGAACGACACCGTCGGCACCACCGCCGCCCCGGCCGCCGTGAACCCCGACCTGGCCGCGCTCACCGGCGACTACACGATCGACCCGGCCCACTCCACGCTCGGCTTCGTCGCGCGGCACGCCATGGTCACGAACGTCAAGGGCAAGTTCAACGACTTCACCGGCAGCCTGCACCTGGACGGCACCGACCCCGCCGCGTCCACCGCGTCCATCGACGTCAAGATGGACAGCATCGACACGGGCTCCGCGGACCGCGACGGCCACCTGAAGAGCGCGGACTTCTTCAAGACCGAGGAGTTCCCGCAGATGACCTTCCGCTCCACCAAGGCGGAGGCCGTGGGCGGCGACGACTACCGCATCACCGGCGACCTGACCATCCTCGGCGTGACCAAGCAGCTCACCATCGAGCTGGAGTTCAACGGCTCCGCCAAGGACCCGTTCGGCAACGAGCGCGTCGGCTTCGAGGGCAAGGCCGAGATCCTGCGCTCGGAGTGGGGCCTGACCTGGAACGCGGCCCTGGAGACCGGTGGCGTCCTGGTCTCCGACAAGATCAAGCTGAACTTCGACATCTCGGCCGTCAAGAACGCCTGAGCCGGGCTCAGAAGCCGCCCCCGAAGTCGCCGCCTCCCCCGCCGAAGTCGCCTCCCCCGCCGTCACCGAAGCCGCCGCTGAAGTCACCCGGGTCGAAGTCCGCGCCCGACAGGTCGCCGCCCTGGTAGCCGTCGTATGCGCCGAAGTCGCCGTAGCCGGTGCCGTAGCCGGCCGCGTACGACGGGGTGGCCATCATGCTGCCGAGCAGCGTGCCGACCAGGAGGCCGGGCAGGAGGCCGCCGCCGAAGTAGCCGCCCGCCCAGGGACCGTACGCGGGGCCGGCGTCCCAGTAGGGGCGTCGGCCCCAGTCGGTGTCGACCTCGCGGACGTGCGGGTCGCGGCCGTCGGCCAGGCGGGCCTGGTCGGCGGCGCACACCGGGACCTGACGGGACGACCCTCCCGGGGGCGTCCAGGTGGCGTCGGTCACCGAGGGACCGTGGCGCGGGTCGAAGAAGCACGGCGGCCGGCGCTCGGGCAGCGGACGGCCCTCGCGCCGCGCGGCGAGCTGGGCGAGCGAGAACCGCCCGTCCTCCAGTGCCTGGGTCACCGCCCGCACGTCCTCCGGCCTGCGGGCGTCGGCCATGTACTGCTTGGCCTGCTCGTAGGCGTCCAGCGCGCGCTCGTAGTCCGCGCGCATGGCGTCGTCCGCGCCGGCCTCCGCCGGATGGAAGTCGAGGCGGTCCAGCTCCTCGCCGAAGGCGGTGATGTCCTCGTCGACGACGACCCGCAGCTTCTCCAGCGCGGCCCGCTGCTCCGCCTCCCGGCGGCTCCTGCCGCGCCGGACCAGGGCGTAGGCGCCCACACCGCCCGCCACCAGGACCGCGCCGGCGGTGATCAGTGCCGTGTTCGAGACCGTGCCCACGTGCCCGGGGCCGCCCCAGGTGGAGGGCGCCGAGCCGCCCATGTCGGTGGGTGAAGTCGGTGAGCTGGGTCCGGGCGTTCTCGCCCTGGACGCTGGTGACGAGATTGCTCACGGCGGTGCGCGGCAGCACCGAGGAGTCGGCGCGGGCGTCGAACCGGTCGCCGAGGCGGACGGCGTAGGCGCCGGTGATGCCGGTGGCCGTGCGCAGCTCGGTGAACAGGTTCCGCGTCGGGTAGTTCGCGGGCAGGACGGCGATGAACAGGGGTTTTCCGGCGTCCTTGATCCGCCGGGCGAGCGCGGCGGCGTCGGCGGGCGGCAGCTGGGCGGACGCGGCCGGGTCGACGTAGACCGGACCCTTGCGGAGCGCCTCGGCGATCGCGGAGACGCTGGTGGCCGCCGCGACCCGCGGCACGCCGCCCGGCGCCGGCACCCGGGGCACGCCGTCCGGCAGGACGTTCACGACCGGGGCGTTGGGCGGGACGTTCACGACCGGGGCGGTCACGGTCCGGGGGATGCCGGCCGCCTCCGTCCCGGCGCCCGCCGGTCCCACCGCCGCGACGGAGGCCGGCACCGCCACGGCCACCACGGCGGCCGCGAGTGTGAGCAGCGTGCGGAGAAGAACTCGGGCCGGGGCGACGACCTTCATGCTTCGAAGCTACCCGAAGCCGGACAAAACCGGCTCTCCGGATCGTGGCTGCGCACCCGGTGGGGGCGTCCCGCGCACCCGCGCGGGACGCCCCCACCAGCCGGTCACGCGGCCGAGTAGGCCTTCGTGAGCTGTTCCACCGCCGCCCCGTACCGTCCGGTCAGCAGCAGGTGATCCGCGTCGGCGAAGGGTTTCGCCACCGCCGCGCTCATCCGCCCGTCCGCCTTCTGCTGGACGATCAGCCGGGCCTTGGTGACCAGCTCGCGGCCCACGGCGTCGGCGCCCACCCGCTCGGCCGCCCGCGCCGCGAGGCCCAGCGCCTTGAGCGTCGCCGTGCCGCCGGCCGGGACGCCGGTGAGCGTGGTCAGGCCCCAGCCGTAGGGGAACTGCGGGTCGTACGCCGTGTCGCCCACGTTGATCGGGAGCTGCTCCTGCGACTTCGGCCAGGTCACCGGGAGCTGCCCGGTGAAGGGCCGGGTGCCGTAGAGCACGTCGGCCACGCCGTCGCCCTCGGTTCCCGGCAGCCAGGAGGCGACGAGGGCATCGATCTTCCCGAGCCGGTCGCCGATGAGCTGCGGGCGCCCGGAGACGACCAGCACCACGCACTTCATGGCCCCGCACACCTTGTCCACGGCGGCCCGGTCGGCGGCCGACAGCTGGAGGTCGTGCCCGTTGCCGACGTCGCCGACGCCCTCGGCGTACGGGGTCTCGCCGACGACGACCACGCCCACGTCGTGACCGGCCGTTGAGGCCGAGGCGTCCTTGGACCAGGTGACGTTCCCGCCCGCCTTGCGCATGGCCTGAAGGATCGTGGTGCCCTGGGTGTGGGTGCCGGAGGCGCCCTGCCAGGTGATGGTCCAGCCGCCGGTCTGGTTGCCGAGGTCGTCGGCGTTGGACCCGGCCACGTAGACCTTCGCCTTCTTCTTCAGCGGCAGCAGGCCGCCCTTGTTCTTCAGCAGCACCTGGGACTCGGCGGCGGCCTGCCGGGCGACGGTGCGGTGCTCGGCCGAGCCGATCCGGGAGGCGCCGGCGGTATCGGCGTAGGGGTGCTCGAAGAGGCCCAGTTCGAACTTCTTGGTGAGGATCCGGGAGACCGCGTCGTCGATCCGCCGAGGGCTGATCCGACCCGCCTTCACCTCGGCGATCAGGGTCGCCCGGAAGTCCTGGTACGCGTACGGCACCATGATCATGTCCACCCCGGCGTTGACCGACGCTCGGACCTGAGCGGCGGCGTCGCCGGGGAGCTGGTCGATGGCGGCCCAGTCGCTGATGACGAAGCCGTCGAAGCCCATGCGGCCCTTGAGCACACCGTTGATCATGTCGCCGCGGGCGTGCATCTTCACCGGGCCCTGCCCGTCGCCGACGACGTCCAGCGAGGAGTACGAGGGCATGACCGAGCCGATGCCGCGGTCCACGGCCGGCCCGTACGGCGCCAGGTGGATGTCCTCCAGCTGCTGCCGGGTGACCCTGGTGGCGCCCTGGTCGGTGGTGTAGGTGCCGGTGGTGGAGGAGCCGTACAGGGTGCCGCCGTCGCCGACGAAGTGCTTGGCGGTGGCCAGCACCTTGTCGCCGCGGCTCAGGTCGCGCCCGTCCGCGCGCCCCTGGAGGCCCTGGATGACGGTCTCCATGGATTCGACGAGCGCCGGGTCCTCGCCGAAGGACTCGTAGGAGCGGCCCCAGCGTTCGTCGCGGCTGACGCACAGGCAGGGCGCGAAGTCCCAGTGGATCCCGGTGGCGCGGACCTCGCTCGCCGTCACCGCGCCGGTCTTCTCGGCCAGCCGGGGGTCGCGGGTGGCGCCGATGCCGATGTTGTGCGGCATGATCGTGGCGCCGGCCAGGTTGTTGTGCCCGTGCACCGCGTCGACCCCGTAGATCAGCGGGATCTGGAAGCGGGTGGCCCGGGTGCGCAGCTGGAAGTCGTCGATCATCTTCGCCCAGGCCTGGGGAGTGTTGGGCGTGGGGGTCGAACCGCCGCCGGACAGCAGGGAGCCGAGGGCGTGGGCGGCGATGTCGCCCGGCGCGGTCATCGCCCCGCGTTCGGCCTGCGTCATCTGCCCGGCCTTCTCCTCGAGGGACATCCGGGAGAGCAGGTCCGCGACCCGCTTCTTCACCGGCAGCCTGCTGTCGAGGTACGGGAGCCCGTACGCGTCGACGACGATCTGCGGGGTCTCGGCGGGGGGCTTGGCGCCGGTGACGGTGAGCTGGAGCGGGATCGTCCCGGCGGGCCGCGCCGCCTTGGGCTTGAGGGTGGTGACCTTGAGGGTGCGGGAGGTGCCGGAGGCGGTGCCCGCGGGGAAGGTGAGGGTGCCGGAGACCGGGGTGTAGTCCTTGCCGGGCTCGGCGGTGCCGCCGCCGGTGCGGTAGGCGACCGTCACCTGCTCGTCGAGCGGGGCGGAGCCGGTGGTGGCGACGGTGACCTTCACCGCCGCCGTGCCGCCCCCGCCGACCGGGTAGACCGCCGCGTCGGTGGTGACGGAGGCGCGCAGCGACTGGTCGGCCCGGCCGTACAACTGCACGTCGTCCATGGCGAACCTGCCCTTGACGCCGGTCGGCAGGGTGACGGCGTAGCCCCACATCCCGGTGAGACCGAGGACGTGGTCGATGCCGCCGACCGGCTGGTAGTCCGTGCGGTAGGTGAAGTCGGCGAAGGGCAGCTCGATCTGTTTCCAGCCCGTGAAGTCGTCGGTGAAGGAGGTCGTCCACAGCTCGGACGCCTCGCCGTGCGCACCGCCGTCCTTGATCTCGAAGGCGATCTTCCTGCCGTTGTCCTGGCCCTCCCACCAGAAGCGGATGCCCTGGTGGGAGGACCAGTCGTGGGCGGGCAGGTCGGCCGCGAAGTCGTGCGTGAAGCCGCCGTAGCCGCTGATGTCGTAGGTACCGGAGAGGACCTTGGCGCCCTCGGGCGCGTCGGAACGGTCGGCGAGCCGCAGGGTGGGCGGATCGTCGCTGTCGCCGCCCCAGGTGAAGATGCCCTCGGCGGGCTGGCCGGCGAAGGGCACCTCGCCCTCGAAGCGGTCGATGGACACGGGGGCGGGGGCCGGGTCGTCGGCGTAGTCGGCCGCCCGCGCCGACGCGAACGGGAGCAGGGCGGCGAGTAGACCGGCGGAGACGAGCAGGGCGGTTCTTCGCATGGACGGACCTTCCCTCGGCTCTGGGACTTCCCTGGGCTCATGATTCACTCACGACTTAGATCACGCCTTGAGTGAACTAGCGTCAGCCCGCTGCCGTCAAGACTTCACACTGGACTGGGGAGGGGCCCAACTCCTGGCCGAATACGGGCAGTTACCCGTTCGGCACCTGAACGCGCACCCTCTTGACTCGGCCCCGAAGCCGTCATTTACTCACCGCTCGCACGCCCCTGTCCCCCACCTCACGAAGGGCGGCACCCGATGCACTCCTTTCCCGACGGACGCGGTCTTCCCGGCAGACGCGGTCGCGCGCTGCGGCTGCTGCTCGCCGGACTGCTGTCCACGGCGGGCCTGACGGCCCTGGGCGCCCCGGCCGCGCAGGCGGCGGGCGAGCCCGTCACCGCCTGGCTGACCACGACCGACGACTCCGGCGGGCGCCACGTGGTGCGCGGCCTCGAACAGCAGGCGCCGTTCGCCTTCCAGTCCGGCACCGGAGGCGGCGGCGAGAACATCACCGTCGACGAGAACACCCGCTACCAGACCTTCACCGGTGGCGGCGCCTCCTTCACCGACACCGCGGCCTGGCTGATGAACAGCAGCGGCGCGCTGTCGCAGGCGACCCGGGACGCGACCATGCGGAAGCTGTTCTCGCCCACGGACGGGATCGGGCTCTCCTTCCTGCGCAACCCGATGGGCGCCTCCGACCTGGCGCGGGGCGGCTACACCTACGACGACGTGCCGGCCGGGCAGAGCGACCCGTCGCTCTCGAAGTTCTCCATCGCCCACGATCTGGCCGACGTGGTGCCGCTGACCCGGCAGGCGCTCCAGCTCAACCCGGCGCTCACGGTGATGGCCTCGCCCTGGACCGCGCCCGCCTGGATGAAGGACAGCGGGCAGCTCAACGGCGGCTGGCTGAAGGCGGAGGACTACGGGGCGTACGCCACGTACTTCGTGAAGTACCTCCAGGCCTACCGGGACCAGGGCGTCCCGGTCGCCTACGTGACCGCGCAGAACGAGCCCACCTGCTGTTCCGGCTACCCCTCGATGAGCTGGAACGCCGGCGGCCTGGCCTACTTCACCAAGAGCGAGCTGCTGCCCAAGCTCCAGGCCGCGGGCCTGTCCACCAAGGTGCTGGCGCACGACTGGAACTGGGACACCTACGACTCCTACGCCGCCCAGACGGTGGACGACGCGGCCGTCCGCGCGCACCCGAACTTCGGCGGCATCGCCTGGCACGGCTACGGCGGCAACGTCGCCCAGCAGACCACCGTGCACAACCGGTATCCGCAGCTGGACGCCTTCGGCACCGAGCACTCGGGCGGCACCTGGATCGGCCACCAGCAGCGCGAGGACATGCTCAACATCGTCGACTACACCCGGAACTGGGCGAAGTCGGTGACCAAGTGGTCACTGGCGGTGGACCAGAACATGGGGCCGCACAACGGCGGTTGCGGCACCTGCACCGGGCTGATCACGGTGCACAACGGCGACGGCCGGTCGGGGCAGGTCGACTACACGGTCGAGTACTACGACATGGGCCACCTGACGAAGTTCGTACGGCCGGGCGCGCAGCGGATCGCCTCCACCGCCTCCTCGGCGGTGCCCAACGTGGCCTGGCGCAACCCGGACGGCGGCAAGGCCCTGATCGCCTACAACGACGCCGCCACCGCGAAGACCGTCACGATCAACTGGGGTTCGCAGCACGCCACCTACTCGCTGCCGGGCCGGACGTCGGCGACCTTCGCCTGGTCCGGGACGCAGTCGGGCGGCGGCAGCACGTCGGGCGCGTTCGTCGGGCTGGCGGGCAAGTGCCTGGACGTGGCGGGCGGTTCGTCGGCGAACGGCACGGCAGTGCAGCTCTACGACTGCAACTCCAGCACGGCCCAGCAGTGGACGGTCCAGCCGGACGGGTCGGTGCGGGCGCTGGGCAAGTGCCTGGACGTGACGTCGGCGTCGACCGCCAACGGGGCGAAGGCGCAGCTCTACGACTGCAACGGCACCGGGGCCCAGCAGTGGTCGTACAACGCCTCGACCGGTGACGTGGTGAACCTCGCCGCCGACAAGTGTCTGGACGTGACCGACAACTCCTCGGCCAACGGGGCTCGGGCGCAGATCTGGTCGTGCACCGGCGCGGCCAACCAGAAGTGGCGGTTGCAGTAGGACCGCCCGGCCGGCCGGGAGCCCCCGGCCGGCCGGACACCGGTCGCGGCACCGGGCCCGCGGCTCCCCGCGGACGTATCGTCGGGGGTGTCCCCGACCTGACCACCCCGACCAGGAGCGCCGGCATGACCACATCTCGGGACCTGTTGATCGTCAGCATGGACGTCCCGTCCGAGCGCCCCGTCGAGCAGGGCGATCTGTCTCTCGCGCTGGCGGGCGCCGAACTGGCCGACCTCCTCACCGGCGGGGCCGCCGGCCTGGACGGCGACCGCATCGTGCCGCTCCCCCGGCAGGACACCGGGGACCGCCTCCTGGACCAGGCGGCGGCGTCGCTCGACGGGCGGCCGCCGTACGAGTCCGTCGAGGACTGGCTGTGGCGCCGCGGCGAGGGCCTGGCCGTGACCTACATCGACGCCCTGGACGCGGAGGGGCAGCTCACCGGGCGACGGCACCGCTGGATGCCCGCGCGCGGCGGCCGGAAGGCGCCCGCCGACACACCGGCGCGGCGCCGGGCCGCCGAGCGCTGGTCCTCCCACGACCCCGTCATCGCCGGGCTCGCGGCCGCCGTCGGCATCGAGGCCGAGCCGGGCGCCCCGCTCACCGCCCCGGACGACGACGCCCTGGTCACCGTGCTGGCCACCGTCAACGACGCGGTGACGGAGCTGGAGGCCGTACGGCAGCGGCGGCGCATCGAGAACGCGGCCTTCGACAACATCTGGCGCGCTCCCTGATACCGGGGGCGAACCCGGGTGTGCCGGCCTCCTGCCGAGGCCGCGCCGACGGGCCGCGGCCCCGGCTTGTCGGCGCAGGAGCGCCGGGCCCGGTCCGGGTCCCGGGCCGGCAGCCGGGTCGTCGTGCGTCCCCCCGCCGGAGAACCGCCGTCCGCGGAACCGTTGTCGTCCGCGTCCATGTCTCCGCTGTGCCGTGGCGGGCGGCGGACGGCGGGCTCGGGCGTCCGTTCGGCTACTTCGCCGGTTCCACGCCCGCGCGCAGCAGGCCGTAGGTGTACGCGTCCTCCAGGGCCTGCCAGGAGGCCGCGATCACGTTGTCCGCCACGCCCACCGTGGACCACTCGCCCTGGCCGTCCGAGGTGGAGATCAGCACGCGGGTGGTGGAGGAGGTGCCGTGCTTGCCCTCCAGGATGCGGACCTTGTAGTCGACCAGGCCGAGGGAGGCGAGCTCGGGGTAGATCTTCTCCAGGGCCACGCGCAGGGCGCGGTCGAGGGCGTTGACCGGGCCGTTGCCCTCGGCGGTGGCGACGATGCGCTCGCTCTTGGCCCACAGCTTCACCGTGGCCTCGTTGGCGTGGGTGCCGTCGGGGCGGTCCTCGACGATGGCCCGCCAGGACTCGACGTCGAAGTACGTCAGCGGCCTGCCCTCGGCCTCGGCGCGCAGCAGCAGTTCGAAGCTCGCGTCGGCCGCCTCGTAGGTGTAGCCCTTGAGCTCGCGCTCCTTGACCCGCTCGACGACGCGGCCGACCAGTTCGCGGTCGTCGCCGAGGTCGATGCCGAGTTCCTTGCCCTTGAGCTCGATGGAGGCGCGGCCGGCCATGTCGGAGACCAGCATGCGCATGGTGTTGCCGACCTGTTCGGGGTCGATGTGCTGGTACAGGTCCGGGTCGACCTTGATGGCGGAGGCGTGCAGGCCGGCCTTGTGGGCGAAGGCGGAGACACCCACATAGGGCTGGTGGGTGGAGGGCGTGAGGTTGACGACCTCGGCGATGGCGTGCGAGATGCGGGTCATCTCGCGCAGCCGCCCCTCGGGCAGCACCCGCTTGCCGTACTTCAGCTCCAGGGCCGCGACCACCGGGAAGAGGTTGGCGTTGCCGACCCGCTCGCCGTAGCCGTTGGCCGTGCACTGCACGTGGGTGGCGCCGGCGTCGACGGCCGCGAGGGTGTTGGCGACCGCGCAGCCGGTGTCGTCCTGGGCGTGGATGCCGAGGCGGGCGCCGGTGTCCGCGAGGACGGTGGAGACGACCGCCTGGACCTGGGCGGGCAGCATGCCGCCGTTGGTGTCGCAGAGGATCACCACGTCCGCGCCGGCCTCCGCGGCGGTGCGGACGACGGCCTTGGCGTACTGGGGGTTGGCGCGGTAGCCGTCGAAGAAGTGCTCGCAGTCGACGAAGACCCGGCGGCCCTCGACGCGCAGGTGGGAGACGGTGTCGCGGACCATCTCCAGGTTCTCCTCCAAGGTGGTGCGCAGCGCCAGCTCCACATGCCGGTCGTGCGACTTGGCGACCAGGGTGATCACCTCGGCGCCGGACTCCAGCAGCGCCCTGACCTGGGGGTCGTCCGCCGCCTTGGCGCCGGCCCGGCGGGTCGCCCCAAAGGCCACGAGCTTGGCGTGCCGGAAGTCGATCTCCTGCTTGGCGCGGGCGAAGAACTCGGTGTCTCGCGGGTTCGCGCCGGGCCAGCCACCCTCGATGAAGCCCACGCCGAAGTCGTCCAGGTGCCGAGCGATGGCCAGCTTGTCGGCGACCGTGAGGTTGATCCCCTCACGCTGGGCGCCGTCGCGCAGGGTGGTGTCGAAGACGTGGAACGAATCGTCGAGCTGGCTGGATGCGGTCATGTTCTCAAGGCTCCTGTTTGCAATCTCGGTCTTGCCGTCAATGACCGGCTCCACCGTCCCCCCAATAGTCCCTCGCGCAGCGGTCCCGGCTGTGGGTGGGCCAGGAAAACGAAAGACCCCTCGCGGGTGCGAGAGGTCTGCGCGCGGGTCGAGGACGACGATGGCCGCCCGTACCTGGTCGTACGTGGCGGTCACTGCGGACCGGCGCGCCTGCTGCCAATAATCATGGCGGACGAGAGCACGGGGGCAGTCTGGCACAGTCCCGCTCTCTCCGGACATCACGTCTCAGGATGCGGGCGTCAACCTGGACGCCTCCGCGGTCTCCACCCGCGCCAGATCCAGGTCCCTGGTCTCCCGCATGGTGATGTAGACCACGAGCGAGACGGCCGCACAGGCCGCCACGTACCAGAAGAATCCGGACTCCGCGCCGGCGTTCTTGAACCACAGGGCGACGTATTCCGCGGTGCCGCCGAAGAGGGCGTTGGCGAGGGCGTAGGGCAGGGCCACGCCGAGCGCGCGCACGCCCGTGGGGAACAGCTCCGCCTTCACGCACGCGTTGATCGAGGTGTAGCCGGTGACCACGACCAGGGCGAGCAGGGACAGTCCGAGCGCCGGCCAGAAGCCGTCCGCGCGCCGCAGCAGGGTCATGATCGGCACGGTCAGGACCGTGGAGCCGACGGCGAAGGTGATCAGCAGCGGCCGGCGGCCGATCCGGTCGGACAGCCGCCCGGCGAGCGGCTGGAGGCAGGCGAAGACGATCAGCGCGGTGAAGGAGACGAGGGTCGCGGTCTGCTTGGGCAGGCCCGCGGAGTTGGCCAGGTACTTCGTCAGGTACGTGGTGTACGTGTAGTACGCCACGGTGCCGCCCATGGTCAGGGCGATCACCAGGAACGCCTCCCGCCTGTGCCGCCACAGCGCGCGCAGGGTCCCGCGCTCCTCGCCACCGGTGGCGTCGGCCTCGTACACCTCGGTCTCCAGCATGCTGCGGCGCAGGTAGAAGACCACGGCCGCGCCGAGCGCGCCGACCACGAACGGGATGCGCCACCCGTAGCTGTGCAGGGCCTCGTCGGACATGGTGCGCTGGAGCAGGATCTGGAGGCCGAGGCCGAGGATCTGGCCGGCGGTCATGGACACGTACTGGAAGCTGGAGGCGAAGCCGCGGTGGCGCGGGGCGGAGGCCTCGGTGAGGTAGGTGGCGCTGGCCGCGTACTCGCCGCCCACGGACAGTCCCTGGAGCAGGCGTGCGGCGAGCAGGACCAGGGCGCCGCCGTAGCCGGCGACGGCGTAGGTCGGCGCCACGGCGATGAGGACGGCGGAGGCCGACATGAGGGTGACGGTCAGGGTCAGGGCCGCCTTGCGGCCCTTCCGGTCGCCGACCCTGCCGAGCAGCCAGCCGCCGACCGGGCGCATGAAGAAGCCGACGGCGAAGATGCCCGCGGTGTTCATGAGCTGGGCGGTCGGGTTCCCGTCCGGGAAGAAGGCCCCGGCGAAGTAGGTGGCGAAGCTGGCGTAGACGAACCAGTCGTACCACTCCACCATGTTTCCGGCCGAACCGATCCAGATCTTCTTCCAGTGCTGTCGTCCCATGAGCCGTCACTGCCCCGGCCGGGCGGTGGGAACGCGCCGGAATCGGCCAAACGGAGCGGTCAGTTCAGGCGTCGTACGAAGACGTCCGGGACGCCGTTGGTGTCGTGCGGCACCAGGTCGGCGGCCGGGGAGGAGAAGACGACGGCGTGGCCCGTGCGGTCGACCGCGCGGGGGAGGGCGGTGGCGCCCGCCGGGGCCACCGGGTGCCGCCGGCCGGACGGCAGCGCGAGCAGGTCGAGTCCGCCGTCACCGGACAGCAGCACGTGCCGCAGCGAGCCGTCGGCGGCGGCCGCCGCGGTGCCGGCCGCCTGCCGGACGCGTCCGGTGCGCAGGTCCTGGACGTACGCGGTGGTCGTCCCGTCGGCCGCCGTGGCGTTGAACAGGGCGCGGCGGCCGTCGTCGGAGAGCCGGACGAGCGTGGCCGAGAAGCCGCTGCCGATGTCGGACTCGTGTCCGTCGCGGACGACGTGGATCCGCCCCTCGGTGCCCTGGCCCGTCCGGGCCGCCACGCTGTACGCGACCGTGCGGCCGTCGGCGCTGAGCCAGGCGTTGAGGATCATGCCCTCGGCCGGCAGTGGCGAGATCCGCCGGTCGGTGCCGGTGTCCAGGTCGCGGACGTGGAGCACGCGTGCGTAGTCGTCGCCGTGGCGGTTGCCGAGGGTGTACGCCACGTGCCGGCCGTCGGCGCTGATCGCGGCCGCGGTGCCCAGCTCGTAGGAGGTGTCCTGCGGCGGCTCCTGGGGCCACAGCACCTCCGTGCGTCCCGTGACGCGGTCGTACACGTACGGCTTGGGGTAACGGTTGCCGTTGGAGTAGGCGAGACGGCGGCCGTCGCCGCTGAGCATCGGCCCCGTGGTGTAGATCAGGTCCTCCGGGACCTGGGTGAGCCTGCCGGTGCGCAGGTCCTTGAGGTACAGGCGGGTGTCGATGCCGCCCTCGGGGTCCGCCGAGGAGAAGACGGCGTAGCGGCCGTCGCCGCTGATGACGCCGCCGCCCGACGCCGCGGTCAGCTCGCTCCCGTCGGTGGCGGTACTGATCCGCTCGACGCGCGGCGGAGGGGCCGCGGCCACGGCGGCCGGGCCGAGCGCGAGCAGCAGTGCCGCTGCCGACGCGGTGCCGAAGACTCTGCGGACGTGTGCGGCCATGGCCATGGTTCCCCCCGAACCCGGACCCCCGGTCCCGCGCCGAGGACTCCCCGGATTCAAACGCGCCGGCCGGTCCGCGGCAATGCGCCGGTTTACGTACAACCGGGACGGTTGATCAGGCGTCCGCGAGCCCCGGCCGGTTCAGCGCGTCGTCGAGGAACTCCCTTACGTGGCACATGACGTGGGCCCGGTCGGTGCCGCGCAGCCCGATCGCCACGTGGATGGAGAAGCCGTCGAGGAGGGCGCGCAGCCGGGCCGCGAAGCGGTCCGCGTCGACCGGCTGGAACTCGCCGCGCGAGACGCCCTCGGCGACCAGCGCGGCCAGGTCCCGGTGCCAGGCGCCCTCGATGGCGGCCTGCCGGTCGCGGGCGTCCTCGCCGGCGTTCAGCGAGCGGTTCCAGACCTCCAGCCACAGCGTCCAGTGCGGGTCGCGGTGACCGTCCGGCACGTACAGGTCGACGTAGGCGTCGAGGCGTTCGCGGACCGGGGCGGCACGGGTGAGCAGCCGGCCGCGCTCGGTGCCGAGCCGGCTCTCGCTCCACTCCAGCGTCTGCAGCAGCAGTTCGTCCTTGGAGCGGAAGTAGTACAGCAGATGGCCGCTGCTCATCCCGACCTCGCGGCCGAGCGCCGCCATGGTGAGCTGCTCCAGACCGCGCTCGGCGATCATCTCCATGGCGGCGGCGAGCACCTCCTCACGCGGCGGCGCGGGGGTACGTCTGCGGGGCGTGGGGGCGGTGCTCATGCCGGGACCGTCCGTACGGCGTCGGACAGGAAGTGGGTCTCGTAGGGGCCGTAGCACTCGCCGAACAGCGTCGCCACCACCGCTCCGCACCCGCCGCACACCTGGTTCGGGCCCTCCTGGCCGGTGGCCCCGCAGCACCCGTGTTCCTGGCACGCGGGGTTGTACGACAGGAAACCGGCCGTGTCCTCGGGGCCGACCACCAGGGTGTCGCGCGGCCCGGCCGACATCAGGAATCCCGGGCCGTCGGGGTTCCCCACGCACACGCCGGGGAGGGCGGCCCCCGCCCACTCCGGGTCCGGGTGCGGCACGAACGGCGCCCCGCACGGCTCGGGGTCCACGGCGTACGTGCCCGGCGGCACGGTCGGCGGGGCGTGCCGCGAGCCGTCCGGGTTCCTCCGGCCGTCGTACTCCGGGCGGGGCGGCAGTTCGGGCAGCGGACGCAGCGGTTCGGTGAGGTGGCGGGCGCAGGCCGCGCAGACCAGTACGTTCACTCGTATGTTCTACCTGACCGCCCGCTGCCCGACGACCGTCTTGGGCTGCTGCTGGGTGATGCAGTGGATGCCTCCGCCGCCGGCGAAGATGGCGCGGGCGTCGACCGGGGTCACCGTGCGGTCGGGGAAGAGCCGGCGGAAGATGCCGGCCGCCTCCTCGTCGCGCGGGTCGTCGAAGGCGCACAGGACGACGCCGCCGTTGCAGAGGTAGTGGTTGATGTAGGAGTAGTCGGCCCAGTGCCCGTCGGCCTCCAGGACGGTGGGGGCGGGGACTTCGACGACCTCCAGGGGGCGGCCGTCGGCGTCGGTGGCCGACTTCAGGACGCCGATGACCTCCTTGGTGACCTCGTGGTCGGGGTGGGCCGGGTCCGGCTGGTGGTGGGCGACGACGACACCGGGGCGGGCGAAGGCGGCCACGATGTCGACATGGCCGAGGGTGCCGTAGCCGTAGGGAGGGTAGTCGCCGGTCAGGCCGCGCGGCAGCCAGATCGCCTTGCGGGTGCCGAGGTGGGCGTGGATCTCCGCCTCGACCTGCTCCTTCGTCCAGTGCGGGTTGCGCTCGGGGCCGAGCTGCACGGTCTCGGTCAGCAGGACCGTGCCCTCGCCGTCGACGTGGATCCCGCCGCCCTCGTTGACGAGCGGGGAGGCGTACGTCTTCGCGCCCGCGAGGTCCGAGACATACGAGGCGATCTTCGCGTCGTGCTCCCAGCGGGCCCAGTCCTGGGCTCCCCAGCCGTTGAACGTCCAGTCCACGGCGGCGAGTTCACCAGTCTGACTGGTCAGGAAGGTGGGGCCGATGTCGCGCATCCAGGCGTCGTCCAGATCGCGTTCGACGGTGTCGACGCCGTCGCCCAGGAGGGTGCGGGCCTCGGCCGACTGGCCGGGGCCGCAGACCACCGTCACCGGTTCGAAGCGGCGCACGGCACGGGCCACCGACGTCCAGGCGGCGCGGGAGGCGGCGACGTCGTCGGGGGTGTCGAAGGTCGGGTTGGGACCCGGCCACGCCATCCAGGTGCGCTCGTGCGGCGCCCACTCGGCGGGCATGCGGAAGCCGTCGGCGGCGGGGGTGTTCATCTCGGGGGTCCTCGCAGAGGTCACGGAGGTCACAGGAAGTACAGGCGGTTGAGGGAGACCGACTCGGCGGGCTCGGAGCGGATCGGGTCGCCGTCCAGGGTGACCAGGCCGGTGCGCTGGTCGACGTCGACGGATCCGGTACGGGAGTTGAGGCGCAGGTCGGCGGGGCCGATACCGCGGGTGCCGCGCACGGCGACCCGGCGCCGCCGGGTGGGCATCGTGTCGTGGCCCTGGTCCACGGCGGCCTGGGCGACGAACGCGACCGAGATCTCGGCCGGGGTGGCGCCGTGCGCGCCGAACTGCGGTCCCAGTACGAGGGGTTCGCAGGTGTCGGTGGCCGCGTTGGGGTCGCCCACCACGCCGTACGCGGGGAACCCGGACTTGAGGACGAGTTGCGGCTTGGCACCGAAGAACTCGGGGCGCCACAGCACGATGTCGGCCAGCTTGCCGGTCTCGATCGAGCCGACCTCGTGGGAGAGGCCGTGCGCGATGGAGGGGTTGATCGTCAGCTTGGCGATGTAGCGCAGGACGCGCGCGTTGTCGTCGTCCGGGCCGTCCCCGTCGACCGGGCCCAGCTCGGCCTTCATCTTCCCGGCCATGGCGAAGGTGCGGCGCACGGTCTCGCCGGCCCGGCCCATGCCCTGGGCGTCGGAGGAGGTGATGCCGATCGCGCCCAGGTCGTGCAGCACGTCCTCGGCGCCCATGGTCCCGGCGCGGATGCGGTCGCGGGCCATGGCCGCGTCGCCGGGCAGGTCGGTCTTGAGGTCGTGGACGGAGACGATCATGCCGTAGTGCTCGGCGACCGCGTCCCGGCCGAAGGGCAGGGTGGGGTTGGTGGAGGAGCCGATGACGTTCGGGACCCCGGCCATCTTCAGCACGTTGGGGACGTGTCCGCCGCCGCAGCCCTCGATGTGGAAGGCGTGGATCGTGCGGCCCTCCAGGACGCGCAGGGTGTCCTCGACCGACAGGCACTCGTTCAGTCCGTCGCTGTGCAGGGCGACTTGTACGTCGTGCTCCTCGGCGACCCGCAGGGCGGTGTCGAGGGCGCGGGTGTGGGCGCCCATGTCCTCGTGCACCTTGAAGCCCAGGGCGCCGCCCTCGGCCAGCGCCTCGACCAGCGGGGCCGGGTGCGAGGACGAACCGCGGCCCAGGAAGCCGATGTTGACCGGCCACGCGTCGAAGGCGCCGAACGCGTGCCGCAGCGCCCACGGCGAGTTGACGCCCACGCCCCACACCGGCCCGAACTCCTGGCCGATGATGGTCGTCACGCCGGAGGCGAGCGAGGCCTCCATGATGCGCGGCGACAGCAGGTGCACATGGGGGTCGACGGCGCCGGCCGTGGCGATCATCCCCTCGCCGGACACGATCGTGGTGCCGGTGCCGACGACCACGTCGACGCCGTCGAGAGTGTCGGGGTTCCCGGCCCGCCCGATGGAGTGGATCCGGCCCTCGCGGATTCCTATGGAGACCTTGCGGATGCCCTGCACGGCGTCGATGACGACGACGTTGCTGATCACCACGTCGCAGGTCTCGCGGACCGCCGCCGCCTTGAGGTGCAGTCCGTCCCGGGCGGTCTTGCCGAAGCCGGCGAGGAACTCGTCGCCGTACTGCTGCGCGTCGGACTCGATCCGGACCACCAGCCCGGAGTCCCCGAGGCGGACGCGGTCGCCGGCCCGCGGGCCGTGGGTGGCCGCGTACGCGTACGGGTCGATGCTCATCGGTCGGCTCCCAGGTATCCGCAGGCGGCGGCCCGGCGCAGGGCCTCTTCCTTTGCCCCCGGCGCGTCCAGGGGCCCGTCGACGAGGCCGGCGAAGCCGATCGCGATCCGCTCACCGCCGATCGGCACGAGGCCGACCTCGGCACTCTCCCCCGGCCCGAACCGCACCGACGATCCGGCGGGCACCGCGAGCCGCATGCCGTAGGCCTGCTCGCGCGGGAAGTCGAGGCGCGGGTTGGCCTCGAAGAAGTGGAAGTGCGAGGTGACGGAGACCGGCACGGACGCGGTGTTGGTGACCGTGAGCCGTACGGCCGCCTCCGGCTCGGCGTGCTCCGGTCCCGGCAGCAGCGCGCCCGGCCCCATCTCGCCCAGCCCGCCCCCCGCGATCGGGTCGGAGACCACCGCGAGCCGTGAGCCGTCGTCGAAGACGGCCTCGACGTGGACCTCGGTGACCACGTCCGCCACGCCGGGCAGGACGTCGTCCGGGCCGAGCACCGTGCGGGCACGCTCGATCGCCTCGGCGAGCCGGGCGCCGTCGCGGGCTGCCTCGCACACCGTGTCGGCGATCAGGGCGGTGGCCTCCGGCACGTTGAGCCTCAGGCCGCGGGCCCTGCGGGCACGGGCCAGTCCGGCGGCGGTGAACAGCAGCAGCCGGTCGCGCTCGGTGGGGGTCAGTCTCACGCCGTGGCACCTCCTTGATCGCCAAATTAGAACAACACTCTAAACGTGAAATTCACAGAAAGGAACCGTTGACGGCTGACCGCCTCAGCCGTCACATTGAACGTCGCTCTAACTCCCGGGCGGCCGTCGAAGGAGACCTGCCATGCCGATAGAACAGCACGGAGTCGACACCATCCCCGAAGCGGAACGGACCAGCGGTCCGCGCGATCTGGTGTCGATCCTGCTGGGGTCCAATCTGTGTCTCGGCGTGATCATCTTCGGCTGGCTGCCACCGTCGTTCGGACTCGGCTGGTGGGCCTCGCTCAGCTCGATCGTGGTGGGCACGGTGGTCGGCACGCTGTTCACGGCCCCGCTGGCGCTGGTCTCCCTGCGCACCGGCACCAACCTGTCGACCTCGTCCGGCGCCCAGTTCGGCGTGCGCGGCCGGCTGGTCGGCTCGGTGGTCGGGCTGCTGCTCGCCCTCGGCTACACCGCCCTGACCGTGTGGATCGGCGGCGACGTGATGGTCTCCGTCCTGCACCGGCTGTTCGGTCTGACGCCGAGCGCGGCCTCGTACGGCGTCGTCTACACCCTGCTCGCCGCGGCGACCGTCACGGGCGCGGTGTACGGCTACCGGGTGCTGCTCGCCATGTCCCGCGTGCTCGCGATCGGTATGACCGCCCTGCTGATCCTCGGCGTGATCGCCTACGCCCCGCACTTCACCACGGCCGCGCTGCCGGAGGCCGGCGGCTATCTGCTGGGCGGCTTCTGGCCGACGTGGTTCCTCGCGACGGTGGCCGCCGGGCTGTCCGGTCCGATCGCCTTCATCACCCTTCTCGGCGACTACACCCGCTACATCTCCCCCACCCGGTACTCCTCCCGCCGGGTGCTGCACGCCACCTGGCTGGGCCTGATCCTCGGCCTGCTGGTCCCGCAGTTGTTCGGCACCTTCACGGCCTTCGGCGCCCGCGCCGCCCTCGACTACGCCGGGCCGCTGGTGGACGCCTCCCCCACCTGGTACCTGATCCCGCTGCTGCTGTCCGCCTCCGCGGGCTCGGTCGGCAACGCCGGCCTGATGCTGTACTCCATGGGCCTCGACCTGGACGCCATCCTGCCGCGCGCCTCCCGCGCCCGCGCCACCTACACGGTCGCCGTGGTCGCCACGGCCTGCGTCTTCGCCGGCCACTTCGCCTGGGACGCGCAGTCGGCGATGACCTCCTTCGTCCTCCTGCTCACCGCGATCGGCACCCCGTGGGCGGTCATCACCCTCATCGGCTTCGCCCGCTGCCGCGGGATGTACGACGCCGACGCCCTCCAGGTCTTCAACCGGCGCTCCCGGGGCGGCGTCTACTGGTACCGGTCCGGCTGGAACATCCAGGCGACCGTCTCGTGGGCGGTGGGCGCCGGTGTCGGCCTGCTGGCGGTGTCCCTGCCCTCGTACGAGGGACCGCTGCTGTCCCTGACCGGCGGCGTGGACTGCAGCTTCCTGCTGTCGGGGGCCGTCGGCGGTCTGGTCCACCTGCTGCTCGCCCCGCGGCCCCAGCCGTCGCCCCTCCTCGAGACCGCGAAGGAACCGGCCCACGCCGAGAGCCGGCTCTAGCGCTGTGACCGGACAGGTTCACCGGCTCGCGCGGACCTTTCCGGTCTCAGCACCGGGCCCTGCCGGAAGAGACCGGGAAGCATACCGCCAACGGCCGTTCCCCGCCCGCCGGTTCGCGAAGCCGGCGAACGGCGAACGGCGGACGGGGAACGGGGAACGGGAGAGGGGGATCGGGAGACGGCCGGTGAGGCGAAGGGCCGGGCGGGCGCCTACGCCAGCGCGTGCATCCAGCCGTGCTTGTCCTCGGTGACGCCGCGCTGGACGTCCAGCAGGGCCCGGCGCAGCTTCATCGTGACCTCGCCGGGCTCTCCGCCCGACTGCTTCCACTCGGCGTCCGCGCGCTTGACGGTGCCGACGGGGGTGATGACGGCGGCCGTGCCGCAGGCGAAGACCTCCGTCAGCGTGCCGTTCTCGGAGTCGCGCTGCCACTGGTCGATGGAGACGCGGGCCTCCTCGGACTCGTAGCCGAGGTCGCGGGCGACCTGCAGCAGCGAGTCACGGGTGACGCCCTCCAGGATCGAACCGCTCAGGGACGGGGTGACGATCTTGTCGCCGTACACGAAGTACAGGTTCATGCCGCCGAGTTCCTCGACCCACTTGTGCTCCACGGCGTCGAGGTAGCAGACCTGGTCGCAGCCCTCGGCGGCGGCCTCGGCCTGGGCGAGCAGGGAGGCCGCGTAGTTGCCGCCCGTCTTGGCGTCGCCCATGCCGCCGGGGACGGCGCGGACGCGGTCCTCGGAGGCCCAGATGGAGACCGGCTTCACACCGCCCGGGAAGTACGCGCCGGCCGGGGAGGCGATCACGAGGAACAGGTACTCGTTGGCGGGCTTGACGCCCAGCCCGACCTCGGTGGCGATCATGAACGGGCGCAGGTACAGGGACTCCTCGCCGCCGTGCGCCGGGACCCACGCCTTGTCCTGCCGGACCAGGGCGTCGCAGGCTTCGATGAACGTCTCGACGGGCAGCTCGGGCATGGCCAGGCGGCGGGAGGACGCCTGGAAGCGCTTGGCGTTCTTCTCCGGGCGGAACGTGGCGACCGAGCCGTCGGGCTGGCGGTAGGCCTTCAGACCTTCGAAGATCTCCTGCGCGTAGTGCAGGACGTGCGTGGCGGGGTCGAGGGGGATCGGCGCGTACGGAACGAGCTGGCCGTCGTGCCAGCCCCGGCCCTCCGTCCACCTGAGCGTCACCATGTGGTCGGTGAAGTGGCGGCCGAATCCGGGGTTGGCCAGGATCGCCTCCCGCTCCGCGTCGGAGAGCGGGTTGGCCGAAGGCTTGAGCTCGATCGTGGGCGTCGTCATGAGTGAGTGTCCTTCACCGAGTTGTTGTGACAGGCCGCGCTCACGCCCGTACGGCCGGATGGCCTGTGCTAGGACGTCCGAGCATTCCCTCATACCGCGGCTCCGCGTTCGATTATCGCGCGGAGCCGAGGGCGGAAGAAAACGGGGTGAATGCGGCCCAGGGACTGATGGTGGCACCCGGCGGCGGACAGGGGGAAGCCGCCGGGCGCGGATGCGACCCGACGGCTTCGAAGTTTTCGAGTGGCTCGGCCGGGTCAGCCCGCTACTCGTACGCGGAGCGCGTCGCCGATCTCGGCGGTGGAACGCGCGGGCAGCGCGCCGCGCTGCGCGAGGTCGGCGGAGACGGCGTCCTCGATCCGGGTGGCCTCGGACTCGTAGCCGAGGTGGCGCAGCAGCAGGGCGACGGACAGGACCGTGGCGGTGGGGTCGGCCTTGCCCTGACCTGCGATGTCCGGGGCCGAGCCGTGGACCGGCTCGAACATGGACGGGAACTCGCCGCCCGGGTTGATGTTGCCCGAGGCGGCGACGCCGATGCCGCCGGAGACGGCCGCGGCGAGGTCGGTGATGATGTCGCCGAAGAGGTTGTCGGTGACGATGACGTCGAACCGCTCGGGCTGGGTCACCAGGTAGATGGTGGCCGCGTCGACGTGGATGTACTCGGTGGTGACCTCGGGGTACTCCTCGGCCACCTTGTTGAAGATGTTCGTCCACAGGTGGCCCGCGAAGGTCAGCACGTTGTTCTTGTGGACCAGCGCGAGCTTCTTGCGCGGACGGGCCTGGGCGCGGGCGAAGGCGTCGCGGACCACGCGCTCGACACCGAAGGCCGTGTTGACGGAGACCTCTGTGGCGACCTCGTGCTCGGTGCCCTTGCGGATGGTGCCGCCGTTGCCCGTGTACGGGCCCTCGGTGCCCTCACGGACGACGACGAAGTCGATCTGCGGGTCGCCCGCGAGCGGCGTGGCGACTCCGGGCAGGAGCTTGCTCGGGCGCAGGTTGACGTGGTGGTCGAAGGCGAAGCGGAGCTTGAGCAGGAACCCGCGCTCCAGGACGCCGGAGGGCACCGACGGGTCGCCGATGGCGCCGAGCAGGATGGCGTCGTGCCGCCTCAGCTGCTCCAGGTCGGCGTCGGTGAGGGTCTCCCCGGTGGCGTGGTAGCGCCGGGCGCCGAAGTCGTACTCCTTGGTCTCCAGCTTCACATCCTGCGGTAGGGCGGCGGACAGGACCTTCAGGCCCTCGGCCACGACTTCCTGGCCGATTCCGTCACCGGGGATCACTGCGAGATCGATGCTGCGAGACATGCGGGCACCCTACTCCTCGTCCCATGAGCTGACATGGAGCGTCCGCGATCCGGACACCCCGGGGGGACTCCCGGACCTCAGTGACCCGTCTGGCCGCCGTTGTCGCGGCGGTCGAGGGCGCGCTGGAGGGCGGCGGCGGCGTTCTTGCGGTCGGACTCGCTGGTGCGCGGGATGTGGCGGACGCGGCGGCGGACGGTCGTCTCGGGCATGGGAATCGACTCCTTCGAGCAGCATGGAGTACGGAAAAGAAGACTGACGAGACTCCCCCACTGCCTAATGGGCGTGGGCGGCGCCCCCGGAAGGGGCGGAAAGCCTGCCGCAGGGGTGACCTGCACGGGCCCGGCTCACGACCGCCATTCGCTGGATCAAGCGAGACGCTCGGTTCCTACAAAGCTAGGTGAGGACCGGGCATCTGTCTCCACAATTACTCGGACTTCCTACTATCTGAGACGGAGGATGGGGTCACACCCACCTGACCTGGGCCTTTCCTCTGACCCAAATGGCTCCGCCCCCGGTCCGGAGGGGTGTTTCCGGAGCGGGGGCGGGGTTCAGGGGGTGCCGCGCGGGCGTCAGCCCATGTGCGGGTAGGCGTAGTCGGTCGGCGCGACCAGGGTCTCCTTGATGGCGCGGGTCAGGGTCCAGCGCATCAGGTTCTGCGGGGCGCCCGCCTTGTCGTTGGTGCCGGAGGCGCGGCCGCCGCCGAAGGGCTGCTGGCCGACCACGGCGCCGGTCGACTTGTCGTTGATGTAGAAGTTGCCGGCCGCGTAGCGCAGCTTCTCCATCGTGTACGCCGCGGCGGCCCGGTCACCGGCGATGACCGAGCCGGTCAGGGCGTAGTCCGACACCGACTCCATCTGGGTCAGCATCTCGTCGTAGGCGTCGGCCGAGCTGTCGTCGTACACGAGGACCGCGAGGATCGGGCCGAAGTACTCGGTCGTGAAGACCTCGTTCTCCGGGTCGGTGCACTCGATGACGGTCGGGCGGACGAAGTAGCCGACCGAGTCGTCGTAGGTGCCGCCCGCGACGATCGTGCAGGACGGGTCCTCCTGGGCCCGGTCGATCGCCGCCTTGTTCTTCGCGAAGGAGCGGTCGTCGATGACCGCGCCGATGAAGTGCGACAGGTCGGTGACGTCACCCATGGTCAGGGAGTCGACCTCGGCGGCGAACTCCTCCTTGAAGCCGGAGTTCCAGATCGACGCCGGGATGTAGGCGCGGGAGGTGGCGCTGCACTTCTGGCCCTGGTACTCGAAGGCACCGCGGGTCAGCGCGGTCTTCAGCACCGCGCGGTCGGCCGACGGGTGGGCCACCACGAAGTCCTTGCCGCCGGTCTCGCCGACCAGGCGCGGGTAGGCGCGGTACTTCTCGATGTTGTTGCCGACCGTCTTCCACAGGTACTGGAAGGTCTTGGTCGAACCGGTGAAGTGGATGCCGGCCAGGTCGCGGTGGTTCAGGGCGACCTCGGAGACCTCGATGCCGTCACCGGTGAGGAGGTTGATGACGCCCTTGGGCAGGCCCGCCTCCTCCAGCAGCTTCATGAGCAGCACGGCGGCGTGCGTCTGGGTCGGGGACGGCTTCCAGATCACCACGTTGCCCATGAGGGCGGGCGCGGTGGGCAGGTTGGCCGCGATCGCCGAGAAGTTGAACGGCGTGATCGCGTAGACGAAGCCCTCCAGCGGACGGTGGTCCATGCGGTTCCACACACCCGGGGAGTTGGCCGGGGGCTGCTCGGCGAGGATCTGGCGGGCGTAGTGGACGTTGAAGCGCCAGAAGTCCACCAGCTCGCAGGGGCTGTCGATCTCGGCCTGCTGCGCGGTCTTGGACTGGCCGAGCATCGTGGAGGCGGCGATCGTCTCGCGCCAGGGGCCGGACAGCAGCTCGGCGGCGCGCAGGATGATCGCGGCACGGTCGTCGAAGGACATCGCGCGCCAGGCCGGGGCCGCGGCGAGAGCGGCGTCGATGGCGTCCTGCGCGTCGGCCTTCGTGGCGTTGCGGGAGGTGCCGATGACGGCCTTGTGGTTGTGCGGCTGGACGACCTCGAAGGACTCGCCCCCGCCCATGCGCTGGACACCGTCGATGGTGCAGGGCAGGTCGATCGGGTTCTCGGCCAGCTCCTTGAGCTTGGCCTCCAGGCGGGCGCGCTCGGGCGAGCCGGGAGCGTAGCCGTGCACCGGCTCGTTGACGGGCGTGGGGACCTGGGTCACAGCGTCCATGGGTTCCGAACTCCTTGACTTGAGCGGTGTTGCGAGCGGGGTGCGGAGGCTCAGCCCTTGCTGACCATGCTCCGGAGGAAGAAGCGCAGGTTGGCCGGCTTCTCCGCGAGACGGCGCATGAAGTAGCCGTACCAGTCGGTGCCGAAGGCGGTGTAGACGCGCATGCGGTGCCCCTCGGCGGCCAGGCGCAGGTGCTCGTCGCCGCGGATGCCGTACAGCATCTGGAACTCGTACTCGTCGAGCTTCCGACCGGCGGTGCGGGCCAGTTCCTGCCCGATCGAGATCAGGCGCGGGTCGTGGGAGCCGATCATCGGGTATCCGTCGCCCTGCATCAGCACGCGCAGGATGCGGACGTACGCCTTGTCGATCTCGTGCTTGTTCTGGTAGGCGACCTCGGCGGGCTCCTTGTAGGCGCCCTTCACCAGGCGGACCCGGCTGCCGTTCGCGGCGAGGCGGCGGGCGTCGGCCTCGGTGCGGAAGAGGTAGGCCTGGATGACGCAGCCGGTCTGCGGGAAGTCCTTCCGCAGTTCCTCGTGGATGGCGAACATCGAGTCAAGGGTGGTGTGGTCCTCGGCGTCCAGGGTGACCGTCGTGCCGATGGCGGCGGCGGCCTCGACGACCGGGCGGACGTTCTTCAGCGCCAGCTCGTGGCCGTGCTCCAGGGCCTGGCCGAACATGGACAGCTTCACGGACATCTCGACCTTCGGGCCGAGCTCCAGGTCCTTGATCCGGTCGATCAGCTCCAGGTACGCGTCCCGCGCGGCGGCGGCCTGCTCGGGAGTGGTGATGTCCTCACCGACCACGTCCATGGTCAGTTCCAGGCCCCTGCCGGTGAGGTCCTCGATGATCGGGACGATGTCGCCCACGGTCTCGCCCGGGATGAAGCGGTCGACGACCTGCTTCGTCCCCGGGGCCGCCGAGATCAGGCGTCGCATCCGGTCGCTGCGCGACGCGGCGAGAATCACGGGACCCAGCACGGGGCACCTCCACACAAACAAGCAACACAAGGCCGCAGCCCGACGGTTCGGGGGCGGCACGGAGAACCACCGTGAAAGTAAAGGTTTCCTCAGATCGTCGGCCATCGACACCTGTCACGCATCCGCGCACGTGATCTCAGACAGATGTATGAAGGCCATCGGAAATGCGGGAGAATGCCCGAGTGACATCCAGTGACAAGGGTGACTACCAGGAGCTGGTCGACGAGATCTCGGAGCTGCTCGGCGCGCCGGCCACCCTGGAGAACCGGAACTTCGAGCTGATCGCCTTCGGCGCCTACGACAGCGAGGGCGACCTGGATCCGTCCGCCCTGGACCCGGTGCGCACCCGCTCGATCCTGACCCGCCGCTCCACGGCGGCCGTCCGCCACTGGTTCGAGGGCTTCGGCATCACCCGGGCGACCGGTCCGGTGCGGATCCCGCGGACCCCGGAGGCGGGCGTGTACCGGGGACGGATCTGCCTTCCGGTCCGCCATCGGGGTGTCGTCCTCGGCTACGTCTGGCTCCTGGACTACGACCCCGGGCCCACCGATCGGCAGCTGGCCGCGGCCATGCTGGTCACTGGGCGGATCGGCGCGCTGCTGGCGGACGAGGCCCAGCACGGCGCGGACCTCACCCGGGAGCTGCGGGCGGTGCTGACCGCCGAACCGGGCTGGCCGCGGGACATGGCGGTGGCGGAGCTGAGGACGGCCCTCGGGGCCCGCGCGGACGGACCGCACACGGTGGTGTGCGTGGCCCCCTGGCCGTCGGCGGACCCGGACGACGCCCCCTCGGTGCGCACCCTGCCGGGCGCCAGGGCCCTGTGCGCGATCCCCTGGGGTGGGGGCACCTCCCACGCCCTCAAGGCAGTGGGGGAGAGTGGCCAGAGCCTGGTCCTGCTGGTCGGCCTGCGCTCCACGGACACGCTGACACCGGCGGTGTCGGCGGCGACCCGCCTGCTGGAGCGGGCGGGCGCGTCGGGGGCCGGCGGCGCGGGCCGCACCGGTGCCGGGACCGGAGGAGCCTCCGCCCAGGACGGGACGACCGGACGGGACGGCGGACCGGTCCGGACCACCGCGGGTGGCGGCGGGGTGGCCGCGGGGATCGCCGCGGCGCGGACGGGGCTCGACGAGCTGGGGACCGCGTGGGCGGAGGCCTCGGCGGCGGCGCGGGCCGCGCTGGCGGAGCCGCGGCTGGGGCCGGTCGCGCGGTGGGCGGCCATCGGACCGTACCGGCTGCTCACCAGGCTGCCGCCGGAGGCCGCGCACGACCCCGCCCTGCACGGGCTGCTCTCCCCCGCCCACCGGGAGCTGGCCCGCACCGCCGAGGTCTACCTCGACTGCGCGGGGCAGGCCGGACGCACCGCCGCCGAGCTGGGCATCCACCGCCAGACGCTGTACTACCGCCTGTCCCGGGTGGAGCAGCTCACGGGCCTCGACCTGGACGACGGCGAGGACCGGCTGCTGCTGCACATGGCGCTGAAGGCGGCGCGGCTCTAGGACTCCCGGCCGGTGCCCGCGATCACTCGGCGCAACCCCTCGGTGAGCTGGTCGGCGTCGGTCGCCGAGTCCGGGTCGAAGAGCCACTGGACCATCAGCCCGTTGAGGAGGGTCTGGTAGAAGCGACCCTCCGTCTCGAGGGCCTCCTTGTCGAGTTCGTTCTCCGGGATGCCGGTGAACAGGGACACCAGGCCCGAGCGTCCCTCCTCCTGAGCCTCGCCCAGCATGCGGCGCACCTCCGGAATCCGGTCGCCCTGGAGGACGAGCTCGAAGCTCAGCAGCCAGATCCCCCGTGACTCGGGGAGCGATCGGATGATGTTCGCCCACACCGTCTGGAAGCGCCCCAGCGACCCGAGGGGGGCCGTCACCGCGCCGCCCGCGCCCCAGCCGACGCCCGGCGCCTCCCCCACGCCTTCGATCAACGAGACGTACGCCTGGACCAGCAGTGCGTCCTTCGACCCGTAGTGGTAGCCGATCGAGCCGAGGTTGGTTCCCGACTCCTTCACGATGTCGCGCGCGGTCGTGCGTACGAACCCTTTCTGCAGCAGGCAGCGCTTGGCGCCCTCGAGCAGATCCTCACGGTGTCCCATGCCTGCCACCCTACCCGCGATTCATACAACCGTCCTAGACAAGTGACTTATACAAGCGTTCTAGACACGCGTTTAAGACGCTCGTACAGTACGGGGCATGACGAACTCGACGAGCACCACCACGACCCCGTCCGCGAATCCGCCGCGTGCCGGGCGACGCGAATGGACCGCTCTCGGCGTGCTGATGCTGCCGCTGCTGCTGGTCTCGATGGACGTCTCGGTCCTGTACTTCGCCATCCCGGCGATCAGCGCGGACCTGGAGCCGAGCGGCACCCAGCAGCTGTGGATCTTCGACATCTACGCCTTCGTCCTGGCCGGCCTGCTGATGACGATGGGCTCGCTCGGCGACCGCATCGGCCGCCGCAAACTGCTGCTGATCGGCGCCGCCGCCTTCGGAGCCGCCTCGCTGGTGGCGGCGTACGCGGGCAGCGCCGAGACCCTGATCGCCGCCCGCGCGGTCCTCGGCATCGGCGGGGCGACCCTGATGCCGTCCACGATGGCTCTGGTCCGCACGATGTTCACCGACCCCGCCCAGCGCGCGAAGGCCATCGGCATCTGGTCCGGTGTGATGACCGCCGGGATCGCGCTCGGATCCGTGCTGAGCGGTGTGCTGGTCCAGTTCTTCTGGTGGGGTTCGGTGTTCCTGGTCAACCTGCCCGCGATGGTGCTGCTGCTGGCGCTCGGCCCGTTCCTGCTCCCCGAGTCGAAGAGTTCCGAGCCGGGCCGCTTCGACCTGCTGAGCGTGCCGCTGTCCATGGCGGCGGTGCTCCCCGTGATCTACGGGCTGAAGAAGATCCCGTCCGAGGGCGCGCACCC
This sequence comes from Streptomyces sp. NPDC091412, assembly GCF_044756885.1. Taxonomy (NCBI): domain Bacteria; kingdom Bacillati; phylum Actinomycetota; class Actinomycetes; order Kitasatosporales; family Streptomycetaceae; genus Streptomyces; species Streptomyces sp. NPDC091412. Next base: position 762,074 of record NZ_JBIVTV010000002.1, on the reverse strand, counting down.
GCTCTACGTCGTCTCCGTCGCCGTCGGCCTGCTCTTCGCCGCCCTCTTCGTCCGCCGCCAGCGCACGGCGGCCTCGCCGATGATCTCGCCGGCCCTGTTCCGCGGCCGGGGCTTCGCGCCCGCGGTGGTCCTCAACCTCGTCTCGTCCTTCGCGATGATGGGCTCGGCGTTCTTCACCACGCAGTACCTCCAGTCGGTGCTCGGCAAGAGCGCGATGGAGGCGGCCCTCTGGGCGCTGCTGCCGTCCGTGCCGATCGGGATGGCCGCGCCGACGGCCGCCGCGCTGGTCCAGAAGGGCGTCAACCGGGCCTACGTCGTGACGGCGGGCTTCGCGATCGCCGCGGTGGGCTACGGCCTGCTCGCCCTGACCGGCACGGACTCGCTCTGGCTGGTGCTGGTCGCGGCCGGAGTCCTCGCCTCGGGCATCGTGACGGTGCTGTCCCAGATGACCGACCTGGCGCTGAGCGCGGCCCCGGTGGAGAAGGCGGGCGCGGCCTCCTCGCTGCTGGAGACCGGCGCGGAGTTCGGCGGCGCCCTGGGCATGGCGGCTCTCGGCTCGATCGGCACGGCGATCTACCGCCATGGGATCCCGTCCTCCGCCCCGGCGGCGGCACACGAGACCCTGGGTGGCGCGCTGGCCGTCGCCCGGCAGGTGCCGGGGCGCGCGGGAGACGCCCTGGCCACCGCCGCCCGGGAAGCCTTCACCAGCGGGATGCACGGCGCGGCGCTCACCGGGGCGGCGGTCCTGCTCCTCGCGGCGGCCGGTGCGGCGACGACACTGCGCCGGATCCACGTCAGGGAGACAGCGGCGCCGATCACGGAGACGGAGCCGTCGAAAGCCGCGGCCTGAGAACACGAAAACGCCGGACGGGCTCCAGGAGCGCGTCCGGCGTTTTCGTGGACAAGGCCGTCAGGCCGAAGCGGGGTCCGGGGCGCAAAGCCCCCGGGGACGGCGACCTCAACCGGGGGTCACCTGAAACGAACGGCGACCTCAGACCAGGTTGACCGAGCGGGCGGACGTGGCCCCGATCTCCTCCGCAACCTCCGCAAGCACCCCGGAGGGCACCGTGTCGTCGACCGTCAGCACCGCCAGCGCCTCCCCGCCCGCGATTGCGCGGGCGACCTGCATACCGGCGATGTTGATGCCGGCCTCGCCGATGACACGGCCGACGGTGCCGACGACGCCGGGGCGGTCCTCGTAGCGCAGGACGACCATGTGGTCGGCGAGCGCAAGGTCGACGTCGTACTCACCGACCGCGACGATCTTCTGGAGGTGCTTGGGGCCGGCCAGCGTGCCGGAGACGGAGACCTCCTCGCCGTCCGCGAGCGTGCCGCGCACGGTGACGACGTTGCGGTGGTCGGCCGACTCCGAGCTGGTGGTCAGGCGTACCTCCACACCCCGCTCCTGGGCGAACAGCGGCGCGTTGACGTAGGACACCGTCTCGTCGACGACGTCCTCGAAGACGCCCTTGAGCGCGGAGAGTTCCAGCACCTTCACGTCGTGCTGGGTGATCTCGCCGTACACCTCGACGTCGAGGCGGACCGCGACCTCGCCCGCGAGCGCGGTGAAGATACGGCCGAGGCGCTCCGCGAGCGGCAGGCCCGGCTTGACGTCCTGGGCGATGACGCCGCCCTGGACGTTCACCGCGTCCGGGACGAGCTCACCGGCGAGGGCGAGGCGGACGGACCTGGCGACGGCGATGCCGGCCTTCTCCTGGGCCTCGTCGGTGGAGGCGCCCAGGTGCGGGGTGGACACGACCTGGTCGAACTCGAACAGCGGCGAGTCCGTGCAGGGCTCCTTGGCGTACACGTCCAGACCGGCGCCCGCCACGCGGCCTTCCTTGAGGGCCGAGTACAGCGCCTCCTCGTCGACGATCCCGCCGCGCGCGGCGTTGACGATGCGCACACCCGGCTTGACCTTGTGCAGCGCCTCCTCGCCGATCAGGCCGAGGGTCTCGGGCGTCTTGGGCAGGTGCACGGTGATGAAGTCGGAGACCTCGAGCAGCTCGTCCAGCGTCAGCACCTTGACGCCCATCTGCGCGGCCCGCGCGGGCTGCACGTACGGGTCGTAGGCGACGACCTTCATGCCGAAGGCCGACATGCGCTGGGCGACCAGGGCGCCGATGCGGCCGAGGCCGACGACACCGAGGGTCTTCTCGGCGAGTTCCACGCCGGTGTACTTGCTGCGCTTCCACTCGCCGTTCTTCAACGCAGCGTTGGCCTGCGGGATGTTGCGGGCGGTGGCGAGGAGCAGACCGCAGGCCAGCTCGGCGGCGGTCACGATGTTGGAGGTCGGGGCGTTGACGACCATCACGCCGGCCTTGGTGGCGGCGGAGACGTCGACGTTGTCCAGGCCGACGCCGGCTCGTGCGACGACCTTGAGCTTGTTCGCCGCGGCAACGGCCTCGGCGTCGACCTTGGTCGCCGAGCGGATCAGGATCGCGTCCACGTCGGCGATGGCGGGGAGCAGTTCGGCCCGGTCGGCGCCGTTGCAGTGCCGGATCTCGAAGTCCGGGCCGAGCGCGTCGACAGTCGCGGGCGACAGCTCTTCAGCAATGAGTACGACGGGTTTCGAGCTCACGTGAGTCCTCACAGATCTGGGGGCACCTCCCATGCCTTGAAAAGCTAGGGGGGAGCATGCGGACGGCCGTGTCCCGACGGCCGCAGGCGGAGGAGGGGGCTAGCCGCGTGGAAGACGCACGACGCTGTGGGCCTGACGCGTTGTAGTTCAGAAGTGTAATGGCGCCGCGTGGATCGCATTGCGCCACTGCGGAAGGATCACCCGTCCGTGGCTGGACGGGCGGGACAACACCGCGAACCGGCCACGGACCGGCGGCGTGGCCCGGGCTCGCCGAAGGGGCCGGAGCGGTACCGCTCCGGCCCCTTCGGCACGAGGCTCACGCCTCCTCGTTCACCCAGCTCATCAGCTTGCGCAGCTCCTTGCCGGTGGTCTCCAGCAGGTGCTCGGAGTCCTGCTTCTTGTACTCGTTGTACTTCTTCAGACCGCCGTGGTACTCGTCCATCCAGGCGCGCGCGAAGGAGCCGTCCTGGATCTCGGCGAGGACCTTCTTCATCTCGGCCTTGGTGGCGTCGGTGATGATGCGCGGGCCGGTGACGTAGTCGCCCCACTCGGCGGTCTCGGAGATCGACCAGCGCATCTTCTCCAGGCCGCCCTCGTACATGAGGTCGACGATCAGCTTCAGCTCGTGCAGGCACTCGAAGTAGGCGATCTCCGGCTGGTAGCCCGCCTCGACCAGGGTCTCGAAGCCGGCCTTCACCAGCGCCGCGGTGCCACCGCACAGGACGGCCTGCTCACCGAACAGGTCGGTCTCGGTCTCCTCGGTGAAGGTCGTCTTGATGACGCCCGCGCGGGTGCCGCCGATGCCCTTGGCGTACGACAGGGCCAGCGCGAAGGCGTTGCCCGAGGCGTCCTGCTCGACGGCGACGATGCAGGGAACGCCGCGGCCCTCCTCGTACTGGCGGCGCACCAGGTGGCCCGGGCCCTTCGGGGCGACCATGCAGACGTCCACGCCGGCCGGGGGCTTGATGAAGCCGAAGCGGATGTTGAGGCCGTGGCCGAAGAACAGCGCGTCGCCGTCCTTCAGGTTCGGGGCGATGGACTCCTCGTAGACCTGGGCCTGGATCGGGTCCGGCACCAGGATCATGATGACGTCGGCCTCGGCGGTGGCCTCCGCCGGGGTGACCACGCGCAGGCCCTGCTCCTCGGCCTTGGCCTTGGACTTGGAGCCCTCGTGCAGACCGACCCGGACGTCGACACCGGAGTCGCGCAGCGACAGCGCGTGGGCGTGGCCCTGGCTGCCGTAGCCGATGACCGCGACCTTGCGGCCCTGGATGATGGACAGGTCGGCGTCAGCGTCGTAGAACAGCTCGGCCACTTTGGGTTCTCTCCTTGGTGTGCAGTTTGTGCTTCCCACCGTATGCCGGTGGGGGGACGGTAGGTCTCGGAGTCTCGGTATCCGGGCGGCCGGTGTCACCCGACCGCCCGGACCCGGATCATGCGGAACGGTCCAGGGCGCGCAGCGACCGGTCGGTGATCGAGCGGGCACCGCGCCCGATCGCGATCGTTCCGGACTGGACCAGCTCCTTGATGCCGAACGGCTCCAGCATCCTGAGCATGGCCGAGAGCTTGTCGCTGGAACCGGTGGCCTCGATGGTCACCGCCTCCGGGGAGACGTCGACGGTCTTGGCGCGGAACAGCTGGACGATCTCGACGATCTGGGAGCGCGTCTCGTTGTCGGCGCGCACCTTCACGAGGACGAGTTCGCGCTGCACGGCCTGCGACGGCTCCAGCTCGACGATCTTCAGCACGTTGACCAGCTTGTTGAGCTGCTTGGTCACCTGCTCCAGCGGGAAGTCCTCGACGCTGACCACGATGGTGATGCGGGAGATGTCGGGGTGCTCGGTGACGCCGACCGCGAGGGAGTCGATGTTGAAGCCGCGGCGGGAGAACAGGGCGGCGATCCGGGCGAGGATGCCGGGCGTGTTCTCGACGAGGACCGAGAGGGTGTGCTTGGTCATGGTTCTCACTCAGCTCTCTGTCAGTCGTCTTCGTTGTCGCCGAAGTCGGGGCGGACGTCGCGGGCGGCCATGATCTCGTCGTTGGAGGTGCCGGCCGCGACCATCGGCCAGACCATCGCGTCCTCGTGGACGATGAAGTCGACGACGACCGGGCGGTCGTTGATGGAGTTCGCCTCCTCGATGACCTTGTCGAGGTCCTCCGGGGACTCGCAGCGGATGGCGTGGCAGCCCATGGCCTCCGACAGCTTCACGAAGTCGGGGACGCGGGTGCCCCTGGCCTCCGGGTTGACGTCGTCGGGGCCGGAGTGCAGCACCGTGTTGGAGTACCGCTGGTTGTAGAACAGGGTCTGCCACTGGCGGACCATCCCGAGGGCGCCGTTGTTGATGACGGCGACCTTGATCGGGATGTTGTTCAGCGCGCAGGTGGTGAGTTCCTGGTTGGTCATCTGGAAACAGCCGTCGCCGTCGATCGCCCAGACGGTCTTCTGCGGCTGACCGGCCTTGGCGCCCATCGCGGCCGGAACGGCGTAACCCATGGTTCCGGCGCCGCCGGAGTTCAGCCAGGTGGCGGGCTTCTCGTACTGGACGAAGTGCGCGGCCCACATCTGGTGCTGGCCGACGCCCGCGGCGAAGATCGTGCCCTCGGGGGCGAGCTGCCCGATGCGCTCGATGACCTGCTGCGGGGAGAGCGAGCCGTCCGCGGGCTGCTCGTAGCCCAGCGGGTAGGTCTCGCGCCAGCGGGCGAGGTCGTTCCACCAGGCGGTGTAGTCCCCGCGGTGGCCCTCGCTGTGCTCCCTCTGGACGGCCTGGATCAGGTCGGCCAGGACCTCGCGGGCGTCGCCGACGATGGGCACGTCGGCGGCGCGGTTCTTGCCGATCTCGGCCGGGTCGATGTCGGCGTGGACGATCTTGGCGTACGGGGCGAAGCTGTCCAGCTTGCCGGTGACGCGGTCGTCGAAGCGGGCTCCGAGGGCGACGATCAGGTCGGCCTTCTGCAGCGCGGTGACGGCGGTGACCGCACCGTGCATGCCCGGCATTCCCACGTGCAGCGGGTGGCTGTCGGGGAATGCGCCGAGCGCCATCAGGGTGGTGGTGACGGGCGCTCCGGTGAGTTCCGCGAGGACCTTCAGCTCGGCGGTGGCGCCGGCCTTGATGACGCCGCCGCCGACGTACAGCACGGGCCGCCGCGCGGAGGTGATGAGCTTGGCCGCCTCGCGGATCTGCTTGGCGTGCGGCTTGGTGACCGGGCGGTAGCCGGGCAGGTCCATGACCGGCGGCCAGGAGAAGGTCGTCTGCGTCTGCAGCACGTCCTTCGGAATGTCGACGAGGACCGGACCGGGGCGACCGGTCGAGGCGATGTGGAACGCCTCCGCGATCGTCTTCGGGATGTCCTCGGCCTTGGTGACCAGGAAGCTGTGCTTGGTGATCGGCATCGTGATGCCGACGATGTCCGCCTCCTGGAAGGCGTCCGTGCCGATCGCCTTGGAGACGACCTGGCCGGTGATCGCGACCAGCGGCACCGAGTCCATGTTCGCGTCGGCGATCGGCGTCACCAGGTTGGTGGCACCGGGGCCCGAAGTGGCCATGCAGACGCCGACCTTTCCGGTCGCCTGTGCGTAACCGGTGGCCGCGTGGCCCGCGCCCTGTTCGTGACGGACGAGCACGTGGCGCACCCGGCTGGAGTCCATCATCGGGTCGTACGCGGGAAGGATCGTGCCGCCGGGAATGCCGAATACGGTGTCGACCCCGACCTCCTCAAGCGAGCGGATGAGGGACTTCGCACCCGTGACGTGCTCGGGCGCGGACGGGTGTCCTCCGGATCGGGGCCGCGGCTGCGGATGAGGGGCCCCGGTGGCCTGCTCGGTCATCGGCATTCTCTTCTCGATGCTGAGGGTTTTTGCGAGGTTTGGGCGGAGTTCGGACGCTGCACGCCTGGCACTCGTGCAACAAAAAACCCCTCGTGCCGTAAGGCAAGCGAGGGGAAGCGCGCCGGTGAGGTCGCTGGGTTCCGGATCGTCGTCCGGTGGGTCCCAGCTCAGCCGACGCGCTGTCCAAGTACGAGAATTCGGGTGCGCATGGAAATGACCCTCCCTCCGGCACGCACCCGGTGTCAAGTGGGTGGGACAGGAGTCTCATTATGTGAGCGGACGGCCGTCCCGCCTCCGAAGACGACGGGCACCGCCGCGGTGTAGGCCCCGGCGCTTCCCCCGGCGAACACCGGTTCGGCCGGACCGTGCGGCACCGGGTAGCGGCCGGAGGTGAGCGCCCGGCGCAGCCGGTACTCGTCCAGCGGGCCGGAGAACGCCATGCCCTGCCCGTGGGTGCAGCCCATCGCGCGCAGGGCCACGACCTGCTCCGGCAGGTCCACGCCGTCGGCCACGGACCGGAGCCCGAGATCGGCGGCGATCCGGAGCAGACCACTGGTGATCTTGTGCAGCCGGGCGGACTCGACGACGCCCTCGACCAGGCTGCGGTCGAGTTTCAGCACGTCGACGGGGAGCCTTCGGAGGGCCGTGACGGTCCCGTGGCCGCCGCCGAAGCCGTCCAGCGCGATGCGCACGCCGAGCCGCCGCAGCGCGGCCAGACGCCGCTCCAGCTCGTCCAGCGGCACCCGCGGGTCGGTGTCGGACAGCTCGATCACCAGGGCACCGGTCGGCAGCCCGTGCCGGGTCAGCAGGGCCTCCACGGAGCCGGGCGGCAGCGAGCGGTCCACCAGACGGCGGGCGCCCATCCGGACCGCCACGGACACGTTCGGGCCGGCCGTGGCGCGCTCGGCGGCCTGCGCGACGGCCTCCTCCAGCAGCCAGCGGCCCAGTTCGGACGTTCTGTCGCCGTCCTCGGCCACCCGCAGGAACTCGGCGGGCGTGAAGTGCACGCCCTGCGAGGACCGCCAGCGCGCCTGGGCCGCGACCGAGGTGATCCGGCCGTCGTCCAGGCGGACCACCGGCTGGTGCAGCAGGGTGAACTCGCCTTCGTGCAGAGCGTTTCTGAGCCGGGTGGCCAGCTCCGCCCTGCGGACGACGTCCTGCTGCATCTGCGGCTTGTACAGCTCGACCCGGCCCTTGCCCGCCGCCTTGGCGCGGTACATGGCGAGGTCGGCGTTGCGCAGCAGCTCCCCCGCGCCGAGTCCCTGTTCGGCGAAGGCCACACCGATGGAGGCGGCCACGCGCACCTCGTTGCCGTCGATGAGGTACGGCTGCGACAGCGTCACCCTGAGGCGGTCGGCGAGCTCCAGGATGTGCCGTTCACGGGCGGTGCGGTCGCGGGTGCCGTCCCCGACGATCAGGGCCGCGAACTCGTCGCCGCCGAGTCTGGACGCGGTGTCGCCGTGCCGTACCGCCTCCTGGAGTCTGCGGGCGGCCTGGACGAGCAGTTCGTCCCCGGCCTGGTGCCCGATCGTGTCGTTGACGGCCTTGAAGCCGTCGAGGTCGATGAAGAGCACGGCCGTGCCGTGGTCGGTCGAGCGGCGGCCGGACAGGGCCTGCTGGACGCGCTTGGTGAACAGCGCCCGGTTGGGCAGGTCGGTGAGCGGGTCGTGCTCGGCGTTGTGCTGGAGCTGCGCCTGCAGGCGCACTCTCTCGGTCACGTCCCTGCTGTTGAAGATGAGGCCGCCGTGGTGGCGGTTGATGGTCGACTCCACGTTGAGCCAGCCGCCGTCGCCGGAGCGGAAGCGGCACTCGATGCGCGTAGTGGGCTCCTGGCGCGGGCTGGCGACCAGGAAACGGCGCACCTCGTGCACCAAGCAGCCCAGGTCCTCCGGGTGGATGAGCCCGGCCAGTTCGGTCCCGACCAGTTCCTCCGCCGGCCGCCCGTACACCCCGGCGGCGGCCGGGGAGACGTACCGCAGGATCCCGTTGGGCGCGGCGATCATGATGACGTCGCTGGAGCCCTGCACCAGGGAGCGGAAGTGGTTCTCCTTCTGGGCCAGCTCCTGGGTGAGCGCGATGTTGTCGCGCAGCACGATGCCCTGGCGCACGACGAGCACCAGCACGACGGCGCCGGCGGTGATCAGCACCACACGGTCGACGCTGTGGCCGTTGAGCGCGTTGTACAGGACCCCCAGCGTGCACACGGCGGCGGCGAGGTACGGAGTGAGGGCGGCGAGGGAGCCGGCGAGGGGCCGGCCGGACGGGTACCGGTCGTGGTCCGCGCCCTGCGCGGGCGGCCCGCCGTGCGCGGGGCGCACGGCGGGTTGCCGCCCGGGCAGGTGGTCGTCCAGCACGCGGCCGTGGTCTTCGGGGATGTGCCCGTAGGCGTCGGCCACGCGCGCGTGCCCGTCGGCGGAGCGCGGGTCCGGCTCACGCCCGTCCAACTGGTGTCCCTCCGCCTGATACGGCGCCGCCCGGTACGGGTGCGTGTCGGACTGCTCGGCGGCCGGCTGCCCCGGGCGGGGCGCCGCCCACGGGGCGTACGCCAGGAGCAGGGATCCGGCGAACCAGCCGGCGTCGAGCAGTTGCCCCGAGCGGTAGTTGTTGTGCAGCAGCGGCGAGGTGAACAGGGCGTCGCACAGCACGGTCAGGGCGAGTGCCCCGATCGCCGTGTTCACTGCGGTGCGGTTGATCGGGGAGCACCGGAAGTGCAGCGCGAGCACCATGGAGACCAGGGCGATGTCCAGCAGCGGGTACGCCAGCGAGAGCGCGGTCTGCGCGACGCTCGGCCCGTCGAACCTCGCCGCCTGGGCGAGTGCGAGGCTCCAGGACAACGTGAGCAGCGAGCCGCCGATCAGCCACGAGTCCATTGCCAGACACACCCACCCGGCCCTGTTCACCGGCCGCTTGGCGAGCACGAGCAGACCGACGATCGCCGGTGGCGCGAAGCACACGAAGAACAGGTCGGCGTAACTGGGACTGGGCACGGACGTGCCGAGGACGACTTCGTACCACCCCCAGACCGAGTTGCCCAGGGCCGCCATCGCGGAGGAGAGGGCGAACAGCAGCCAGGCGGTTCGAAAGCGGACGTGGCGGCCGCGCGCGTACAGCGCGCACGAGACGGCGGCGGTGCCGGCCGCGGCGCTCAGCCCGAAGTCGCCCATGAACAGCGCGACCTCGCTGGAACCCCAGCCGAACGCGGCACCGATGGCATACCCCGCGCACAACAGGGCCAGCAGGAGCTGCGGCGCCAGTCTCGAACGGCCGTCGGCGGCCGGCGGCCGGGGCAGCGGCGCCTCCGGCGCGGACGGCGTCCGCAGGGCGCCGTCGAACGCGGTCATGACGGGCGGTGGCGGGCTCACCGGGGCCTCCCGGTCCGTGCGGCCGGGTCCCCCGGCTTCCGGTGCGCAGGGTGGGCGTGCCTCCGGCGGCCGCCGGGCCTGTGGTGGTGATGGCTGTGATGGCCGTGCTGGCTGGGGTGGCCGCGTCTGCGCGCGGCCGTGCGCCAGGGCCGCCGGTGGCGGCCCCGCCGCGTCGGATCGTTCGTCCATAGGCCGTGCATCGCCCGTCGCCCCCCTCGCAGTTTGAAATGTCCGTCCCCGGCGCCGAACGGTGCGCGGCGCAGCCCCTGTCGGGACGATACACCAGTCTCGTCACTCAGGGACATAGCTTCTCTACGCTCCGTGACGACCAGCGCAGATGCGAGTACGGAACGCGTTCGGAGGGTCGCGGACCGTACCCGAAACGGACTAGGCGCTTGCCGTGCCCGTCGTGAGGACCACGTTGGCGAGCGGCTCCTGGTTCACGAAACGGCGCAACTGATCCGTCAGAAGCCGCTTGGCGCGCGGCATGAAGGCGGAGGTGGGGCCGCCGACATGGGGACTGATCAGCACGCCCGGCGCGTGCCACAGGGGGTGGCCCGGGGGCAGCGGCTCGGGGTCGGTGACGTCGAGGGCGGCGGTGAGGCGGCCGCTGTCCAACTCGGCGAGCAGCGCCTTGGTGTCGACCACGCCGCCGCGCGCGACGTTCACCAGCAGCGCGCCGTCCTTCATCCGTGCCAGGAAGTCCGCGTTCACCAGTCCGTGCGTGGCCTCCGTCAAGGGCGTGGACAGGACGACGACATCGGCCTGCGGAAGCAGGGAGTGAAGATCGGTGAGCGGATGCACCGGGCCGCGCTCCGTGGTGCGCGCGGAGCGCGCCACGCGCGCCACCCGCGCGACCTCGAAGGGCACGAGCCGGTCCTCGATGGCGGCCCCGATCGAGCCGTAGCCGACGATGAGGACGTTCTTGTCGGCGAGGGCGGGGCGGAAGCCTCCGCCCCACTCGCCCCGGTCCTGGGCCCGGACGAAGTCGGGGATGCCGCGCAGCGAGGCCAGGATGAGCGTCAGGGCGAGCTCGCTGGTACTCGCCTCGTGCACCCCGCGCGCGTTGCACAGCCGTACGCCCGGCGGCAGGTGCCGCAGGCCCGGCTCCACGTGGTCGGTGCCGGCGGACAGCGTCTGCACGACCCGTAGGGAGCTCATCCGGGGCATCGGGCGCAGACCGACACCGCCGGGCTTCATGTACGGCACGACGTAGAAGGCGCAGTCGGCGGGGTCCGCGGGGAACTCCTCGGCTCCGTCCCAGAAGCGGTAGGTGGGCCCCTGCGGAAGCCCCGCGATCTCGTCCGGCGGAATGGGCAGCCATACGTCAGCAGTCATGCTCAGGAGGCTATGCCAGGGGCACGGGCGGCCAGAGGTTAGGTTGGTGGGCCCTGAGAGAGGGAGGGTTACGGCCAAGTGGAGCGCAGGACGATCGGCGCGGCGGCACTCGCGGTGGGGGCCGTAGGACTGGGGTGCATGCCGATGAGCTGGGCGTACAGCGCGTCGCGGCAGCGGGGAACGGAGTCGCTGAGGGCCGTGCACCGGGCGCTCGACCTGGGCTCGGCGCTCCTGGACACGGCCGACATGTACGGCCCGTTCACCAACGAGCTGCTGCTGGGGCGGGTGCTGAAGGAACGGCGGTCCGACGCCTTCGTCTCGACGAAGGTCGGTCTGCTGGTGGGCGAGCAGCACATCGTGGCCAACGGGCGTCCCGGCTATGTGCGGCGGGCGTGCGACGCCTCACTCAGGCGCCTCCAGACGGACGTGATCGACCTCTACCAGCTGCACCGCGCCGATCCGGAGGTCCCGGTCGAGGAGACCTGGGGGGCGATGGCGGAGCTCGTGCGGGCCGGGAAGGTGCGGGCGCTCGGCCTGTGCGCGGTGGGCGCGCGCGGCCGGCGCCGGTCCGGTGCGCGGCTGCACGACGGAACGATCCGCCAACTGGAGCGGGTGCAGCAGGTCTTCCCGGTCAGCGCGGTGGAGGCGGAGCTGTCGGTGTGGTCGCCGGAGGCGCTGGAGTCGTTGCTGCCGTGGTGCGCGGACCGCGGGATCGGCTTCCTTGCGGCGATGCCGCTGGGCAACGGCTTCCTGACCGGCACCCTCACCCCCGGCCAGGGGTTCGAGCCGGACGACCTACGGGCCCGGCACCCCCGTTTCACCGCCGAGATGATGGCCGCGAACCAGCCGATCGTGGCCGGCCTGCGGCGGACGGCCGCCCGGCACGGCGAGAACGTCACACCCGCCCAGGTGGCACTGGCCTGGGTACTGGCCCAGGGCCGCCACGTGATCCCGGTACCCGGCACCAAGCAGGAGCGGTGGGTGACGGAGAACGCGGGTGCGCCGGAGCTGCGCCTGACGGCCGAGGACCTGACGGAACTGAGCCGCCTGCCCGCGGCCCAGGGCTCGTGGGACTGAGCCGGGCCACACCTTGAGAACGCGATCGGCCTGGGCTGGGGGCTGGGCCGGTGGCTCGGGCCCGAGGCCTGGGCCGCGGGGCTCGGGCCCGAGGCCTGGGCCGGATGCCTGTCCCGGGGGCCTGGCCCAAAGCCCTATCCCGGACGCCCGGTCCGGGAAGCTCGACCCGAAAGCCTGACCCACGCTGGAGCACCCGCGCGTGCGCGGCACCGCACACCCGCGGCACCGGCCTCCCCAGAGCCCGGAAACCTGCCCCAAGGACCCGGCCCGGGGGCTTGGGCCGGAGACCCGACTCAGGGGCCTGGGCAGGAGGCCTGACTCGGGGATCTGGGCCGGAGGCCTGGCTCAGGGAGCGTGGTGAGCCGCTCGGCCCAGGTGAGGGTATGAACACCGCGCCCTCCGCTCGCCGGACAGGGGCGGGGTGGCGGTTTCGCGTCGGCGGTGGATTCGGGGGCCGCGTGGGATTCGGGTGATCGGGAACCTGGGAGGTGCGGGCGGTGTAAGACAGGTAGAACCCGCCGCGTCGAAGGGACGAAGATCGTGCAACGTCGAGCTGTGACGGGCGTGCTGGCCGCCGCCCTGCTGCTGACGGCCGGCTGCTCCTCCGGGGGCGCGTCGGCCGGTGGGGACGGCATGGCGCCCGGCCGTACGACGGCGGTGGCCTCGGCCTCGCCCTCCGGGCAGGCACCCACGGAGACCGCGCCGCCGGCCAAGGGCGCGGTGAAGGTGCTGCGCACGGTCGCGGAGGGCCTGAACAGCCCCTGGGGACTGGCCCCGATCCCCGGCGGTGGTCTCCTCGTCTCCTCCCGCGACAAGGCGACGATCACGCGGGTCGACGAGAAGACGGGGCAGAAGACCGAACTGGGCCGGGTGTCGGGGGTCTCCCCGGAGGGCGAGGGCGGCCTGCTGGGCATCGCGCTGTCCCCCGACTACGCCTCCGACCACATGATCTACGCCTACTTCACCTCGGCCTCGGACAACCGCATCGTCCGGATGCTGTACGACGACAAGAAGCCGGCCGGTATGCAACTGGGCGCACCCGACACGATCTTCAAGGGCATCCCCAAGGGGGTCATCCACAACGGCGGCCGGATCGCCTTCGGCCCCGACAGGATGCTGTACGCGGGCACGGGCGAGACCGGTGAACGAGGCCTGGCCCAGGACAGGAAGTCCCTGGCCGGCAAGATCCTGCGGCTGACCCCGGACGGCCTGCCCGCCCCGGGCAACCCGTACCCCGACTCCCCCGTGTACTCGTACGGCCACCGCAATGTGCAGGGCCTGGCCTGGGACGACAAGCAGCGTCTGTTCGCCTCCGAGTTCGGCCAGGACACCTGGGACGAACTGAACGCGATCAAACCGGGCGGCAACTACGGCTGGCCGGACGCGGAGGGCAGGACGAACGACCCGAGGTTCCACAATCCGATAACCCAGTGGCACACGGACGTGGCCTCCCCCAGCGGCATCGCCTACGCCGAGGGGTCCATCTGGATGGCGGGCCTGAGGGGGCAGCGCCTGTGGCGCATCCCTTTGAGCGGCACCAAGCTCGCGGCGGCCCCCGAAGCGTTCCTCACCGGCACCTACGGCCGCCTGCGCACGGTGGTCTCGGCGGGCGGCGACAAGCTCTGGCTGGTCACCAGCAACACCGACGGCCGCGGCACTCCGAAGAAGGGCGACGACCGGATCCTGGAACTGGAGGTGAAGTAGCCCCCGGACCTCACTCCCGCCCGGTTCCGGCTTCCTCCGCGGGAGGTTCGGGCGGCCGTACGACGACCTTCCCGGAGGCGAGATCGATCGGTCCGCGCCCGGGATCGTTGTCCCCGACGTCCTCCCGGGTCAGCTCCAGCCGGTTCTGTTCGTCCCGGGTGTGCTTGCGGCCTGGCGCGAACAGTTCCTCGAAAACGTTGAACACGGCTTCCCTCCCGGTCGGCGTCTTCCGGTCATCCCGCGACCAGCCGGTCTTCGGCCCCGGGTGGGAACAGGCCCAGCCGGTGGGCCAGAGCGGCCGCCTCTCCCCGACCCGAAACACCCATTTTGGCCAGGATGTTCGAGACATGGACGCTGGCCGTCTTCGGCGAGATGAAGAGTTCCTCGGCTATCTGGCGGTTGGTGCGGCCGGCCGAGACCAGCCGCAGGACATCGCGTTCCCGGCTGGTCAGGCCCAGGGATTCGACCGGATCGGCGGAAGCGGAGGGCTGCTGCGGGGTGCCGGTCAGGGCGAGGCGGGCGCGGCGGGCCAGCAGGGCGACGGAGTCGGCGAGCGGGCGGGCGCACAGGTGCTCGGCGACGGCGTGCGCCAGGCGCAGCAGCTCGGTGGCCCGGTCCCGCGGGCCCTCGTCGGTGCCGAGCAGGGCCTCGGCGAGGCGGAAGCGGACGCGGGCGAGGTCGTAGGGGCGTTCCAGCGTCTCGAAGGCGGCGACGATCTCGGCCCACTCCTCCGGGCAGCCGCGACCCTCGGCACGCAGCAGTTCGGCGCGCACCCAGCGTTCGTACGCCTGCCAGACGGGCACGTTGGTGGCCAGCGTCTTGGCGGCGCCGCGGATGCGCCGCAAGGTCTCGGCGCGTCCGGGGCCGGCGGCGGGCAGCCCTGCCGCGCGGGTCTCCTCCCTGGCGGCGGTGAGCAGCAGCGGCCAGCCGTAGCGCTGGGTGCCTGGTGGGAAGCCGTCGTCCAGGACGCGTTCGAGTTCGGCGCGGGCGTCCAGCAGGCGGCCCTCGCCCGCGGCGACCCCGAGCGCGATGCGGGCGAGCGGCAGGGAGTACTGGGGTGCGTAGTCGTGGGGGCCGAAGTGCTCACGGGCATTGGCCAGTTGCTCGGACGCCTCGGCGAGGTCGCCGCGTTCGAGGGCGAGTTCGGCGCGGATCCGGGCGTGGAAACCGCGCGGCTTGGCGCTCTGCTCGGCGCGCCGGAACTGGGACGCCGCCTCGGCGGCCTCCTCCCAGCGCCCCAGGGTGAACAGCGATTCGGCGAGGTTGCCCCACACCCACGCCTCGCTGTTCAGCAGGCCGAAGCGCCGGGTGAAGGCGATCCCTTCCTCCATCAGCGGCACGGCCTCGCGGGAGCGGCCGACGGACTCCAGTTCGGAGGGCAGGTTGACGTAGGAGCGACCGGCGACGGCGGCGATGCCGTCGCCGACGGTGCGCTTGTTGACCTCGTACATCTCGGCGAGGCCCGCCTCGACGTCGCCGGCCTGGACCATGAGGCTGCCGAGGGTGAGCCGCGCGGTCATCTCGATCTCGCAGGCGCCGACCATGCGCGCGTACTCCACCGCCCGTTCGGCGGCGGAGAAGGCGTCGGGACCCGGCACGTGCACCATGGACCAGTTGGCGACGTTGGCCAGCACCTCGGCGTGCACCTCGGACGGCGGCAGCCCGCGCACCAGCTCCTGCGCGGTGCCCAGTTCCCGCCAGCCGTCGCCGTGGGCCTTCGCCTGGACCAGCCAGGAGCGCTGGACCCAGAACCAGGCGGCCCGCAGAGGGTCGTTCTCGTCCTCCAGGAGACGCAGCGCCCGCTTGATGATCTTCATGGAGCGGTCCCGCTCCCCGCAGAAGCGGCCGGCCACGGCGGCCTCGGCCAGCAGGTCGAGGTAGCTCAGCGGGGTGGTCGCCGGGTCGCAGCCGCACGGGGAGTACGTCTCGGTGTAGTCGACGGGGCGCAGCCGGGAGCGTACGTCCTGGGGCGCGGCGTCCCACAGTTCCATCGCCCGTTCCAGCAGCCTCAGTTGCTCGCTGTAGGCGTGCCGGGCGCGGGCCGCGACGGAGCCGTCGAGGACGGCGGGCAGGGCCTTGGCCGGGTCGTGGGCGTGGTACCAGTAGCTGGCCAGCCGCATGACGCGCTGGTCGGCGGGGACGAGGGTCGGGTCGGCCTCCAGAGCCTCGCCATAGCGGCGGTTGAGGCGGGAGCGCTCGCCGGGCAGCAGGTCGTCGCTGACGGCCTCACGCACCAGGGAGTGCCGGAAGCGGTAGCCGTCGCCGGTGGGGGCGGCGATGAGGATGTTGGCGTTCACGGCGCCCCGCAGCGCCTCGATGAGGTCGTCCTCGGTGAGCCGGGCCACGGCCGCGAGCAGCCGGTGCTCGACGGTGGACCCGCCCTCGGCGACGATCCTGGCGATCCGCTGGGCGGGCTCGGGCAACTTCTCGACCCGGACGAGCAGCAGGTCGCGCAGGGAGTCGCTGAGGCTGGTGCGGCAGCCCTCGTGGGCGGCGACGGCGAGTTCCTCGACGAAGAAGGCGTTGCCGTCGGAGCGTTCGAAGATCTCGTCGACCTGGACCGGGTCCGGTTCGGTGGCGAGGATGCCGGCGATCTGACGGCCCGCCTCCTGCCGGGTGAAGCGGGCGAGTTCGAGACGGCGGACCGTGCGCAGCCGGTCGAGTTCGGCGAGCAGGGGCCGTAGTGGGTGGCGACGGTGGATGTCGTCGGACCGGTAGGTGGCCAGAACGACGAGGCGGCCGGTGCGCAGGGTGCGCAGGAGGTAGGCGAGCAGGTGCCGGGTGGAGGCGTCGGCCCAGTGCAGGTCCTCCAGGGCGACGACGACGGTGTGGTCGGCGGCGACGCGCTCCAGCAGACGGGCGGTGAGTTCGAAGAGACGGGCCATGCCCTCCTCGTCGTGCCGGCCGGTGCCTCGCGAGGGGGCCGGCTCGCCGAGTTCGGGCAGCAGCCGGGCGAGTTCCTCCTCCTGCCCGGCGGCCGCCGCGGCGAGTTCGCCGGGCAGTTCGCGGCGCAGGGCGCGCAGGGCTGCGGAGAAGGGGGCGAACGGCAGTCCGTCGGCGCCGATCTCCACGCAGCCGCCGAGCGCCACGACGGCGCCGGCGCGAACCGCGGCGCCGGTGAACTCCTCGATCAGGCGGGTCTTGCCGACGCCCGCCTCACCGCCGAGCAGCAGGGCCTGCGGCTCTCCCCGGGCCGCGCGCGCGAGCGCGTCGTGCAGAGTGCTCAACTCGTCGGCGCGGCCGACGAACACCGGACTGACGGACCTGGTCTCCACATGCCCGAGCATCGCACGAGGGTCCGGCAGGGCGGCACCTGTTTTCCCCACGGCAGACGGACGGACCTGCGGGAGGCCCCGGCCCGCCTCCGTGGAACCGGGGCCGTCCCTGCCGCCGGGATCGCGCCGGCCCGTGTTCACGCCGCGCGGGCGAACCGCCGCCGGTGGTGGGGGCCGTGGGTATGGGGCTCCGCCTCGGCGGTTCGCCCGTCGGCCGAGCGACGGGCGGCACGGCGGGCGCGCAGGACCTCGCGGACCAGGCGGTTCTGCTCGGCGCGGCGGCCGAGTTCGGCGGAGCGCAGCTGGTGCAGTTCGTAGTGGAACATGTTCTCTCCCCGGTGAGCGGTGGTTTCGGCGTCGCTTTCCGCGATGCCTCCACTGTCGTCCCCCAGGGGGTACGGCCACATCGGGAGAGTTCCGCATCTTCCCCGCGCGGGGTGCCTTAGGCGCGTGTACGGGGACCGCGGGGCGGCCGTAAGGCACCGGTGGACGCGAGTAAGGCGGGTCCAGGGCACGCCCGGAACCTCGCCTGGCACGGGGGACGGTGGCACGGGGACGGCGGCACGGGGACGATGGCGAACCCGCCCGGCCGTCTCAACGACCGTCGCGCGCGCGTGCCTCACGCCACTCGGGGGCGAGCACCGCCCACACCTCCATGTCCTGGCGCACGCCCCGGTAGGGGAACCTCTCGCGCAGGACGCCCTCGCGGGTCATCCCCAGCCGTCGCGCCACGTTGATGCTCGCCTCGTTGGCGGAGGAGGCGTGCCACTCCACACGGTGCATGCCCCGCTCGTCGAACGCCCAGTCGATGAGCACCCGCGCGCCGCGTGTGACGAGTCCGCGCCCGGTGCCGGCCGGCTCCAGCCAGCAGCCGATCTCGCAGGTGCCGGTGGCCGTGTCGAAGACGCGGAACAGCAGTCCGCCGACCAGCTCGCCCTCCAGCCACAGCCCGTGCAGGAAGCCGCTGTCGGCGGCACGCTTGTCGGCGTACGACTGGAGGACGGCTCGCGCGGAGTCCACGTCCGTGGCGTTCGCGCCGAACGGGATGTGCCGCGTGACGAACTCCCGTCCCCGCTCCAGGTGCGCGAGGAACTCCTCGGCGTGCCACGGCTCCAGGGGCCGCAGTTCGGCTCCCTCGTCACCCAGAGGTATCGCGTACATCCCGCTGCGTCTCCTTCGTCAGAGCGTCCATGACGTCCGTGAGCCTCTCATGCGCCGCGCGGCACTCGGGCGGCTCGATGCTGATCCGGGGCAGCACGCGGTCGAGCCGGCGCGGCAGCCACCAGTTGGCGCGGCCGAGCATGTGCATCAGGGCGGGCACGAGCAGCGTGCGCAGCACGAAGGCGTCGAGGGCGACGGCGGAGGCGAGCGCGATGCCGAACATGGCGATCACGCGGTCGCCGCTGAGGACGAAGGCGAGGAAGACCGAGATCATGATGACCGCGGCGGAGTTGATCACCCGGCTGGTCTCGGCGAGTCCGACGCGGACCGCCCGCCGGTTGTCACCGGTCTCCAGCCACTCCTCGTACATCCGGCTGACCAGGAAGACCTGGTAGTCCATGGAGAGCCCGAAGAGCACCGAGACCATGATCACGGGCAGGAAGGGCTCGATCGGTCCCTCCCGGCCGAGGCCGAGGAACTCACTGCCCCAGCCCCACTGGAAGATCGTGACGACGACACCGAACGCGGCGGCGACGGCGGCGATGTTCATCGCGGCGGCCTTCAGGGGTATGCCGAGGGACCGGAAGGCGAGCAGCAGCAGTACGCAGCCGAGGCCGACCACCACGCCGACGAACAGCGGCAGTCTGCCGATGATCACGCCGGCGAAGTCGTCGTATCCGGCGGTGACTCCGCCGACGTGCAGGTCGAGCGTGGTGCCGGTCTCGGCGCGCGGCAGCACGTCGGTGCGCAGCCGGTGGACGAGGTCGCTGGTGCGCTGGGACTGCGGCGCGGAGTCGGGGACCACGTTGAGGTAGGCCATGGTGCCGCCGGAGTTGTAGGTCACCGGGGTCACCGCGACGACGCCCTCGGTGGCGCGCAGGGTGGTGTCGAGGTTGTCCAGGGCGAGCCTGCCCTCGGCCCCCTCCACGCGGGTCACCAGGGTGAGCGGCCCGTTGACGCCCGGCCCGAAGCCCTCGGCGACGAGGTCGTACGCCTTCCGGGTGGTCGCCGTCCTGGGGTCGTTGCCCTGGTCGGAGGTGCCGAGGCGGAGGGAGAGCGTGGGCAGGGCCAGCACGGTGACGACGGCGAGGGCGACGAGGCCGAGCGCCTTGGGGTGGCGTTCGACGAAGGCCGACCAGCGGGCGGCGAACCCGGTGGGCACCTCGGGCTCGGGCCCGTGTTCGGCCAGGCGGCGCCGTTCGCGGCGGCTCAGGGCGCGCGGGCCGATGAAGGACAGCAGCGCGGGCAGCAGGGTCACCGAGGCGGCGACGGTGAGGACGACGGTCAGCGAGGCGGCGACCGCCACGCCGTTGAGGAAGCCCAGCCGCAGGATGAGCATGCCGAGCAGGGCGATGCACACCGTGGCACCCGCGAAGACGACGGCGCGTCCGGTGGTGGCGACGGCGTTCGTGACCGCCTCGGTGGGGCTGAGTCCGCGTTTCAGTCCGCGCCGGTGCCGGGTGACGATGAACAGCGCGTAGTCGATGCCGACGCCGAGTCCGATCAGCATGCCCAGCATGGGCGCGAAGTCGGCGACCGTCATGGCGTGACCGAGGAGTCCGACGGCGGCGTGCGCGGTGCCCACGCTCAGGAGCGCGGTGGCGATGGGCAGCACGGCGGCGGCGAGCGAGCCGAAGGCGATGAGCAGCACCCCGGCGGCGACGAGCACGCCGACGACCTCGGCGGTGTGGTCGCCGGATGCCGCGGTGAGGCTGATCGCGCTGCCGCCGAGTTCCACCTGGAGCCCGCCGGTCCCGGCCGCCTTGGCCGCTTCGACCACGGCCTCGGCCTGGGGCTTGGTGATGTCCTGGGAGGGGCGGGTGAAGGTGACCGTGGCGTACGCGGTGTGCCCGTCGGGGCTGATCTGGTCGGAGCCCTGGGCGTCCTGGTCCTTGTAGGGGCTGGTCACGGACGCCACCTGGGGCAGGGCGGCGATCTTGTCCAGGGCGCGGGTCATGGTCTGCTCGACGTCCGGGGCGCGCACCGTGCCGGACGTGGTGTGCCAGACGACGGTGTCACTGTCTCCGCCGAGTCCCGGGAAGCCCTCCTTGAGCAGCTGGGTGGCGCGTGCCGAGTCGGTGCCGGGGACCTCGTAGTCGTTGGAGTAGGCGGAGCCGGTGACCGAGGCGGCCGCGGTGACCCCACCGAAGGCAAGGAGCCAGAGCAGTACGACGACGAGGCGGTGCCGGACACACCAGCGCGCTAGGGCTGCCACGAACGTGCTCCCAGGAAGGATTTGTGGATCTTTGACCGGGAAAAGACGTCCATGATCGGAACAGCCCGCAAAGAACGCATGAGCAATCTGAAGACACTCTTGCAGGCGAATCTGATCGTTTAGCCGGTTCGTGTGCTGATTCACAGCAGTGCGACCCAATTCACAGGACAATCAGATGAAGCCCGTCGCCCCTCCGGGCGTGAAGCCCATCGCCCCTCCGGGCGTCCACCGCGCGGTCAGTCGAGCTGGTCGCCGAGCGCCATCACCATCACCCCGGCGATCAGCAGCCACAGTGCCCGCCGAGTGCGCCCCCGGGAGCCGATGAAGGTCGCCACGGCACAGACGGCGGCGCCGGCGGCGTAGGCGGCCGGGACGAGCGCGGAGGCCGAGCGGGACAGCCGCAGCAGTGCGGCGGCGAGTCCGGCGAGCGTCAGCAGGGCCCCGGCCCCGGCCGCCGTCCACCGGGCGCGGCGTGCGACCTCCGCGGGGTCCTCCGCCTCGTCCTCGGCGCCGTCCCCGTCCTCGGCGCCGTCGTCCTTCACGGCGCCGTCCTCACCCACGTCGACGTCGCCCTCGGCGTGGTCCCCCGTCCCGGCCGCCTCGACGTCGTCGGCCCCGGATATCGCGGGGTGCGTTTCGGAATCGGCGCGTCCACTCATGGCGCGCGAGCGTAGCGCCTCCGTCCGACGGCACCGACGGGGGGTCGGACCGTTCCCCCCGTACCGGCATGCCTCGGGGGGTGCACCGGATCCGGTGCACCCCCCGAGACGGTTCCGCGGGCTCAGCCCTCGACGCCGAGCTTCTCCAGGATCAGCTCCTTGACGCGGGCCGCGTCGGCCTGGCCGCGGGTCGCCTTCATGACCGCGCCGACCAGGGCGCCGGCCGCGGCCACCTTGCCGCCGCGGATCTTGTCCGCGACGGCCGGGTTCCCGGCGATGGCCTCGTCGACGGCGGCGGTCAGCGCGCCCTCGTCGGAGACGACCTTCAGGCCGCGCTTGTCGACGACCTCGTCCGGGGTGCCCTCGCCGGCGAGGACGCCCTCGATGACCTGGCGGGCCAGCTTGTCGTTCAGATCGCCCTTGGCGACCAGCTCGGTGACCCGGGCGACCTGCGCCGGCGTGATCGCCAGCTCGTCCAGCGCCTTGCCGGACTCGTTGGCGGCACGCGCCAGCTCGCCCATCCACCACTTGCGGGCGGAGGCGGCGTCGGCACCGGCGTCGATGGTGGCGACGATGAGGTCCAGGGCACCGGCGTTGAGGATCGCCTGCATCTCGGTGGCCGAGACGCCCCACTCCTCGCGGAGCCGGCTGCGGCGCACCAGCGGCAGCTCGGGCAGCGCGGACCGGATCTCCTCGACCCACTCGCGCGAGGGCGCCACCGGGACCAGGTCCGGCTCGGGGAAGTACCGGTAGTCCTCGGCCTCCTCCTTGACGCGGCCGGAGGTCGTGGACCCCGTGTCCTCGTGGAAGTGACGGGTCTCCTGGATCACCGTGCCGCCGCCGTTCAGCACGGCGGCGTGGCGCTGGATCTCGAAACGGGCCGCGCGCTCCACGGACCGCAGCGAGTTGACGTTCTTCGTCTCGGAGCGGGTGCCGAACTTGTCGGCGTCCTTGGGCATCAGCGACAGGTTGACGTCGCAGCGCATCTGGCCCATCTCCATACGGGCCTCGGACACGCCCAGCGCCCGGATGAGCTCGCGCAGCTCACGGACGTAGGCCTTGGCCACCTCAGGCGCCCGCTCGCCGGCACCGGTGATCGGCTTGGTGACGATCTCGATCAGCGGGATGCCGGCGCGGTTGTAGTCCAGCAGGGAGTGGGACGCGCCGTGGATGCGGCCGGTGGCGCCGCCGACGTGCGTCGACTTGCCGGTGTCCTCCTCCATGTGGGCGCGCTCGATCTCCACGCGGAAGGTCTCGCCGTCCTCCAGCTGCACGTCGAGGTAGCCGTTGAAGGCGATCGGCTCGTCGTACTGGGAGGTCTGGAAGTTCTTCGGCATGTCCGGATAGAAGTAGTTCTTCCGGGCGAAGCGGCACCACTCGGCGATCTCGCAGTGCAGCGCGAGGCCGATCTTGATGGCGGACTCCACGCCGGTCGCGTTGACGACCGGGAGCGCGCCGGGCAGGCCGAGGCAGGTCGGGCAGGTCTGGGTGTTCGGCTCGGCACCGAGCGCGGTCGAGCAGCCGCAGAACATCTTGGTGGCGGTGCCGAGTTCGACATGGACCTCGAGGCCCATGACGGGGTCGTACGACGCCAGCGCGTCCTCGTACGACACCAGGTCGGTCGTGGTGGTCACGGTGAAAACTTCCCTCTCAGCCCAGCAGGACGTCGTCGTCGCCCAGCCGCTTGAGCTCGCGGCAGAGGATGGCGAGGCCGGTGACGATCGCTACGGCGGACACGGTGGCGTCGATCAGGCGCAGCGTGTCGTGCTCGGCGCGGGCCTTCCTGATCTGCTTGGCGACACCCACCGCGCCGAACGCGGTGGTGGCCATGGACAGGTACGTACCGGACTTGGACTTCTTGAAGCCCTTGGCCTTGGCGAGTGCCTTACTCACAGCGACGGAGCCTCCTCGAGCAGCGGGTGCCCCCACTTTTCCACGAAGGCGGCCTCGACCGCGGCACCCACCTTGTACAGGCGGTCGTCCTTCATCACCGGGGCGATGATCTGCAGGCCCACCGGGAGGTTGTCCTCCGGGGCGAGACCGCAGGGCAGCGACATGGCCGCGTTGCCCGCCAGGTTGGTCGGGATGGTGCACAGGTCGGCGAGGTACATCGCCATCGGGTCGTCGGCGCGCTCGCCGATCGCGAAGGCGGTGGTCGGGGTCGTCGGGGAGACGATCACGTCGACCTGCTCGAACGCCTTGTCGAAGTCCCGCTTGATCAGGGTGCGGACCTTCTGGGCGCTGCCGTAGTACGCGTCGTAGTAGCCGGAGCTGAGCGCGTACGTGCCGAGCATGATCCGGCGCTTGACCTCGGCGCCGAAGCCCTCCTCACGGGTGAGGGAGGTGACGTCCTCGGCGGAGCGCGTGCCGTCGTCGCCGGTGCGCAGGCCGTAGCGCAGGCCGTCGAAGCGGGCCAGGTTGGACGAGCACTCGGACGGCGCGATCAGGTAGTACGCCGACAGGGCCAGGTCGAAGGACGGGCAGTCCAGCTCGACGATCTCGGCGCCCAGCTCCTTGAGCAGCTCGACGGACTCGTCGAACCGCTGGATGACGCCGGCCTGGTAGCCCTCGCCGCGGAACTGCTTGACGACGCCGACGCGCATACCCGCGACGCTGCCGTTGCGGGCGGCCTCGACGACCGGCGGGACCGGCTCGTCGATGGAGGTGGAGTCGAGCGGGTCGTGCCCGGCGATCACCTCGTGCAGCAGGGCCGCGTCCAGGACCGTACGGGCGCAGGGGCCGCCCTGGTCGAGGGAGGAGGAGAACGCGACCATGCCGTAGCGGGAGACCGCGCCGTACGTCGGCTTGACGCCGACCGTGCCGGTGACGGAGGCCGGCTGGCGGATGGAGCCGCCGGTGTCGGTGCCGATGGCGAGCGGGGCCTGGTAGGAGGCGAGCGCGGCGCTCGACCCGCCGCCGGAGCCGCCGGGGATCCTGGTGAGGTCCCAGGGGTTGCCGGTGGGCCCGTAGGCGCTGTTCTCGGTGGAGGACCCCATGGCGAACTCGTCCATGTTGGTCTTGCCGAGGATCACCACATCGGCGTCCTTCAGGCGCTTGGTGAGCGTCGCGTCGTACGGCGGGATCCAGCCTTCGAGGATCTTCGAACCGACGGTCGTGGGGATGCCCTCGGTGGTGAAGATGTCCTTGAGCGCGAGCGGCACGCCGGCCAGCGGGCCGAGCTTCTCGCCGCGCGCGCGCTTCTCGTCGACGGCGCGGGCCTGGGCGAGCGCGCCCTCGCGGTCGACGTGCAGGAAGGCGTGCACCTTCTCGTCGACGGCCTCGATCCGGGCCAGGTGGGCCTCGGTGACCTCGACGGCCGTCAGCTCGCCGGAGGCGATCTTCTCGGCGGTCTCGGCGGCGGTGAGCCTGATGATGCTGTTCATGTCCGTCACGGCTGTCACTCCTCACCCAGGATCTGCGGCACCTTGAAACGCTGCTGCTCCTGGGCCGGGGCGCCGGAGAGCGCCTGCTCGGAGGTGAGCGACGGACGGACCTCGTCCGCGCGCATGACGTTGGTCAGCGGCAGCGGGTGGGAGGTCGGCGGTACGTCTTGGTCGGCGACCTCGCTGACGCGGGCCACCGCGCCGATGATGTCGTCGAGCTGTCCCGCGAGGTGGTCGAGTTCCTCGGGCTTCAGCTCCAGACGCGCCAGCCGGGCGAGGTGGGCGACCTCCTCGCGCGTGATGCCAGGCATGCAGCGATCCTCTGGGTGAGTGTGTGTGCTTTGGCTCAATCCTATGGGGCGGGGCGGGGTGGCCGTGAAACGGTTCGCCGGACCCCGCCCCACGGGGCCGGCGTTCAGCGGCGCGCGTCCCAGGCCCGGCTGCTCAGGAAGTGGTTGTCGTACAGGTCCTGCACCTCCAGCAGGCTCTCCGGGGTGACCTCGCCCAGGCGGATGCGCTGGAGGTGGCGGAAGTACGCGAAGCGCTCGACGCCCGGCGTGATGACGATGAGGAGGTCGGCCCCGCGGCCGGGGGCGGCGGCGAACGCGTGCGGCCGGCCCGGCGGGACGACGACCAGGTCACCGCGCTCGGCCGTGACCACGTCGTCGCCGGAGAGCAGCTCCGCGGACCCGTCCAGGACGAAGAACATCTCGGCGGAGCTGTCGTGCCGGTGCGGCCGGGCGCCGTCGGCGCCCTCGGCCAGGGTGACGCGCACGGTGGACAGCGCGCCGCCGGTCGCGCTGCTGTCGGCCAGCAGCTTCACGCCGACGGGGTCCCCGCCGACCACCTCGGCCCGAGCGTCACGGACCAGCACGGTTTCGTCGAACTTCGGCACGAACAGCGACATGATGCGACTCCCCCGGTCGGATGGCGGACGCGCTCAGAGCGCGAAGAGCAGTGCGGCACTGAGCAGTACAACGAGTGCGGTGGCGAAGTGGATCCCGAAGGCGACGGCCTTCGTTCCGCCGTTGCGCAGCACTATCAGGGTGTCACCGAGCGGTACGAGCGCCACGGCGACCATGAACCACGCCTCGGCACGGGCTCCGGCGAAGGCCAGCAGGACGAGGCCCAGCAGCCCGAAGGTGCCGTCCCGCAGGCCCTTGACCGACAGATAGGCGCGGGAGTCGCCGCGCGGGTCGGCCGGGACGCCGTAGCCGGCCGCAGAGGGGCCGGGCCGGAACAGGAAGCGGTAGCCGAGGAACACACAGAACAGATCGAGCAGGACGGCCAGGGTGTACGCGGCGACGGTCATCTCTCTCCCCCTTTTTGCTAGCACTGCTAGGACTGAGAGTGAAGCTAGCAGAACGTCGGCAGAAGTTCTAGCACTGCTAGAATCGAAACCATGTCGATCCAGACGCGCCGGGAGCGCGAACGAGCGGAGCGCCGGCGGCTGATCGTGACGGCCGCACGGGAGCTGGCGGAGGCCGAGGGCTGGGACGCGGTGACCACCCGCCGGCTGGCCGCCGAGATCGAGTACAGCCAGCCGGTCCTCTACAGCCACTTCACGAGCAAGGGCGCGATCATGGCGGCGGTCGCCGTCCAGGGTTTCGCGGAGCTGGGCGCCGAGATGCGCACGGCCCGCGAGGCGGCCGGGAGCACGCGCGAGGCGCTGGCCGCGGTGGGCGAGGCGTACACCGCCTTCGCACAGCGGCGCCCCGCGCTCTACGACGCGATGTTCACGCACACGGTGGACCTGCCGTTCGCCACACCCGAGGCCCCGGCGGCCCTGTGGGAGGCGTTCGGCGAACTGCTGCGGGCCGTGGAGCCCATCGCGGCGAAGGACGACGACCCGGGCCTGCTGACGGAGACGTACTGGGCCGGGCTCCACGGCCTGGTGACCCTGATGCGCAGCGGTCGGCTGCCGCCGCAGGCCCACGAGCGCCGGCTCGCGTTGCTGATCGGTCACTTCGTGCCGCACGGCACGGGCTGAACAGGGCGGGCCCGGCCCACGCTCAGGACTGGCGGACGGGCGGAACGGTCACTCGTCGGCGGCCGCCGCGGGCAGCGCGGCGGCGGGGCGCTGCCAGCCGCGTGATCCGCGCGCCCGCAGCCACGCCGTCGTCTCCTCCGGCGGCATCGCGGCCGCGACGAGCCAGCCCTGTACGGCGTCGCAGCCGAGGTCCCGCAGCCGTTCCCAGGTCTCGTCGTCCTCGACGCCCTCCGCGACGACCAGCAGCCCGAGGGAGTGCGCGAGGTCGACGGTGCAGCGCACGATCTCGGCGTCCTCCGTGTCGACCGCCAGCCGGGCCACGAACGAGCGGTCGATCTTCAGCTCGCTCACCGGCAGCCGGCGCAGGTGCACCAGCGAGGAGTAGCCGGTGCCGAAGTCGTCCAGGGACATCTTCACGCCGTGCCCGGTCAGCGCGTGCAGGGTGTCGGCGGCCCGCTGCGGGTCCTCCAGCAGGACGTGCTCGGTGATCTCCAGTTGGAGCGCTCCCGCCGGCACGCCGTGCCGGGCCAGCCGGGCGGCCACCGAACCGGCGAACCCGGGGATGTGCACATCACGCGGGGAGACGTTGACCGCGACCGGGACGTACAGGCCCTGGGCCCGCCACCGGGCGACCTGCGCGAGCGCGGTCTCCAGCACGTACTCCGTCAGATGGGGCATCAGACCCGAGGACTCGGCGATCGCTATGAACTCGTCCGGCGGCACCTTGCCGCGCTCGGGGTGCACCCAGCGGACCAGCGCCTCCAGGCCCGCGACCTGTCCGTCGAAGCGGACCTTCGGCTGGTAGTGCAGCTGGACCTCGTGGGCGTCGAGGGCCCGGCGCAGATCGCCCAGCAGCCCCAGCCGGTCGGGGGTGTTGGAGTCCCGCTTGGACTCGTAGACCTCCACGCCCGTGCGGTCCCGCTTGGCCTGGTACATCGCCACGTCCGCCCGGCGCAGCATGCCTTCGGCGTCCAGGGCGTGGTCGGGGAAGACGGCGACTCCGGCGCTGGCCTCCAGGACCAGGGTGAGCCCGTCGAGGTCGAGCGGGGAGCTGAGGACGGTGACCAGGGCGCGCGCGATACGGGTCGCGGACGTCGTGGAGTCGGCGACCGGCAGCAGCACGGCGAACTCGTCGCCGCCGAGCCGCGCCGCCTCCGCCCCGCGCGGCAGCGCCTGCCGCAGCCGGTCGGCGATCTGCAACAGCAGCCGGTCACCGGCGAGGTGACCGAGTGTGTCGTTGACCGAACGGAACCGGTCCAGGTCGATCAGCATCAGCGCGGACCGGGCGCCGATGCGTTCGGCGTCGTCCAGGGCGGTCCAGATGCGCTCCAGGAGCCACTGCCGGTTGGGCAGTCCGGTCAGCGGGTCGCGCAGCTGCTCCTCGGCCCGGGCACGGGCTATCCACAGCGAGGAGTCGAGGGCGATCAGCGGGACGGCGAACAGCGGCAGCAGCACGGGTTTGGCCACGGCGACGACGCAGACCAGCGGGGAGATGCCGAGCAGGGCGACGGCGACCAGTCCCTGTCTGATCACGGCGGTGCGGGCGACGGGGGACACTCCGCCGTTGCGGGAGTTGTGCACGAACCACAGCAGGGCGCGGGTGACCAGGAGGTAGGCGCCGGCGGCCAGCACCACCTGAGGCAGGGTGGAGGCGGTCCAACCGCCCGGGCTCCAGGGGCTCTCCACGGTCGGTACGCGGCCGAAGGCGCCCAGCATCAGGCCGCCGGCGCCGATGCCGAGGATGTCCACCGCCCCGTGCAGCACGCCCTGCCGCCAGTGGTGGCGCCGGGCTGTGCCGACCAGGACGACGACGGTGAGGCTGACCATCCCGGCGGGCACCCAGCCGTAGAGCAGCAGCACGGCGACGGTGAGGGTGGCGCCGGAGCCGGTGCCGCCCCACCAGCGGGCCCGGCCGAGCATGACCAGGTGACCGACGATGACGCCGGTGAGCAGGGCCAGGGACCAGCCGGCCGCGCCGGACGGGAAGAGCGCGTGGTGGTCGGTGAACGCCTGGTACACGCCGGCGCTCAGCGCGGCCCCGGCCGCCGCGACGATCGCCACGGGCAACGCGGAGCGGACCCGGTGCCGTTCGGGTTCGTCGCCGGGCAGCCCGGAGAAACGTTCGACGGCCATATGTGCGGAGGCGCGGGCGCGGGCGACGGTGTACTGTCCGGCGGCAATGCGTCCGGCGCGCTCCATGGCGCCCGGACGCTCCGGCGTCCACGCCCGTCTCCCCCACCATGCGCCGGCCATCCGGCGCAGCCGTGAGTGCGGGGCGGCGCTCTCGGTCGGTTCCATTCCCGTCCCTCTCACAGCCGGCGGTGCCCACGCCACGCGGCCCGATGCCCCACGACCCCTGGACGGCACCGCGCTGGAAAACCCTTCCACGCACTCCTGACGAGCACGGGGATGCCCCGACCGCGGTTGGGCACGGCGGGCGCACAGCTCAACAGTAGGCCGCAGAAGGCTTCCACGGGCAGCGGTCGTCGACGGTTGCCCGAATGCGCCCCGGCCACCCGTATGCATCTGGTATGCGCCGAACGGGTGGAGTTCAACCCCTACTCGCCGGTCGGAAGCGCGACTTCGGCCGCCGCATCCGGCCCGCGCTCCAGAAGGACGACGAAACCGTCCTCGTTCAGCACGGGCACCTTCAGTTGCATCGCCTTGTCGTACTTCGAACCGGGGTTGTCACCCACGACCACGAAGGAGGTCTTCTTCGACACCGAGCCGGTCACCTTCGCCCCCCGGCTCTGCAGCGCCTCCTTGGCGCCGTCGCGGGTGAACTGTTCGAGGGTTCCGGTCACCACGACCGTCAATCCCTCGAGCGGGCGCGGGCCTTCGTCCTCGCCGGAGCTCTCCTCCTCCCTGCGGACGCCGGCCTCCCGCCACTTGCGCAGGATCTCCTGGTGCCACTCCTCGGCGAACCACTCCTTGAGCGAGGCGGCGATGATCGGGCCCACACCCTCCGTGTTCGCCAACTCCTCCTCACCGGCCTGCTCGATGCGGTCGATGGAGCGGAACTCCCGGGCCAGCGCCTGGGCCGCGACCGGTCCGACGTGACGGATCGACAGGCCGGTGAGCACGCGCGCGAGCGGGCGCTCCTTGGCGGCCCGGATGTTCTCCAGCATCGCGAGCGCGTTCTTCTTCGGCTCGCCCTGCTGGTTGGCGAAGACCGTGACGACCTTCTCCTCGCCGGTCTTCGGGTCACGCTTGGGCAGACCGCTGTCCTGGTCGAGGACGTAGGCCTTGATGGGGAGCAGCTGCTCCACCGTCAGGTCGAACAGGTCGCCCTCGTCCTTCAGCGGCGGCTCTGCGGGCTCCAGCGGCTTGGTGAGGGCGGCCGCGGCGACATAGCCGAAGTGCTCGATGTCCAGCGCCTTGCGGCCCGCGAGGTAGAACAGGCGCTCGCGCAACTGGGCCGGGCACGCCCGCGCGTTGGGGCAGCGCAGATCGACGTCGCCCTCCTTCATCGGCCTGAGCGGCGTACCGCACTCGGGGCACTCGGAGGGCATGACGAACTCGCGCTCGGTGCCGTCGCGCAGATCGACGACCGGCCCGAGGATCTCCGGGATGACGTCACCGGCCTTGCGCAGCACGACCGTGTCGCCGATGAGCACGCCCTTGGCCTTGACCACGTCCTGGTTGTGCAGGGTGGCGAACTCGACCTCGGAACCGGCCACCGTGACCGGCTCGACCTGCGCGTACGGCGTGACCCGGCCGGTCCGGCCCACGCCCACCCGGATGTTGACGAGCTTGGTGTTGACCTCCTCCGGCGCGTACTTGTACGCGATCGCCCAGCGAGGGGCGCGGGAGGTGGAGCCCAGGCGGCCCTGGAGCGGGATCTCGTCGAGCTTGACGACGACGCCGTCGATCTCGTGCTCCACCGAGTGGCGGTTCTCGCCGTAGTGGGCGATGAACGCGCGGACGCCGTCGAGGTCGTCGACGACCCTGTTGTGCCGGGAGGTGGGCAGGCCCCAGGACCTCAGCAGCTCGTAGGCCTCGGAGAGGCGGGTGAGGCCCTCGTACCCCTCCAGGGCGCCGATGCCGTGGACCACCATGTGCAGCGGCAGCGTCGCGGTGACCTTGGGATCCTTCTGGCGCAGCGAACCGGAGGCGGAGTTGCGAGGGTTGGCGTACGGCTTCTCGCCGGCCGCGACCCGGCGGGCGTTGAGGTCCTGGAAGGCCTCCATGGGGAAGTAGACCTCCCCGCGGATCTCCACCAGGCTCGGGACGCGGTCGCCGTCCAGCCGGTGCGGGATCTCGGCGATCGTCATGACGTTGGGCGTGATGTCCTCGCCGACGCGGCCGTCGCCGCGGGTGGCCGCGCGGGTGAGCCTGCCGTCCTCGTAGGTCAGGTTGACCGCGAGGCCGTCGACCTTGAGCTCGCACAGAAAGTGGTGACCGGTGGTGCCGACGTCCTTGGCGACGCGGTCCGCCCAGGCGGCGAGCCCCTCGTCGTCGAAGACGTTGTCGAGGGAGAGCATCCGCTGGCGGTGCTCGACCTCGGCGAGGCCGGTCTCGTACGCCACGGCGACCTTCTGGGTCGGCGAGTCGGGCGTGCGCAGCTCCGGGTACTCCTCCTCCAGCGCCTCCAGCGAGCGCAGGAGCTCGTCGAACTCGGCGTCGCTGATGATGGGAGCGTCCTTGACGTAGTACCGGAAGCGGTGCTCCTCGACCTGCTCCGCGAGCCGCGCGTGCTTCTCCCGTGCCTCGACGGGCACCGCTGTTTCCGCTTGCTGCTTGTCGCCGGCCACCGTGTTGTCCTCCCGTTACTCTGGGTTGTCCGCGAGCGATCTCGCCGCCCGGACGCAGTGGGCGAGCGCCTGGCGCGCGTACGCGGGAGAAGCGCCCGCGAGTCCGCACGCCGGGGTGACCGTGACCGCCTCGGCGAGAAGCTCCGGCCGCAGCCCCAGCCTGCGCCACATCGTCCTGACACCCATGACGCTACCGGCAGGGTCTGACAACGGGCCGTCCGTGCCGGGGACGACACCGGCGAAGAGGCGGGTGCCCGCCTCGACCGCTTCTCCGATCACCTCGTCGTCACGCTCGGTGAGGAGCGAGACGTCGAGGGAGACCGCCGCGGCGCCCGCGCGGCGCAGCAGGGCGAGCGGGACGTCCGGAGCACACGAGTGGACCACGACAGGCCCCTGATCGTGCGCCCCGAGGACGTCCCGGAGCGTGGCCTCCACGATCTGCCGGTCGACGGCGCGGTGGGTCCGGTAGCCGCTGGCGCTCCGCACCTGCCCGCGCAGGACGGCGGTCAGGGACGGCTCGTCGAGCTGGAGGACGAGCCCGGCGCCGGGAACGCGCCGGCGCACCTCCGCGAGATGGAGCCGCAGCCCCTCGGCGAGCGAGGCGGCCAGGTCCCGGCACGCGCCGGGATCGGACAGGACCGCCTCGCCGTTCTTGAGCTCCAGGGCGGCGGCGAGGGTCCACGGCCCCACCGCCTGCACCTTCAGCGCGCCCTCGTACCCCTGGGTGAACTCCTCCAGGGCGTCGAGGTCCTCCCCGAGCCAGGACCGGGCCCGCCTGGTGTCCCGGCCCGGGCGGTCCCCGAGCCGCCAGCCGCTGGGCTCCACGCGCGCGTACAGCTCGACGAGCATCCCCGCGGTACGCCCGATCATGTCCGCGCCGGGCCCGCGTGCGGGCAGCTCGGGCAGGAAGGGGAAGTCCTCGAAGGTGCCCGTGACGGTCTTGGCGGCCTCCCGGGCGTCCCCACCGGGCATGGACCCGACGCCGGTGGCGGCACCGAACCTGAACTGGCTGTTCTCGCTCACCCGGGAAGACTACGCAACCCCGCGGGGGCAGCGCCGCCTCAGGGGGCGGCAGCCTTCGGGGACCGCCCCCGGCCGTCCGTCACAGGCCCGGGCGGACCGTCAGGTCGTTGACCTCCGCGTCCCGCGGCAGGTCGAGCGCCATGACGATGGTCGTGGCGACGGAGTCGGGGGCGATCCACTTCCCGGGGTCGTACTCCTTGCCCTCCTGCTGGTGCACCTTGGCCTGCATACGGCTGGCGGTGCGGCCCGGGTAGACCGAGGTGACCCGGACGCCGTTGGCGTGCTCCTCGTGGCGCAGCGAGTCCGCCAGCGCCTTCAGGCCGTGCTTGGAGGCGGCGTACGCGGACCAGTCGGCGTGGGCGCTCAGGCCCGCGCCCGAGTTCACGAACACCACGTGGCCGCGCGAGGCGCGCAGTTGGGGCAGGAAGTGGCGGGTCAGTTCGGCGGGGGAGATCAGGTTGACGTCGAGCTGGTGGCGCCAGGTCTTCGGGGTGAGCTCGCCGACCGGGCCGAGGTCGACCACGCCCGCGACATGGAGCAGGGAGTCCACCCGGTCGGGCAGCGCCTGGTGCGAGAACGCCCAGCTCAACCGGTCGGGGTCGGCCAGGTCGCCGACGAGCGTCCGGGCGCCGGGGAACGCGGCGGCCAGTTCCTTGGCCCGGCCGGCGTCGCGCGCGTGCAGCACGAGCTCGTCCCCGCGCGCGTGCAGGCGGCGGGCGACGGCCGCGCCGATGCCGGAGCCGGCCCCGGTGATCACATGAGTAGCCATGCCCGCCATGCTCGCATCACCGGCTCAGCTGCCGCCGAGCGCCTCGTCCAGATACGCCATCGCGCCCGCGGGCTCCTCGGCGAAGAACACCAGCTCGGCGAGCGGCCGGGGCAGGAACCCGTCCTCCTCCATGCGGCGGAACTGCTGCTTGAGACCGTCGTAGAAGCCGTCGGTGTTCAGCAGCACCACCGGCTTGCCGGTCCGGCCGTGCTTCTTCAGCTCCAGGATCTCGGTGGCCTCGTCGAGCGTCCCGGTGCCGCCCACCATGATCACGACCGCGTCGGCCTTCTCCAGGAGCAGCTTCTTGCGCTCGGCGAGGTCCCGGGCGATCACCATCTCGTCCGCGCCGGGCCGCGCCTTCGCCGACAGGAAGTCGACCGACACTCCGACGAGCCGGCCGCCCGCCTCCTGCACACCGTCCGCGACCACCTTCATCAGCCCGGTGTCGGAACCGCCCCAGACCAGGCTGTGCCCGCCCTTGCCGATCAGCCGGGCGAAGTCCCGCGCGGGGCGGGTGTAGCGGTCGTCGAGGTCGGCGGCGGAGAGGAAGACGCAGATGTTCATGCGCCCACGGTACGCGGCGGGGCAATCGGTCCCGTGGGCGGGAAGAAGCGGGGCCCGGCGGGTGCTGTACGGGTATGAGCCAAGGACACACGATCACGATCGACAAGAGCGACGAGCACGTGCGTGTGGTGCGCGGCGGCCAGGTCCTCGCGGAGAGCGACCGCGCCCTGGTACTGCGTGAGACGGGGTGCCCCCCGCGCTACTACCTGCCGCCCGAGGACGTGCGCCTCGACCTGCTGACGGCGTCCGACACGCACACGTACTGCCCCTTCAAGGGCACGGCGTCCTACTGGTCCCTGCCCGACGCGGCGGACCTGGTGTGGGCCTACCCCGAGCCGAAGCCGGACGTCGCCGAGATCAAGGACCACCTGTGCTTCTACGAAGTGGAAGTGTTGTGACCCGATGAGGCCGCCGCGGCGTGGCAGTCTTCACTGGCATGACCGGCATGGACAAGAAGACCGTCTCGCGTGACGGCACGCCCCTCGCCTACCGCGGTACCGGACAGGGCCCGGTGGTCGTCCTCGTCAGCGGTGCGATGTCGACGGGTGCCACGCTCGCGCCACTGGCGGCGGCGTTGCCGGACCGCTTCGACGCCGTCGTCTACGACCGCCGGGGCCGCGGCGCGAGCGGGGACACGGCGCCCTACGCGGTGGAGCGCGAGGTCGAGGACCTGGCCGCGCTGATCGACGCGGTGGGCGGCGAGGCGGCGCTGTACGGCGTCTCCTCCGGCGGCGCGCTGGCCCTCAGGGCGACGGCGAGCGGATTGCCGGTCCGTCAGGTCGCCGTCTACGAGCCGCCGTTCGCCGTGCACGAGGGCGGCGAGCGGGAGCGCGCAGAATACACCGGCAAGCTGTCCGCGGCGCTCGCCGAGGGCCGGCGCGGGGACGCGGTGGAGCTGTTCCTCCTCCTGACCGGGCTGGCCCCGCAGATGATCGCCAGCGCCCGCCAGTCCCCCATGTGGGCGGGCATGGAGGCGATCGCGCCCACACTCGCCCACGACGACGCGGTGATGGGGAACGGGCTGGTCCCCCGCGACCTGCTGGCCTCGGTGACCGTGCCGGTCCTGTCCGTGGCGGGCAGCGCGAGCCCGGCCTGGCTGCGTGAGGCGGCCAGGGCGGTCGCGCAGGCCGCGCCCCGGGGCACGTACCGGGCCCTGGAGGGCCAGACCCACGCGGTGGAACCGGAGGCACTGGCACCGGTGCTGGCGGAGTTCTTCGCGTCCTGAACAGCACACCTCCCGAACCGAACAGGCCGTTGCCACAGGTCCGCACGCCCGCCGGCCTCCCGAGCCGTCACGGCCGCGCGGTGTTCTCGTACCGGACAGCCGGACAGCCGGGCGCCGGCCAGGACGGCCGTGTCCCCGGTCGCGGCCGGCCTCCGTGTCCGCGCGGCCCGGCCGGCTCACGGTCCCGGCGCGGTCCCCGCCGGCGGCGCGGTGGGCCGGGGCCGGAAATGCGCCGAGCCCCGTCCTTGTTGGCGACCACCGAGACGGCGACCCGCCCGACGGGTGCCGCCCCGCGACCGGAAGGGACATCCCCGCCATGCCCAGCACCACTCCCGACATCACCGAAGCCGCTTCCACTCCGGATGCCCCCCACCCCTGGACCGTGGCCGTGCTCGGCCCCGGCGGTGTCGGCGGGCTGCTCGCCGCGCTGCTGTCCCGGGCGGGTCACCGGGTGATCTGCCTGGCCGGGGACGCGACGGCACGGTCCCTGAGCGAGGGCGGGGTACGGGTGCACAGCGGCCAGTTCGGGGACTTCACCGCCAAGGTCGAGGCGGACACCGAGCTGCGGGAACCGGTCGACCTGTGCGTGGTGACCGTCAAGCACACCAGCCTGGACGCCGCGCTGGACCGAGTCCCGCCGGCCATGCTCGGCACGGACGGCCTCGTCCTGCCGCTCCTCAACGGCGTCGAGCACCCCGGGACCCTGCGCCGCCGCTACGGCGACGACCGGGTGGCCGCGGGCGTCATCCGCGTCGAGTCGACCCGCGTCGCGCCCGGTGTCGTCGAGCACGGAAGCCCGTTCACCGAGATCGATCTGGCCGGGACGACCGCGCGCCCGCTCGGTGACCTGGCCGCCGTGCTGGAGTCCGCCGGGGTGCGGACCCGCGTGGCCGAGTCCGAGACCGCCGTCCTCTGGGCGAAGCTGGCCTTCCTCGCCCCCTTCGCCCTCCTCACCACCCGCTACGACGCCCCCATCGGCACGGTCCGCACCGGCCACCGCGAAGAACTGGTCGCCCTCGTCGACGAGATCACCGCCGTCGGCCGCGCGGCCGGGGCGCCGCTCGACGCGGACCGGACGCTGGCGATGTACGACGCGTTTCCGGCCGGGATGAAGTCCTCGATGCAGCGTGACGCCGAGGCGGGCCGCGCCCTGGAACTCGACGCGATCGGCGGTGCCGTGCTGCGCGCCGCCAAGCGGCACGGCGTTCCGGCGCCGACGGCTGCCCGGCTGGTGTCCGAACTGACACCCGTGTGACCAACCCAACGTATTTCAAGAAGAGTTGGCGACCCTAGACTCCCTGCGCGGGAGCGGCGAACGACCGCGCCCGCACGGGGAGCAGCCATGCGCTACGCCGACCAGCCCAGCACACACCGCGAGGTGCACATCGCGGCGGAACCCTCGCGGGTCTGGGAAGTCGTCACCGACGTCGAGGCCATGGCCGGGTGGAGCCCGGAGCTGGTGCGCGTGGAGTGGCAGGGCGGTGCCGACGGGCCGGCGCCGGGCGCCTGTTACTTCGGGCACAACCGGAATCCGCTCGTGGGCGAGTGGCGGACCCTCGCCCACATCACGGAGGCCGCCCCGGAGCGCTCCCTCACCTGGTGCGTGCTGGACCCGGACGGACGGTACGGCAAGGCCTCCGAGGACCCGGCGGACCGGATGGCCACCTGGTCCTTCGCGCTCTCCCCGGCGCCGGAGGGGGGCACCGTGCTGCGCCAGTCCGTCACGGTCGGGCCCGGCCGCTCCGGCCTGAGCGCGTACATCGACCGCGCCCCCGACCAGGAGGAGGCGATCATCGCCTACCGCCTCGACGAACTCGGCAAGGGCATGGACGCCACCCTGACCGGCATCAAGGAGACGGCGGAACACCGGTCGTAGTGCTGTGACCGGCGCCGCCGGCGGTCCGTGCGTCAGACCGCCGTGGTCGGCTCCTTCGCCCGGACCGTCGCGGCGATGGTCGCCGAGCCCACCACGCGCGTCCCGTCGTACAGCACGACCGCCTGGCCGGGGGCCACGCCGCGGACCGGCTCGGTGAAGGTGACCCGGAGTTCGTCGCCGACGAGTTCGGCGGTGACCTCGGTCTCGCCGCCGTGGGCGCGCAGTTGGGCGGTGTAGGTGCCGGGGCCGGACGGGGCCGTGCCGCACCAGCGGGGCTTGATCGCGGTGAGGCCGGTGACGTCCAGGGCGGAGGCCGGGCCGACCGTCACCGTGTTGGTCACCGGGGAGATGTCCAGGACGTAGCGCGGCTTGCCGTCGGATGCCGGGGTGCCGATGCGCAGGCCCTTGCGCTGGCCGATGGTGAAGCCGTACGCGCCCTCGTGGCTGCCGACGACCGCTCCCGACTCGTCGACGATGTCGCCCTCGGCCTTGCCCAGGCGGCGGGCCAGGAAGCCCTGGGTGTCGCCGTCGGCGATGAAGCAGATGTCGTGCGAGTCGGGCTTCTTGGCGACAGCCAGGCCCCGGCGCTCGGCCTCCGCGCGGATCTCGTCCTTGGTCGTGAGCGTGTCCCCGAGCGGGAACATGGCGTGTGCGAGCTGCTTGTCGTCGAGGACGCCGAGGACGTACGACTGGTCCTTGGCCATGTCGGAGGCGCGGTGCAGCTCGCGGGTGCCGTCCTCGTTCACGATCACCTTGGCGTAGTGGCCGGTGCAGACCGCGTCGAAGCCGAGGGCGAGCGCCTTGTCCAGCAGCGCGGCGAACTTGATCTTCTCGTTGCAGCGCAGGCACGGGTTCGGGGTGCGGCCGGCCTCGTACTCGGCGACGAAGTCCTCCACGACGTCCTCGCGGAAGCGCTCGGCGAGGTCCCACACGTAGAAGGGGATGCCGATGACGTCCGCGGCGCGGCGGGCGTCGCGCGAGTCCTCGATGGTGCAGCAGCCCCGCGCGCCCGTCCGGAAGGACTGCGGGTTCGCGGAGAGCGCGAGGTGGACGCCGGTGACGTCGTGGCCGGCTTCCGCGGCGCGTGCGGCGGCGACGGCGGAGTCGACCCCGCCCGACATGGCGGCGAGGACGCGGAGGGGACGGGAGCGCTGCGGGGTGTCAGTCATAGCCCTTCCAGGGTACGGGGCGCGGGAACCGGGGCCGCCTGACGTGCGTTGAAGATCGCATGGGGGCGAAGAAGACGAACGCGGCGGACGCCACGGACGCGCGGGGGCGGCGGCTGGGGCGACGGGCCCTGCTGATCGGCGGCGCCGCGGTCGTGGTGGGCGGGGCCGCGCTGGAGCGCAGTGGGCTGGCCCGGCTGTGGTGGCGGCTGCCCGGCGCGCAGAAGCCGCGGGTGGCGGGCGCGGTCGACTTCGTGGGCGCGCGGTGGGTGGCGGCCTCCCGGGCGAACTACCGGCCGGCGGACCGCCCGGACGACTACCGGATAGACCGGGTCGTCATCCACGTCACGCAGGGCAGCTACGCGAGCGCCGTGAGGGTCTTCCAGGATCCGGGGCACGGGGCCGCCGCGCACTACATCGTCGGCGCGGACGGGAATGTCACGCAGATGATCCGCGAGCTGGACGTGGCCTTCCACGCGGGCAACCGGGCGTACAACGAGCGGAGCGTCGGCATCGAGCACGAGGGCTTCGTCGACGACGCCTCGTCCTTCACCGACGCGATGTACGCCGCCTCGGCGCGGCTGACGGCCGGGATCTGCGGCCGCTACGGCATATCCGTCGACCGGGAGCACATCATCGGCCACGTGGAGGTACCGGGCGCCGACCACACGGACCCGGGCCCCCACTGGGACTGGGACCGCTACATACGCCTGGTCCGCGCAGCCCGGACCTCCCGGGCCCGAACCACGGAGGCCCACCCCACCGCGCCGGCCTGAACCGCCGGAGGCCGTCCCGCCGCACGGACCTGAAGGGCTGGGGTTCGCCTCACCGCCTTCGCCCCACCGCGCGGGCCTGAAGCGCCGAGGCTCGCCTCACCGCACCAGCCGGAGCGCCGGGGCCGTCCCGCCGCACGGACCTGAAGGGCTGGGGTTCGCCTCACCGCCTTCGCCCCACCGCGCGGGCCTGAAGCGCCGAGGCTCGCCTCACCGCACCAGCCCGAACCGCGGGCCCGGCCCGCGCGGACGCGAATCGCCGGGCCGCCCGCCACACGGGTCTGGAGCGCTGGGCCCACCCGCGGCGCGGATCGAGAACGCGGGCCCGCTCGGCCCAACCCGCCCCGCCCCGCAGTCCTACGTCAGGCCGGCCGCGCGGGCCCTTTCCACCGCCGGGCCGATCGCCTTCGCGACCGCGTCGATGTCGGACTGGGTGGAGGTGTGGCCGAGGGAGAAACGGAGGGTGCCGCGGGCCAGGTCCGGGTCGGTGCCGGTGGCGAGCAGTACGTGGCTGGGCTGGGCGACGCCCGCGGTGCAGGCGGAGCCGGTCGAGCACTCGATGCCCTGGGCGTCCAGCAGGAGCAGCAGGGAGTCGCCCTCGCAGCCGGGGAAGGTGAAATGGGCGTTGGCCGGGAGGCGGCCCTCCGGTGCCGGGTCGCCGCCGAGGATCGCGTCCGGGACGGCCGACCGCACGGCGGTGATCAACTCGTCGCGCAGCGCGCCGATCTCGCGGGCGAACCACTCGCGCCGCTCGGCGGCGAGCCGGCCTGCCACGGCGAAGGAGGCGATCGCGGGCGCGTCGAGGGTGCCGGAGCGGACGTGCCGTTCCTGGCCGCCACCGTGCAGGACGGGCACGGGGGTGTACTCGCGGCCCAGGATGAGCGCGCCGACGCCGTACGGGCCGCCGATCTTGTGGCCGGAGACCGTCATCGCGGCCAGTCCGGAGGCGGCGAAGTCGACCGGGACCTGCCCGAGGGCCTGCACCGCGTCGGCATGCAGCGGGACACCGAACTCGGCGGCCACGGCGGCCAGTTCGC
Source organism: Streptomyces sp. NPDC091412 (assembly GCF_044756885.1). Taxonomy (NCBI): domain Bacteria; kingdom Bacillati; phylum Actinomycetota; class Actinomycetes; order Kitasatosporales; family Streptomycetaceae; genus Streptomyces; species Streptomyces sp. NPDC091412. The sequence goes on along the minus strand of NZ_JBIVTV010000002.1, from coordinate 722,316 downwards.
GCACCGGCAGCAGCGTGCCGATCTCGTTGTTGGCCCACATGACGGTGGCCAGGGCCACGTCGTCGGGGTTGCGGGCGACGGCCTCGCGCAGCGCCTCGGGGTGGACGCGGCCGTAGGAGTCGACCGGAAGGTACTCGACGGTGGCGCCCTCGTGCTCGCCGAGCCAGTGCACGGCGTCGAGGACGGCATGGTGCTCGACGGGACTGGAGAGGATGCGGGTGCGGGCCGGGTCGGCGGCGCGGCGGGACCAGTACAGGCCCTTGACGGCGAGGTTGTCCGCCTCGGTGCCACCGGAGGTGAAGACGACCTCGCTGGGACGGGCGCCGAGGGCCTCGGCGAGGGTTTCGCGGGCCTCCTCGACCCTGCGGCGGGCCGCGCGCCCGGACGCGTGGAGGGAGGAGGCGTTGCCGGTGACACCCAGTGCCGCGGTCAGCGCCTCTGCCGCCTCCGGGAGCATCGGGGTGGTCGCGGCGTGGTCGAGGTAAGCCATGGTGAGGCCGATTCTACGGGCGCCCGCAGCCGGGCCGGAGATCAGGATGGGCCAGGTGTCACAAGCTCCAGGACAGTGTGTTGTCCGCCTGCACGAAGGCCAGCAGGACCACGAGGTCGGCGATGCCCAGGGTCAGGCCGAGCCAGGCGCGGCCGCGGCGGCCGGTGCCGCGCCACAGGGCGACGCCGGCCAGGACGATGGCGGCGGGGCCGAGGAACAGGTTGAGGACGAGCAGGCCGAGCAGGCCGAGGACGAAGGACGCGACGGCCATGCCGTCGGCGTCCTGCGTTCCGGTGCGGCGTGTGGCCGGTGCGGTGAGTTGCATGGCGGATCTGCTCCAGACGGTCGTGGGAACGGGGCGGGCGGGTGAGGCGTCAGCGGGACGTGCCGCGCCTGCGGCCGTGACGCTCGCGGAGCGCGAAGACGCCGAGCCAGACGGCGATCACCACGGCCGCGGCGACCGTGAAGTCGAGCGGCGCGTGAGCCACCGTGCCCAGGACCACGCCGAGCAGCAGCAGTGCGGCGACGAGGAACAGCATGAGATCGGATCCCCCTTGTCGGTGAACGCTTGTGGTTACACTTGTTCACTGACTACCCAGTCTAGCGCCCCTCCGGCTTTGACAATCCGGAGAACACTTGTTGACTGAATGGCATGAGTCACATTCCCGGCGTCCGGCAGGCCCAGAAGCAGAAGACCCGGCAGGCCCTGATGGACGCGGCGTTGGGGCTGCTGGAGGAGCAGAGCCTGAGCAGCCTCGGCCTGCGCGAGGTCACACGCGCCGCCGGTGTCGCCCCGACCGCCTTCTACCGCCACTTCCACTCCACCGCGGATCTCGGCGTGGCCCTGGTCGAGGAGGCGCTGAGCAGCCTGCACCCGATGATCCGGTCGACGGTGTCCCAGGCGGACGACAGCGAGCAGCGCATCACGCGCGCGGTCGAATTGATCGCGCGTCATGTCGAGGCGTTCCCTGCCCACGTCCGCTTCATCGCCCGGGAGCGCCACGGCGGGGTGCAGCGGGTGCGGGAGGTCGTCGGCGAGCAACTGGTCAGGTTCGCCCGCGAGGTGAGGGACGAACTGGCCAAGGACCCCCAGTCCGCGGGGTGGAGTGAGGACGACCTGCTGATGCTCGCCCATCTGTACGTCGATCAGATGCTGATCACCGGTTCGCTGTTCCTGGAGGCGCTCGACGCCCCCGAGGAGGAGCGCGAGCGCGTCACCCGGGTCGCGACCCGGCAGCTGCGTCTGATCAGCATCGGCCGCCGGCACTGGCTGGACTGACGGTCCGGCCCGTCGCCGGTGCGGCGCTCCCTCAGTCCAGCCTGACCCGTGCGAGCTGGCGGGACTGCGCCACCAGCCGGTCGGCGCCGTCCCAGACCTCGGCGTCCTCCTCCAGGAAGCCGCCGGCCAGGTTGCGGGTGGTGATGGACACGCGCAGCGGGCCCGGCACCGGACGGCAGCGGACGTGCACCGTCAGCTCGACGGTCGGCACCCAGCCCTTGATGCCCAGCTCGAACGCGGTCGGGGGCAGCGCGTCCACCGCGAGCAGCAGGGACAGCGGGTCGTGGTCCCGGCCGTCGGCGAGACCGAACCAGGCGCGCATCTCCCCGCTCCCGGAGGGCGAGCCGAGCGCCCAGCCGAGGGTGGCGGGGTCCAGCTTGAGCATCAGGCGGTCGGTGATGGCCGAGCTGCCCGGTACGGGCGTGGGAACGCCGGCCGCGTCCTGGGGGCCGAAGCACTGCTCCATGGGCGGGATCGCGGGCGGCTTCGCCGAGGTGCGCACGTCGTCGGGCAGGGTGCCGAGGTCGCCGTAGGAGGCCAGGACGCGGATGCGCTCCACCTCGCGGCCGTCGTCGTCGCACTGGAAGAGGGAGGCCTGGCCGGTCGACAGGGTGCGGCCGGCGCGGACCACGTCCGTGCGGACGACGGCGGGACCGGGCCGGGACGCGGTCAGGTAGTGGGCCGAGATCGTGAACGGGTCCGGGTGCGGCAGGGCGTCCGCGAGCGCGCGGCCGAGGACGGCCAGCAGATAGCCGCCGTTGACGGCGTTGATGATCGTCCAGCCGGCGGAGAGGTCGATGCCGTAGACGCCGGGCTCGCTCCGGGTGACCGCGGTGTCCCGGTCGAACTCACTGTCGCCGATCGTGGCCCGCGCGACCGCGGCGGTGGCTGCTTCTGACATGTGTGAACGGTACATCAGGGCACTACTAAGCGGTAGCTTTCGTCCGTTGTGCTCATATGACGAGCACTCCGCGGGGTGAGACGCAGGCAATTTCTCGGTAAGTGTCCGTACTTGCCCGTAACCCCGGGGCCCCGTTCCCCCTCTATCGGGACATGAGCCTCACCGGGACTCCGTTCCTGTACACCGCCATCGTGCTGGCCGTGGTCGCCCTGGCCCTGCCGTTCGTCCTGTGGACGCGGCTCGGGGGCCCCAAGTCGCTGCGTGCCGCCCTCCGGGCACTGATGCTGCTGTTCGCCCAGGTCACGGCGATCACCCTGGTCTTCGTCCTGGTGAACAACGCCAACAACCTGTACGACAACTGGGCCGACCTGCTCGGCACGGGCAACCACGTGCAGCAGGCCGCCAACCTGGGCGCCGACGGCACCGGGGGCATCGCCTACCGGAAGCTGCCCAGGGTCGTGCAGAAGTTCGGCCCGGCCGACGGGCCCGGGATGCACGCGGCCGGCGGGGTCAGGGTCACCCAGCTCAGGGGCCGGGTCTCGGGGGTGAACGCGGAGGTCTACGTATGGCTGCCGCCGCAGTACGACGACCCCGCCTACAAGAACAGGAAGTTCCCGGTGGTCGAGCTGCTGTCGGGCTACCCGGGCTCGGCGAAGGCCTGGTTCGGCTCTCTGAAGGTGCACCAGCAACTGGAGCCGCTGATGCGGAGCGGACAGGTCGCGCCGTTCATACTGGTGGCGCCGCGCACGAACCTGATCGCCAAGATCGACACGGGCTGCGCCAACATCCCGGGCACCGTGAACGCGGACACCTGGCTGAGCATCGACGTACCGAAGATGGTCACGGACAACTTCCGCGCCGCGACCGGCCCGAACGGCTGGGCCACCGCCGGCTACTCGGCCGGGGCGCACTGCGCCACCAAGCTCGCCGTCGCCCACCCCGACCGCTACCGGGCCGCGGTGAGCCTGTCCGGGTACAACGACCCGATCGGCGAGCGCAATTCGCTCGCCAACCAGAACCTCCGGCTGCGGCGCGCGAACAACCCCTACATCCTGCTGAAGAACTACCGCACGCCGCCGCCCGTCGCGCTCTACCTCTCGGGCCAGACCGGCGACGGGTACCAGGCGGGCGTCGCCCTGGAGCAGATCGCGAAGCCGCCGACGACCGTGCACGTGGTCTTCGTGCCGCGCAGCGCGGGCGGCCACAGCATGGCGCTGTGGCGCCCCCAGGTCCCGGCGGCGTTCCGCTGGCTGACCAGGGTGATGGGGCAGAGGCCGCCCCACCGCCTCCGGACGGCCCTCACCCCTCCCGTACCGTCGACCGGCGGTTCCAGGCCCGCGGAGCTCGCCAGTGGTACCGCATCGCGAGCAACCGCAGGACAAAAGCGGTGACCACCGCCAGCCCGCTGGTGAACGGGTTCAGCGCGTCGTAGTGGATGCACAGCACCACCATGGTGGCGCCGACGATCGCCGGGACCGCGTACAGGTCGCGGTCCCAGCGCAGCAGCGACGGCACCTCGTTGGCGAGCACGTCCCGCAGCACACCGCCGCCCACGGCGGTGGCCATGCCCAGCGTCGCCGACGCGGTGAGGTTCAGCCCGTAGGCGTACGCCTTCGTGGTGCCGGCCACGCAGAACAGGCCGAGGCCGGCCGCGTCGAACACGTACACCGCGGTCTGGATGCGCTCCATGTGCGGGTGCAGGAAGAAGACCACGAGCGCGGCGAGCAGGGGGGTGAGGAAGTACCCGAGGTCGGTGAAGGCGGCCGGGGGCACGGCCCCGATGACGATGTCACGGAACAGCCCTCCGCCCAGCGCGGTGACCTCGGCGAGGACGGCGATGCCGAAGACGTCGAAGTTCTTGCGGACGGCCAGCAGCGCGCCGGAGATGGCGAAGACGAAGATGCCGACCACGTCGAGCGTGTGCTGGACGGAGGGACTGAACAGTTGCTGAAGCACGCCACATTGTTACGCGGGGCCGGTTCGCCCCCGAACACGACGGAGCGGGAGAGTGCGACCGCCGGAGCCGCCGGCTCCGCACTCTCCCGCTCCATCACACGCGCGGCTTCAGCGAGCCGCCCCGCCTACTTCTCGGTCGGCTCCTGGCTGCCGGAGCCGTCGGTGCCGGACTCCGAGGACTCGGCGGTCTCGGAGGTCGCGGCGGACTCCGAGGTCTCGGCGGACTCCACGGTCTCGGGGGTCGCGGCGGTCTCGGGGGTCGCGGCGGACTCGGCGGTCTCCGCAGACTCCGAGGACTCCGCAGACTCCGAGGACTCGGCCGACCCGGACGGCTCAGCCGTCTCGCCGACCTCCGCGGCCACCGCCGCCGACGTCGCCGCCGACTCCGCGAGGACCTCGTCGGCCACGAGCTCCGCGGCCTCCTTGGCGGCCGTGAGCAGCACGGTGTCCTGCGGGGCCTGGTCCTCGAAGTTCTCCGGGTGGTGGCAGGCCACCTGCTGACCGGGCTTCAGCTCCTTGAGCGGCGGCTCGGCCGTACGGCAGATCTCCGTCGCCTTCCAGCACCGGGTGTGGAAGCGGCAGCCGCTCGGCGGGGCGATCGGCGAGGGCACGTCGCCCTTGAGCAGGATGCGCTCGCTCTTGGCACTCTTGCGGCTGGGGTCCGGGATCGGGACGGCCGACATGAGCGCCTTGGTGTACGGGTGCATCGGCGCCTTGTAGAGCGACTCGCGGTCGGCCAGCTCCACGATCTTGCCGAGGTACATCACCGCGATCCGGTCCGAGACGTGCCGGACGACCGACAGGTCGTGCGCGATGATCACGTACGTCAGGCCGAGCTCCTGCTGGAGGTCGTCCAGCAGGTTGACGACCTGCGCCTGGATCGACACGTCGAGCGCGGAGACCGGCTCGTCGGCCACGACGAGCTTCGGGTTGAGCGCGAGCGCCCGGGCGATGCCGATGCGCTGGCGCTGACCGCCGGAGAACTCGTGCGGATAGCGGTTGTAGTGCTCGGGGTTGAGACCGACCACCGACAGCAGCCGCTGCACTTCCTTCTTGATCCCGCCCTCGGGCTCGACGCCCTGGAGCCGGAAGGGAGCGCCGACGATCGTGCCGATGGTGTGGCGCGGGTTCAGCGACGAGTACGGGTCCTGGAAGATCATCTGCACATCACGGCGCAGCGGGCGCATGCCGCTCACCCCGAGGTGCGTGATGTCCTTGCCCTCGAACTCGATGCTGCCCGCGGTCGGTTCGAGCAGCCGGGTGATCAGCCGGCCCATCGTCGACTTGCCGCAGCCGGACTCGCCCACGACACCGAGGGTCTCGCCGGAGCGGACCTCGAAGTCGATACCGTCGACCGCGCGCACCGCTCCGACCTGGCGCTGGAGCAGGCCCTTCCGGATGGGGAAGTGCTTCTGCAGGCCGGTCACTTTGAGCAGGACCTCGCCCGGGGCGGCGTCCTTGGTGAGGGTGGCCGTGCCGGAGGCCCTGTCCTCGGCGCCGTCGCTCTGTGCAGGGATGCTCACTGCCTTGTCCTCTGCGTTCTCACTCACAGCTTCGGCGCAATCTCTTCGGTCCAGATCCGCTCCCGCTGCTCCTGCGTCATGTGGCAGGCGGCCCAGTGCTGGCTGCCGACCTCGGTCAGCTCGGGGCGGACCGTGCGGGTGACGTTGTCCTTCGGGACGTCGGCGTACGGGCAGCGCGGGTTGAACGCGCAGCCGGACGGAACGTTGATCAGGGAGGGCGGGGACCCCTTGACGGGGATGAGCCGCTCCTGCTGATCGCGGTCCAGACGCGGCATCGAGCCGAGCAGGCCCCAGGTGTAGGGGTGCCGGGGCTCGTAGAACACCTTCTCGGCCGGTCCGCGCTCGACGCAGCGGCCGCCATACATCACCAGGAGGTCGTCGGCCAGTTCGGCGACGACGCCCAGGTCGTGGGTGATGATGATGACCGCGGAGCCGAACTCCTTCTGCAGATCGCGGATCAGGTCGAGGATCTGCGCCTGCACGGTGACGTCCAGGGCGGTGGTCGGCTCGTCCGCGATGAGCAGTTCGGGGTTGTTCACCAGCGACATCGCGATCATCGCGCGCTGGCGCATACCGCCGGAGAACTCGTGCGGGTAGTTGTCCACACGCTTGTCCGGCTGCGGGATGCCCACCCGGTCGAGCATTTCGACGGCCCGCTTGCGGGCGGTCTTCTTGTCGACGTTGTTGTGGATCCGGTATGCCTCCACGATCTGCTGACCGATCGTGTAGTACGGGTGCAGCGCGGACAGCGGGTCCTGGAAGATCATCGCCATCTCGCGGCCGCGCATCTTCCGCACGTGGTCGGGATCGGCGGACAGCAGCTCGGTGCCGTTCAGCCAGATCTCGCCGGAGATGCGTGCCTTGCGCTTGCCGTACTGGCCGGCGGTGTGCAGGCCCATGATGCCCAGCGAGGTCACCGACTTGCCGGAGCCCGACTCGCCCACGATGCCGAGGGTCTTGCCCTTCTCCAGCTTGAAGCTGAGCCCGTCGACGGACTTCACCAGGCCGTCGTCGGTCGGGAAGTGCACCTTCAGGTCGCGTACTTCGAGGAAGGAGGTCGAAGCGGGCGAGGCGGCGGTGGGTTCGCCCACGGCGGCGTCGCTCTTGCTGAGTTCGGTCATGCGAGCCTCACTCGGGGGTCGATCACGGCGTACAGGACGTCCACCACGAGGTTGGCGATGAGCACCGCGAGAGAGGTGATCAGAACGACACCCAGGATGATGGGCAGGTCCTGGGTCTTGATGGCGTTGAGCACCGCCTGGCCGAGGCCGGGCAGGCTGAACGTCGTCTCGGTCAGGATCGCGCCGCCGATGAGGGCGCCGAGGTCCATGCCGAGCATGGTCAGGATGGGCGTCATGGTCGAGCGCATCGCGTGCTTGCCGATGACGGTCTTCTCCTGCAGGCCCTTGGCACGGGCCGTGCGGATGTAGTCCTCACCCAGGATCTCCAGCATGGTGGCGCGGGTGATACGGGCGTACATCGCCGCGTAGAGGAACGCCAGCGTGATCCAGGGCAGGATCATGCCGCCGAGCCAGCCGGTGAAACTGTGGCCGAGGGGTACGAACTCCCCGTCGATCCAGTTCAGGCCGAACGCGAAGATCGCCAGGCTGAGCATGCCGGTGAAGTAGATGGGGAGCGAGACACCACCGAGGGCGACCAGCATCGCGCCCCGGTCCCACAGGCTGCCCCGCTTGAGCGCGGAGAGCACACCCGCGGCGACACCGAAGAGAAGCCACAGCACGGCGGCACCGAGCGCCAGTCCCAGGGTCACCGGGAAGCGGTCGGTCAGCACCGGCCAGACGGCCTGCTCGCTGCGGAAGGAGTAGCCGAAGCACGGCGCGGCGCAGTGGGTGACGTCGCCACCGGCCGCGTAGGTGCGGCCGACGAAGATGCCCTTGAAGAACTCCCAGACCTGGGCGTAGACCGGTTCGGCCAGACCCAGCTTCTGCCGCACCGCCTCGATGGCGGCAGGGTCGGCCTGCTTGCCTATGAAGTTGGTGGCCACGTCGACGCCCGCCCACTTGGGGACGAGGAAGAAGATGCTGAAGACCACCAGGATGATGACCACCAGCATCACGGCGGCGGCGAACAACCGCCTGATGAGGTAAGCGAGCACAGCTTACGGCCCGCCGCGGGACCGCGGACCTCCGGATGTTTTCCGGGGTCCGCGGTCCCGCCGCGCCGGCCTTCACCTGCCTTTCGTGCCGTACGGCGGGTGTGCCGGGTTTACTTCGAGGACTTCAGGCCGAGGTTGACGAAGTCGTACTGGCCGCTGTAGCCGGCCGACGTGTAGACGTTCGCCAGCCGGTCCGAGCGCCAGTTGATGAACCGCTCGAAGACGAAGGGCAGGTAGTAGCCGCCCTCCATGACCTTGTGGTTGATCTGCGTGGCGATCTCGGCCTTCTTGGCGTCGTCGAGCGAGTTGACGTAGTCGTCGAACAGGCCGTCGATCGCCTTGTCCTTGATCAGGGCGTAGTTGTTGTTACCGCTCTGCAGGATGTACTTGCTGTTCCACAGCGGCAGACCGTAGCCCTGGACGGACGGGAAGTCCGGGCCCCAGCCCATGATGATGATGCCGTAGCCCTTCTTCTTCACGTTCGAGGGGCTGCCGATGATGCCGGCGGTCTGCGAGCCGTCGTACTGGTCGATCTGGACGTCGACGCCGATCTTCTTCAGCGACGCCTGGAGCGACTCGGCCGTGGCCACCTCGACCGGCTTGTTGTTGCGGACGGCGATGGTGGTCTTGAAGCCGTTCGGCTTGCCGCAGGCCTTCAGCTCTTCCTTGGCCTTCTCGACGTTGCCGTTCTTGTTGGCGCCGGCCAGCTCGAACGGGTCGTACTTCTGGCCCTCGGCGCCCGGCACCGACGGGGGCAGCATGTTGGTGCCGATGTCACCACCGGCGACCGGGCCACCGCGCGCGGTCTGGAGCGACACGTGGTCCGCGCCGTAGATCACGGCGTTGCGGCAGTGGATGTTGTCGAACGGCTTCACGCTCTGCGGGAAGACCGCGTAACGGACGTAGCCGGAGACCGGGTTGTCCAGGTTGCCCTTGTACTTCTTCAGGGCGGTCTGGCGGCCCTGCGGCGACATACCGGTCTGGTTCAGGTCCAGGTCGTAGTCACCGGCGATCAGGCGCTGGTCGAGATCGTTGGCGTTCGAGAAGAACTTGATGGTGATCTCGTCCGGGTACGCCTTGCGGATGGGGTCCGAGGCCTGCTTCCACTCGGTGTTGCGGACCAGCTTCAGGTCCTTGCCCGGGCTGTACGACTCGAACTTGTAGGGGCCCGAGGAGAACGGGTGCAGGCCGTACTTGGACTTGGTGTCCATGTCCTGGCGGACCGGGGACGCCGAGATCAGGGACAGCATCTGCTCGAAGTCCGAGTTGGCCTTCGGCAGGCGGAAGACGACGGTCTTGTCGTCCGGCGTCTCGATCGCCTTCAGACCCAGGTGTTCCTTGTCCTTGTCCTTGTAGGGGCCCTGGTACTTGCCGTCCGGGTCCAGGACCTCCTTCAGGTAGGTCGGACCGCCGGACAGCACGTCCTGCGCCCACACGCGCTCGATGCCGTACTTGACGTCCTTGGAGGTGATCGGCTTGCCGTCCTCCCACGTCACACCGTCACGCAGCGTGTACGTGTAGGTCTTGCCGCCGTCGCTGACCTTGGCGAGGCCCGTCGCGAGGTCCGGGGTCAGCTCGGCGCCGGCCGCGCCGGGCTCCGTCTTGTTCGTGACCAGCTGGCGGCTGTAGTAGCGGGCGAAGTTCCACATCATGCCGTAGTAGCCGCGCGTGGTGTCCCACGAGTCGGCGTCCTGGGCCGCGCCGAACTTCAGCGTGCCGCCCTTCTTGGCCAGGGAGGCCTGGGCAACCTTGTTGTTGGCCGCGTCGAAGCCGGCCGCGCCGCTCTTCGAACCGCCGCCACCACCGCCGTTGCTGTCGTTGCCGCCGCCGCACGCCGCCGTGGTCAGCAGCGCGGCGACCACGGCCGCAGCGGCCATGGCCTGCTTGCGCCGCCCTGAGGTGCGTTGGGTAGTCACGTTCTCGGATCCTCCGGATAGATGAGAGACCCCGTGTGGGTGCACGGGTCGCTGGGGGTAGGGCAGTTCAGCGAGAGCCCTTGGGGTCGAGCGCGTCGCGCACGCCGTCGCCGAAAAGATTGAAGGCAAGGACGGTGACGAAGATCGCCACACCGGGGACCACCATGTACATGGGGTCCGCTTCGTAGTAGTCGATCGCGTTCGAGAGCATCTGACCCCACGAGGCGGTCGGCGGCTTGACGCCCACGCCGAGGAAGCTGAGCGCGGCCTCGGTGAGGATGTTGGTCGGGATCATCATGGTCGTGTACACGATGATCGGCGCCACGAGGTTGGGCAGCAGCTCCTTGAACAGGATGTAGAAGCGGCCGGCGCCGAGCGAGCGTGCCGCCTCGACGTACTCGCGTTCGCGCAGCGACAGCGTCTGGCCGCGCACCACGCGGCCGATGTAGGGCCAGCCGAAGAAACCGATGACCAGGATCATCACGAAGACGCGCACACCCGTGCCGGTCAGGCCGAGCATCTCGTTCGGCATGACGGAGACCAGCGCGATGATGAACAGCAGCTGCGGGAAGGCGAGCAGGCCGTCCATGACCCGGCTGATGGCCGCGTCCACCCAGCCGCCGAAGAAACCGGCGAGGATGCCGAGGATGGTGCCCAGGATGACGGCGACGACGGCGGACAGGAAGCCCACGAGCAGCGAGATCTGGGCGCCGTAGACGATGCGGGCGAAGATGTCGCGGCCGCTGACCGGCTCGACGCCGAGGAGGTGGTCGCCGCTCATGCCGCCGAGGGAACCCTTGGGGGTGCCGAAGAGCGGGTCGATCAGGTCCTCGTGGTGCAGCTCGGGGTCCTGACCGGCCAGGTGCGCGATCACGGGCGCGAGCAGCGCGACCAGGATGAGGAGGAGCACGACGATGCCGCCCGTCAGGGCGAGCTTGTCCCGCTTGAGGCGCTCCCAGGCGATCCGGCCCAGGGAACGCCCCTGTACGGCCTTGGCAGCGACGTTGGCGGCCGTCGCCTCGTCGGCAGCGCTCGGGGCCGCTTCCGCGGTCGGCTCGTGCAGTGGTGCCGTCATCTGGCAGGGACCCCTCTCAACCGGCGGTGGCCGGCCCGCGCTTGCCGCTGTGGCGGCTGTTCAGTCCGTCGTACACAGGGGCGAACGCCCCCTTGGAGCGGGAGTCTTCAACGCCATGGTGATCTGTTGCCAGTCTTGGCGGTGAATGGATGCGCAAACGTGATGCGGGTTAAGGGGTTCCGTTATCCGGACAGTGGGTAACGGGGGTCGGACATGGACCAGTTGGGGCGGCCCACAGCAAAAGCGGACCATCCGCATCCATCTACGCGCGCAGAGGGTCACCGGTGCGAGAGCCCTGCGGGCGGACGGACCGGACGGATCAGTAGCCGCCGCGCACCGGCGGATAGCCGTAGCCGGCCGCCGGGGCCTGGGCGGGTGCCGCGTGGGTCTCCCGGTCGTAGAACGGGCGGGAGTTGGCGCGCAGCCACATCGCGACCGGGTCGTACTCGTCGGACATCGCGACCGTCGACACCGGCAGCCCGTCGGGGACGGCGCCGATGGACTGCTGCATCATCACGCGCACCGAGTCGACGGCCGGTGGCGAGGTGTCGTACACGTCGAGGCCGATGGCGAGATACGGCGCCCCGAGCGCGGGCTGCACCCAGGTGCGCCGCAGCGAGCGCAGGGCCGGGGTACGGTGTGCGTTCTGGGTGAGCAGGGCGTAGAACTGCGAGGCCTCCACGGCGGGTTCGGACAGCCGGAGCGGTCCCGCGGGCTGCCGGTCCAGACCGGTGGCGATACGGCGCAGGTCCAGCCACGGGATGCCGACGCCGCCACCCGGGGCGTGCGGGTTCAGCCAGAGGCCGTAGTGGTCGGGGTAGAGGGTGCGGGCCACGTCGAGGCCGTCCACGACCTCGTACGAACGGTTCCAGCCGCTCGCCGACAGCTCCTGGGCGGAGGTCACGCAGGGCGCGTAGCCGTGGCCGTCGACCTCCATGTGGCCGTACTGGGCGTCGGGGGAACCCGCCTGGCCGTGCCAGAGCAGCATCCAGACCTGGCCGGAGGAGGGGGTCGCCAGCGCGCGCAGCAGCGCCTCGTAGGCGTCGTAACGCCCGGGCGTCACCTGGCGCAGCGTCTGCTCGACCTGTCCGGCCGTGGTGCCGCTGGCGCTCACTTGTACCGCCCCTCCATACAACCGACGTTTCGACCGAGCCGTGGGTCCGGGTCCTGTCGTCACCTTCCCGTCGTCCGCCCGGCGGGCAGGCGGGAAAGTGACGGCAGGCCTAGCTTAAGCCGCCGTCCGGCGGCCGGGGACTCGCCGTGCGCTGCCGACTGCGGATCGTGTGCGCTTCTCCGGCGTCCCTGGTCGGGCTCAGTGGGCGTGCTGGTAGAACGGGCGGACGTTCTCCCTCATCCAGTCCGCCACGGGATCCTGGGCCACGTCCAGGAGGACCAGGTTGACCGGCCACCTGGCCGGGGTCCTGGTCAGGGCGCGGCCCAGGGCTTCCAGGGGGCCGGCCTGCGGGTCGCCCTCCCACTGGGACAGTTCGACGCCTATGAACATGACCGGTTCGTCCGTCTCGACGGCGGCCAGGCAGCGGCGGGCGGTGCCGATCACGCCGGTCTCGGCGAACTCGGCACTGGCGGCGGCGAGGAAGTCCACCGGGTCGTCCTGCCAGTCCGGTTCGAAGAGGCGGACACGGCCGCCGCTCGACGGGCCGTCCAGGTGGGTGCGCCCCACCCGGCACAATTCGGCCACGGCGGCCGGCGGCAGCGGGACGCCGACCACGCCGTCCGGGTTGAGCGCGATGCCGGCCTGCGGGGGCAGTCCGCGCGCGAAGTCGACGGCGGGCGCGACGGTGTACGCCATGTGCGGGCCCACGACCTGGCGGAACTGCTCCTCGGAGCTGAAGACCGGCACGTATGCCTGGCCGTCGATCTCCAGCGTGGGCAGGTCGAGCGGGCCGCTGCGCGGACCGCCGCCGCTGGGGAGGGGCACCCAGACGAGGCTGCGGCCGAGGACCTCGACGATCCGGCCACCGGCGGTCGGGACGCCGAGGGAGGCGGACAGCACCTCCTCCAGCTCGTTGCCGGGCCATCCGCCGTGCGGATGGGATTGCGCCTGTGCCGGAAGGTCCGCGGAGAAGTCCGCCGGGAAGTCCATCTGCTACCGCCTGCTGTGAACACTGCTGTGGCCGAAAGGCTATCGGGTACACGCCCGAACCTCACGGAAAATCCCATGACCAGACCCCACGACGCTCCACGCGAGCACTCCCGGCGGCCGACCGCATCACCGGCTCGCGGGCCAACCGGCCACCCACCGCGAGACGCGCCTCGGCACGTCGGCCCGGACGGCCTCCGGCGCCGGACGGGACTCCGTGCGCAGGGCTGCCCACGGCCCTCGGACCGCGAACTCGGCCCGCCGCGACAGCACAGCACCGGCTGCTTCCCGGTCCAGCGGAGCCGCAGCCCCCGGCAGGACAGCGGTGGCGCCAGAGGACCTACCGGTGGGACACCGCGCCCTGATCCGGTCAGCGGTCCGCGTGCTGCGCGCCGCCGGGCCCGGCGGGTGTCGGCGCGGTGGGCGGGTCACGCGAGGTCGACAGGAGCACACCCGGCGGACGGCCTCCGGCGCCGGACGGGACTCCGCGCGCAGGGCTGCCCACGGCCCTCGGACCGCGAACTCGATCCACCGCGACAGCACTGGCCGCTTCCCGGTCCAGCGGAGCCGCAGCGCCCGGCAGGACAGCGGTGGCGCCAGAGGCGCCTACCGCGCGACGCCGCGCCCTGTCCGGGCGGCGCGCGGCGCGTCTCGGTCCGGCCGGTGGTCGGCGAGTCGCGCGCCGCGCCGCCGGCCGCTGGGCCCGGGGTGGGGCCGGGCCTTCGCGCGAGGCGGCGGGGGCGTGTCCCATGGGCGTCCTCCGGCGCCGGGCCGGGCTCCGCGTGCGAGCCGCCGTGACGGGCCGCGTGTGGTTCTCAGGGGGCGAAATCGATCCGGTGCAGGCGGGTCGCCGCCTCGCGGTCGAGGAGGACCGCCGAGCCGCAGCCCCTGGGCAGGGCACTCCGCTCCACCGCACGGAGCAGGGCGGCGGTGGCGCGGCGGTGACGGTGGAAGGCGTAGCGGGAGACACCGCGGCCCCGCGCGCGCTGGCCGGTCAGGGCGATGCCCGGGGCGACGTCCAGCAGGACGAGGTGCAGGGTGCCGCCGCGGCGGCGGGCGGTGCGGGCCAGCCAGGCGCGGACCCAGGGCTGCGTGCCGCAGTCGTGGACCACGAGCGCCGACCCGGAGCGCAGCGCGCGGCGCAGCCCCGCGAAGTGGGCGAGGCGGACCAGGGGGCGGTACAGGGCGTAGGGGAGGTGCGCCGCCAGGCGCGCGTCCCAGCGGTCGCGGGTGTCCTGGGAGTCGACGCGGACGCCGTGCACCGCGCGCCGCATCAGCGTGGACTTGCCGCTGCCGGGCAGGCCGGTCACCACGACCAGGTCGCGCGGGCCGAAACGCAGCACGCGCGGGCCGCCGCCGGACCGGTCCCGCAGGTCGCGCACCAAGAGGGCGGGGGCCTGGGCCGTCGCGTACAACGGGGTCCTGTGCGCCGTCATCATTCCTCCCCACGGATCGTAAAGAGAAGGTAATGTGCGGGCCCGGCGTTTCCGTGCACGTCCTGCCACAGGACGGTCACAGATGCCGCCCTGCCGCGAAACGGGCCGGGCGTGCAATGATGTGCGCGCAACTGCATATCGGCCGCTTGAATCCGCGCGGGAGAGTCCCCAGCCGTCTCGCTGGGGCGCCGAAGGAGCAAGTACCTCCCTTGAATCTCTCAGGCACCGTTACCGCGCGGGCGAGGCACATCTGAAAAGCGGGCCGCTGGCGCAGTGGCTCCACCCAAGGTGCAAGCCGTGCACCGTCCGTCCGACGGCGGTCATGGCGAACCTCTCAGGTTCCGATGACAGATGGGGAGGACATGGATCCGTCCTCGCCTGTCATGCCTGGGAGACCGCCCGATGAGCAGTACCGAACCCGACCGCCCTCGCCGCACCGCGCTCGACGCGCTGCACCGCTCGCTCGGCGCGACGATGACCGACTTCGCCGGCTGGGACATGCCGCTGCGTTACGGCTCCGAGCGCGACGAGCACATCGCCGTGCGGACGAAGGCCGGCCTCTTCGACCTGTCCCACATGGGCGAGATCACCGTCACCGGCCCGCAGGCCGTCGCGCTGCTGAACCACGCCCTGGTCGGCAACATCGCCACGGTCGGCCTCGGCCGCGCCCGCTACACCATGATCTGCCAGGCCGACGGCGGCATCCTGGACGACCTGATCGTCTACCGGCTGGGTGAGACCGAGTACCTGGTCGTCGCCAACGCCTCCAACGCCCAGGTCGTGCTCGACGCGCTGACCGAGCGGGCGGCGGGCTTCGACGCCGAGGTGCGCGACGACCGGGACAGCTACGCACTGCTCGCCGTGCAGGGCCCCGAGTCCGCCGGCGTCCTGAAGTCCCTCACCGACGCCGACCTGGAGGGCCTGAAGTACTACGCCGGGCTCCCCGGCACGGTCGCCGGCGTCCCTGCGCTGATCGCGCGTACCGGCTACACCGGTGAGGACGGCTTCGAGCTGTTCGTGGCCCCGGGCGACGCGGAGAAGCTGTGGCAGGCGCTGACCGAGGCCGGCGCGGACGCCGGGCTGGTCCCGTGCGGCCTGTCCTGCCGGGACACGCTGCGCCTGGAGGCGGGCATGCCGCTGTACGGGCACGAGCTGTCGACCTCGCTGACCCCGTTCGACGCGGGTCTCGGCCGGGTGGTCAAGTTCGAGAAGGAGGGCGACTTCGTGGGCCGCGAGGCGCTGCTGGCCGCCGCCGAGCGCGCCGCCGCCGAGCCGCCCCGGGTGCTCGTCGGCCTGGTCGCCGAGGGCCGCCGGGTCCCGCGCGCCGGGTACGCGGTCGTCGTGGGCGGTGAGGTGATCGGCGAGGTCACCTCCGGCGCCCCCTCCCCCACCCTGGGCAAGCCGATCGCCATGGCGTACGTCGACGCCGCGCACGCCGCTCCGGGCACGGCCGGTGTCGGTGTGGACATCCGGGGCAACCACGAGCCGTACGAGGTCGTGGCGCTGCCCTTCTACAAGCGGCAGAAGTGACACGGCTGTAGTCGCCACGGAGTCGACGTGAGACACGTCACCCCTGGTCACGCACGCCTTTCGCACTCCCCATTCATCACCATTGACCCGCGTACAGGAGAATTCTGGCCATGAACAACCCTCAGCATCTGCGCTACAGCAAGGAGCACGAGTGGCTGTCGCCCGTCGAGGACGGCGTGGCGACGGTCGGCATCACGGAGTTCGCGGCCAACGCGCTCGGCGATGTCGTCTACGCCCAGCTCCCGGAGGTCGGCGACACGGTGGCCGCGGGCGAGACCTGCGGTGAGCTGGAGTCGACCAAGTCGGTGTCCGACCTGTACTCCCCCGTCAGCGGTGAGGTCACCGAGTTCAACGAGGACGTGGTGAACGACCCGTCGCTGGTGAACTCCGCGCCCTTCGAGGGCGGCTGGCTGTTCAAGGTGCGCCTGGCCGAGGAGCCCGCCGACCTGCTCTCCGCCGACGAGTACGCCGCCGAGACGGCCGGCTGAGAATCGGACGCACGCACATGACTGTTCTCAACACACCCCTGCACGAGCTCGACCCGGACGTTGCCGCCGCGGTCGACGCCGAGCTGCACCGCCAGCAGTCCACGCTGGAGATGATCGCCTCCGAGAACTTCGCCCCGGTGGCGGTCATGGAGGCGCAGGGCTCGGTCCTCACCAACAAGTACGCCGAGGGCTACCCCGGCCGCCGCTACTACGGCGGCTGCGAGCACGTCGACGTGGTCGAGCAGATCGCCATCGACCGCATCAAGGAGCTGTTCGGCGCCGAGCACGCCAACGTGCAGCCGCACTCCGGCGCGCAGGCGAACGCGGCCGCGATGTTCGCGCTGCTCAAGCCCGGTGACACGATCATGGGTCTGAACCTCGCCCACGGCGGGCACCTGACCCACGGCATGAAGATCAACTTCTCCGGCAAGCTCTACGACGTCGTCGCCTACCACGTGGGCGAGGACGGCCTGGTCGACATGGCCGAGGTGGAGCGGCTGGCGAAGGAGTCCAAGCCGAAGCTGATCGTGGCCGGCTGGTCCGCGTACCCGCGGCAGCTGGACTTCGCCGCGTTCCGCCGGATCGCGGACGAGGTCGGCGCGTACCTCATGGTCGACATGGCGCACTTCGCCGGCCTGGTGGCCGCGGGCCTGCACCCGAACCCGGTGCCGCACGCCCACGTGGTCACCACCACCACCCACAAGACGCTGGGCGGCCCCCGCGGCGGCGTGATCCTGTCCACGGCCGAGCTGGCGAAGAAGATCAACTCCGCGGTGTTCCCCGGTCAGCAGGGCGGCCCGCTGGAGCACGTGATCGCCGCCAAGGCGGTGTCCTTCAAGGTCGCCGCGAGCGAGGAGTTCAAGGAGCGCCAGCGCCGTACCCTGGAGGGCGCCCGCATCCTGGCCGAGCGCCTGGTCCGGGACGACGTCCGGGCGGTCGGCGTGGACGTGCTGTCCGGCGGCACGGACGTGCACCTGGTCCTGGTCGACCTGCGTGACTCCGAGCTGGACGGTCAGCAGGCCGAGGACCGCCTCCACGAGATCGGGATCACCGTCAA
Source organism: Streptomyces sp. NPDC091412 (assembly GCF_044756885.1). Classification (NCBI taxonomy): domain Bacteria; kingdom Bacillati; phylum Actinomycetota; class Actinomycetes; order Kitasatosporales; family Streptomycetaceae; genus Streptomyces; species Streptomyces sp. NPDC091412. The sequence goes on along the minus strand of NZ_JBIVTV010000002.1, from coordinate 704,448 downwards.
CCGCAACGCGATCCCGAACGACCCCCGCCCGCCGATGGTCACCTCGGGCCTCAGGATCGGCACGCCGGCCCTGGCCACCCGCGGTTTCACGACCGAGGACTTCACCGAGGTCGCGGACGTGATCGCCGAGGCGCTGAAGCCGTCCTACGACGCGGAGGCCCTCAAGGCCAGGGTGCGCACCCTGGCCGACAAGCACCCGCTGTACCCGGGTCTGAACAAGTAAGTCCCGTTCCGAGGAGTGCCGTGTGCGGGCCGGAGAACCCGGCCCGTGCGCGGCGCCCCGCCCCTGGCACCCCCAGCACCACCCCGTCTTGAGGAGTCACCGTGGCCATCTCGGTCTTCGACCTGTTCTCGATCGGCATAGGCCCGTCGAGCTCCCACACGGTCGGCCCGATGCGGGCGGCCCGCATGTTCGCCCGCCGGCTGCGCAACGAGGACCTGCTGGAGCGGGCCGCCTCGGTCCGCGCCGAGCTGTACGGGTCCCTCGGCGCGACGGGCCACGGCCACGGCACGCCGAAGGCGGTGCTGCTCGGCCTGGAGGGCGCCTCCCCGCGCACGGTGGACGTGGAGACGGCCGACGAGCGGGTCGAGACGATCAGGACCTCCGGCCGGCTGAGCCTGCTCGGCGAGCACGAGATCGCGTTCTCCTACGACGACGACATGGTCCTGCACCGCCGCAAGGCGCTCCCCTACCATGCCAACGGCATGACCCTGTGGGCGTACGACGCCTCCGGCGCCGAGCTGCTGGCCAAGACGTACTACTCGGTGGGCGGCGGCTTCGTCGTGGACGAGGAGGCGGTGGGCGCCGACCGCATCAAGCTCGACGACACGGTGCTGAAGTACCCCTTCCGCTCGGGCGACGAGCTGCTGCGCCTGACGAAGGAGACGGGCCTGTCGATCTCCTCCCTGATGCTGGAGAACGAGCGGGCCTGGCGCACCGAGGAGGAGATCCGCGAGGGCCTGCTGGAGATCTGGCGGGTGATGCAGGTGTGCGTGCGGCGCGGCCTGTCCCGCGAGGGCATCCTGCCGGGCGGTCTGAAGGTGCGCCGCCGCGCGGCCGTCACCGCCCGCCAGCTGCGCGCCGAGGGCGACGCGACGGCCCGCGCGATGGAGTGGATCACCCTCTACGCGATGGCGGTGAACGAGGAGAACGCGGCCGGCGGGCGGGTGGTCACCGCCCCGACCAACGGCGCGGCCGGCATCATCCCGGCCGTCCTGCACTACTACATCAACTTCATCCCCGGCGCGGACGAGGACGGCGTGGTCCGCTTCCTGCTCGCCGCCGGCGCGATCGGCATGCTCTTCAAGGAGAACGCCTCCATCTCCGGCGCCGAGGTCGGCTGCCAGGGCGAGGTCGGCTCCGCCTGCTCGATGGCGGCGGGCGCCCTCGCCGAGGTCCTGGGCGGCACGCCCGAGCAGGTCGAGAACGCCGCCGAGATCGGCATGGAGCACAACCTCGGCCTCACCTGCGACCCCGTGGGCGGCCTGGTCCAGATCCCCTGCATCGAACGCAACGGCATGGCCGCGGTCAAGGCCGTCACCGCCGCCCGTATGGCCATGCGGGGCGACGGCTCCCACAAGGTCTCCCTCGACAAGGTCATCAAGACCATGAAGGAGACCGGCGCGGACATGTCGGTGAAGTACAAGGAGACGGCCCGCGGCGGGCTCGCGGTGAACATCATCGAGTGCTGACGAGGTCCGGCCCGTGCCGCCGCGCGGGCCGCTACCTCCTGGCGATCAGCCAGACGGCCAGCGCGATCACCGCAAGCGCCACGAGCGAGGCGGCGACGATCTTGCCGGTGCTGTACGGGCGCTCGCCGACCACCTCGCCGGTGCGGGCGTTCACCGTGACCTGCCAGGTCCGCCCGGCGTGGAGGTAGGTGAGGAACCACACCGGGAGCAGCATCAGCTTGAAGGTGACGTCGGAGTAGCGGGTGTCGACCGATTCGACCCGCTGCTCGTCGCCCCCGATGTCCCTGCGGCAGTCGCCCTCGATGACCTCGGCCATCCGCTGCTTGGCCGTCTCCAGGCCGGCCTCGGGCTCGATGTCGTAGCGCACCGTCTGGAAGCCCGCCAGGTACTCCTCCTGGTAGGGCCTGGCCTCCTCCAGCGGCCAGGGCGTGAGCTTGTCCAGCTGCTTGGCGGTGACGTGGCCGGTGCCCGGCACCAGGACGTCGTCGAAGTCCCGGGAGACCGTTCCGGAGGCCGGGTACCAGCGGGTGTGCCGCACCTGCTCGGTCACGGTGCGGGTCTCGCCGTTCTCGGTGACGGTGCGCGTCACGGTCTCGTAGTAGTACTCACCGCGCCGGCCCCGGTAGCTGGAGTCGGTGGCCGCGTCGTACGTCCAGTGCGGCAGGTAGCTGCCCTTGAAGGACTCCGCCTCGGTGACCTTCTTCAGGTCCTTGGGGGCGAACCAGCGGGAGGACGTCCACGCGCGCAGCGCGTCCCGGGCCGCGTCCCGGTCCAGCCCGAAGGGGACGACGGCCTCGGGGACGACCCGCTCGGTGGCGTTGGCGTCGGCCACCAGGGGCGTGGCGCAGAACTGGCACCGCACGGAGAGCGTGTTGCTCTCCGTGCGGGCCCCGCAGCCCGGGCAGACGAAGGTGTTCACGGAGCCGGGCCCGGCCTGCGGTTTGGCGGGGAGGGCCGCCAGTTCCTGGATCGGATGCTCCCGCACCGCCCGCGGGACGGGCACGATGGCCTGCTGGTGCCGACAGTAGGGGCAGCGCAGCGCGTCGGTCCCCGGGGCGTACTCCACGGTGGCGCCGCAGGCCTCGCACGGGTACGAGCGGGCGGAGGCGGCGGTGGCCTGGTCCTCGGTCATGGTGGTCGTCCCCGCCCGCTCAGGCCTGGGGCGGCAGCGGCGGCGGGACGCTGCCGAAGAGCCGTTCGACCTCCGGGACCTGTTCGGCGGGGAGCCAGCCGGACATGCCGTTCTGCCAGACCAGGGTGGTCCGGGTGAGGGTGCCGGCGCCGATCAGGCCGGTCAGCGCGGCACTGTCGTACGGGCCCTGCTGGGCGCCGCCGACGCCGATGAACCACTGCTGCTGGGGCAGCGGCGGCGGGGTGGCGGCGGGCGCGGGGGCCGCGGCGGCGGGGGGCTGCTGCGGGGTGAGACCCTCCGCCATGCGCCGGCCGAGGGCCATGCCGACACCCAGTCCGACGCCCTCGCCCGCGGCGCCGGGGTTGCGCGCGGCGTCGCCGATCGCGTCGGCCGCCTGGAGCTGGGTGTACTGGTCGAGGTTGCCCACGATCCCCATCCGGGAGCGGGCGTCGACGGCGGCCTCGACCTCGGGCGGCAGCGAGATGTTCTCGATGATGAACTTGGGGACGGCGATGCCGACCGGGGCCAGCTCCTCGGTGAGGGCGCCCGCCAGCCTGGCGCCGAGCCCGTCCTGCCGGGTGGCCAGGTCCAGCATCGGCACCCCGGCCGTGGCCAGGGCGGTGGCCAGCCGGCCGACGATCAGCTGCCGCAGGTACTCCTGCACCTCCTCGGTGCGGAACTGCGGGTCGGTGCCGGCCAGTTCGCGCAGCAGCGCGGCCGCGTCCACGACACGGGCGGCGAAGGCGCCGAAGGCCCGCAGCCGGACCATGCCGAACTCGGGGTCGCGGACGATGACGGGGTTCTGGGTGCCCCACTTGAGGTCGGTGAACTGGCGGGTCGTGACGAAGTAGACCTCGGCCTTGAAGGGCGAGTGGAAGCCGTACTTCCAGCCCTTCAGGGTGGACAGCACCGGCAGGTTCTGCGTCTCCAGGGTGTAGGTGCCGGGCGTGAAGACGTCCGCGATCTGCCCCTCGTTGACGAAGACCGCCGTCTGCGACTCGCGGACGACGAGCTTGGCGCCCATCTTGATCTCGTTCTCGTAGCGCGGGAAGCGCCAGACGATGGTGTCGCGGCTGTCGTCGGTCCACTCGACGATGTCGATGAACTCACCACGTATACGGTCCATCAGCCCCATGGCCCGTCCCCCGTTTCCTCTGCGTACGGCTCACTCCGCGACCGCACGATAGCAATCGCCGCCGGTCCGGGGATCCGGCCCTCGTGCGAACCTGTTCCCCCGGGGGCTACCGCACGGTAACCGTCGTTCCCTACGCTTCCGCTCAACTCAACTACGAACAAAGGGAGTTGGCCATGCGTGGGACGAGAGGACTGGCAGCCTTACTGGGTGCCGTCGCGCTGCTGACGGCGGTTCCCGGCAACGCCCGTGCGGCGGAGCCGACGTTCTCGGGGACGACGGCGATCGGTACGCACAACGCGTACGAGAAGGCCAAGTACACCTACTTCGCGCAGGCGCTGGACTCCGGCGCCTCGCTGCTCGAAATCGACGTCTACACCGACCCGTTGACCCGGCGCTGGCGGGTCAGCCACAGCAATCCGCTGGGCAACGACAACAACTGCGAGGCCGCGAAGACCCCCGGCGAGCTGTACGGCAAGAGCCGCAACCAGGACCTCGGAAGCTGCCTGGACAACATCGCCGCCTGGCATCAGCTGCACCCCGACCACCGGCCGATCGTCTTCAAGATGGAGATGAAGAACGGCTTCAACAACACCCTCGGCCTCGGGCCCGCCGCGTTCGACACCCTGGTCCGGCAGAAGCTCGGCGACATGGTCTACAAGCCGTCCGACCTGCTGGGCGGGAAACACCCCTCGCTGGACGCGGCCGCGAAGGCCGACGCCTGGCCGTCCCGGGACGCCCTGACCGGCAAGGTCCTCTTCGAGCTGATCCCCGGCACGGTGGAGCAGGCCAACCCCTTCGACCACTACTGGACCGACCAGGAGTACGGCGACCACCTGCGCGACCTGTACGCGGCCGGGACCATCGCCTCCGCCCAGGCCTTCCCCGCCGTGCTCGGCGCCGCCGCCGGCGACCCGCGCGCGAGCCGTTACGACGCCTCGATCCGCCCCTGGTTCGTGTTCTTCGACGGCGACGCGGCGACCTACGTCGGCCAGGGCTACGACACGTCCTTCTACGCCCGGAACCACTACATCCTGATCACGACGGACGCGGCCGGCGTGGCCCCGGCGATCTCCTCGACCGCCCCCACGGACGCCGAGGTGGCCGCCCGCCTCTCCCTCCTGGCCGGGCACCACGCCAGCGTGATCACCTCGGACTGGTCGGCCAAGCCTGCCGCCGTACTGGGTTCGGTGGTCCCCCGGAGCTGATGTTCGAACGCCCTGAAGGGATCGTCCGTACCAGTTGCGGGGCAGAACCCAACCAATGACTCCTCCCCCCACGGCACCTTCAGGGAGTGTGCATGCTGCAGGGCATCGACGTGAGCGCCTACCAGTCCTCCGCCTACGGCACGAGCGGCCTCTCCTTCGTCTTCATCAAGGCGACGGAGGGCCGTTCGTACGTCAACTCCAAGCTCAGCGCCCAGACCAAGCACGGCCGCGACGCCGGTCTCGTGGTCGGCTTCTACCACTTCCTGTGGCCGGGCAACATCACCGCGCAGGCGGAGTACTTCGTCTCCCACGCACCCGAGAAGGCCGGCGACGTCCTCGCCGTCGACTGGGAGACGACGGGCGAGGGCACGCACGCGAGCAACGCGGAGAAGGACGCGTTCGTCCGCAAGGTCAAGGCCCTGCGCCCGCACAACCGGGTCGTGCTCTACACGAACAGGGACTTCTGGCTGAACATCGACACCACCTCCTACGCGGGCGACGGCCTGTGGATCGCCGACTACGTCGCCGCGGGGCAGCCCCGGATCAAGGCCAAGTGGCTCTTCCACCAGTACACCGACGACCCGGTGGACAAGGACGTGGCGAACTTCTCCGGCAAGGCGGCGCTCAACGAGTGGGCGCAGGGCGCTTGACCGGCTCTTCGCCACGGAGACGTCCTGACCGAGGCGATGAGCCGCCGATCGAGTGGCCTGCATCACTTGGCGATTTTCAGCGTGATCACACAACCGTTGACGGATCTTGCGGGTCTGCTGGGTGAGTCGTCCCGCCCTGGCGGTACGGCGTTTCCACCCCCCTCGCTCCTCACGAAGGACATCGCTGATCCGTTATGGGTAGACCTCGCTACATCTGGGGTACGGCTGCCGTGGCCACGGCAGGAATTGTCGGAGGGCTTTTACTGAGCACAGGCTCCGACCAGCCGGGCAAGGCCGCTGATGGTGACGGCAAGCCGGGTCCCGTCACAAGCCAGGCCCTCACCGCCGAGCTGCCGACGACCGAGCACGGCACCAAGGCCTCTCTGAAGCAGGAGCGGACCGAGCCGTTCAGCATGCTCGGCATCACCTGGAGCGACCCCTCGGCACGGGTCGAGGGCACGATCGAGGCCCGCACCCGTGCCGTGGGATCCGGTCAGTGGTCGGACTGGCTGCGGCTGGACGGTGGTGGCGGTCAGGGCGAGGCGGCCGCCCGGCGCGGCGGTACGGAACCGGCCTGGGTGGGGCCCTCCGACGGAGTGGAGGTGCGGGTCACCGCGGGCGGCCGTACGTCCGATCGTCTGCCTGCCGGGTTGCGTCTGGACATGGTCGATCCCGGCAAGGGCGCCACCGGCGCCGCGAACGGCACCGGAGCGATGGAGCCGGCGGCCTTCCAGGTCGACGCGCCCGACGATCCGTCCGAGTCGCCCGACCCCACGGAGGGGCAACCGGCCGACTCCCCGCCGGCCGAGACTCCGGCCGGCGACGATCCCACCACCGATCCGGCCGAGCCCGAGACCCCGGCCGAGTCCACCCCGCCGAGCCGGGCGCCGAGTTCTTCCGCACCGGCCTCCCAGCCCCCGTCCACACCCCCCAGCCCCAGTGCCACCGCGCCCGCGGGTCCCCCGTCGACCGCGCCGCGGCCGGCGATCGTGTCGCGGGCCGGGTGGGGCGCCGACGAGTCGATCAGCCCCGAGGCGCCCGACTACCTGCCCGGTGGCAAGATCAAGGCGGTGGTGGTCCACCACACCGCCGAGAGCAACACCTACACCTGCGCCGACGCCCCCGCGGTCGTCCGCGGCATCTACGCGTACCACGTCAAGCAGTTGGGCTGGAAAGACGTCGGCTACAACTTCCTGGTCGACAAGTGCGGCACGGTCTACGAGGGCCGCAAGGGCGGAGTGGACCGGCCGGTGATGGGCGCCCACGCCTACGGCTTCAACTCCGAGACCACCGGCATCTCCGTCCTGGGCACCTACACCGACGTCGCGCCGAGCGACGCCGCGCTGACCTCGGTCGCCCGAATAGCCGCCTGGAAGCTCGGGCAGTACGGCGTGGACCCGGCCGGCACCACCACCCTCACCGCGGGTGACAGCGGCCGCAGCTACGCCGGCAAGACCTGGGCCAAGGGCGGGAAGCTGAGCCTGCCGACCATTCACGGCCACCGCGACGGCTTCAACACCCAGTGCCCCGGCAACGCGTACTACGCCAAGCTGCCCACCGTCCGCGCCTGGGCGGCCGGTCCCGTCACCGGGCTGACGATCAAGTCCGTCACCGGAGCGGGGCTGTCCGGCACGACGTACTACACCAAGGCCGCGATCACCGTGAACTGGGCGGCCACCACACCGTCCGCGCTGATCGGCACGTACGAACTCCTGGTCGACGGACAGCCGGTGGCCACGGCCGCGGGGACCGCCACCTCGGCCAAGGCCACGCTGACGCCGGGCAGCCACCAGGTGCAGGTCCGCGCCACCCACCAGTCCGGCAGGACGGCCACCTCCACGGCGGCCACGGTCGTCGCGGAAACCACCGCCCCCACCTTCCCCACCAAGCCGGCCCTGGCGCTGCGCGCGGGAACGGTGAGCACCACCGCGGTCCCGGTCACCCTGAGCTGGAAGGCGGCCGACAACACCGCCCTCAAGGAGGTCAGGCTCACCGCCCCGGCCGCCGCCACGTACGGGCCGACCGCGACCGGTGCGAGCCTCACCGCCAAGCCGGGTGCGGCGACCACCTGGTCCCTGACCGCGTACGACCTGGCGGGCAACACCGGCACGGCCAGCGTGTCCGGCACCCCCGTCATCGTCCAGGAGACGGCCGCGACGAAGGCCGGCACCTGGACGAGCAAGTCCTCGACCAGCTACCTGGGCGGCGCCTCCTCCACCAGCTCGACCAAGAACGCCTCCCTGACCTGGACCTTCACCGGCCGCTCCGTGGCCTGGCTGGTCTCCCGGGCCGCCACCTCCGGGCAGGCGGACATCTACATCGACGGCACCAAGACCGCCACGGTCGACCTGAAGTCGGCGACGACCAAGTACCGTGACGCGATCTGGACCAAGACCTGGTCCAGCAGCGCGAAGCACACGATCAAGATCGTGGTCGTCGGCACCGCGGGCCGCCCCGCCGTCACCACGGACGGCATCGTCTACCTCAAGTAGCACCACCCCGTCGGGCCCGGCGACGCCCCACACCGTCGCCGGGCCCGCACGGCCCCCGCTGTCAGCCGTTCACGCGGGCGCGGAGTGCGGCGATCACCCAGGCGAACTCCGTCTCGTACGTCGGAACGGACGTGCCCTTCAGGGTCGCCAGCAGCTCGCGGTAGCGGGCGAGCCTGGTGTTGTGGGACGCCTCCATGCGTACGAGGACGGCCGCGTGGTCGGCGTTGCCGAGGAGGTCCTCCAGTACCTCGTCGGCTTCGGGTGCCTCCGGGGCCAGGCCGCGTTCCAGGGCCTGGCCGGCCAGCTGGACGAGCCGCTTGGCGAACCACATGGACGCCCCGGCGGGCGTCTCGTGGCCACGGTCGGCGGCGTTGAACTCGGCCGCGCTGCGCATCCGGGCCCGGAACTCCGGGTCCCGCACCAGCTCCGCCAGCTCCACCCAGGCGTCGACCTGCTCGGGTGTCGGGTCCTCGGGCAGGTCCATCGCGGTGCGCCGCATACGTTCCCGGATCTCGGGATCGGCGGTGTCGAGGCCGTGGAACATCTCCTCCACGAACTCCTCCATGATCCGCCTGCGTTCGGCCGCCGACAGCCGGGCCAGTTTGTTCATCAGGGTCATCTCCTCCGCACTCGAGCCGCGCCGGGCCACGGTCGACAGCACCGCCCGGGTCACCTTCAGGGAGCGGATCTGCGCGTCCAGCGCGGCCACGTGGGCTGCCGCGACCTCCGCGACCGTCCGCTCCCCCGCGAGCACCCTGCGCACGTCGGCCAGGCCGAGGCCCAGCTCGCGCAGGGTGCGGATCAGCTCCAGGCGGGCGACGGAGGCCGCGTCGTAGAGGCGGTAGCCGCCCGTGGAGCGGGCCACCGGGGGCAGGGCGCCCTCGTCCGACCAGTACCGGATGGTGCGTACGGTCAGTCCGGTGATCCGGGCCAGCTCGCCGATGGTGAGAAGGCCGGTGCCGTCTTCGGTCATGTCGGCGAGTGTGGACCCTCCAGCGGCTGGAGACTCAAGGCGAGTGGTGGGCGGTGGCGGGGATCAGTGCCACGGCCGGCAGTGCGGGTCGCTCTCGCAGCCGTTCGGGATCTCGGTCTTCGTCGTCCTGTCCACGGGCCACGCGCCGACGATGTACTGCCGGGCGACGTCGCGGTCGGCCGCGGCCTTGACCGGGTCGTCGGACCGGGGCAGGCGGGGGCCGCGGCCCGGGCCGGGTCCGCGCCCGTGGGGGCGGTCGCGGCCGTGGGGGCGAGGACGGCGGAGAGGGACAGCGGGGCGGCGGTGGTCCGCCGCCGCGGACGAGTGGTGATCATGCGCAGCACGATCCCGGTTCCGCGGCGGCGGACGGCGGATCGTCACCCGGTCCCGGCGTGTCCAGGCCAGGTCCGACCGGTGCCAACCCGCCGCGGGTCAGCGGAAGATGCCCGTGTGACCCAGGGAGTAGCGGCCCGGCTGGGGGTACACCGCGAGGCCGTGCGGACCGTTGCCGACCTTGATGCGGGCGAGCTGGGCGCCGGTCCGGGTGTCGATGGCGTACACCTCGGAGTTGTAACGGCCCGACAGCCACAGCACCTTGCCGTCGGTGGAGACGCCGCCCATGTCGGGGCTGCCGCCCTGCGGAAGGTGCCACTTCTTGGTCAACCTGCCCTGGGCGAAGTCGAAGACGGAGATGGTGCCCTCGCCGCGGTTGGAGATGTACATCTCGCGGGAGTCGCGGCTGACGTACAGGCCGTGGGCGCCCTTGCCGGTGGGCAGGAAGCCCGGCTTGCCGAAGGTGTCGCCGTTCAGGACCCACAGCCCGTTGGCCACCATGTCGGCGACGTAGAACTTCTTGCCGTCGGGCGACATCTTCACGTCCTGCGGCATGGCGCCGCGGAAGTCCAGCTTCTGCTGTCCGACGACCTCCATCTTCGCGGTGTCGACCTTGAGCAGTTCGGCGCTGAACTCGCAGGAGACGATGAAGTAGCGGCCGTCCAGGGAGAAGTCGGCGTGGTTGACGCCGGAGCAGGTGACCGGGACCGCCTTGACCGTCTTCATGGTGTGCGCGTCGCGGAAGACGAGCTGGTGGTCCTTGGAGGCCATGACGACGGCGTACTTTCCGTCGGGCGTGAAGTAGAGGTTGTACGGGTCGTGCACGTCGACCGGCTTGCCCGCCTTGCCGGTTCTCGGGTCGATGGGGGTCAGGGAGTTGCCGAGGTCGTTGTTGACCCACAGCGTCTTCAGGTCCCAGGACGGCACGACGTGCTGGGGCTGGCGGCCCACCGGGATGGTCTCGATGACCTCGTACGTCTCGGGGTCGATGACCGTGACGGTGTTGGAGTTGGTGTTGGGGACGTAGACGCGGGACGGGAAGTCCTTGACCACCGGGGAGAGTTTGCCCGGGCGGTCGGCGGAGTAGACGTCGGTCGGGTCGAGGACCGGCGGCATGCCGGGCAGCACGTCGGCGACCTGCTGCTGCGTGGGCCGGGCGGGCTCCTTGCTGCCGAGGGGTTCGTCGGCGTGGTTCTTCGAGCCCCCGCCGGTGCAGGCGGACAGCGCGGTGAGCGCGAGGCAGGCGGCGCCGGCGGTGAGGGCCCGGGCGATGGAAGTGGGTGGCATCAGCTCAGCAGCTCCGTGGTGGTGACCGCGTGGAGGCCGCGGCGGTCGAGTTCTGTGAGTACGTCGGGGAGGGCGGTGACCGTGTCCGGGTATCCGAAGTGCAGGCTCACCACGGATCCGTTGCGGACCTCCGCCAGGACCTTGCGGGTGACGGCCGGGGCGCCGGGCCGGGTGTAGTCGAGCGAGTCGACGTCGTAGGACAGCACGTGCGGGTACCCGGCTGCCCGGGCCAGCCGCTGGACCAGCGAGGAGGCGGTCGGGGCGCGCGAGGGGCGGAACCAGGTGCCGATCGAGCCGGTGAGCCGCTTCAGCCGGTCCGCGCAGCCGGTGATCTCCGCGCGGGCGCCGGCCTCCGCCATGGCGTTGACGGCCACATGGTGCTGGGTGTGGTTGCCGAGGTCGTGGCCGCCGTCGAGGATCCGGCGGGCCAGCTGCGGATACTGGTCGAGCCAGGTGCCGACGGCGAGCACGGTGAGGCGGGCGCCGTGTTTCTCGGCCTCGGTGAGCAGGCTGCGGGCGATCTCGGGGTCGCCCTGGCCGTGGAAGGTGAGGGCGACGCGGGGCCGGTCGCGCGGGCCGTGGGTGATCTGCGCGGGCTGCCGGGGAAAGGGGCGCGGCGCGGGCGCGGCCTGCGGGGTGCCGGCGGGCGGGGACTCGGCGGCGGAGGCCGAGGATGCGGTGGCGGACGGGGCGGCGCCGGTGGAGGAACAGCCGGCGGCGAGCGCGCCCCCGGCGACGAGCCCGGCACCGGCCCGCAGCACGCCGCGGCGATCGGTCGTGGTCACCCGCACCATTTAAGAGGGGAACGGTAAGAAAACGGGCGATTCACACGTATTGATACGAGATGAGCGTACGTCAGCCACGATGGTTCGGGCGGTCAGCGGTCGGCCACGCGCATCTCGAACCATGTCGTCTTGCCCCGCGGCAGCAGGTCGACCCCCCAGCGGTCGGACAGCTTGTCGACGAGGAACAGGCCGCGCCCGCTGATGTCCAGCTCCTGCACGGGCATCAGGCAGGGCAGCCCTCGGGAGGGATCGCGGACCTCGACGCGGAGCCAGCCGCGGCGGCGGCGCATCCGCAGGCCGAAGATGCGGGCGCCGGTGTGCCGCACGGCGTTCCCGACGAGTTCGGAGACGAGCAGAACGGTGTCCTCGGCCAGTTTCGGGGACAGTCCCCACTGACGCAGGACGACGACCTGGGCGAGCCTGCGGGCGGTTGCGGCGGATTCGGGGCGAGACGGGAGCGGAACCTCGGACTCCGTCGGATTGCCGTACAACTCCAGCGCCTTGAGCGCCCGTTCGTCCTCGACCGCGGGCGACCAGCGCGCCGCGGTCGCACGTGACTGTTCCCGCGGCTGTTCGATGCCTTCCAGCCCCGCCATGCCCCCATCATGGCCGTCCGCGTCATCCCGCGGGGGCGTTCCGGCGGAATACGCCCCTCGGGGGATCTCGGCGCTCGGGATGCGAACGGCATATGCCGGTGGCACGTCGGGTCCGTCGGCGGCCCCGTTGACCTGGGCGGACGGATCGGTTGGAGGCAATCGACCGGCTCCCTCGGCAAGGCAGGCTCAAGGCTGGCTCAAGGCTGCCACAAACCGCCCGCCGAGGGGCGCGAATCAGACGTCACGTCAATTGCAGGGCCACGGGCGAGGATTCACAGGAACTTCGCCTTGCCGGGGCCCTCCTCGACGAAGCTGCGCATGCCGCGCTCGCGGTCCTCCGTGGCGAACAGGCCGGCGAACCAGTTGCGCTCGATGGCGAGCCCGGTCTCGAGGTCCGTCTCCAGGCCGGCGTCGATCGACTCCTTGGCGGCGCGCAGCGCGATCGCGGGTCCCTGTGCGAGCCGGGCGGCCCAGGCGTGCGCGGCCTCGTACACCTCGGCGGCCGGGACCACGCGGTCCACCAGGCCGAGCGCGAGGGCTTCGTCGGCCTTGACCTGACGGCCCGTGAAGATGAGGTCCTTGGCCCGGGAGGGACCGATCAGCCGGGACAGCCGCTGGGTGCCGCCCGCGCCGGGGATGAGGCCGAGCAGGATCTCCGGCTGGCCGAACTTGGCGTTGTCGGCGGCGATGCGGTAGTCCGCGCAGAGCGCGAGCTCGCAGCCGCCGCCCAGCGCGTAGCCCGTGACCGCGGCGACCACCGGCTTGGGGATGCGGGCCACGGCGGTGAAGGAGTCCTGCAGGGCGCGGGCCCGCACGACCATCGCCGCGTGGTCCATCACCTGCATCTCCTTGATGTCCGCGCCGGCCGCGAACACCTTCTCGCCGCCGTAGATCACCACGGCGCGCACGTCCTCGCGGCGGGTGGCCTCCTCGGCGAGTTCTTTGATCCGGTCCTGCGTCGCGACGTCGAGCGCGTTCATGGGCGGGCGGTCCAGGCGCAGCGTGCCGACGCCCTCGGCGACTTCCAGAGATACGGTCATGAGTGCAGGTTAACCGGCGCTAACGGCAACCCGCCCGGTGCGGTCGATCACACCGGGCGGAGCCGTCTGCGGAGCCGTCGGGAAAGGGTCAGGCCTTCCAGTCCTCCCAGGACATGTTCCAGCCGTTCATCCCGTTGTCCGGGGCGACGGTCCGGTCCTGGGAGTTCTTCACGACGACCACGTCGCCGACCATCGAGCGGTTGAAGAACCAGGCGGCCGGCACCCCGCTGTCGTAGCCGCCGCGCACGTCGCGCAGGCCGATGCAGCCGTGGCTGGCGTTGTAGTTGCCGAAGGCGCCGCCGCCCCAGTAGTTGCCGTGGATGAAGGTGCCGGAGGTGGTCAGGCGCATGGCGTGCGGGACGTCCTTGATGTCGTACTCGCCGCCGAAGCCGACCGTCTCGCCGTTCATGCGGGTCACCGTGAGCTTCTCGGTGATGACCATCTGGCCGTTCCAGGTGGCGGTGCCCGGCGCTCCCGCGGTGATGGGGAGGGTCTTGACGACCTTGCCCTCCCGCATGACCTTCATCGTGTGCTTCTTGGCGTCGACCACGGAGACCTGGTTGCGGCCGATGGTGAAGGAGACGGTCTTGGTCTGCTTGCCGTAGACGCCGGAGCGGCCCTCGACGCCGTCGAAGTTGAGCTTGACGGTGACCTTGGTGCCGGCCTTCCAGTACTGCTCGGGCCGGAAGTCGAGGCGGTCGTTGCCGAACCAGTGGCCGGCGACCTCGACGGCCGGCTCGGTCTTGATCTCGATCGCCTTCTCGACGGCCTTCGGGGCCGTGATGCCCCGGGTGAAGCGGAGCGAGAACGGCATTCCGACGCCGACGGTGGAGCCGTCCTCGGGAGTGAAGTAGCCGACGAAGGTGTTCTGCGGCGTCAGTGTGGTGAAGCTGGAGTCCTCGGCCGCCTCACGGCCCTCGGAGTCCTTGGCGAGGGCGTGCACCGTGTACTTGGTCGAGGCGGCCAGGTGGATGTCCGGGGTCCACGCGGAGCCGTCGGCGGATATCCGCCCGGCTATCGCGGTGCCCTTGGTGTCCTTGACGACGACCTGGGTCAGCTTGCCCTTGGTCGCAGCGACCTTGAGGGCGCCGCTGGTGTCGACGGACTTGGCGCCGTTCTCGGGCGCGATGGTCACGACCGCCTGCGACTGCTCGCTGCGGGCCGTCTCGGACCCCTTGCCCTTCCCCTCACTGGACGCCGGCCCCTGGGCGCCCCCTCCGCCGCACGCGGTGACGGCGAGAAGCAGCACGCCGGAGGCCAGCGCCAGCAGCCCCTTGCTTCCCCGTCGTCCTCGCGCATCCACCGACGCCCCCGATATCGGCCGCACGTTCACTTGTATTCCCCTCCCCGGGCCGGCCCGACCCGTACCCCAGCGCGCCGTACGCGCCCTGGCGCATATTAACCACAAGGTCAGAGGCGAGTTGTCAGGCAATTGTCACTGTTCCGTCCCAAGTTCAACAGCTCCCGTCAACGCCGCTCGTGCCTCGACGCCGGCCCCCGCTTGCCTACTTGACCGCGCCGCCCGTCATTCATTCCCCCTCGACGTCCTTCAGGTGCGGTTCGGCGGTGACTTGGGGCATGGGTCCGGAACTGGCGTGGAGGGCAGTCGAGTCGGGCCTCGCCGAACCGGTGCCGCCCACGTCGGTACGGCGGTCGGCGCCGCCCCGTGCGCCGTGCGCGCCCGCTTACGTGCCTCATGGGCCGCCCGATGACCGGCCCGCCCCCGGGAAACGTGAGTGCGAGGCAAGCTCTGGGCAGAACAGTGGGGAGAACCGCGCGACGGGGAGCCGCGACCGGGGGTCAGCCGCAGGGGGCGGGCCGGAGGCGGACACGAGCCGGAAGAGCCGCACAGAGCCGCACAGCCGAAAAGAGGGGCCGCCCTGGTGTCCAGCGCAGCCGAGCAGGAGGCGGTGGCGGGCGGGCGCGCCACCGAGGAGGGGCGGCCGTCCGCCGCCGTGAACGGCGCGCACCGCGCGGCGCCGCCCCCCGTCGTGCCCGTGTGGCCGGGTGCGCCGACGCCGCTGGGCGCCCGTTTCCGGGCCGGCCCGGACGGGGCGGCGGGCACCGGCTTCGCGCTGTGGGCGGGCGGGGCGGAGGCGGTCGAACTGTGCCTGTTCGACGGGCCGGGCCCGGACGCGGAGGAGACGAGGGTCGCGCTGACCGAGCTGACGCACGAGACCTGGCACGGTTTCGTGCCCGGCGTCGTGCCGGGGCAGCGCTACGGCTACCGGGTGCACGGCCGCTGGGACCCGTGGACGGGCGCCCGCTGGAACCCGGCGAAGCTGCTGCTCGACCCGTACGCGCGCGCGGTGGACGGTGAGTTCCGGCTGCCGCCGGAGGTCTACGGGCACGTGCGCGACTGGCCGGACCAGCAGGTCGCGGACACCGTGCGCGACGAGCGGGACTCGGCGCCGTACGTGCCCAAGGGCGTCGTGGTCCACGATGACGACGACTGGTCCGACGACCGCCGCCCCAGGACGCCGTGGGCGGACTCGGTGATCTACGAACTGCATGTGCGCGGCTTCACCAAGCTGCACCCGGGGATCCCCGGGGAGCTGCGGGGGACGTACGCCGGTCTCGCCCACCCGGCGGCGATCGAGCACCTGGTGAAGCTGGGCGTGACGGCGGTGGAGCTGCTGCCGGTGCACCAGTTCGCGCACGAGGACCATCTGCTGCGCCGCGGCCTGCGCAACTACTGGGGCTACAACTCGATCGGCTACTTCGCCCCGCACGCCGGCTACGCCTCCTCCGGCACCGCGGGGGCCCAGGTGGGCGAGTTCAAGCGGATGGTGCGCGCGCTGCACGCGGCCGGGATCGAGGTGATCCTCGACGTGGTCTACAACCACACGGCGGAGGCCGGCGAGTACGGCCCGACACTGTCCCTGAAGGGCATCGACAACCAGCGTTACTACCGCCTCCAGCCGGACGCCCGCAGGTACGCCGACTACACCGGCTGCGGCAACACCCTGCACGTGGTCCAGCCGAACGTGCTGCGCCTGATCACCGACTCGCTGCGGTACTGGGTGACGGAGATGGGCGTGGACGGCTTCCGCTTCGACCTCGCCGCCGCGCTGGCCCGCGCCATGCACGACGTCGACATGCTCTCGCCGTTCCTCGCGGTCATCGCGCAGGACCCGGTGCTGCGCCGGGTCAAGCTGATCGCCGAGCCGTGGGACGTCGGCTCGGGCGGCTACCAGGTGGGCGCCTTCCCGCCGCTGTGGACGGAGTGGAACGACCGCTACCGCGACACGGTGCGGGACTTCTGGCGGCACGCGCTGCCGGACGTGCGGGAGATGGGCTACCGGCTGTCGGGTTCCAGCGACCTGTACGCCTGGGGCGGCCGCCGCCCCTACGCCTCCGTCAACTTCGTCACCTCGCACGACGGTTTCACCCTGCGCGACCTGGTGTCCTACGAGCGCAAGCACAACGAGGCCAACGGCGAGGGCAACCGGGACGGCACCGACGACAACCGCTCCTGGAACTGCGGGGCGGAGGGCGAGACGGACGACGAGCGGGTGCGGGCGCTGCGGCGCGGGCAGCTGCGCAACCTCATGACCACCCTGCTGCTGTCGACGGGTGTGCCGATGCTGGTCGCGGGCGACGAGCTGGGACACACCCAGGGCGGCAACAACAACGCCTACTGCCAGGACAACGAGACCGGCTGGCTGGACTGGAGCCTGCTGGAGGACCCCGGCTGGCGGGAACTGGCGGAGCTGACCGCCCGTCTGATCGCGCTGCGCCACCGGCATCCGGTACTGCGCCGCCGCGCGTTCTTCTCGGGGCGCGCGCACTCGGCGGACGGGCTGCGGGACCTGGCCTGGTTCACCCCGTGCGGCACGGAGATGACGGAAGGGGACTGGTACGCCCCCGCGGCCACCCTGGGGATGTACCTGTCCGGCCGGGACATCCCGGGCCGCGACGAGCGCGGTGACCCGATCGTCGACGACAGCTTCCTGGTGGTGCTGCACGCCGGGGACCGCCCGGTGGACTTCGTCCTGCCGGGACCGCCGTGGGCCCAGCGGTACGAGGTGATCGTGGACACCTCGTGCGAGGAGCAGGCTCGGGCGCCGGGCGTGGCGCACGCCTCGGGCGCCGCGATCACGGTGCCGGCGAGGTCCGTACTCCTGCTCAGGGTGGCGGAATAGAGAGGTCCCGGCCGAGGATGCCCCGGTCGTACGCGACCGCGACCGCCGCCGCGCGGTCCTTGACGCCGAGCTTGGCGTACAGGTGGGTGAGGTGGGTCTTCACGGTGGCCTCGCTGATGAACAGCTCGCGGGCGATCTCCCGGTTGGAGGTGCCCTTGGCGACCAGGGCCAGCACCTCGCGCTCGCGGGCGGACAGCGGCTCGTTGCCGGGGGCGGGCGCGCGGACCGCGGAGACCAGCCGGGAGGCGACGGCCGGGGAGAGGACCGTACGGCCCAGCGCGGCGGCGCGGACGGCGGTGAACAGCTCGTCGCGCGGGGCGTCCTTGAGCAGGTAGCCGGTCGCGCCCGCCTCGATCGCGGGCAGGGTGTCGGAGTCGGTGTCGTACGTCGTCAGGACCAGCACCTTGGCGCGGGCGGCGCGGCGGGTCAGCTCGCGGATGGCGTCCACGCCCGAGCCGCCCGGCATGCGCAGGTCCATCAGGATCACGTCCGGGTCGAGCGCCGCAGCCCGCTCCAGGGCCTCCACGCCGCCCGACGCCTCGCCGAGGACGGTGAATCCGGGCGCGGACTCGAACATGCCGCGCAGGCCGTCGCGCACGACGGGATGGTCGTCGACGATCAGCAGGGAGATCACGGCGTCATCGGTCATGGCGTACCAACGGTACGCGAGCGGAGACCGCGGTGCCGTGCCCCGGCTCCGACTCGACCGTGACGGAGCCCGCGATGCGCTCGGCGCGGGCGCGCATGCCGTCGAGGCCGAAGCCGCCGGCGCGGGTGCGTTCGGGCACGACGAGGGGGTCGAAGCCGTGGCCGTCGTCGCGGATGTCGAGCACGACCTCGTCGCCCATGAAGGACAGGGTGACGCCGACGCGGGAGGCGCCGGCGTGACGGGCGGCGTTGGACAGGGCCTCCTGGGTGATGCGCAGCAGGGTGGCCGCGACTTCGTCGTGCAGTTGCTCGGCGGTGCCGGTGACGGTGGAGTCGGCCCGCACGCCAACGCGTTCGCCCCAATCGGCGACGGTCCGCTTGAGCGCCTCGGGCAGGCCGTTGCCGTCGAGGGCCATGGGGGCGAGGTTGTGCACGGAGCGGCGGGCCTCGCCCAGGCTGTGCCGGGCGAGGCCGAGGGCGCGGTCGACGTGCTCGCGCGCCACGGCCTCGTCCGGTGTGCCGGCGACGACCTGGAGCTGGGCGATGATGCCGGTCAGGCCCTGGGCGAGGGTGTCGTGGATCTCGGCGGCCAGCCGCCGGCGCTCGTCGGCGACCCCGGCCTCGCGGGCCTGGACGAGGAGTTGGGCGTGCAGAGCGGCGTTCTCGTCGAGGACCTGCTGCAACGCCGTGTTGGTGCGCTCCAGTTCGGCGATGGTGTCAGCCTGGGCCCGGGCCCGGCCGTCCTCCAGCGCGGCAAGGTGGGCGAACAGCGTGAGCAGCATGATGTTCACCGCGAGGAGGACCCCGAAGAAGACCCAGCCCATCTGCCCGCGCGGGGGCAGTCCGCCCGACTGGGAGCCTGCGACGGTCACGGCCGTGGCGAACAGGCCTGCCTTGCACAGCCGTTGCGGCAGCAGCCGTTCGGCACCGAAGTAGCCCATGTAGGCGTAGAAGGCGAACAGCGGGTTCAGCCATGTGAGCGTGAAGGCGAGCGCCCAGCGCAGGACGTAGTAGGCGGCGCTCGCCTTCGACGGGCCGGGCCGGGCACGGGAGGCCCGCCCCCAGCACAGCTCCAGGGCGAAGGCCGCCACGACCACGCCGACGGCGGCGTACCGCTTCTCGCTCGTCATGCCGACCGCGTCGGCGGCCGCCGAGGCGACCAGGGTGCCGACGGTCAGCAACCCGGCCGGCCCCCAGCGGTGGAACATCGCCCACCGCTGTTCGACCGCCTCTTTGCCGTTCATCCGACAAGTGTCGGGCATGGCGGACACCATCCCGCTTACTTGCTCTCTTGCGAGGAGAGTCCGGCGTTCACGCCGAGTGGGAATCACATCCTGTGACAGCGGCGCGGAGCGCCCTGACGGCCTGCCCGGCGGAGCCGGGCGAACGCGAACACGTGTACTGGTGTTCGCCGATCGGGGTGATCGCATCGGGAGGGGGGTGCGGTTGTTCGGGTGTCGTGCGTACGGTCGCATGGTGGGTGCCGGGTGATCGGGACAAGGCCTGGGGGGAGGCATGGCGGCGGTGCGGGAGACCGACGGGGGCGGACACGCCCGGTACACGTACCTCGTTCGTCGTCCCCGCCCTGCTGGAGCCGCTCCCGTCGACCGGTGCGGTGATCGGAATCGACTGGGGCGTCAAGGAGACAGCCACCACCACCTCCTACGCCCACGACCTCCCCCACGCTCAGCTCGGCCCGAAGTCCCGGGCCGAGCTGGGCCGGTACGACCGGATGATGGCCCGCCGCAGGTCGAAGAAGGGGCAGGCCGCTTCGAAGGGCTACCGGGAGGCGAAGAGGGGGCGGGCCAAGACCTACGCGAAGATCGCCCGGCAGCGGCAGGACACCGCCCGTGAGTGGGCGAAGAAGGTCGTGCGCGACCACGACGCGATCGCGGTGGAGGACTTCCGGCCCAAGTTCCTCGCCCGGACGTCGATGGCCCGCAAGGCGGCCGACGCCGCGATCGGCGCCACCAAGCAGGCCCTGATCGAGATGGGCCGCAAACACGCGCGGGACGTACGCCTGGTGCATCCCGCGCACACCACCATGGACTGCGGAACGTGCGGAGCGAGAACCAAGCACGCACTGCCGCTGTCGGAACGCACCTACACCTGCACCGCGTGCGGAGCCGCCTGTCCCAGGGACAAGAACTCCGCCCGCGTGATGCTCGTCCGGGCAGGTCTGGACCCGGCTGGTGTCGAGGGCACAAGACCTCCTGGAGCGCTGCTCCAGGAGGCGGCCTGAGCCAGGAATCCCCTCCCTTCAGAGAGGGGAGCAGTCAATCCCAGCGGAACCAGCGGTTGGCCGCCGCGGTCAGCAGCGCCGCCCACGCTGCCGTCACCCCCAGGTGGGACCAGCCCGGCCAGTGGCCCTCCGCCGCCTGGTTCAGGGCCTGGGCGGCGGCGCCGAACGGGGTCCAGCCGACGATCCGGGCGAGCAGGTCCGGCATGGCCTGCACCGGCAGCCACACGCCCGCGCAGAACATCATCGGGAAGAGCGCCGCGGACCCGATCGCGCCCGCGATCCTCGTGGTGCGGGACAACGCCGAGATGACCGCGCCCAGGGCGAGCGCGGCGAACACCGCCAGCAGCAGGGCGACGACGTAGCCGAAGGGCTGCCTCGGCAGGGTCACGTCGAAGGCGAGCCGGCCGACGGTGAGCGAGAGCAGCGCCGAGGCCAGGGCCGCGCCCCCGAACACCACCATGTGCGCGGACAGCAGGGCGGCGGGCCGGACCGGGGTGGTGGACATCCGGCGCAGGATGCCGCGTTCACGGTAGCCGGTGAGGACCTGCGGCATGCCCTGGAGCCCGCCGAGGATCAGTCCGAGCAGCACCGCGACCGGCACGTAGGCGTCGATGGGGCGCAGGCCCGCGAAGGACGGGTCGGCCTCCCGGAAGGACGGGATGGAGCCGAGGATCACCAGGAGCAGGGTGGGGAACAGCAGGATCCAGAAGATCGCGCCGGGCTCGCGGCCGAACAGGCGGATCTCGGCGCGCAGTACGGCCGGGTTGACCAGGGTGTTGCTCATGCCTCGACCTCCGTCAGATCCAGGAAGGCGTCGTCGAGTGTGGCGTCGGTGACGCGGAGTTGATGGGCCGTGATGTGGTGGCGGGCGAGCAGCGTGATGACGGCGTTGACGGTCTCGTCGGTCCCGGAGAGGGTGATCCGGCCGTCCTTGCGGGCGATGGAGGCGAGTTCGGGCAGCGCGTTCAGATCACGGTCGTCCAGGGGCGCGGACGGGGTGAAGCTGATGACGGTGGCACCGGCCGAGCGCCGGATCAGGCCCTGCGGGGTGTCCAGGGCGGCGATCCGTCCCCGGTCGATCACGGCGATCCGGTCGCACAGCCGCTGCGCCTCCTCCATGAAGTGGGTGACCAGGAGGATGGTGACGCCGCGGGCCCGGACGTCCTCGATGAGCTGCCAGGTGTCGCGGCGGGCGCGCGGGTCGAGCCCGGTGGTCAGCTCGTCGAGCACGACGATCCGGGGGTTGCCGATGAGGGCGAGCGCGATGAACAGCCGCTGCTTCTGGCCGCCGGAGAGCTTGGCGAAGCGGGTGGTGAGCTTCTGCTCCAGGCCGAGGCGTTCGGCCAGCGGCCGCCAGTCGGCCGGATCGGGGTAGAAGGACGCGTACAGCTGAAGCGCCTCGCGGACGGTGAGCTTGGCCTGCAACTCGCTCTGCTGGAGCTGGGCCCCGAGCACACGGGCGACCTGTTCGTGGTCCGCGACGGGGTCGAGGCCGGTGACGCGGACGCGGCCCGCGTCGGGGACGCGCAGGCCCTCGACGCACTCGACGGTGGTGGTCTTGCCGGCGCCGTTCGGGCCGAGGACGCCGAAGATCTCGCCCTCCTCGACGGCGAAGGAGACGCCGTCGACGACGGTCCGGCCGCCGTAGGACTTGCGCAGTTCGCTGACTTCGATGACGGACATGGCTCGAGAATCCCGGCCGACGGGGCCCGCGCACATCGCCCGGCACGCTCGAAGCCGCATCAGCCGATCGGTTGATGCGGCGCTACGACCGGACCGGTCCCAGCGTGGGTCCCGCGGTCGAACACGCAGGTCGTAGGACCAGCGGCGGAGTCCGGTCCGGCCAAAACTCGCTGGGAGATGTCGGCGCCGGTCCGTAGGCTCGCCCGTGATGCCCACGACACCTGACACCCCCGAGGACCGCACCGGCTCCCCCGGTCCGACCGGCCGTTCGGCCGTCCGTGCGCTGCTGCGCCTGTGGCCGTATGTACGGCCGGTCCGCGTACGGCTGTTCACCGCCGCGTTCATCGCGGTCGTCGCCTCCTGCGTGGGGCTGGTGATCCCGCTCGTCCTGAAGTGGATGGTGGACGGGCCGATCGCCGACCGGGATCCGCGCGGCGTGTGGCTCGGGGCGCTGTACCTGCTGCTGCTCGGGGTGGGCGAGGCGCTGCTGTTCGGGCTGCGGCGGTGGCTGGTGGCGCGGCCGCTGTCGAACGTCGAGGCGGAGATGCGGGCGGACCTGTACCGGCATCTGCAACGGCTGCCGGTCGCCTTCCACGACCGGTGGGCGTCCGGGCAGTTGCTGTCCCGGGGTACGACGGACCTGATGCTGCTGCGCATGTTCCTCGCCTTCCCGTTGACGTTCCTGCTGGTCAACGGGGTGACGATCCTCGTGGGCGTGGTCATCATGCTGATGCAGGACTGGACGCTGGGGCTGGTGATGCTGGCGCCCGCCGTGCCGCTGATCGCGTTGAGCGCGGTCTTCGAGAAGCGGTACGCGCATGTGGCGCGGCTGGCGCAGGACCAGGTCGGGGACCTGACGACGGTGGTCGAGGAGAGCGTGCTCGGCATCCGCGTCATCAAGGGGTTCGGCAGGCACCGCAGTCAGGCGCGAGCCTTCCGCGACCTGTCGCGGACGCTGCGGGGCACGGAGCTGCACAAGGCCCGGCTGCTGGCGGCCATCTGGGCGGTCATCATGACCCTGCCGGAGGTGGCCATCGGGGCCACGCTGGTGGTGGGCGCGGTGCAGGTCGCCTCGGGCGGTCTCTCGGCGGGGACGCTGGTCGCCTTCCTGTCCACGGCGCTCGCCCTGCGCTGGCCGGTGGAGTCGATCGGCTTCCTGCTGGCGATGAGCCAGGAGGCGGCGACGGCGACCGAGCGGTACTTCGAAGTGATGGACGAGGAACCGGAGTCCGGGGAGCCGGCGGTGCGCGCGGCGCGTACGCCCGTGCCGGGCGGCGGCTCGCGCGGCCCGGCGTCGCCGGACCGGGCGCGCGAAGGGCTCCGCTTCGACAACGTCCGGTTCCGTTACCCCGACGCCCCGCCCGGCTCCCGGCCCCTCCTGGACCGTATCGACCTGCACATCCGCCCCGGTGAGTCGATGGCCCTGGTCGGGGCGACCGGAAGCGGCAAGACGACCCTGACGGCGCTCGTCCCCCGCCTCCACGAGGTGACCTCGGGCCGGATCACGCTGGACGGCGAGGACATCACCGCGATGTCCCGCGAGGAACTGCGCTCGATGGTCGCGGTGGCCTTCGAGGAGCCGACCCTGTTCTCGGCGAGCGTCGGCGACAACGTCCTGATGGGCACCGACGGCAGCGCCGGGGACGCCGAACTGGACCGCGCGCTGTCCGTCGCCCAGGCCGGCTTCGCGCACGCCCTCCCCCAGGGCACCGCGACCCAGGTGGGCGAGCAGGGCCTCAGCCTCTCCGGCGGCCAGCGGCAGCGCCTCGCGCTGGCCCGTGCCGTCGTCGGGCGGCCCCGGTTCCTGATCCTGGACGACCCGCTGTCCGCCCTGGACGTGCACACCGAGGCGGCCGTGGAGGCGGCCCTGCGCCAGGTCCTGTCCGACACCACCGCCCTGATCGTGGCGCACCGCCCCTCCACGGTCCTGCTCGCCGACCGGGTCGCCCTGCTCTCCGACGGCCGGATCACCGCCGTGGGCGCCCACCACGAACTGCTGCGCGCCAACGCCGAGTACGCCCACCTGATGTCGGGCGGACACGCGCCGGAAGAGCCACAAGGACCGGGAGAACCGGGAGAACCGCAAGAAGAAGAGGACGACGAGCGATGACGGCCGCCACGAAGCCCGTACCGGCCACCGGGGACGAGCAGGACCCGCCGCGCCCCGAGGACACCGGCGACCCCTTCGACCGCGACGTCCTGCCCACTCCCCCGGGCGCCACCTCCGCCCTGCTGCGCTCCCTGCTCGCGCCCATGAAGGCCCGGGTCGCCGGCACCACGCTCCTGCTGCTGCTCCAGCAGGCGGCCGTGCAGGCGGGCCCGCTGCTGGTGGCGTACGCGATCGACGCCGCCGTACCGGCGTTCCGCGACCACGACCGCGGCCCGCTGGTCGCGGTGGCGGTCGGCTATCTGCTGTGCGCGCTCGCCTCCGGCGCACTCCAGTGGGCGTTCGTCATCGCCTCGGCCCGGGTCAGCCAGGACGTGCTGCTGGATCTGCGGGGCCGGATCTTCCGCCATGGGCAAGCGCTCAGCGTGGACTTCCACGAGCGCTACACCTCGGGCCGGCTCATCTCCCGCTCCACCACGGACGTGGAGTCGCTGCGCGAACTGCTCGGCGAGGGGCTCGACGAACTCGTCTCGGTCGTGCTGTCCTTCGTCTGCATCTCGGCGATGCTGCTGTGGCTGGACCTGGGGCTCGGCGCGGTGGCGGTGGCGTCCTTCGTGCCGCTGTACCTGCTGATCCGGGCGTACCGGCGGCGGGCGGGGCGGGTGTTCCAGGAGCGGTCGACCGCGATCGCCGCGGTGATCGTGAAGTTCGTGGAGACGATGAACGGCATCCGGCCGGTGCGCGCGTTCCGCCGTGAGGCCGCCAACGACGTCGGTTTCCGCGTCCTGAACCGGCGCCATGAGCGCACCAACGGCGACGCCCTGCTGGAGATGGCCCGCTATGTCGTCGGCTCCCGGCTGGTGGCCAACACGACGGTCGCGGTGATCGTGCTGTGGGGCGCCTACCGGGTGGCGGACGGCTCGCTGGAGCTGGGGGTGCTGGCGGCGGCGGTGCTGTACCTGCGCCGGCTGTACGACCCGATCGACCGGCTCGGCATGTTCCTCAACTCCTACGAGTCGGCGGCCGCCTCGCTGGAGAAGATCGCGGGTTTGCTGGCGCAGACGCCGTCCGTGCCCGAGCCGCCGGCCCCCCGGCCGCTCCCGGCGCCGAGGTCGGAGCTGCCCGGCCGCGAGGTGGTCTTCGACGGGGTCGGCTTCGGCTACCGCACCGGCGGCGAGGTGCTGCCCCGCTTCGAGCTGGTCGTTCCGGCCGGGCAGACCGTCGCCGTGGTCGGCTCCACCGGCGCGGGCAAGTCCACCCTGGCCAAGCTGCTGGCCCGCTTCTACGACCCCTCAGCGGGGCGGGTGCTGCTCGACGGGGTGGACCTGCGTGAACTCGCCGTGTCCGAACTGCGGCGCGGGGTGGTCATGGTGACGCAGGAGGCCTTCCTGTTCTCCGGCACGGTCGCGGAGAACATCGCCATCGGCCGCCCGGAGGCCACCCGTGAGGAGATCGAGCAGGCGGCGAAGGCGATCGGCGCGCACGACTTCATCAGCGCCCTGCCCGACGGCTACGACACGGACGTACGCAAGCGGGGCGGCCGCATCTCCGCGGGCCAGCGTCAACTGGTCTCCTTCGCACGGGCGTTGCTCGCCGACCCGGCGGTGCTCATCCTCGACGAGGCGACCAGCTCCCTGGACATCCCGGGCGAGCGGGCGGTGCAGACGGCGATGACCACGGTGCTGCGGGGGCGTACGGCCGTGGTGATCGCCCACCGGCTGTCCACCGTGGAGATCGCCGACCGGGTGCTCGTGATGGAAAGCGGGCGCATCGTCGAGGACGGCAGCCCGGACCAACTGATCGCGGGCACCGGGCGGTTCTCGGATCTGCACCGAGCCTGGCGGGACAGCCTTGCGTGAGCGAACGGGGAATCGGGCAGGGATGATCGACTCATACGAGGACCCCGGCGAGCCCGACTGCCGCAGCGGCCCGCACTACCTCTGGTGGCTGGTGACCCGGCAGCCGGGGCGGTCCGTCGCCGGGGCGGTCCTTGGCAGCACATGGATGGTGCTGCTGGCGGCGACGCCCTATCTGATGGCCAAGGCGATCGACGAGGGTCTGGAGCCCGGCGACACAGGTGCGCTGGCCGGGTGGACGACGGTGCTGTTCCTGGTCGGCGCGTTCAACGCCTGGCTGAGCATCATGCGGCACCGCACGATGACCCGGGTGCGGATGGACGCCAACTTCCGCACGGTGAAGGTGGTCGTCCGGCAGGCGGTACGGCTGGGTGCCACGCTGCCCGCACAGGTCGGGGCCGGGGAGGTGGTCACGATCGGGGTGGGCGACGTGCAGACGATCAGCCAGTCCCTGACGGTCGTCGGGCCGGGCGTCGGCGCGGTCGTCGCCTATCTCGTGGTCGCCGGGCTGCTGCTCACGCTCTCGGTACCGCTGGCCGTGGTGGTGCTGCTCGGGGTGCCGCTGCTCGGCGTGATCGTCGGGCCGCTGCTCGGGCGGCTGCAGGGCACGGAGACGGACTACCGCGAGCAACAGGGCGTGCTGACCGCGCGGATCGGCGACCTGGCGGGCGGGCTGCGCGTCCTCAACGGCCTCGGCGGCAAGTCGCTGTTCGCCGACGCCTTCCGCCGGGACTCGCAGGGACTGCGCGCCCAGGGGTATCGGGTCGGGGCGGTGACCAGCTGGATCCAGGCGCTCGGGGTGGGGCTGCCGACGCTGTTCCTCGCCGTGGTGACCTGGCTGGCGGCCCGGATGGCGGCCCAAGGCACCATCAGCATCGGCGAGTTGGTGTCGGTGTACGGGTATGTCGCCGTGCTGGCCGGGTGGCCGGTGTCCTTCCTGATCGAGGGCAGCTACCAGCTCAGCCGGGGCGTGGTCGCCGCCCGCCGAGTCGTACGGCTGCTGCGGCTGGAGCCCGCGCCGGACCTCGGCACCGCGGACGCGCCGGCCGAGCCGTCGCTGTTGCACGATCCGGACTCGGGGGTGCGGGTGCTGCCCGGGCGGCTGACCGCGCTGGCCGCGGCGCGGCCCGCCGACGCCGCCGCCGTCGTCGACCGCCTGGGCCGGTACGCGCCCTCCGAGGCCACCTGGGGCGGCGTACGCCTGGACGGGATCGCCCTGCCGCAGGTCCGCGAGCGGATCCTGGTCGCCGACCACGAGGCGGACCTGTTCGCCGGGCCGCTGCGGCACCTGGTCGTCGGTGGCCGGGAGCCGGACGACATCGACGAGGCAGCGATCACGCGGGCCGTGCACACGGCGGCGGCCGAGGACATCGTGCAGGGCCTGCCGGAGGGGCTCGACTCGGCGATCGACGCGCAGGGACGCAACCTCTCCGGCGGCCAGCGCCAACGCGTACGGCTGGTGCGGGCGCTGCTGGCCGACCCGGAGGTGCTGCTCGCCGTGGAGCCCACCTCCGCGCTGGACGCGCACACCGAGGCGACGGTGGCGGACCGGCTGCGGGCGGCCCGCGAGGGCCGTACGACCGTGGTGACGACCACCTCCCCGCTCGTCCTGGACCGCGCGGACGTGGTGCACTTCCTGATCGACGGCAAGGTCACGGCCACCGGAAGCCACCGGCGGCTGCTGGAGGAGGAGGCCGGCTACCGGGCGCTGGTGGCACGGGACGCGGACGCGGCCGCGGCCGAGGAGGTCGTGCGATGACGAGCCGTCACCTTCCGGTCGCCGAATCCGCCGATGTGCGTCGCGCCGCCGTGCGGCTGGTGCGGGCCGACGCGCGGGCCTTCGCCGGTGTCCTGGCGCTGAACGCGGCGGCGGCCGCAGCGGGACTGGCCGGGCCGTGGCTGCTCGGGCGCATCGTGGACGCGGTGCGGGCCGGGGGTGGGGTCGGTGCCGTGGACCGGATGGCACTGGGCATCCTGCTGTGCTCGCTGGCGCAGCTTCTGCTGGTGCGCTGGGCGCGGTACGTGGGGCACCGGTTCGGGGAGCGGACGCTGGCCCGGGTGCGCGAGGAGTTCGTGGACCGGGCGCTGGCGCTGCCCGCGTCCGTGGTGGAGCGGGCCGGCATCGGCGACCTGACGGCGCGCGGCACGGCCGACGTGGCCACCGCCGGCACCACCCTGCGCGATGCCGGGCCCGAGTTGCTCATCAGCACCGTGCAGGCGCTGTTCGTGCTCGGCGCGGTCTTCGTGCTCGACCCGTTGCTCGGTGCTGTGGGCATCGTGGGCCTGGTGCCCATCTGGTTCGCCCTGCGCTGGTACCTGCGCAGGGCGCGGGCCGGCTACCTCGCCGAGGGCGCGGCCACCTCCGAGGTCGCCGAGATCCTCGCGGCGACGGCGGCGGGCTCGCGCACGGTCGAGGCGTTCCGGCTGGCAGGGGTGCGGACCGCCGCGAGCCGCGACGCGCTGGAGACGTCCCGGCGCACCCGGTTCTACACGCTGTACCTGCGCACGGTGTTCTTCCCTGTGGTGGAAGTGTTCTACGTGCTGCCCGTTGCGGGAGTGCTGCTGGTCGGCGGGGTGCTGCACGCGCACGGGACGGTGAGCCTGGGCGCGGTGGTGGCGGCCGCGCTGTATCTGCGCCAGTTCAGCCAGCCGCTCGACGAGATCCTGATGCGGGTCGAGCAACTGCAGAACAGCGGTGCCTCCTTCGCCCGGGTGGAGGGGCTCGCCCGGGCCCTGGGTTCCGTGCCGAAGGGCGACGGTCCGGCGCCGGCGGGCGACCGCATCGACGTGACCGGGGCGCGCTACGCCTACGAGCGCGGCGGCGAGGTGCTGCGCGGGGTCGACCTGACGGTGCGGCCCGGGGAGCGGCTCGCCGTGGTCGGCCCGTCCGGCGCCGGCAAGACCACGCTGAGCAGGCTGCTGGCCGGAGTCGACGCACCGACCGCGGGCTCGGTGACGGTGGGCGGGGTACCCGTGGCCGGCCTGGAACCGGAGCGGCTGCGCCGCCAGGTCGTCCTGGTCACCCAGGAGCACCACGTGTTCCTCGGCACGGTCCGGGACAACCTGCGCATCGCCGAACCGGCCGCCGGGGACGAGCAGTTGTGGTCGGCCCTCGCGGCCGTCGGCGCCGACACCTGGGTACGGGAACTGCCGGAGAGCCTGGACACCGAGCTGGGCACAGGCACGCACCGCACCGACGGCTCGCAGGCCCAGCAACTCGCCCTCGCCCGCGTGGTGCTGGCGGATCCGCACACCCTGATCCTGGACGAGGCCACGGCGTTGCTCGACCCGGCCACGGCCCGCCACACCGAACGGGCCCTCGCCGCAGTCCTCCGGGGCCGCACGGTCATCGCCATCGCCCACCGCCTCCACACCGCCCATGACGCCGACCGGGTCGCCGTCATGGAGGACGGCCGTCTGACCGAACTGGGCACCCACGACGCCCTGGTGGCGTCCGGCGGGGCGTACGCGGCCCTGTGGCACACCTGGCACGGGAACGGCGCGACACCGTCGGACGAGGGCGGCGACGCGGTCCCGTAGCGGCCACCGCGGGGTTGCCCGCGGTCGCGTGACGGGCCGTCGAACCCTCGGATTTCGGTCGACATCGCGCCCTCCTGCCGGGGTGACCTCTGTATCGATCCGGCCGCCCCGACGGCTGAAAATCGCCCCTCCCGCGGCCCACCCGGCGGCCGGGACCTCGGGCGCAGTCTCCGAGGTCCAAGGCGCATGCGGCGGCCCGTTCATGACGCTGCAACATTTACCGGACAGTCATTTTTCAGCCAACATCACTTCGGGGCGCTGACATGTACGCGTCCTTGGTGCCACTCTTCCTCCACCCGCCGCACGAGCACAGCACCCTCACCCCCCGATCCGGGCCGGCAGCCCCACGCCGTACTGGATCACCCCCACATAAGGAGCTTGTGTGACTCCCCGCTACGCGCGTCACAAGCGCATCACTCTGGCCGTCGCCACCGCCGTCGCCGCCGGAGCCCTCCTCAGCACCGGTCTGACCACCAGTGCCTCGGCCCAGACCACGGCCGAATCCACCGGTGCGGCCCACCTCGCCGCCGCCCCCACCTTCCTGACCAACGCCGCCCGCACCTCGCTGATCCAGCAGGCGCAGACCGACGCCTCCGGGACCGCCCAGGAGATAGGCCTCGGCGCCAAGGAGGAGCTGGTCGTCCGGGACGTCGTCCAGGACGCCGACGGCACGGTGCACACCCGGTACGAGCGCACCTACGCCGGTCTGCCCGTCCTCGGCGGCGACCTGATCGTCCACAGCTCCAAGGCCGGCAAGACCCAGGGCGTGACCAGAGCGAACAAGGCGGCCATCAAGGTCGCCACGCTCACCCCGAAGGTCGCCACCGCCAAGGCCGAGAAGCAGGCCGTGTCCCTGGCCCAGGCCGCCGGCTCGGAGAAGGCCACCGCCGACCAGGCCCCGCGCAAGGTCATCTGGGCGGGCGACGGCACGCCGGTCCTCGCCTACGAGACGGTCGTCGGCGGTCTCCAGGAGGACGGCACCCCGAACCAGCTCCACGTCATCACCGACGCGGCCACCGGCCAGAAGCTCTACGAGTACCAGGGCATCGAGACCGGCACCGGCAAGACCCTGTACTCGGGCACCGTCAGCCTGACCACCACCCTGTCGGGGTCGACGTACCAGCTCTACGACACCACCCGCGGCGGTCACAAGACGAACAACCTGGCCGGCGGCACCTCCGGCACCGGCACCCTGTTCACCAACACCACCGACGTGTGGGGCACCGGCACCGCGTCGAGCTCCGTCAACGACCAGACGGCGGCCGCGGACGCCGCCTACGGCGCCCAGACGACGTGGGACTTCTACAAGAACACCTTCGGCCGCAACGGCATCAAGAACAACGGCGTGGGCGCCTACTCCCGGGTCCACTACGGCAACAACTACGTCAACGCCTTCTGGGACGACAGCTGCTTCTGCATGACCTACGGCGACGGCTCGGGCAACACCCACCCGCTGACCTCGCTGGACGTCGCCGGCCACGAGATGAGCCACGGCGTCACCGCCGCCACCGCCAGGCTGAACTACTCCGGCGAGTCCGGCGGTCTGAACGAGGCCACCTCCGACATCTTCGGCACCGGTGTGGAGTTCTACGCCAACAACGCCTCGGACCCCGGTGACTACCTCATCGGCGAAAAGATCAACATCAACGGCAACGGCACCCCGCTGCGCTACATGGACAAGCCCAGCAAGGACGGCGGCTCCGCCGACTACTGGTCCTCCACCGTGGGCAGCAAGGACGTGCACTACTCGTCCGGCGTCGGGAACCACTTCTTCTACCTCCTCGCGGAGGGCAGCGGCGCGAAGACGATCAACGGCGTCAGCTACAACTCGCCGACGTACAACGGTGCCACGGTCACCGGCATCGGCCGCGCCAAGGCGCTGCAGATCTGGTACAAGGCGCTCACCACGTACATGACGTCGACCACCAACTACAAGGCCGCCCGCACGGCGACCCTGAACGCGGCGTCGGCGCTGTACGGCTCCGGCAGCACCGAGTACAACACGGTCGCGGCGGCCTGGACCGCGGTCAACGTGACCTGATCTCCGGCTCGTTGAACGACGGCGGCCCCCGGGAGGACAGCCCTCCCGGGGGCCGCCCTACGCTTGGGTCGCATGTCGACGGCACATTTCACCTACGAGGAGGTCGGCGCGACCCGCGAGCAGGGTCACTGCCCGCCCGGCTTCCAGCCTCTGCACGTGCGCACCCGCATAGGCGAGGGCGAGGAGGTGTTCCGCCGGGCCTCCGAGGCAGTGATGACGTGGGAGATGCACCGCGCCCTGGGCGTCGGCATCGAGGCGAGCGCCGACCGGGCCGCGCCCGGCGTCGACGTCACCGTCACCCTCGCCGGAGTCGTCAGGGCCCCCTGCCGCGTGGTCTGGACGGAGCAGGAGCCCCGCCGCGCCGGGTGGGCCTACGGCACCCTGCCCGGTCATCCGGAGTGCGGCGAGGAGGCCTTCCTGGTGGACCGCACGGGCGACGGCACCGTCTGGCTCACGGTCACCGCGTTCAGCCGCCCGGCCAAGTGGTACGCCCGAGTGGCCGGCCCGGCCACCCGCGGCCTCCAGCACGCCTACGCCCGCCGCTGCGGCACAACGCTGCGCAAACTGTGCGCCGACATCCCGGAGCCATGACCCGCCCCGCCCACCCCGCAGCGGCACACACCGCCCCATGCACCTCGCCGTGCGGCCCGGGCCGTCGGCTGCCGGGCCCGCCGGCCCCCGAAGGGGCCCCGGGAGCCGGGGCCCGGCGGTCCGGTCAGCGCAGGAGCACCCCCGCCTGCTCGCCGGCCTCCTGCGGCGGGGTGGTCACCAGGCCCAGCTCCGCGTTGGAGGCGAGGAAGCGGTGGGCGGGGAGGATGCGGACCGTGTAGCCGTAGGGGCCGGTGCGGTCCAGGGACAGGGGGCCCTCGTACACCCAGCGGCCGTCTGAGTCGGGGGCGCCGGCGGGTTTCAGCGGGACGGCGGTGGCGTCGGTGATGCGGTCCTCCTCGTCCACCCGGCCCGAGACGGCCTGCACCTCCACATCGTCCGGGCCGAGGCTGCCCAGCCCCACACGCACCCGCAGGCCGAGGGTGGCACCGAGTTCGGCGGTGGCCGTACTGGCCGAGGTCTCCACGTGGTCGACGGTCACCTCGTGCCACGCCGAACGCACCCGCGCCTTCCACACCGCGAGCTCACGCGCCGCATCCGGGCCGAGGGAGCGGTGGGCCTGGGCAGCGGGAGCGTACAGCCGCTCCACGTACTCGCGGACCATGCGGCCCGCCAGCACCTTCGGGCCGAGCAGGGACAGGGTCCGGCGGACCATCTCGATCCACCGCTCGGGCAGCCCGTCCCGGCCGTGCTCGTAGAAGCGGGGCGCGACCCGCTGCTCCAGCAGCTCGTACAGCGCGGCGGCCTCGACGTCGTCGCGGTGGTCCGGGTCGGTGCCCGCCCCGTCCGCCGTCGGGATGGCCCAGCCGAAGTCCGGCTGGAACCACTCGTCCCACCAGCCGTCCAGCACGGACAGGTTCAGACAGCCGTTGAGCGCGGCCTTCATCCCGGAGGTCCCGCACGCCTCCAGCGGCCGCAACGGGTTGTTCAGCCAGACGTCGCAGCCGTGGTAGAGCTTCTGCGCCATCGCCATGCCGTAGTCCGGCAGGAAGACGATCCGGTGACGCACCCGCGGGTCGTCGGCGAAGCGGACGAGCTCCTGGATGAGCCGTTTGCCGCCGTCGTCCGCGGGGTGCGCCTTGCCCGCGACCACGATCTGCACCGGCCGCTCGGGATGCAGCAGCAGGTCCATCAGCCGGTCCCGGTCACGCAGCATCAGCGTCAGCCGCTTGTACGACGGGACCCGGCGCGCGAAGCCGATCGTCAGCACCTCCGGGTCGAGGACGCCGTCGATCCAGCCCAGCTCGGCGGTCCCGGCGCCGCGCTGCCGCCAGGCGGCCCGCAGCCGGGCGCGCACCTCCGTCACCAGTTGCTCGCGCAGTTCGCGGCGCAGCTCCCAGACCTCCAGGTCGGAGATGTCGGCGACGGCGTCCCAGCGGTCGGAGCCGCCCACGGTCAGCGCGTCCTCGGTGCGCTGGGCACCGACCTGCCGGGCGCCGAGCCGGAACACCTCCGGGGCCACCCAGGTCGGGGCGTGCACTCCGTTGGTCACCGAGGTGATCGGCACCTCCTCGGGGTCGAATCCCGGCCACAGTCCGGCGAACATCTCCCGGCTGACCTTCCCGTGCAGCAGCGAGACGCCGTTGGCGCGCTGGGCCAGCCGGAGGCCCATCACCGCCATGTTGAACAGGTTCGGCTCGCCACCGGGGTACGTCTCCATGCCCAGCCGCAGGATCCGCTCGACGTCGATGCGGGGCAGCTCGGCGTCGGGTCCGAAGTGGCGGGCGACCAGCTCCCGGTCGAAGCGGTCGATCCCGGCCGGGACGGGCGTGTGGGTGGTGAAGACCGTCCCCGCGCGCACCGCCTCCAGGCCCGAGTCGAAGTCCAGCCCCCGGTCGCACAGCTCGGCGATGCGCTCCAGGCCGAGGAAGCCCGCGTGGCCCTCGTTGGTGTGGAACACCTCCGGCTCGGGATGGCCCGTGAGCCGGCAGTAGGTCCGCACCGCCCGCACCCCTCCTATGCCCAGCAGCATCTCCTGAAGGAGCCGGTGCTCGCTGCCGCCGCCGTAGAGCCGGTCGGTCACCCCACGCTCGCCGAGGTCGTTCTCCTCGACGTCGGAGTCCAGCATCAGCAGCGGAATCCGGCCGACCTGGGCGACCCAGATCCGGGCGTGCAGGGCCTTGCCGCCGGGCAGCGCCAGCGAGACCCGCGCCGGGGCGCCGTCGGACTCCTTCAGCAGGGTGACGGGCAGCTCGTGGGGATCCAGGACCGGGTAGTGCTCCTGCTGCCAGCCGTCCCGGGACAACGTCTGCCGGAAGTAGCCGTGCCGGTACAGCAGCCCCACCCCGATCAGCGGCACACCGAGGTCGCTGGCCGCCTTCAGATGGTCGCCGGCAAGGATGCCGAGGCCGCCGGAGTACTGCGGCAGCGCGGCCGTGATGCCGAACTCGGGCGAGAAGTAGGCGACCGCGGCGGGCAGGCCCTCGGACCGGTCCTGGTACCAGCGGTCACCGGTCACGTAGTCGCGCAGGTCGTCGGCGGCGGCGGCCAGCCGGCGCAGGAAACGGCGGTCGCCGGCCAGCTCGGTCAGCCGCGCGGCACGCACACTGCCGAGCAGGCGTACGGGGTCGCCGCCCGAGGAGGCCCAGCGCTCGGGGTCGACGGACTGGAAGAGGTCACGGGTCTCGGCGTGCCAGGACCAGCGCAGGTTGCGGGCCAGCTCGCTGAGCGGGCGCAGGGGCTCGGGGAGAACGGGACGGACGGTGAACCGACGGATCGCCTTCACATGCCACCTCGGCGCGTTCGCTGGATGGACGCACTGCGCTGTGCGCCCCGTCACACAAAACCGTACCGGTCCGAGTGCGGGCACCGCTGAGTTCGGACACTGTCCGACATCGACCTGAACAGACCGGTTCGGCCCCCGTGGCGTCCGTGTCCGGACTGGACCGGTCTTGTGTGCGGAGATACGCGCGAGTAGTTAACAAAGTGCCGGATTGCTCACCCGAATAGGGTGGGAAGGCTCCTCCGGTACACCGACAGCAGCACCACACGCAGGACCCCGCAGAACACCCGCAGGACCCACCTCCCCACACACATCCGCCCACACCCTCGTTGACGCGGACAGGAGCGGTCATGCCCGCCACGCACCACTCGGCAACACCACTGACAACCAGCAAGAGCAGCACCGGCGACGCCTCCGGCCGGCCCGGCGCCGACGCGCCGCCGGCCCGCCAGGACGCCGCCCACCGGGATGCCGCCCGGCAGAACCCGCCGGCCCCGGAGCCGTCCCCCGCGGGCGGCACCACGGCCGTCGGCCGGATACCCGTCCTCGACGTCCGCCCGGTCGTCCAGCACGGCCGCAGGCCCGCCAAGGCGGTGACCGGAGAATCGTTCGAGATCTCGGCCACCGTCTTCCGTGAGGGTCACGACGCCGTGGCCGCGAACGTCGTCCTGCGCGATCCACGGGGCCGCCCCGGCCCGTGGACGCCGATGCGCGAGCTGGCGCCCGGCACCGACCGCTGGGGCGCCACCGTGACCGCCGGCGAGCCCGGCCGCTGGACGTACCAGGTGGAGGCCTGGGCGGATCCGGTCACCACCTGGCGCCACCACGCGAAGATCAAGATCCCCGCCGGTCTGGACACGGACCTGGTCCTGGAGGAGGGCGCACGCCTGTACGAGCGCGCCGCCTCCGGAGTGCCCCGGGACGGGGGTGGCCGGGACACCGTCCTGGCCGCCGTGGCGGCGCTGCGGGACGAGAACCGGCCGGCCGCGGACCGGCTGGCGGCGGCGTTGACGCCGGAGGTGGACGCGGTCCTCGCCCGGCATCCGCTGCGGGACCTGGTCACCGCCTCCGCACCGCTCGACCTGCTCGTCGAGCGGGAACGCGCGCTGTACGGGGCCTGGTACGAGTTCTTCCCCCGCTCCGAGGGCACCCCCGAGCAGCCGCACGGCACCTTCCGCACCGCCGCCCGCCGCCTGCCCGCGATCGCCGCCATGGGCTTCGACGTCGTCTACCTGCCCCCCGTCCACCCCATCGGCACCACCTTCCGCAAGGGCCGCAACAACTCCCTGGACGCCGGCCCCGACGACGTCGGCGTGCCCTGGGCCATCGGCTCCCCCGAGGGCGGCCACGACAGCGTCCACCCCGCCCTGGGCACGATCGACGACTTCGACCACTTCGTGACCCGCGCCCGCGAACTGAACCTGGAGATCGCACTGGACTTCGCCCTCCAGTGCTCCCCGGACCACCCCTGGGTGCACAAACACCCCCAATGGTTCCACCACCGCCCCGACGGCACCATCGCCTACGCCGAGAACCCTCCCAAGAAGTACCAGGACATCTACCCCATCGCCTTCGACGCCGACATGGACGGCCTGATCGACGAGACCCTGCGCGTACTGCGGCACTGGATGGACCACGGAATACGGATCTTCCGCGTCGACAACCCGCACACCAAACCCGTCGTCTTCTGGGAACGCGTGATCGCCGGCATCAACGCCACCGACCCCGACGTGATCTTCCTGGCCGAGGCGTTCACCCGCCCCGCGATGATGCACACCCTGGCCCAGACCGGCTTCCAGCAGTCCTACACCTACTTCACCTGGCGCAACACCAAACAGGAACTCACCGAGTACCTGACCGAGCTGTCCGGCGAGGCGGCGGCCTGGATGCGGCCGAACCTCTTCACCAACACCCCCGACATCCTGCACGCCTACCTCCAGCACGGCGGCCGCCCCGCCTTCGAGGTCCGCGCCGTCCTGGCCGCCACCCTCGCCCCCTCCTGGGGCATCTACAGCGGCTACGAACTGTGCGAGAACACCCCGCTCAAACCGGGCAGCGAGGAATACCTCGACTCGGAGAAGTACCAGCTCAAACCCCGCGACTGGACAGCCGCCGCACGCGAGGGCCGCACCATCGCCCCCCTCATCACCAGGCTCAACGACATCCGCCGCCGCAGTCCGGCCCTGCGGCAGCTGCGGGACCTCCACTTCCACGCGACCGACAAGGACGCGGTGATCGCCTACTCGAAGCGGAGCGGATCGAACACGGTTCTGGTGGTCGCCAACCTCGACCCCCACCACACCCAGGAGGCCACGGTCTCGTTGGACATGCCGCAACTCGGCCTGGAATGGCACGAGTCGGTGCCGGTGCGCGACGAGCTGACCGGCGAGACCTACCACTGGGGCAGGGCCAACTATGTGCGTCTCGAGCCGGGCCACCGGCCCGCGCATGTCCTCACCGTCCTGCGACCGTCCACCCCGCAGATCGGAGGGTCACCGACAACATGATCGTCAATGAGCCCGTTCCGGACACCTTCGAAGACACTCCGGCCCAGGACCGGGACCCGGAGTGGTTCAAGCGTGCCGTGTTCTACGAGGTCCTCGTCCGCTCCTTCCAGGACAGCAACGGCGACGGCGTCGGCGACCTGAAGGGCCTGACCGCCAAGCTCGACTATCTCCAGTGGCTCGGCGTCGACTGCCTGTGGCTGCCGCCGTTCTTCAAGTCCCCGCTGAGGGACGGCGGCTACGACGTGTCCGACTACGCCGCCGTGCTCCCGGAGTTCGGCGACCTGGCCGACTTCGTGGAGTTCGTCGACGCCGCCCACCAGCGCGGCATGCGCGTGATCATCGACTTCGTCATGAACCACACCAGCGACCAGCACCCGTGGTTCCAGGAGTCCCGCAAGGATCCCGACGGCCCCTACGGCGACTACTACGTGTGGGCCGACGACGACAAGCAGTACCAGGACGCGCGGATCATCTTCGTCGACACGGAGGCGTCCAACTGGACCTACGATCCGGTCCGCAAGCAGTACTACTGGCACCGGTTCTTCTCCCACCAGCCGGATCTCAACTACGAGAACCCGGCCGTCCAGGAGGAGATGATCTCCGCGCTGAAGTTCTGGCTGGACCTGGGCATCGACGGCTTCCGGCTGGACGCGGTGCCGTACCTGTACCAGCGGGAGGGCACCAACTGCGAGAACCTCCCGGCCACGCACGAGTTCCTCAAGCGGGTGCGCAAGGAGATCGACGCCCAGTACCCGGACAAGGTGCTGCTGGCGGAGGCGAACCAGTGGCCGGAGGACGTCGTCGACTACTTCGGCGACTACACCGCCGGCGGCGACGAGTGCCACATGGCCTTCCACTTCCCCGTCATGCCCCGCATCTTCATGGCGGTCCGCAGGGAAAGCCGCTACCCCGTCTCCGAGATCCTCGCCAAGACCCCCGCCATCCCCGCCACCTGCCAGTGGGGCATCTTCCTGCGCAACCACGACGAGCTCACCCTCGAAATGGTCACCGACGAAGAACGCGACTACATGTGGGCCGAATACGCCAAGGACCCCCGCATGCGCGCCAACATCGGCATCCGCCGCCGCCTCGCCCCCCTCCTCGACAACGACCGCAACCAGATCGAACTCTTCACCGCCCTGCTGCTCTCCCTGCCCGGCAGCCCGATCCTCTACTACGGCGACGAGATCGGCATGGGCGACAACATCTGGCTCGGCGACCGCGACGCCGTACGGACCCCCATGCAGTGGACCCCCGACCGCAACGCCGGCTTCTCCTCCTGCGACCCCGGCCGCCTCTACCTGCCCACGATCATGGACCCCGTCTACGGCTACCAGGTCACCAACGTCGAAGCGTCGATGTCCTCCCCCTCGTCGCTGCTGCACTGGACCCGCCGCATGATCGAGATCCGCAAACAGAACCCCGCCTTCGGACTCGGCTCCTACACCGAACTCCAGTCCTCCAACCCCGCGGTCATCGCGTTCCTACGGGAGTACGAGGACGACCTGGTCCTGTGCGTCCACAACTTCTCCCGCTTCGCCCAGCCCACGGAGCTGGATCTGAGCGCGTTCCACGGACGGCATCCGGTGGAGCTGTTCGGCGGGGTGCGCTTTCCGGCCATCGGGGAGCTGCCGTACCTGCTGACCCTGGCGGGTCACGGCTTCTACTGGTTCCGGCTGCGCAAGGACGCCGCCGTCTAGTGCCCCGACAGGCAACGTTCGCCCCGGGGCGGGGCGGGCGTTTCCTTCGCCCCGCCCGTGGGCACGCGTCAGTCACACCCGACCAGCGATTGGACGCGACGCCATGTCGGAAGCCATGTCGCAAGCCGTCACACGCTCTGTCACCGCCGGCAGCCCCGGTCTCCTCGCGTCACTGGACCCGCTGCTGCGGGAGTGGCTGCCGCGGCAGCGCTGGTTCTCGGGAAAGGGCCGTCCCGTGACGGGCTTCTCGCTGGTCGCCGCCACCGAGATGCTGCCGGGCGACCGGAAGCTGGGCCTGTACCACCTGCTGGTCCGCGCCCACCAGCCGCTTGCACCCGTGCACGGCACGGTCCCGCACCCCGGTGACTGCTACCAGC
The DNA here is from genome assembly GCF_044756885.1 of Streptomyces sp. NPDC091412. Taxonomy (NCBI): domain Bacteria; kingdom Bacillati; phylum Actinomycetota; class Actinomycetes; order Kitasatosporales; family Streptomycetaceae; genus Streptomyces; species Streptomyces sp. NPDC091412. The sequence continues at coordinate 664,951 of NZ_JBIVTV010000002.1, read as the reverse complement.
TGCTCATAGGCGTGCGCGAGGCGCTGCCCCCACGGCTGGCGCCCGCGCTGATCGGCCATGTGCACGAGGGCCCGCTCGCCGGACGCACGGTGTACGACGCCCTGTACGACCCCCGGCCCGCCGAGGTGATCCTGGAGGCACTGCGCACCCGGGCCCGCATCGGCGGGCTGCGTTTCGAACGGCGGGACGAGATACGCCCCGACCTGGTTCCCCGCGTGGTCACCGCCGAGCAGTCCAACTCGTCGGTGGTCTACGGCGACACGTTCATCCTGAAACTGCTGCGAAGGGTGCTGCCCGGCGTCAACCCCGACCTGGAACTGCCGCTGGCCCTGGCCGAGGAGGGCTGCTCGCGGGTGCCGCCGCCGACGGCGTGGATGACGGCGGAGCTGGACGGCGAGTCGTACGTGCTCGGGGTGCTCCAGCCCTTCGTGCAGGGCGCCTCGGACGGCTGGGAGCTGGCACTGCGCGAACTGGCCAAGGGCGAGGACTTCGGCGCCGAGGCGCGGGCGCTGGGCCGCGCCACCGCCGAGGTGCACACCGCGCTGGCCCACGCACTGCCCACGGTCACACTCGGCCACATGCAGCTCGAGATCCTGGTGAACGGCATGACCGAGCGTCTGGAGTCGGCCGCGCAGGCGGTGCCCGCGCTCGGCCCGCACGTCCCCGGTCTGCGCTCCGCGTTCGAGGCGCTGGCCGATCTGGCGGCCGAGGGCCACACCTGGACCGCGCAGCGCATCCACGGCGACCTCCACCTCGGGCAGTGCCTGCGCTCCGCCTCCGGACAGTGGTGGCTGATCGACTTCGAGGGCGAGCCGGCGAAACCGCTGGCCGAGCGGCGGATGGCTCAGCCCGTGGTGCGGGATGTGGCCGGGATGCTGCGCTCCTTCGACTACGCGGCGCACTCGGCCGGCGGCCCGCCGGCACCGGAGTGGGCCGAGGCCTGCCGCGCCGCGTACTGCACCGGATACGCCGAGGTCAGCGGCAGCGACCCGCGCACCGACCCCGTCCTGCTGCGCGCCTACGAGACGGACAAGGCGATCTACGAGGTGCTCTACGAGGCCCGGCACCGCCCCGACTGGCTCCCGGTACCGATGTCCGCGGTACACCGCCTGGCCGCTCCGGACACGGCCTGACCCCCTTCCCCTGTCCCCCCGTCTCCCCCGTCCACCGCATCCGACCTGCGCCGAGGAGGCACCACCCGTGACCCCCCGCACCCCGTCCAGCGGTTCTGATCCGAAGAACACGGCCGAGGCCGCGGGCCACGACCGGCCGGCACCGGCGAAGAAGGCAGCCACGAAGAAGGCCACGGCCAAGAAGGCGGTGGCGAAGAAGGCAGTGGCGAAGAAGACCGCCGCGAAGACGACGGCCGCGAAGGCCACGGCCACCGGGGCCGCCGCCGGGAAGACCGCCAAGAAGGCGGCAACGGCGGTGAAGAAGAAACCGGCCACGAAGGCAGCCGCCCGACCTGCGGCGCCGCAGCCCGTGGCACAGGCACCCGTGGCACCGGAGCCGGCGGCCGCCCGGCGCCCGGAGGACCCCGCTCCGGTCGCCGTCGGGGCCGGCGACCGGGAGCGGTTGCTCGCGGGGACGCATCACGATCCGCATTCCGTGCTCGGCGCGCACCCGGTACCCGGTGGGGTCGCCTTCCGGGTGTTCCGGCCGTACGCGCTGGGCGTGACCGTGGTCGCCGGGGAGCAGCGGGCCGGGCTCCGCGACGACGGGGAGGGGTTCTTCTCGGGCCTGCTGCCGCTGCCGGAGGTGCCCGCGTACCGGCTGGAGGTGGAGTACGCGGGGACGGTGCAGCACACCGAGGACGCCTACGGCTTCCTGCCCACGCTGGGCGAGTTCGATCTGCACCTGATCGGCGAGGGCCGGCACGAGCAGCTGTGGCAGGCGCTCGGGGCGCATCCGACGACCCACGGGGGCGTGACCGGCACCCGGTTCGCGGTGTGGGCGCCCAATGCCCGGGGGGTGCGCGTCGCCGGTGGCTTCAACTTCTGGGACGGCACCGGGTATCCGATGCGCTCGCTCGGCGCCTCGGGTGTGTGGGAGCTGTTCGTGCCCGGGATCGGCGAGGGCGAGCTGTACAAGTTCGAGATCACCCGGCCGGACGGGTCCAGGACACTGCGCGCCGACCCGCTGGCCCGCCGTACCGAGGTGCCGCCTGCCACGTCGTCCATCGTCCACGCCTCGCACCACGAGTGGTCCGACGCGGAGTGGATGTCCCGCCGTCCCCAACGCCCGGCGCACGAGGCCCCGTTCTCGGTGTACGAGCTGCACCTGCCGTCCTGGAGGCCGGGTCTGACGTATCGCCAGCTCGCCGAGCAGCTACCGGCGTACGTCAAGGACCTCGGCTTCACCCATGTGGAGCTGATGCCGGTCGCCGAGCATCCCTTCGGCGGCTCCTGGGGCTACCAGGTCACCGGCTTCTACGCGCCCACCGCGCGTCTGGGCACCCCGGACGACTTCAAGTTCCTGGTCGACGCCCTGCACCAGGCGGGCATCGGTGTCCTGATGGACTGGGTGCCGGCGCACTTCCCGCGCGACGAGTGGGCCCTGGCCGAGTTCGACGGCCGGCCCCTGTACGAGCACGCGGACCCGCTGCGGGCCGCGCATCCGGACTGGGGCACCCTGGAGTTCGACTTCGGCCGCCGCGAGGTGCGCAACTTCCTCGTCGCCAACGCCCTTTACTGGTGCGAGGAGTTCCACATCGACGGCCTGCGGGTGGACGCGGTCGCCTCCATGCTGTATCTGGACTACTCGCGCGAGCCGGGCCAGTGGACGCCGAACGAGCACGGCGGCCGGGAGAACCTGGACGCCGTGGCGTTCCTCCAGGAGATGAACGCGACCGTGTACCGCAGGGTGCCGGGCGTGGTCACCGTCGCCGAGGAGTCCACGGCCTGGGACGGCGTGACCCGCGCGACCCACCACCGGGGCCCGAGCGGCTTCGGCGGCCTGGGGTTCGGGCTGAAGTGGAACATGGGCTGGATGCACGACTCGCTCCAGTACATGAGCCACGATCCCGTCCACCGCACGTTCCACCACGGTGAGATGACGTTCTCGATGGTGTACGCCTACAGCGAGAACTACGTGCTGCCGATCTCGCACGACGAGGTGGTGCACGGCAAGCGTTCGCTGGTGTCGAAGATGCCCGGCGACTGGTGGCAGCAGCGGGCGAACCTGCGCGCCTACCTGGGCTTCATGTGGTCCCACCCGGGCAAGCAACTGCTGTTCATGGGGCAGGAGTTCGCGCAGGGCGCCGAGTGGTCGGAGACCCGCGGCCCGGACTGGTGGCTGCTCGACCCGAACTACGGTGCCGCGGCCGACCACCGGGGGGTGCTGGACCTGGTCCGCGACCTCAACACCGTCTACCGGGCCACGCCCGCCCTGTGGGCGCGCGACGTCCACCCCGACGGCTTCCAGTGGATCACCGGGGACGAGGCGGACGACAACGTCTTCGCCTTCCTGCGCCATGACACCGACGGCACCCCGCTGCTGGCGGTGTCCCACTTCGCCCCGGTCGTCCGCCCCGACTACCGCGTCGGCGTCCCCGACGACGTGCCCGCCTGGCGGGAGGTCCTCAACACCGACGCGGCCCGCTACGGCGGCAGCGACGTCGTCCACCCCGACCCGCTCAAACCGGAACCCCAGGGGCGGCACGGCCGCCCGGCGAGCATCCGCCTGACGCTGCCGCCTCTGGCGACGGTGTGGCTGCGACCGGCATGAAGATTCCTCCGGCATCGGGAAGAGCCGGGCCGACTGCAACCAGCCCGTCCGCGTTCGAGGACGAGGCCGTCCGGGCCGAAGCGGGGGTCCGGGGGCGGCAGCCCCCGGGACAGTCACCCCTACTCCCCGAACGCCTCCACCAGGGCCGGAGGCAACATCTCCGTGTACAGCACGCCCAGCCGCTGTGTGGCGCGGGTCAGCGCCACGTACAGGTCGCTCGTGCCGTAGCGGGCGGGTTCGAGCACCAGGACGGAGTCGAACTCCAGGCCCTTGGCCTGGCGCGGGTCGAGCAGGACGACCGTCCGGGTCAGATCGGGCTCGGCGCCGGCCTCGACCCCCTCGAGGCGGGCCGCCAGCCGCCGGTGCAGGTCGCGCGGGGCGATCACGGCGAGCCGGCCCTCCTCCGGGCTGAGTTCCGCGACGGCCTTCTCCACGGCGCCGGGCAGGTCGTCGGTGGCGCGGGCCCAGGGCCGAACGCCCGTGGAGCGGACCGAGCTCGGGGGCTCGAAACCGGGGTGCTCGGCGCGGACCACGGCCGCCGCCACCTCCATGATCTCGGCCGGGGTGCGGTAGTTGACGCCGAGGCGGGTGTGCTCCCAGCGGTCCTCGACGTACGGCCGGAGGATGTCCGCCCAGGAGCCGACGCCGGCCGCCTCCGCCGTCTGCGCGGGGTCGCCGACCAGGGTCATGGAACGGGTCGGGCTGCGCCGCATCAGCAGCCGCCACGCCATCGGTGACAGCTCCTGCGCCTCGTCGACGATGATGTGCCCGAACGCCCAGGTGCGGTCGGCCGCCGCGCGCTCGGCGGCGCTGCGGTGGTCCTCCTCCTCCTGGCGTTCGGCGAACCGCTCGGCGTCGATGACGTCGTGCGCGGACAGCACCTCCGAGGCGTCCGGGTCACCGTCCTCCTTGTCCTCGAACTCGTACGTCCGGGACGCGTACGAGACGTCCAGTACGCCCTGGGCATAGGCGATCCGGGTCTCGCGCTCGCGCTCGGCCAGGGCACGGGCCAGGCGGTCGTCCTCGCCGAGCAGTTCGGCGGCCTCGTCGAGGAGGGGGACGTCCGCGACGGTCCACGCCCGGGTCACCGGGCGGCGGATCGCGGCCGCCTCCTCGTCGCCGACGTACCCCTCCGGGTCCGCCAGGAAGTCCGCCACCAGCCGCTGCGGGGTCAGCCGCGGCCACAGCCGGTCGATGGCCGACCAGACCTCCGGGTTCTCGGCGAGTTCGTCGCGGATCTGGGTGATGTCGCTGGGGTCGAGCAGGTTGGAGCCGTCGTACGGGTCGGTGCCGATGCGCTCGGCGACCAGGTCGGTGAGCGTGTTGAGGATGTGGCCCTCGAAGTGCTCGCGGGCCGCGTTGTGCGGCAGCTTCGCGGCGCGGGTGCGCTCAAGGGCGACGTTCACCAGGCCGTCGTCGAGCATCAGGATCTCGCGGTCGTGCTCGATGGCGATCACGGGATCGGGCAGCGCCTGCCGGTCCCGTACGACGGCGGCGAGCACGTCGGCCATGCCGGCGCGGCCCTTCACCGCGGCGGCCTCGGGAGTGTCCGCCGCGGTGGCCCTCACTCCGGGGAACAGCTCGCCGACGGTCGCCAGGAGCACCCCGGTCTCGCCGAGCGAGGGCAGCACCTCGCCGATGTAGCCGAGGAACGCGGGGTTCGGGCCAACGATCAGCACGGCGCGCCGGGCGAGCAGTTCCCTGTGCTCGTACAGCAGGTAGGCGGCCCGGTGCAGGGCGACGGCGGTCTTGCCGGTGCCCGGGCCGCCCTCGACCACGAGCACTCCGCGGTGCGGCGCGCGGATGATGCGGTCCTGGTCGGCCTGGATGGTCCGCACGATGTCGCCCATCCGGCCGGTGCGCGCGGAGTCGAGCGCGGCGAGCAGCACCGCGTCGCCGGTCGGGTCCTCGTGGCCGGTCCGGGTGGTGTCGCCGAGGTCGAGGATCTCGTCGTGCAGGGCGGAGACCCGGCGGCCCTCGGTGGAGATGTGCCGGCGGCGGCGCAGGCCCATCGGGGTGTGGCCGGTGGCCAGGTAGAAGGGGCGGGCGACGTCGGCCCGCCAGTCGACCAGGATCGGTGTGCGCTCGGTGTCGTCGGCGCGCAGGCCGATGCGGCCGATGTGGTGGCTGTCGCCGTCGGTGAGGTCGATCCGGCCGAAGCAGAGCGAGCCGTCCACGGCGTTCAGCGCGGCCAGCAGCCCGGACCGCTCGGCGACGAGGATGTCCCGCTCCAGCCGGGCCTGCATGGGCGTGTCGCCCTGCGCGAGCGCGTCCGCGACGGAGGTCTCGGTGTCACCGCGCAGCGCGTCCACGCGCGCGTACAGTCCGTCGATGAATTCCTGCTCCTGCCGCAATTCATCGTCTGGAAATTCGGTGTTTGACAATTCAGCTCCCGCCCGGATATACTGTGCTCACTGAACTTCTTCATGACCCGACGAATACCAAGTCACGAATCACCGAATATACGCAAAGAAATCCCCCGGGCGCAATTACCCGGGGGATTTCTCATTCTCCGGCCCGCCGTCCCAGCGGGTCCGGCAGGTCAGAGCACGTCCGACAGCTCCTCCAGCAGCCGCCGCTTGGGCCGTGCGCCCACCATGGACTTCACGGGCTCACCGGCGCGGAAGACCATGAAGGTCGGCATCGACAGCACCTTGTAGGCGTTCGTGGTGTCCGGGTTGGTGTCCACGTCGAGCTGCACCACCTTCAGCCGCTCGCCCTGCTCGGCGGCCAGTGCGCTGAGCACGGGCCCCATCTGCCGGCACGGCGGACACCAGTCGGCGGTGAACTCCACCAGCACCGGCCGGTCCGCGCCGAGCACCTCCGCCGCGAAGTCCGCGTCCGTCACTTCCGCCACTCCCGCTGCCCCGATCACCGCTGCCGCCCTCCCAGCTCGCACCTGGGCTCCGGACCTCCCGGAACCCGCGCGTCGGCGGCCAGCGCCTCCCGCGCCTGCTCGGCCCTGGCCAGCTGGGCGCCGACCTGCTCCCGCACGGCCCGCAGCTCGCCGATCAGCGCGTCCATCTGGTCCAGCTTGCGCCGGTAGACCGCGAGGGACGCCGGGCACGAGTCGCCCTCCGGATGCCCGGCCCGCAGACACTCCACGAACGGCCGGGTCTCCTCCAGCTCGAACCCGAAGTCCCGCAGCGTCCTGATCTGCCGGAGCAGCCGCAGATCGCGCTCGTCGTAGGAGCGGTGGCCCTGCGCGTCCCGCCGCGCGGGCAGCAGCCCCCGCGACTCGTAGTACCGCAGCGCCCGCGTCGTGGTCCCGGCCCGCTCGGCCAGCTCGCCGATTCGCATGCGTACGAACGTAAGCCCTGACGCCGACGTCAAGGCAACGGCGGTGGAATGCGGCCGCCGCTCAGGCCATCACGCCGGCCGATTCCTCCACCTCCAGCAGCGAGGCGCTGCGCCGCTCCTCGTCGAAGGCCCTGCGCCCGCCGCGCAGGCCGAACAGGCGCTTGGCCAGGGCGATGTAGAGGACGGCGACGATGTTGAGGACCAGTGTGGTGATCTTGACCGCGCTGACGTGCTCGGTGAGTTCGTAGATCTCCAGCGGCAGGAAGGCGGCGGTGGCGACCACCGTCAGGTACTCCGCCCACCGCCTGGCGTACCACAGGCCGACGGCCTCGATGAGTTCCACCAGCGCGTAGGCCACCAGCACGGAGGCCACCAGGAGCAGCGTGGAATGGCGGTAGCCGAAGGTCTTCTGGATCGTGCCGACGACCGGTGAGTGGTCGAGGTCGTAGTGGAAGTGCCGGAAGACGGGGCGGAAGACGTCCAGGTACTCGGTGAACAGGCGGCGCACCGCGTCCTGGCTGTTGCTGAACTTCCACACCGCCACCGCGACCAGCACGATGAACACCCCGCGCAGTGCCCGCTCGAACGCGAGGAACCGCAGGATGAACAGGTCCCGCAGCACCTTGCCCCGCGGCACCAGTGGGGCCTCGCCGGCCGGTCCCGCGCCGTGCGGCTCGCCGAGCGTGAAGTCGCCGCAGCGCAGGCAGCGCCACACGTCCCCCAGGGCGGTCTGCGCGCGCAGCCGGATCCGCAGCCTCGGGTCGTCCGGGGCGTAGGTCACATGCCCCTTGCGCGCACACGTGCGCCGGTCCCAGTCGATCGCCATCCCCCGTGCCTCCATACATACATACCTGGGGTTGTGCCGTGCCGGATTAATCCGGCACGGCACGGTAGTGCATCACAGTAAGAGACGGCCGCCGGGAGGTTTCCGTTCAGAGCGCCCCCACCAGCTCATTCGCCTCCTCGGCAGGCTGCTCGTCGCGGGCGGCGCCGCGTGGCAGCAGCAGGGCGACGGCGAGGGTGCCCACGCCCAGGATCACCGCGCCGACCAGGCTGGTGTGGGCCACCGCGTCGGAGAAGGACGAGCCGACCGCGTCCTTCATCCGCTGGGCGCCCTGGGCGAGTTGACCGGCCTGCGCCTTGAGCTGCGCGGCCTGCTGCGGGTCGGTCGCGTGGGCGGCCTGCGCCGCGAGCTGCCGGGCCTTCTCACCGATGCCCTGGGCGACGGCGTATCCGGCGCCGACCGAGTCCTGGGCGGTGGTCAGGGCGCCCGCCGGGAGTCCGCCGCCGGCCGTGGCGTCGGAGAGGTGCCGGGCGTACGAGGTGGACAGCAGGGAGCCGAGGATCGCGATGCCGAGCGAGCCTCCCAGTTCCAGGGAGGTGTCGTTCACGGCGCCGCCGACCCCCAGCTCGGACTCCGGGAAGGCGCCCATGATGGCGTCGGTGCAGGGCGAGAGGGCGAGTCCGATCGCCAGACCCAGGATCACCAGGGGTGCCACGAAGTCGCCGTAGCCGGACGAGCCGTCCACCCGGGTCAGCAGCGCCAGGGCCGCGGTGCCGCCGACCATGCCCGCGGTCACCGTCCACTTCATGCCGACCCGCGGGGTGAGGTAGCCGGTCAGCGCCGAGCCGGCGAAGACGGCGCCGGCCAGCGGCAGCATGCGCAGCCCGGTGGCCAGGGCGTCGTAGCCGAGGACGAACTGGAGGTGCTGGGTGAGGTAGTAGAAGGCGCCGAAGACGGCCAGGAAGAACAGGGCGACGGCCAGGTTGGAGCCGGCGAAGCGGCGCTGCCCGAAGCGCCGTACGTCGAGGACCGGGCGCGGGTGGCGCAGCTCCCACAGGACGAAGGCCACCAGGCACACGCCCGCGACCGCGGCCGCGGTGACCGCCTTGGCGTCCCATCCGAAGTGCGGACCTTCGATGATCATGTAGACCAGCGAGCCGATCCACACCACGGACAGCAGTCCGCCGACGTAGTCGATCCGGCCGTGGTGTGCCGCCCTGGAGGGCGGTACGAGGACGAAGGCGCCGACCAGGGCGACGGCGGCGACCGGCACGTTGATCAGGAAGGTCGAGGACCAGCCGTGGTCCTGAAGCAGCGCGCCGGCGACGAGGGGACCGGCGGCGATGGCGAGGCCGGCGGTTGCGGTCCACAGGGTGATCGCCTTGGCGCGCTCGGAGCGCGGGAAGGTCGCGGCCAGCAGGGAGAGGGTGGCCGGCATGATCAGCGCGGCACCCAGGCCCATCACGGCGCGGGCCGCGATGACGGTCGCCGCACTGTCGGCGAGGTAGCCGAAGACGGAGCCGCCGCCGAACACGACGAGTCCGAGGACGAGCGCGCCGCGCCGGCTGTACTTGTCGCCGATCGCGCCGAGCAGCAGCATCAGCGCCGCGTACGGAACGGTGTAGCCGTCGATGACCCACTGGAGGTCGGCGCTGGACAGGCCGAGATCCCGGGTCATGTCGGGCGCTGCGACCGTGAGCGCGGTGTTCGCCATCACGATGATCAGCAGGCTCAGGCAGAGCACGAGGAGCGCCCACCAGCGCCGGGCGTAGGGGCGGTCCATCCTCTCGGCCGGTTCGTTCATGACGAGTCGCATGGGCAGGGGTCGCCTTCCTCGGTCTACTTGCACAGCGGAGTGCAATTGCACAACGATGCGCAATGTACGACCCTTGCACAATGCTGTGCAAGTCGAAGGAGGGCAGAATGTCAGCCATGACCACGGGTAACACCAGTCGCGCCGACGCGAACCGGCGCCGCATCCTCGATGTCGCCCTCACGGAGCTGCTGCGCGACCCCGACGCGTCCATGGACCAGATCGCGCGTGCGGCCGGTGTCGTACGGCGCACCGTGTACGGCCACTTCCCCAGCCGGGAGGCGCTGATCAGCACGCTCGTCGACGAGGCGGTGCTCTCGCTCGCCACCGCGCACGCGGCGGGCCGCGAGGGCGTCGAGGACCCCGCGGAGGCGGTGGCACGCTCGGTGCTGGCGGTCTGGGAGATCGCCGACCGCTACCGGCTGCTGGTCGCCCTCGCCCAGCGCACGGTCACCGTGCAGGGCATCCGCGAGCGTCTGGCTCCGGTCCGCGACCGCTGCGCGGAAGTGCTCCAGCGCGGCCTCGACCAGGGCACCTTCATCTCCCCGCTGCCCGCGTCGGCGCTGGCGTACGTCCACGAGCAGATCCTGTTCGCGCTGATGGAGGCCGTGAACGAGGACCTGCTGGCTGCACACGCGGCGGGGCGCGCCGCCGCGGTGACGGTACTGACGGCGGCCGGGGTGCCCGCCTCCCTCGCCGCCGCCCTGGTGGCCAGGCTCAGCGACTGACCGCTCCCGAAAAGCGACTGACCGCCCCGGAAACACGACGAGACCCCGCGCCCCCTGAAAGGGGCACGGGGTCTCGGGTCCCGCCGAGCGCTACGCCTTGGCCAGCTCGCGCTGCTCGGGGACCCCGGCGGAATCGTCGGCGTCGTCCAGCAGCGTCTTCTCGTCGAAGGGCAGCTCGCCGGCGAGGACGCGCCGGACGCGGTCCTTGTCGACCTCGCCGGTCCAGGTGCCGATCAGCAGGGTGGCGACCGCGTTGCCCGCGAAGTTGGTCAGGGCGCGGGCCTCGCTCATGAAGCGGTCGATGCCGACGATCAGGCCGACGCCGTCGACCAGGGCGGGCTTGTGGGACTGAAGGGCACCGGCGAGGGTGGCCAGTCCGGCGCCGGTGACACCGGCCGCGCCCTTGGAGGCGATCATCATGAACAGCAGCAGCGTGATCTGCTGGCCGATGGACAGCGGCTGGTCCATCGCGTCGGCGATGAACAGCGAGGCCATGGTCAGGTAGATCATCGTGCCGTCGAGGTTGAAGGAGTAGCCGGTCGGCACGGTGATGCCGACGACCGGACGGCTCACGCCCAGGTGCTCCATCTTGGCGATGAGCCGGGGCAGCGCGGACTCCGACGACGACGTCGACAGGATCAGCAGGAACTCCCGGCCCAGGTACTTCAGCAGCTGGAAGATGTTGACGCCGGCCACCAGCCGGGTCAGCGCGCCCAGCACCACGAGCACGAACAGCAGACAGGTGACGTAGAAGCCGAGCATGATCGCGGCGAGTGCCTTCAGGGCGTCGATGCCCGTCTCGCCGACGACGGCGGCCATGGCGCCGAAGGCCCCGATCGGGGCTGCCCACATGATCATGGCGAGCACACGGAAGACCAGCCGCTGGATGTGCTCCACCCCGCGCAGGACCGGCTCGCCCCTGCGGCCCATGGCCTGGAGCGCGAACCCGACGAGCAGGGCGACCAGCAGGGTCTGGAGCACCTGGCCCTCGGTGAACGCCGACACGAGCGTGGTCGGGATGATGCCGAGCACGAAGTCGACCGGGCCCTCGCTCGCGGCCTGCGCCTGCGCCTGGCCGACGCCCTTGACCGCCTCCGTCAGGTGCATCCCGCTGCCCGGGTGGACGATGTTGCCGACCACGAGTCCGATGGCCAGGGCGACGAACGACATCGCGAGGAAGTAGCCGAGCGCGAGTCCGCCGACCTTGCCGACCTTCGCGGCCTTGCGCACCGAACCGACGCCGAGCACGATCGTGCAGAAGATGATCGGCGAGATCATCATCTTGATCAGGTTCACGAAGCCGGTACCGAGTGGCTTGAGTTCCTTGGCGAAGTCGGGCGCGGCGAACCCGACGGCGACGCCCAGGACCACCGCGGCGATCACCGCTATGTACAGATAGTGGGTACGGTCCCGCTTGGCTGCGGGTGCGGGTGCGGCAGGTGCCGTATCGGCTGCGCTGCTCAAGGCGGCCCTCCTTGACGACGTCATCGGCATCACCGGCGTGCGGCTCACGTCCGGGTGTAGGGGAATGCCGCGACTATCTCCCTTCCTGTGAGGGCGGTCACGCTTCCGTTCATTAAGTTCACGCCACATAGTTCACGCCAGAACGAAAGAGGCAGACTGGCGGCATGCGCATACCCGTCCTCCCCAGACCCCGCAGCCTGGCGGGCCAGCTGTTCGCCATGCAGGCCGTGCTGCTGGCGCTCGTCGTGGCCGGGTACGCGCTCTTCAGCTACGTCAGCGACCGGGGCCAGGCCGAGGAGTCGGCCCGGCGCCAGACCACGGCCGTGGCCCGCTCGATCGCCGACGCCCCCTCGGTCCTGGCGGCCGTCCGCACCTCCGACCCCTCGGCGGAGCTCCAGCCGTACGCGCTGAAGGTCCAGCAGGACACCGGCGTCGACTTCGTCACGATCATGACTCCGGGCGGCATCCGCTGGACGCACCCGGATCCGGACCAGATCGGGCGGCCCTTCCTCGGGAACATCTCCCGCGCCCAGCGCGGCGAGTCCTTCACCGAGACCTACACCGGCACCCTCGGCCCGTCCGTCCGCGCGGTCACGCCCGTCGAGGAGGACGGCCGCGTGGTCGGTCTGGTCAGCGCCGGCATCAAGGTGGAGGCGATCAGCGAGCGGGTCCGGGAACAGGTCATCGCCCTGTTCTCGGTCGCGGGCGGGATCCTCGCGCTCGGCGCCATCGCCACGTACGTCATCAACGCGCGTCTGCGTCGCCACACCCACGGCATGAACGCGTCCGAGCTCAGCCGTATGCACGACTACCACCAGGCCGCCCTGCACGCGGTGCGCGAGGGCCTGCTGATGCTGGACGCGCAGCACCGGGTGGCACTCATCAACGACGGCGGGCGGGAACTGCTGGGCGTGGGACGCGAGGAGGACGTGATGGGCCGGTCGGTGGCGGACCTCGGCCTGCCGGCCCCGCTGACGGGCGCACTGCTGGCGTCCGAACCGCGGGTGGACGAGGTGCACCTGACCGACTCGCGTGTGCTGGTGGTCAACACCTCACCGGTGTCGGGCGGGCAGCGCCGGGGCACGGTCGTGACCCTGCGGGACGTCACCGAACTCCAGTCGCTGATGGGGGAACTGGACTCGGAGCGCGGCTTCAGCCAGGCGCTGCGCTCCCAGGCGCACGAGGCGGCCAACCGGCTGCACACGGTGGTGTCGCTGATCGAGCTCGGGCGGGCGGAGGAGGCCGTGGAGTTCGCGACGGCGGAGCTGGAGCTGGCCCAGGCGCTGACCGACCAGGTGGTCAGCGCGGTGAGCGAGCCGGTGCTGGCCGCGCTGCTGCTCGGCAAGACGGCCCAGGCCAACGAGCGCGGCGTGGAGCTGGTGGTGTCCCCGGACAGCGGTCTGGACGACGGTCTGCTGCCGCGGAGCCTGCCGCCCCGGGACCTGGTGACGATCCTCGGCAACCTCGTCGACAACGCGGTGGACGCGGCGCAGGGGGGCATGCCGGCCCGGGTGACGGTCACGGCGTGCGCGGAGGACGGCGAGCTGGTGCTGCGGGTCGCGGACACCGGGCCGGGCGTGCACCCGGCCCACGCGGACCGGGTGTTCCAGCACGGCTTCTCCACCAAGCCGACGGGCCCCGGCGGGCGGGGACTGGGCCTGACGCTGGTACGGCAGGCGGTACGGCGGCACGAGGGGACGCTGACGGTTACGGAGGCCGAAGGGGGCGGCGCGGTGTTCGAGGCGCGGCTGCCCTTGACGCAGGGGACGGAGGACCACGTGACTCGCAAGGCCGTGTCCGGGGCCGAGCGCGGCCTGCCCGGAGGCGTGGCATGACGGACGGCGGGAGCGGAACGCAGCCGATCCGCGTCCTGGTGGTGGAGGACGACCCGGTCGCGGCGGACGCGCATGTGATGTACGTGGGCCGGGTGCCGGGATTCGTCGCGGTCGGCAAGGCTCACACCGGCGCCGAGGCCCGGCGGGCACTGGAGCGCACCCCGGTGGACCTGCTTCTGCTGGACCTCCACCTGCCGGACGTGCACGGACTGAAGCTGGCCCGGTCCCTGCGGGCGGGCGGCCATCACGCGGACGTGATCGCGGTGACCTCGGCACGGGACCTGGCGGTGGTGCGCGAAGGGGTCTCGCTGGGGGTGGTCCAGTACGTCCTGAAGCCGTTCACCTTCGCCACGCTCCGGGACCGGCTCGTGCGGTACGCCGAGTTCCGCGCGGCGGTCGGGGAGGTGGGCGGCCAGGACGAGGTGGACCGGGCGCTGGCGACCCTGCGCGCCCCGAGCCCGGCCGCCCTCCCCAAGGGCCTGAGCGCGCCGACGCTCCAGCGGGTGACGGACGCGCTGCGCGAGGCGGGGGAAGGACTCACGGCGGCGGGGGTCGCCGGGGCGGTCGGCATCTCCCGGATCACCGCCCGGCGCTACCTGGAGCACCTCGTGGACGCGGGCCGGGCCGTACGCAGCCCGTTGTACGGGCAGGTGGGCCGGCCGGAACTGGTGTACCGGTGGGTGCGGGAGAGCGGCGGGGACCGGTAGGGGGTGGCCGCACCCCTGCGGAGAGCTGCTGTGGCGAGCCGCGTGCCGGAGCGGCGCGGCCGACCGGCGGGGCCACCCGCAACATCGCAGACCGGAACCGCATGTCCGCGGGTGGCCTCGTAGGTCCTCGGGACCCGGCGGGGCGCCGGGGAACCCGTCCGGCGCGGGAGACGCGACCGCGGCAGCCGCACCGGACGCGTTCGCCGCCGCGGGCTCCGCGCGGGCCCCTTCGGGAGACCGGCCCGTCGCGTGCCCCATCGGAGAACGGCGCCGCCCGGACCACCGGCTCTAGAACACCGACTCCGTCTCGTCCATGCGGTCCTTGGGGACGGTCTTCAGCTCGGTCACCGCCTGGGCCAGCGGGACCATCACGATGTCCGTGCCGCGCAGCGCGGTCATGTGGCCGAACTCACCGCGGTGGGCGGCCTCCACCGCGTGCCAGCCGAAGCGGGTGGCGAGGACGCGGTCGTAGGCGGTCGGGACCCCACCGCGCTGGACGTGGCCGAGGATGACCGGCTTGGCCTCCTTGCCGAGCCGGCTCTCCAGCTCGTACGCCAGGGCCGTGCCGATGCCCTGGAAGCGCTCGTGGCCGAACTTGTCGATCTCGCCCTTGCCGTAGTCCATGCTGCCCTCGGCCGGGTGGGCGCCCTCGGCGACGCAGACCACCGCGAACTTCTTGCCGCGGGCGAAACGCTCCTCGACCATCTTCACCAGGTCGGCCGGGTCGAAGGGGCGCTCGGGCAGGCAGATGCCGTGGGCGCCGGCCGCCATGCCGGACTCCAGTGCGATCCAGCCCGCGTGCCGGCCCATGACCTCGACGACCATCACGCGCTGGTGCGACTCGGCCGTGGTCTTCAGCCGGTCCATGGCCTCGGTGGCCACGCCGACGGCCGTGTCGAAGCCGAAGGTGCGGTCGGTGGAGGAGATGTCGTTGTCGATCGTCTTCGGCACGCCCACCACCGGCAGCCCGGCGTCCGACAGCATGCGCGCCGCGGTCAGCGTGCCCTCGCCGCCGATCGGGATCAGCGCGTCGATGCCGAACCGGTGGATCATGTCCGAGGCGTTCTCGCAGGCCTCGCGGAGCCGGTCGCGCTCCAGCCGGGAGGAGCCGAGGATGGTGCCGCCGAGGGCGAGGATGCCGCCCACCGCGTTGAGGTCCAGCGCGCGGTAACGGCCGTCGAGCAGGCCCGCGTAGCCGTCCTCGAAGCCGATGACCTCGTCGCCGTACGTGGTGACCGCCCGGTGCACGACCGACCGGATCACCGCGTTGAGCCCCGGGCAGTCGCCGCCCGCCGTGAGAACTCCGATACGCATCCTGCTGTGTCTCCTGCTCGCTGTTGACACCGGTGATCCCGTCCGATTGTTTCATGTCCGGGAGGCGACCACGGCCTGACGGGCGCCATATCTACCGGCGGGGGTATTGTCAAGAGGATTCCGCTCACCCCGGTGGGCGTTTTTTGCAGGACGCCATCCCCGGCCGACGAGTGATCCCCCGAGGAAACGGAGAGCCCGCGTGACCCGCAGCGTGTACGTGACCGGCATCGACCGCGGTGACGGCCGACAGGTCGTCGAGCTGGGAGTCATGGAACTGCTGACCCGGCAGGTGGACCGGGTGGGGGTCTTCCGCCCCCTCGTCCACGACGGCCCCGACCGCCTCTTCGAACTGCTGCGCGCCCGCTACCGGCTCTCCCAGGACCCGGCGACCGTCTACGGCATGGACTACCACGAGGCGTCCGCCCTCCAGGCCGAGCAGGGCACGGACGAACTGGTGTCGGCCCTCGTCGACCGCTTCCACCTGGTCGCCCGCGACTACGACGTGGTCCTCGTCCTGGGCACCGACTACGCCGACACGCAGCTCCCGGACGAGCTGTCCCTCAACGCCCGGCTCGCCAACGAGTTCGGGGCCTCCGTCCTGCCGGTCGTGGGCGGCCGCAGGCAGAACGCCGAGTCGGTGCTCGCCGAGACCCGCAACGCCTACCGCGCCTACGACGGCCTGGGCTGCGACGTGCTGGCCATGGTCACCAACCGGGTCGCCCGCGAGGACCGCGACGAGATCGCCGAGCGGCTGGCCGGCCGGCTGCCGGTGCCCTGCTGGGTGGTGCCCGACGAACCGGCCCTGTCCGCGCCCACGGTCGCGCAGATCACCCAGGCCCTGGACGGCCGGGTCCTGCTGGGCGACGACTCCGGCCTGGCCCGCGACGCCCTCGACTTCGTCTTCGGCGGCGCCATGCTGCCCAACCTCCTCAAGGCGCTGACCCCCGGTTGCCTGGTGGTCACCCCCGGCGACCGCGCAGACCTGGTCATCGGCTCGCTCGCCGCGCACAGCGCCGGCACCCCGCCGATAGCCGGCGTGCTGCTCACCCTGAACGAGGCACCGCGGCAGGAGATCCTCACCCTGGCCGGCCGGCTCGCCCCGGGCACCCCGGTCGTCTCGGTGTCCGGCAACAGCTTCCCCACCGCCGAGCGGCTGTTCTCCCTGGAGGGCAAGCTGAACGCGGCCACGCCGCGCAAGGCGGAGACCGCGCTCGGCCTGTTCGAGCGGTACGTCGACACCGCCGACCTCAGCAAGCGCGTCTCCGCGCCCAGCAGCGACCGGGTCACCCCGATGATGTTCGAGCACCAGCTGCTCGAACAGGCCCGCAGCGACAGGCGCCGTGTGGTTCTGCCGGAGGGCACCGAGGAGCGCGTGCTGCACGCGGCGGAGGTGCTGCTGCGCCGGGGCGTGTGCGACCTGACGCTGCTCGGCCCGGTGGAGGGGATCCGCAAGAAGGCCGCCGACCTCGGCATCGACCTCGGGGACGCGCAGCTGATCGACCCGGCCACCTCCGACCTGCGGGACGCCTTCGCCGAGCAGTACGCGCTGCTGCGCGCCCACAAGGGCGTCACCGTCGAGCTGGCGTACGACGTCGTCTCGGACGTGAACTACTTCGGCACGCTCATGGTGCAGGAGGGTCTGGCCGACGGCATGGTGTCGGGCTCGGTGCACTCCACGGCCGCGACCATCCGGCCCGCGTTCGAGATCATCAAGACCCGCCGGGGCGCCTCGATCGTCTCGTCGGTGTTCTTCATGTGCCTGGCCGACAAGGTCCTCGTCTACGGCGACTGCGCGGTCAACCCCGTCCCGGACGCCGAGCAACTCGCCGACATCGCCATCCAGTCGGCGGCCACCGCCGCCCGGTTCGGCGTGGAGCCGCGGATCGCGATGCTGTCGTACTCCACCGGCGACTCCGGCTCGGGCGCCGACGTGGACAAGGTGCGCGAGGCGACCGAGCTGGTGCGGCTGCGCCGCCCGGACCTGATGATCGAGGGGCCGATCCAGTACGACGCGGCCGTGGAACCGTCGGTGGCCGCCACCAAGCTGCCCGGTTCGGAGGTGGCGGGGCAGGCCACCGTGCTGATCTTCCCGGACCTGAACACCGGCAACAACACGTACAAGGCCGTGCAGCGTTCGGCCGGCGCGATCGCGGTCGGCCCGGTCCTCCAGGGTCTGCGCAAGCCGATCAACGACCTGTCCCGCGGCGCCCTCGTGCAGGACATCGTCACCACCGTGGCCATCACGGCGATCCAGGCCCAGTCGTCCGGCAACTGACCTCCCGTCGGGCGGGGGGGGGGGGGGGGGCCCCCCCCCCCCCCCCCCCCCCCCCCCCCCCCCCCCCCCCCCCCCCCCCCCCCCCCCCCCCGGCCCCCGC
>NZ_JBIVTV010000002.1:590985-646896 GCF_044756885.1 Streptomyces sp. NPDC091412 | reverse complement strand
GGCCGCCGCGTGTCTATAGACACACCCCCGGGGCCCCCCCGCGCCCCCCGGGCCCGCCGCCCGCCCCACGCCGCGGGGGGGGGGGGGGGGGGGGGGGCCCCCCCCCCCCCCCCCCCACGGCCGCAGACCTCCACAGCTCCCGACCAGAAAGCGCCAGCGCTCGTGACCGCGACCCGCGTCCTCGTCCTCAACTCCGGCTCCTCGTCGGTGAAGTACCAGCTGCTCGACATGCGCGACGCGACCCGGCTCGCCGTCGGCCTGGTGGAGCGCATCGGCGAGCAGACCTCCCGGCTCCGGCACACCTGCCTGACCACGGGGGCCACCCGCGAGGAGAACGGCCCGATCGCCGACCACGACGCCGCGCTGAAGTCGGTCGCGGAGGAACTGGCCCGGGACGGGCTCGGCCTGGACTCCCCCGAACTGGCCGCGATCGGGCACCGGGTGGTGCACGGCGGCATGTTCTTCACCGAGCCCACCGTCATCGACAACGCCGTGCTCACCGAGATCGAGCGGCTGATCCCGGTGGCGCCGCTGCACAACCCGGCCAACCTCACCGGCATTCGCACGGCCATGGCGCTGCGCCCCGACCTGCCGCAGGTCGCCGTCTTCGACACGGCGTTCCACACGACCATGCCGGAGTCCGCGGCGCGCTACGCGATCGACACGAAGATCGCGGACCGGTACCGGGTGCGGCGCTACGGCTTCCACGGCACCTCGCACGGCTACGTCTCCCGGGCGACGGCGGAGCTGCTCGGCAAGGCCCCCGAGGACGTCAACGTCATCGTGCTCCACCTGGGCAACGGCGCGTCGGCCTCGGCGGTCCGGGGCGGCCGGTGCGTGGACACCTCCATGGGACTCACCCCGCTGGAGGGGCTGGTGATGGGAACACGTTCCGGTGACCTCGACCCGGCCGTCATCTTCCATTTGCAGCGTGTCGGCGGAATGTCCATGGACGAGGTCGACACTCTCCTCAACAAGAGGAGCGGTTTGTTCGGCCTGTGCGGCGACAACGACATGCGGGAGATTCGGCGCCGGATGGAGGAGGGCGACGATGAGGCACGGCTCGCGTTCGAGATCTACATCCATCGGCTGAAGAAGTACGTGGGCGCCTATTACGCGGTACTCGGCACGGTGGACGCGGTCGCCTTCACGGCCGGGGTCGGCGAGAACGCGGCCTTTGTGCGGGAGGCCGCCCTCGACGGCCTGGAGGGGCTGGGCCTGGCCGTGGACCGCGAGCGGAACGCCGTACGCGGCGACGGGGCGCGGCTGATCTCGCCCGAGGGCGCGCGGACCGCCGTGGCCGTGGTTCCCACGGACGAGGAAATGGAGATCGCCACCCAGACTTACGCACTGGTCGGAAAGGACGGCTGAGCGCGTCCGCGGAATTCCGGCCGGCACTCGACTGAGCGCGAAGGCGCCCATTTGTACCTTCCACCAGACGGAATATTCCGGAGCGAAACAAACCGATAGGATCGCCCCATGCGCCGTTCGAAAATCGTCTGTACCCTCGGCCCAGCGGTCGACTCCCACGAGATGCTCGTCGCCATGATCGAGGCGGGCATGAATGTGGCCCGTTTCAACTTCAGCCACGGAACGCACGCCGAGCACCAGGCACGGTACGACCGTGTCCGCGCCGCGGCCAAGGAGACCGGCCGGGCCATCGCCGTCCTCGCCGACCTCCAGGGCCCGAAGATCCGGCTGGAGACCTTCGCCGAGGGGCCGGTGGAGCTCGAGCGGGGTGACGAGTTCACCATCACCACCGAGGACGTCCCGGGCGACAAGCACATCTGCGGTACGACGTACAAGGGCCTGCCCGCCGACGTCTCGCGCGGCGACCAGGTCCTCATCAACGACGGCAACGTCGAGCTGAAGGTCCTCGACGTCGAGGGCCCGCGGGTGAAGACGATCGTCATCGAGGGCGGCGTCATCTCCGACCACAAGGGCATCAACCTGCCCGGCGCCGCGGTGAACGTGCCCGCGCTGTCCGAGAAGGACGTGGAGGACCTGCGGTTCGCGCTGCGCATGGGCTGCGACATGGTCGCCCTGTCCTTCGTCCGCGACGCCAAGGACGTCTCCGACGTCCACCGGGTCATGGACGAGGAGGGCCACCGCGTCCCCGTCATCGCCAAGGTGGAGAAGCCGCAGGCGGTGGAGAACATGCAGGACGTCGTGATGGCGTTCGACGGTGTGATGGTGGCCCGCGGCGACCTGGCCGTCGAGTACCCGCTCGAGAAGGTCCCCATGGTGCAGAAGCGCCTGATCGAGCTGTGCCGGCGCAACGCCAAGCCGGTGATCGTGGCGACCCAGATGATGGAGTCGATGATCACCAACTCCCGTCCGACCCGCGCCGAGGCCTCCGACGTGGCCAACGCGATCCTGGACGGGGCCGACGCGGTCATGCTGTCGGCCGAGTCGAGCGTGGGCGCCTACCCGGTCGAGACCGTCAAGACGATGTCGAAGATCGTCAGGGCCGCCGAGGAGGAGCTGCTCTCCAAGGGCCTGCAGCCTCTGGTGCCGGGCAAGAAGCCGCGTACGCAGGGCGGTTCGGTGGCCCGCGCCGCCTGCGAGATCGCCGACTTCCTGGGCGCCAAGGGCCTGGTGGCCTTCACCCAGTCCGGCGACACGGCCCGCCGACTGTCCCGCTACCGCGCGGTCCAGCCGATCCTGGCGTTCACCACCGACGAGTCCACCCGCAACCAGCTCGCGCTCAGCTGGGGCGTGGAGTCGCACGTGGTGCCGTTCGTCAACAGCACCGACGAGATGGTCGACCTGGTCGACCAGGAGCTGGTCAAGCTCAACCGCTTCGCCCCCGGCGACACGGTCGTCATCACCGCCGGCTCGCCCCCCGGCGTCCCCGGCACCACCAACATGGTCCGCGTCCACCACCTGGGCGGCGGCTCGCGCGACTGAGACCGGCCGAGCGCACGGTCGATCGGCACACCACTGAGGGCGCCTCCTGCGAACAGGGGGCGCCCTCAGTGGTGTCGCGGCTCCCGGGCGGGACTCCGGCGGGTCAGCCGGTGGTGTACACGTGCATTCCGGGGACGTGCAGGTTGCCGCCGAACTGGGCCGCCTGGACCACTTCGACCTTGGTGAAGTAGATCAGCGGGATGTTCAGCGGCGGAGGGCTGTCCGGGCTGAAGCAGACCGGGAGCAACCCGAACAGGTTGCCGCAGATGCTCTCGGTGTACATCACCGTGTCGCCGCCGCGGATCGTGGACGTCGAGCCCTTGGCGGCCTGCACGTGGTAGGTCTTGCCGGCCTGCTTGTCCTTCACCGTCTGGTGCAGGTCACCGATGTCGGTGCCATCCGAAATGACGTACTTCAGCACCTTCTTGACGTGTCCGCCGGCCGTGCGGACCTCCACGATGCCCTGGTAGTCGGCGCCCTTCAGCAGCAGCGAACTGGCGTTCAGGTACCAGGGGTCGTCGGCCAGCAGCACCTTGTTGTCCACGCCACCCACGGCGTCGGTGGCGGCCGGGCAGTTCTCCGGGTCCGTCGTGGAACTCTCCGACGGGCTCGGCGAGTCCGTCGTCGCGTCGGCCGCGTCACCGGCCGCCTCGCCGGCTGTGTCCTTGACGCCCTCGACGGCCTTCCCGGCCTCCCCGGCCGTCCCGGAGACCGCGCCGGTCGCGTCCTTCACGGTGTCCTTGACCGTGTCGGTGACCTTCTGGGCCGTGTCCTCGACCGTGTCGGCAGCGTCGTCGCCGGCGTCCCCGGCCCCGCCCGCCGAAGGCGTGGCGGAGGCGGACGGCGTGGCCCCGGAGTCCGCGGAGGCCTGCTTGCCGCCGGTGAGGACGCCTCCGAGCGCGTCACCGATGGTCCCCAGCAGACCGCCGCCGCCCGCGGACGCCGACGGGGCCGCCGTGGCGGCGCCTCCCGTGCCCGAACCGCCCGGCTTGCTCTGCGAGGCGGTGGAGTCGGGCTTGGGCGCTGCCTTGTCACCGGAAGCCGGATCCGGCGAGGGGGACGTGTGCGAGGAGTCCTCGTCCCCCTTGCCGTCCTGGTCCCCCTGCCCGTTCTGGTCCACCGGGTCCGTGGAGGACGTGGCCGAGGGGGCCGGCTGCGCGCCGGCGTCCTCGCCGTCCTCCGCGGTGTCACCGGCGCTCGCGGAGGCGGACGGCGCCGGCGAGGCCGAGGCCTTGTCCTGGGAGCCGTCCAGCGCCGCGACACAGTCCTTGTACTCGTCGGCCGTCAGGCTCTTGGCGGACGGCGTCGCCGCGTTGTTGTCGGCGACGGCGTGGGTCGATGTGAAGCCCATCCCCATGAGGACCGCCGTCGGCATCGCCGCCATGGCTATCGCCCTGCCGGCCGGCATGTGGAACCTGGTGAACAGCGGCTTCTTGGGTGCCGCGTGACGCGGCCCGGTTCTCACACGGGACTCCTCCACTCCCGTCCCGTGAGTCACCTCGTCAGCCGGCACTTTGCCTCCCGTTCGCCCCGTTGGCCGGGCTCGTTCCTGACAGGTCGTTCTCCCCCAGTGCCTCGAAGGCCTGGGAGGGGCCCCCACCGCTCGCCGGGTCCACAGCGGGACCGGCCGCCACCGGGCCGTCCGTCACCGGGCCGGGCGCGGCCTCGGGGGCACCGCCCCGTACCGGGCCGGCCCGGCCGGCGTCCTCCCGCGCGGGCGGTACGCCCTCCGCCCACGCCACGGCCATCGCGCCACCGATGAGCGCGAGCAGGAAGCCCAGGACGAAGCCGCCGAAGTTGGACACGGGGATGGACACCAGCGCCAGCAGGATCGCCGCGACACCCGCGAACACCCGGATGTGCTTCTGGAACCAGAGGCTGATGCCGAGGACGACGAGCAGCACGCCGATGATCAGAGACCCGGCCCCCGCGGTGGTGGCCATCGCCAGCGTCAGATGGCCGAGCTGGAGGTGGGCGTACGGGAAGTACATGATCGGAAAGCCGCCGAGCAGGACGAACAGACCGGCCCAGAACGGACGCGTGCCCCGCCAGGCGCGGAACTGCAGCCTCCGGCGGGTGAACTGGCCGGTTACGGCAGGAGTCTCGGCGCTCATGGAAAACAGCTCCCTGGTGCGGCGTTGCTGTGATGAGGGTGGTGCTTGGTCGGTGTGGGGGGTGTGTGAAGAGCTGGTGGAAGGTGGAACGGGCGGGGGCGCCGTCGGCTCCCCCGCCCGTCACCGAGCGCCTAGTAGCACTCCTTGGTACCTGTCGCCAGCGACATGCTGAGTCCGCTGAGCTTGAAGGTTCCGGCAGTCGTGGCCCACGCCGTCTGCTTCACGCCGGTCAGCGTGGCCGAGTCGGCCTGCTGAGCGAACCCGAAGGGGTTGGTCTGCTTGTTCGCGACCTCGCCCGGCTTGATGCCGGGACCCTTGACGGCGTCCTTGGCCGCAACACCGATGTCGATGTTGTTGAACGTGGCGTCGGCCTTGAGGTCGGCGACGTCGATGTAGAGGTTCTCGGCCTCGACCGGCGTCCTGCCGCCGCCCGCCTTGAGCAGCAGACTCACGTTGCCGAAGGGCGTCTCGGTGACGACCGACTGGCACAGGTTGTTGATCGTGGCCGTCCTGAACGCCGAGACCGCGACCGGGTGGTGCTCGTCCTTGCTGCCGTCGAGGCTCTTCCCCGAGTCGATCGCGCCGTACTGGGCGAACCCCTTGCCCTCCAGCCTGTCGGCCGTCACCTTGAACGACTGACCGGACACGCTGAACGACGCGGCGAGGGCACCCTGAGCCAGGGCCACGCCTATCGCCGCCGTCGCGGCCACGCTGGGCACCATGACCACAGCGAACCGCTTCCATCTGGTCCCGCCACGCACTTGGGACTCCATATTTCCTCCTTCTCGGACGTACATCTCCTGGCCCGGCTCACCACCGGCCGGCGGCTCGGCCGGGCAGGGATGGGAGAAGTGCTACGTCCTCGGGAAGGAGAGCGCCCGCGCTCGGTGGCGCCAACCGCGCCCGAATCACCGGCGATCACCCCCGAGCGACAACCACTGGTCGCGCCTGACACGCATCACGCACAACCCTGCTGGACAGGCTTCGCCAGCCGGCGAAGACCCCCCTGCCCCAAGGGACGACGCCACTGCCGCCGGCCCTGCTCGGTGGGGACCCAGACACCCCATGACCCGACCGGTTGCCGGGGTACGGGGACGGACCGAGCGTCGCCGATCGTGGTGCATTCTCGCCGCCCGCACAAGGGGGTTCGTTACTCGCTAGTAACGGCTGGATAACCGGGACACGACTCACCGGTTCCGAACGGCAACACTCGGTGGTAACAAAGGGCAGAACAAAACGGTTCACCTCTGGACGGAACCGGGCGGAACCACACCCTCGATTTACTGCCAGTAACAGCGGCCGCGATTACCAAGTTTTGGTAAAGCGCGGCCGCACTGACGGCTCCTCGGCCAATCTTTCACTCGGGCATCACATGCCGTGGCGTTTAACGACTGGTCAGCACAAGAGGGTTGGCCCGGATCAGAACAACGCCCTCGCCAACGCCCGGCGCGCCCCCGTCACTCGCGGGTCCTCGGCGCCGACGACCTCGAAGAGCTCCAGCAGCCTCAGCCGCACCGCGTCCCGGTCCTCACCGGCGGTGCGCCGCACGGTGTCGATGAGCCGGCTGAAGGCGTCCTCGACATGACCGCCCACCAGATCCAGGTCGGCGGCGGCGATCTGCGCCTGTACGTCGGCAGGCTTCTCGGCCGCCTCCTTGCGCACCCGCTGCGGGTCGAGGTCCTGCACCCGCTGAAGCAACTCGGCCTGCGACAGGCCGAGTTTGGCCTCCGGGTTGGCCGGGTCGTCGGCCAGCACGTTCTTGTACGCCTGCACCGCGCCGCCCAGGTCGCCGGCGTCCAGGGCCTGCGAGGCCGCGTTCAGCAGTGCTTCGTACGGGCCGACCGGGGCCTGCTGAGCCGTCTGTGCGCCCGCCTCGGCGTCCGGGTCGACGGTCAGTCCGGTCAGTCCGAACCGCTCCTCGGCGACCTGCACCAACTGGTCCAGCGTCTGCCGGATCTGCTCCTCGCCCGCCGCCCCCTGGAACAGGGGCAGGGCCTGGCCCGCGACCACCGCGAAGACCGCGGGGATCCCCTGGACGCCGAACTGCTGCATCAGCAGCTGGTTGGCGTCGACGTCGATCTTGGCGAGGAGGAAGCGCCCGTTGTACTCGACGGCCAGTCGCTCCAGGACCGGGCTCAGCTGCTTGCAGGGCTGACACCACTCGGCCCAGAAGTCGATGACGACGGGCACCTCGGCCGACCGCTGGAGGACATCGTGCTCGAAAGTGGCTTCGTCGACGTCGATGACGAGATCGGCCGGGGAGACCGCCCCCGCGCCGCCCTCCCTGGCCGCTTGGGCGCGCGCCTGTTCCGCCTTCGCCTTGGCCTCCTGGGCCGCCTTCACCGCGGCGAGGTCGACGACTCCGCTCATGGACATGTTCCGTGGCTGCATGCGTCCATCCTCCCCCGTTCTGCCCGCCTGAGTGAAAACCGCCGGGAAAGCCGTACCGCGCCGGGCGCCCGGTCCCCACCTGACACCCTGTGGTCATCGCTCGGACACGGGCTCGCGCCCGCGTTTCGCTACGACCCGTAGCGTAATGGCAGCGGACGCCCGCGCGGAAGCACACCGTGGTGATCTCTCTCACGACCGGACAGGAACCACTCGTTTTCGGTCCGGTTATGGTCATGGGATGCAGAGCCGCACCCCCGCCGCCCGCGCCGGCCGGCCGCGCAGCGCCGCCGCGGACGCGGCGATCCTGGCCGCCACCCGGGCGGCACTGGTGGAGCTGGGCTGGTCCCGGCTCACCCTGGGGGACGTGGCCACCCGGGCCGGGGTCGCGAAGACGACGCTGTACCGCCGCTGGGCGGGCAAGAACGAACTCGTCGTCGACGCCGTCGCCGAGCTCTTCGACGAACTCCGCCTCCCCGACCGCGGCAGCCTCGCCGCCGACATCGAGGGCGTGGTCCTGCAGTTCGCGGCGATCCTGGCCCGGCCCGAGGCCAGGAGCGGACTGATGGCCGTGGTCGCCGAGTCGACGCGCGACGAGGCCCTGCGCGAACGCATCCGCACCTCGATCGTGGACCGCCAGAAGCGCCTGGTCCTGGAGGGCCGCGCCCGCGCCCAGACCCGGGGCGAACTCCCCCCGGAACCGGACCCGGAGGAAGCCGCCCGCACGGTCGGCCTGATCTTCGACATCGTCGCGGGCGCGGTGGTGCACCGCACCCTGGTCAGCGCCGAACCGGCGGACGAGGAATGGGTGCGCGGCTTGACCCGGGTTCTTCTGACCGGGCTCGCGGCGGACGGCTGACAGAGGCGCCGGGGCAGGACGAGCCCGCCCCGGCTCCGGTTCCGGGCCCTCAGAACCCCGCGGGCTCCGTGTACACCCCCCACTCGTCCCGCAGGACCCCGCAGATCTCGCCCAGCGTCGCCTCGGCGCGCACGGCGTCGAGCATCGGCTCGATCATGTTGGCGCCGGACCGCGCGGCCGCCAGCATCGCGTCCAGCGCGGAGCGCACGGCACTGTCGTCCCGCCCGGTCTTCCGCTCCCCGAGCATCCGCACCTGCTCCCGCTCCACCTCGTGGCTGACCCGGAGGATCTCCAGGTCCCCGGTGACCGAGCCGGTGTGGACGTTGACGCCGACGACCCTCTTGTCACCCTTCTCCAGCGCCCGCTGGTACTGGAACGCCGACTCCGCGATCTCGCCGGTGAACCACCCGTCCTCGATGCCCCGCAGGATCCCGGACGTGATCGGCCCGATCGGGTGCTGTCCGTCGGGGTGCGCCCGCAGTCCCCGCTCCTTGATCTGCTCGAAGATCTTCTCGGCGTCCGCCTCGATCCGGTCCGTCAGCTGCTCGATGTACCACGAACCGCCCAGCGGATCGGCCACGTTGGCGACCCCGGTCTCCTCCATCAGCACCTGCTGCGTGCGCAGCGCGATCTCCGCTGCCTGCTCGCTCGGCAGCGCGAGCGTCTCGTCGAGCGCGTTGGTGTGCAGCGAGTTGGTGCCGCCGAGCACCGCCGCGAGCGCCTCCACGGCCGTGCGCACGACGTTGTTGTACGGCTGCTGGGCGGTCAGCGAGACCCCGGCGGTCTGCGTGTGGAAGCGCAGCCACTGCGCCTTGTCGGTCTTCGCGCCGTAGACGTCGCGCATCCACCGGGCCCAGATGCGGCGCGCCGCACGGAACTTGGCGATCTCCTCGAAGAAGTCGACGTGCGCGTCGAAGAAGAAGGACAGGCCGGGCGCGAAGACGTCGACGTCGAGACCGCGGCTGAGCCCGAGTTCGACGTACCCGAAGCCGTCCGCCAGCGTGTACGCCAGCTCCTGCGCGGCCGTCGCCCCCGCCTCGCGGATGTGGTAGCCGGAGACGGACAGCGGCTTGTACGCGGGGATCCCGGTGGCGCAGTGCTCCATCAGGTCGCCGATGAGGCGCAGATGGGGCTCGGGCTGGAAGAGCCACTCCTTCTGGGCGATGTACTCCTTGAAGATGTCGGTCTGGAGCGTGCCGTTGAGGACGGAGGCGTCCACGCCCTGCCGCTCCGCGGCGACCAGGTACATGCAGAAGACGGGGACGGCCGGCCCGCTGATCGTCATCGACGTGGTGACGTCACCGAGCGGGATGTCCTTGAACAGCACCTCCATGTCGGCCGCCGAGTCGATGGCCACACCGCAGTGGCCGACCTCGCCCAGCGAACGCGGGTCGTCGGAGTCGCGGCCCATGAGCGTCGGCATGTCGAAGGCGACCGAGAGCCCGCCTCCGCCGTTGCCGAGGATCATCTTGTAGCGCTCGTTGGTCTGCTCGGCGTTGCCGAACCCGGCGAACTGCCGGATCGTCCACGTACGCCCCCGGTAGCCGGTCGGGTACAGGCCGCGGGTGAAGGGGTACTCCCCCGGCCAGCCGATCCGCTCGAAGCCCTCGTACGTGTCTCCCGGCCGGGGACCGTACACCGGCTCCACGGGATCGCCGGAGAGCGTGGTGAAGTCCGCCTCGCGCTTGCGTGCGGCGTCGTACCGGGCCTGCCAGCGGTGGCGGCCCTCCTCGATGGCGTCAGCGTCCATACCCTCGAATTTACTAGGACGTCCAAGTAAATGTCGACGGCTGACCGCCGTACGGGTTCCGTACGGCGGTGGCGCGTGCTCAGGCCTTGGCGACCGCGGGGGCCTCGTCCTGCGCGGCGAGCCGGGACTCCAGCTCGCGGCTGACCCTGCGCTCGACGAAGAAGGCGGCGGTCGGGATGGTCCCCGCGAGGAGCACCCACAGCTGCTTGGCGACCGGCCACTTGGCCTTGGAGCCCAGGTCGAAGGCGAACACCAGGTACACGACGTACAGCCAGCCGTGCGCGATGCCGACGACGCTCGTGAAGCCCGCCGCGCCGTTGATGTCGAGCACGTACTTGGCGATCACGCCGAGAGTCAGAAGGACCAGCAGCACACCGGTGACGTAGGCCATGACCCGGTAGCGGGTCAGCACGCTTCGTTTCATGGGGACGAGCGTAACCACCCGTTCCGGGAGATCTTGCCCCGGGTGGCCCTGCCCGCGGCGGTCCGTGCCCCGGCCCCTCCGTCCTCGTGCGGGCCGTGCGCGTCAGTCCTCGTGGAAGTCGTGCGCGGCGATCCGCAGCGGCCGCAGCATCGCGAAGATCTCGCCGCACTCCTCGGCGTCGTAGGCCCCGAGGCCGAACTCCATCGCCATCAGGTCGCGGGTGGCGGCATCGACCGCCTCGCGGCCCTTGTCGGTGATGACGGCGAGCGTGCCGCGCCCGTCGTTGGGGTTGGGGCGCCTGGCGACGAGACCGGATCTGACCAGCCGGTCCACGGTGTTCGTCACGGACGTGGGGTGCACCATCAGACGCTCGCCGATCTTGGACATCGGCAGTTCGCCGGCCTTGGAGAAGGTGAGCAGCACCAGGGCCTCGTAGCGCGCGAAGGTCAGCCCGTACGGCTTGACCACCGCGTCGACCTCGGCCAGCAGGATCTGGTGGGCACGCATGATCGAGGTGATCGCGGCCATGGACGGCACGCTTCCCCAGCGCTGCTTCCAGAGCTCGTCGGCACGGGCGATGGGGTCGAAAGGAAGACTGAGGGGCTTCGGCACGTCACCAGACCCTACCGGTCGGTCATATGCGGCTCAGCCCCGTCTCAGCTTTCGGTCCGGCGGGCTCAGCTCTCGGTCCGGCGGGCGGCCACCGCCAGCCCCACGCAGCACACCGTCCCCAGGACTCCGGCCCCCGCGACCGTCGCCGCCACTCCGGCGAACTCCGCCGCGACCCCGGCCAGCGCCATGCCCACGCCCTGGATCGTCATGAGTCCGGCGGTCAGCAGGGTCATCGCCCGGCCGCGCAGTTCCTCGGGCACCGCCCGCACGAACCACTGGTCCAGGCCCAGCGTGTACGCCGACCCGGCGCCCGAGAGCACCAGCAGGAGCAGGGAGACGGCGAGGCCGGGGCGCAGGGCGTAGCCGAGGTAGGGCAGCAGGGTCAGGCAGACCAGTGGCAGGGCGATCCGCTCCCGGACGGCGGGCCGCAGCCGGGAGCCGGCGTACAACTCGCTCGCGATCGTGCCGACGGGCAGCCCGCACATCAGCAGTCCGAGCCCGACGGAGCCTGCGCCGAGCGCGTCGGCGTACGGGGCCGCCAGGGCCTCCGGCACGACCGCGAACATCGGCGGCACCCAGAACAGCAGGAGGAGTACGCGGATCCGGCGGTCGGCGAGCACCTGCCGGGCACCGCGCAGCGAGTCGCCCACCAGGGCGCCGGGCAGGCCGGTCCTGGCGGGACGGTTCCGGGTGCCGAGGCGGAGCAGGACGGCGGAGGCGAGGAAGGTGACGACGGTGATCAGCAGGGCGTGCCGGGGGCTGACCACGGTGAGCAGCAGGCCGCCGAGGCCGAAGCCGACGAGCAGCGCGCTCTGCGAGACGATCCGCAGCAGGGAGCGGCCGAGGACGAACAGCTCGCCGTCGCCGAGGATGTCGGTGAGGCTGGCCATCCGCGTTCCCTGGAACACGGGTGACACGACGGCGACGGCGCAGCGCAGCGCGAGCAGGACGCCGATGTGGGCGCCGGGCACCACCATCGGCGCCACGCAGGCCGCGCACACCAGGTCGCAGGTGACGAGCACCCGGCGGGCCGGGAAGCGGTCGGCGATCCCGCTGAGGAGGGTGCCGCCGACGACGTAGGGCATGAGGCCGAGCGCGAAGGTGAGGGCGCTCATCAGGGGCGAGCCGGTGAGGTCGTAGACGAGGACCGACAGGGCGATCTCGCTGACCATCACGCCGAGCAGGGAGAGGGCGTGGGCGGCGAAGACCGCCCGGAACTCGGGTACGGCGAAGACCCGGGCGTAGCCGGCCGCCGGTTCGGCCACGGGCACGGGGGCGAGGGCGGGCGGGGGTGCGGGCCGGTCCGGGGCCCGCGGGGTCGGGGTGGGCTCGGGGGCTTGCTGCTGCATGGGCGGCAGCGTGCCGGTGGGAGGAGCGGTCGGCGTAGAGTTTCGGCCACCGCCGAATCTTTGCTGTCTCTCCTGTCTCTCCTGCCTTCGCCTGTCTTTCCTGTCTTCGCCTGTCCTTCCTGTCTTCGCCTGTCCTTCCTGGGGGTGCCGTGCCGTTCCGTCTGCACTTCGGGGACGACGACCTCATGCGGTGCCGGTTCGCGGTGTCGCCGCTGTGGGAGACGCAGGAGGCGGTACGGACGCTGCGGCGGCCGGACCGGCACGGATACCACCCGCACTGGCTGCGCCGCATCCGGGAGGCCGCAGAGGGGCTGGACCTCGCCCCGCTGTGGCTGCTCATGCCCCGGCGGGGGCACAGCCCCGACTTCCTCGGGCCGCCGCCGATCGGGCCTGCGGCCGTGTTCGAGGAGGAGATCGCCCAGGTGCGGGCGGCGGATCCCGGGGCGGCGCGGGAGGACCTGGCGCGGGCGCTCGCCGATACGCCGGGTGCGCTGGAGTCGTCGCGGGGGCGGGTGATGCTCGCCGATCCGGAACATGCGGTGCGGGAGTTGGCCGATCTGCTGGAGGCCGCGTGGCACGCGCTGATCGAGCCGGAGTGGCCACGGCTGCGGGCGCTCCTTGAGGCCGACGTGGCCTTCCACTCGCGGCGGCTGGCCGAGGTGGGGCTGGGGGCGCTGCTGCCGGAGCTGGACCGGCGGCTGTCCTGGGACGGGCGGACGCTGACGGTCGACTGGCCGGGCGAGCACGGGCGCGACCTCGACGGGCGGGGGCTGGTGCTGATGCCGAGCGTGTTCTCCTGGCCGGACGTGATCAGCGGCTTCGATCCGCCCTGGCAGCCCACGCTGGTGTACCCGGCGCGCGGGCTGGGCGGTCTGTGGGTGCGGCGGGGCGCGGAGGCCGGCGAGGCCCTGGTGCGGCTGCTGGGGCGGGGGCGGGCCGCGGTGCTGGCCGCGCTGACCGATCCGGCGTCGACGACGGCGCTGGCCCACCGTCTGGACCTGGCCCCGTCGTCGGTGTCGGCGCATCTGACGGTGCTGCGGGACGCGGGCCTGCTCACGTCCCGCCGGTACGGGCACCAGGTGCTCTACGAACGCACTCCGCTGGGGATGGCACTGGTCTCGGGCGGGTGAGGCCCGCGCGAGGCATGCGGCGCGGTGGGGACGGTGGGTCCCGCGAAGCGCCGCCGGGTGTTCACTCCGCCTGCTGGGCGAGGTGCCGTTCGACGCGCTGCACCTTGGCGGTGAGGCCGTCCGTGACACCGGGACGGATGTCCGCCTTGAGGACCAGGGACACACGCGGAGCGCGTGCCTCCACCGCGGCGACGGCTCGCTTGACGACGTCCATGACCTCGTCCCACTCGCCCTCGACGGAGGTGAACATCGCGTCGGTGCGGTTGGGCAGGCCGGACTCGCGGACGACCCGGACGGCGTCGGCGACGTACTCCCCCACGTCCTCGCCGACGCCCAGCGGGGTCACGGAAAAGGCGACGATCACGCGTTCACGACCCCTTCGCGGCGGGCGCGGGAGGCGATCAGCGCGTCCTCGGCCTCGCGCTTGAGCCTGCGCTCGGCGAAGAAGCCGCCGGTGGGCAGGACCGAGAGGACGAAGTAGAGGGCGGCGGTCCCCAGCGACCACTTGGCACGGTTCCAGGCGTCGGCCCAGAAGATCACGTACAGGATGAACAGGACGCCGTGGATCGCGCCCATCACGGGCACCGCGTTGAAGTCCGTGGTCCGCTTCAGGACCGAGCAGACCAGGAGCAGGAGGAAGGAGACCGCCTCGGGGGCGGAGACCAGGCGGAGGCGGCGGAGGGCGGTGGCGGTCTTGATGTCCACGGGTCACCTTCGGTGGGAGACGGACCGGCGGGCCGCTGAAGTGACGCGGGCCGGCTTGTGAATGCGAGCACAAACGTTCGTCCATTGTGGCAAACCCGCGGGGCGGCTCCGGTCAGGGGGTGGGCGCGGCCGTCCCGTAAGGGTGTGAATCAGGGTCGTTGTCCCCCCGTGGGCCCTGTCGGCCCGCCCCGTCCGCCGCTACCTTCACTCCGTGGCGATGTTCCGACTTCAAGACAGCAGGGTGCTCGCCGTCGACATGACCGGGGACGCCGTGAAGGCGAAGAACGGCTCGATGGTCGCGTACGACGGGCAGATGGCCTTCAAGAGGCTGACCGGTGGCGGCGAGGGACTGCGCGGCATGGTGACCCGGCGGCTCACCGGCGAGCAGATGACCGTGATGGAGGTGCGGGGGCACGGAACGTGCTGGTTCGCCGACCGGGCGGCCGAGATCAATCTGGTGCAGCTCCAGGGGGAAAAGCTGTACGTCGAGTCGAGCAACCTGCTCGCGACGGACGCCGGGCTGCGCACGGGGACGACGTTCACCGGGCTGCGCGGCGCCTCCCAGGGCAACGGGCTGTTCACGACCACGGTCGAGGGGCACGGGCAGGCGGCGATCATGTCGGACGGGCCGGCGGTGGTGCTCAGGGTCAGCCAGCAGTACCCGCTGATCGTCGACCCCGGCGCCTACATCGCGCACCAGGGCAACGTCCGGCAGTCCTTCCAGTCCGGGGTGACCTTCCGCACGTTCCTCGGGGAGGGCGGCGGCGAGGCCTTCCAGATCCGGTTCGAGGGGGACGGGCTGGTGTACGTCCAGCCGAGCGAGCGGAACACGATCGCGGGGGACCTGTGAGATGACCTTCCGGGAGATCAACTCGAAAATGGTCGAGGCGACGGTCGTGCCCGGCCGGCGCCTGTTCAGTCAGCGCGGCGCGATGCTCGCCTACCGCGGTGACGTGACGTTCACGCCCAACATCCAGGGCGGCCAGGGCGGTCTGATGTCGATGATCGGGCGCCGGGTGGCGGGTGAGGCGACACCGCTGATGACCGTTGAGGGCAGCGGCACGGTCCTCTTCGGACACGGCGGCCACCATGTGCACGTGATCGAGATGACGGGTGACACGTTGTACGTGGAGGCGGACCGCCTGCTCGCCTTCGAGGGCACGCTCCAGCAGGGCACGATGTTCATGGGCTCGCAGGGCGGGGTCATGGGCCTGGTGCGGGGCCAGGCGACGGGCCAGGGACTGTTCACGACGACCCTCCAGGGACGCGGCTCGGTCGCGGTCATGGCGCACGGCGGCGTCTTCGAGGTGCCGATCACCCCGCAGCGCCCCGTCCACGTCGACCCGCAGGCCTACGTCGCCCACCACGGCGACGTCCGCAACAAGCTGTCCACCGCGCTGGGCTGGCGCGAGATGGTGGGACGCGGCTCCGGTGAGGGCTTCCAGCTGGAGCTGAGCGGCAACGGCACGGTGTACGTCCAGGCCTCGGAGGAGAAGCTGTGAGCGCGTACGGAACGCCCGGCTCGGGGCCGGTGGTCCACGACCCGTCGACCCTGCCGGCCGACGACAACGTGAACCCGTACACCTTCTGCGTGGAGCTCAAGGGGAGCCAGTGGTTCCTGCAGAAGGGGAAAATGATCGCCTACTACGGGTCGATCGGGTTCAACGGCATCGGGCACGGCGCGCTGGACCTGCTGACCCGTACGTCGTTCCATTCGCCTCTGCACGCGAGCGACTGGGTGGTGGCCGAGGGCTCGGGCCGGATGCTGCTCGCCGACCGGGCCTTCGATGTCAACTCCTTCGACCTGGACGACGGCAATCTGACCATTCGCTCCGGCAATCTGCTCGCTTTTCAGCCAAGTCTGTCGCTCAAGCAGTCGATCGTGCCCGGCTTCCTCACCCTCATCGGAACCGGGAAGTTCGTGGCCGCGTCCAACGGGCCGGTGGTGTTCATGGAGCCCCCGATCCGGGTGGACCCGCAGGCGCTGGTCGGCTGGGCCGACTGCCCGTCCCCGTGCCATCACTACGACCACGGGTACCTGACCGGCGTACTGGGCGGGCTGCGTTCCATGACGGGCCTCGGGCCGGTCTCCGGGGAGGAGCACCAGTTCGAGTTCGTGGGGGCCGGGACGGTCCTGCTGCAGTCCAGCGAGAGCCTCCTGGCCGAACTGGCGGCGGGGGTGCTTCCGGACGAGCCCGGGGTACCCGGAGGAGGAAGGGTGTCCGGAACCCGCGGACAGCAGGGCGGGCAACCGCGCCTTCCCGGACAGCTGGGAGATCTCCAGCGTCGCTTCGGGGTGTGAGCGGTAGTCTGCGGAGTGTGACATCGAACGCGTGCGCACCGTCACACCACCCTCACTAGTTCGTCTTTCAACTTCTTAGGTAGACTTCATTCATGGAGACCGAGACGGCCACGCCCTGGCTGACCGATGCGGAGCAGTGCGCTTGGCGCACCCACCTGGAGGTCAACAGGCTGTTGACGTACCAGCTCGAAAAGGACCTGCAGCCGTTCGGCCTGACGATGAACGACTACGAGATCCTGGTGAATCTCTCCGAGTCGGAGGACGTACGGATGCGCATGAGCGACCTCGCGTCCGCCACCCTCCAGTCCAAGAGCCGCCTCTCGCACCAGATCACCCGCATGGAGAACGCGGACCTGGTGCGCCGTGAGAACTGCGAGTCCGACCGCCGGGGCCTGTACGCGGTCCTCACCGAGCACGGCATGGAGACCATGCAGAAGGTCGCGCCGCACCACGTGGCGTCCGTGCGGAGGCACTTCATCGATCTGGTCGACCACGAGACGCTGATGGAGCTGGACAAGGCGCTGAAGCCGATCGCCCAGCATCTGCGGGGGCAGCGGGGCCGTAGCTGAGCCTGATCCCGGCGTCCGGGTTTCGGGCCACCCCGAGACCCCGGACGCCGGGCGGGCGGAACACGCCTACCGGCGCCGCCACGGTCCCGCGATCAGCGCCGCCGCCACGGACGCCCCGCCCGCCAGCAGGAAGCACACCCCGAGCGGCAGGGCGCCGATCAGCAGTCCCGTCACCAGCGCTCCACCCGAACCGCCGGCGTTCACCGCCGCGTTCACCCACGCTCCGGCCCGCGTCCGAGAGCCTTCCGCCGCCGTCTCGTCGGCCAGCAGATACGCCGTGGTCAGCGCCGGAGCGATGAACGCGCCCGCGCAGGCCATGGCCGCCGTCAGGGTCCACATGCCGGGCGCGAGGCCCGCCGCCGCGATCACGGGACCAAGACCCGCCGCGAACCAGGTCAGACGCACACGGGCGGGTGTACGCCAGTCGATCGCCCCGTTGACGAGGCCGCCCACCGCGCTGCCTGCCGAGAGGGCACCCAGGACCCACGGCACCAGGGCCGTGTCGTACGACCGCTCGGCGGCGAACGCCATCACCAGCAGTTCCACCCCACTGAGCGCCAGGCCGACACCCATGGCCACGGCGACCGGCGGCAGGAGGCCGCGGAGCCCGGCGAGGCGGCTGCCGGACTTCTCCCGCCGCGGTGCCGGACGGGGGCCGGTCATCGCCGGCGAGGTGACGAAGGCGCAGGTGCCGGCGACGATCAGCAGCGCGCTGAGCAGGAGGCCGGACGCCGGGGGCGCGAAGCCCACCAGCACGCCGACGAGGACCGGGCCGGAGACGAACAGCAACTCCTCGGCGACGCCGTCCAGGCTGTAGGCCCGCGGCAGGAGGGCCCGGTCCGCGACGAGTTCGGACCACAGGGCGCGCATGGCGGGACCCAGCGGGGGCGCACAGGCGCCCGCGAGGGCGGCGGCCGTGGCGACGGCCGCCGCCGGTGCGCCGGGACCCCAGGTCAGGACGGCCAGGGCGCACAGCAGAGC
This sequence comes from Streptomyces sp. NPDC091412, assembly GCF_044756885.1. Classification (NCBI taxonomy): domain Bacteria; kingdom Bacillati; phylum Actinomycetota; class Actinomycetes; order Kitasatosporales; family Streptomycetaceae; genus Streptomyces; species Streptomyces sp. NPDC091412. The sequence continues at coordinate 628,803 of NZ_JBIVTV010000002.1, read as the reverse complement.
GCCGTAGAACGCCGCCATGGGGAACAGGGCGCGGCGCGGTCCGTACCGGTCGACCAGGGACGCCCGCAGGGGCATCAGGAAGACCGACGTGGCGCCGAACAGGGACATCACGGCACCGGACACGGCATACGACCCGGTGGCCCGGGTGACGGACAGCATCACCGAGAGCCCCACCATCCCGTAGGACAGGCGCGCCGTCAGGGCGGCGGTGAAGGTGCGGCGCGCGTGCGGGACGCGCAGGACGGCGGCGTACGAGGGCCGCGCGGGCAGGGGCGGGCGCGACGAAGTGGGCGCGGACATGAGTGGTTCCTCACAGGAAGGCATGAAGACGGGACACCGGAGCGCCGCGTCCGCCGACGGTCGGTCGTCGGTCCGGGACGCGGCGCGGGTGTGCGGTCTATGCCAAGAGGAGGAACATGCGGGTAAGTTAGCGACATCCGCCGTGATTGACCACAGGGTTTCCCGACCGGGCCGGGATCAGCCCTCGGTCAGGCCCGCCACCAGTTCGTCCGCCGCCTGGTACGGGTCCAGCTCACCGGCGGTGATCCGCTCCGCGAGGGCGCTCAGCCGGCGGTCGCCATGCAGGTCGCCGATGCGTTCGCGCAGGGCCGTGACCGCGATGGTCTCCACCTCGTGGGCGGCGCGGGCGCGGCGGCGCTCCGCGAGGACGCCCCCCTCCTCCATCCAGGCCCGGTGCTTCTCCAGCGCCTCGATCACCTCGTCGACGCCCTCGGAGCGCGCGGCGACCGTCTTGACGATGGGCGGGCGCCAGTCGCCGGGGCCGCGGGCCTCGCCGAGGCCCAGCATGTGGTTCAGCTCGCGGGCGGTGGCGTCCGCGCCGTCCCGGTCGGCCTTGTTGACGACGTAGACGTCGCCGATCTCCAGGATGCCGGCCTTGGCCGCCTGGATGCCGTCGCCCATCCCCGGGGCCAGCAGGACGACGGACGTGTCGGCCTGGGAGGCGATCTCCACCTCCGACTGGCCCACGCCGACCGTCTCGACCAGGATCACGTCGCAGCCCGCCGCGTCCAGCACGCGGATCGCCTGCGGGGCGGCCCAGGCGAGTCCGCCCAGGTGGCCGCGGGTGGCCATGGAGCGGATGTAGACGCCCGGGTCGGAGGCGTGCTCCGACATCCGCACCCGGTCACCGAGCAGCGCGCCGCCGGAGAAGGGCGAGGACGGGTCGACGGCCAGGACACCGACCCGCTTGCCCTGCTTGCGGTACGCCGTCACCAGCGCGGACGTGGACGTCGACTTGCCCACGCCCGGGGAGCCGGTCAGACCGACGACGTAGGCGTTGCCGGTCAGCGGCGCGAGCGTCCGCATCACCTCCCGCAACTGCGGGGACGCCCCCTCCACCAAGGAGATCAGCCGGGCCACGGCCCTCGGCCGGCCTTCCCTGGCCTGGGCCACCAGAGAGGAGACGTCCTGCATCACAGCTCCGTTCACATGATCCGCGTACGCGGTCCGCGTACGAGAGGTCCTACGAATGAGGTCGGTCGGGTGTTACCCGGCTCAGGCCTTCGGCACCCGGACGATCAGCGCGTCGCCCTGACCGCCGCCGCCGCACAGCGCGGCCGCGCCGACGCCGCCGCCGCGCCGCTTGAGCTCCAGCGCCAGGTGCAGCACGAGACGGGCGCCGGACATCCCGATCGGGTGACCCAGGGCGATGGCGCCGCCGTTCACGTTCACCTTTTCCGTGGACACGCCGAGGTCCTTCATTGACTGCACGGCCACGGCGGCGAACGCCTCGTTGATCTCGACGAGGTCCAGGTCGGAGACCTCGAGCCCCTCCTTCTTCAGGGCGTGCTGGATGGCGTTGGAGGGCTGGGACTGCAGGGAGTTGTCCGGGCCGGCGACGTTGCCGTGGGCGCCGATCTCGGCGATCCACTCAAGGCCCAGCTCCTCGGCCTTGGCCTTGCTCATCACGACCACGGCCGCGGCGCCGTCGGAGATCTGCGAGGAGGAGCCGGCGGTGATCGTGCCGTCCTTGGCGAAGGCCGGGCGCAGCTTGGCCAGGCCCTCGGCCGTGGTGTCGCCGCGGATGCCCTCGTCCTTGCTGAACAGGACCGGGTCGCCCTTGCGCTGCGGGATCTCCACCGGGGTGATCTCGGCCTCGAAGACACCGTTCTTCTGCGCGGCGGCGGCCCGCTGGTGGGACAGGGCGGCGATCTCGTCCTGCTCCTCGCGCCCGATGCCCAGGCGGGTGTTGTGCTTCTCCGTCGACGCGCCCATGGCGATGCCCTCGAAGGAGTCGGTCAGGCCGTCGTGGGCCATCGCGTCCAGCACCTCCACCGCGCCGTACTTGTAGCCCTCGCGGGACTTCGGCAGGAGGTGCGGGGCGTTGGTCATGGACTCCTGGCCGCCGGCCACGACCACGTCGAACTCACCCGCACGGATCAACTGGTCGGCGAGCGCGATGGCGTCCAGACCGGACAGGCACACCTTGTTGATGGTGAGCGCCGGGACGCTCATCGGGATGCCGGCCTTGACCGCGGCCTGGCGGGCCGGGATCTGTCCCGCCCCGGCCTGCAGCACCTGGCCCATGATCACGTACTGCACCTGGTCGCCCCCGATCCCCGCGCGGTCGAGGGCGGCCTTGATCGCGAAGCCGCCGAGGTCGGCTCCGGAGAAGGACTTCAGCGAGCCCAGCAGCCGCCCCATGGGCGTCCGAGCGCCCGCGACGATCACCGAGCCGGTCGTACCGGAAGTTCCAGAAGACATGAGCTGCGATCCCCTTACCGGCCTGCACAGCCGAGGAGTGAACGAGGGTTTACTTCGAATGTACTGAGGCGTACTCCGCCCCGTCATCGGGCCGTCGGTGTGATCGCGCGCACGTTGCGTAACCACCCCGGTGGCGATGCACTGATTCCATGCTGACGCGAATCGACCACATCGGGATCGCCTGCCACGACCTCGACGCCACCGTCGAGTTCTACCGGACCACGTACGGCTTCGAGGTGTTCCACACCGAGGTCAACGAGGAGCAGGGTGTGCGCGAGGCCATGCTCAAGATCAACGACACCTCCGACGGAGGAGCTTCCTACCTGCAGCTTCTCGAACCGACCCGCGAGGACTCCACCGTCGCGAAGTGGCTCGCCAAGAACGGCGAGGGCGTGCACCACATCGCCTTCGGCACGGCGGACGTCGACGCGGACGCGGCCGCCGTCCGCGACAAGGGCGTACGCGTTCTGTACGACGAGCCGCGACGCGGCTCGATGGGGTCCCGGATCACCTTCCTGCACCCCAAGGATTGCCACGGTGTCCTGACAGAACTGGTCACTTCGGCGGCTGTTGAGTCGGCTGAGCACTGACTCCCGTACATAAGGGCCGGTAGGGTTGGGGGCGGTCGTCCCCCGAGCGGGGACGGCCCGGTCCTGCCGTCGAGAACGACAGGACCGCCGGGGTCCGTGTTTCGGGGGACGAGCGGCGGGGCAGCAGCCCGTGCTCCGCTGTTGATCTGACACCATTTCCCGGGGGCCCCGTCCGGCGGATGGACGGAGCTCGTTTGGACAAGCTTGCGACCAGGGGACGGATGGGACCGCGCAGTGCGGGGCTACGAACGCCAGGAGCGAGAGCCGGCGGCTGACGTCGACCACCTCTCTCGGTTCGAGGCCGAGATGGATCGGCTGAAGACCGAGCGGGAGAAGGCGATCCAGCACGCCGAGGACCTCGGCTACCAGGTCGAGGTGCTGCGCGCCAAGCTGCACGAGGCGCGCCGCACCATCATGTCCCGGCCCGCCTACGACGGCGCCGACCTCGGCTACCAGGCCGAGCAGTTGCTGCGCAACGCGCAGGTGCAGGCCGATCAGATCCGCGCCGACGCCGAGCGCGAGTTGAGTCAGGCGAGGGCGCAGACCCAGCGCATCCTCCAGGAGCACGCGGAGCAGGCCGCTCGCCTTCAGGCCGAGCTGCACGCCGAGGCGGTCAACCGGCGCCAGCAGCTCGACCAGGAGCTCGCCGAGCGCCGGCAGACCGTCGAGTCGCACGTCAACGAGAACGTGGCGTGGGCGGAGCAGCTGCGCGCCCGCACCGAGCAGCAGGCCCGGCGTCTGCTGGACGAGTCCCGCGCCGAGGCCGAGCAGGCCATGTCGGCCGCCCGCGCGGAGGCCGAGCGGCTGGCCGCCGAGGCCCGGCAGCGCCTGCAGAGCGACGCCGAGGCGGCCCGCGCGGAGGCCGAGCAGACCCTGCGCCGGGCCCGCACCGACGCCGAGCGGCTGCTGAACGCCGCCTCCAGTCAGGCCCAGGAGGCCACCGACCACGCCGAGCGGCTGCGCTCGGCCACCGTCAGCGAGTCGGACGCCGCCCGCCGCCAGGCCGCCGAGCTGAGCCGGTCTGCCGAGCAGCGCATCGCCGAGGCCGAGGACGCGCTGCGCAAGGCGCAGACCGAGGCCGAGAAGCTGGTCACCGAGGCCAAGGATTCCGCGGCCAAGACGCTCGCCGGCGCCGAGTCGGCCAACGAGCAGCGCACGCGCACCGCCAAGGAGCAGGTCGCCCGGCTGGTCCAGGAGGCCACCAAGGAGGCCGAGGCCACCAAGTCCGAGGCCGAGCAGCTGGTCGCGGACGCCCGCGCCGAGGCGGAGAAGGTCGTCGCGGAGGCCTCCGAGAAGGCCCGTACGATCACCGCCGAGGAGAGCGCGACCCAGCTGTCCAAGGCGGCGAAGACCGCCGAGGACGTGCTGAACAAGGCGTCGGAGGACGCCAAGGGGACCACGAAGGCGGCGGCCGAGGAGGCCGAGCGGATCCGCAAGGAGGCCGAGGCCGAGGCGGACCGGCTGCGCTCCGAGGCGCACGACCTGGCCGAGCAGCTCAAGGGCGCCGCCAAGGACGACACCAAGGAGTACCGCGCCAAGACGGTCGAGCTCCAGGAGGAGGCCCGCCGGCTGCGCGGCGAGGCCGAGCAGCTGCGGGCCGACGCGGTCGCCGAGGGCGAGAAGATCCGCTCCGAGGCCCGGCGCGAGGCCGTGGTGCAGATCGAGGAGGGGGCCAAGTCCGCCGAGGAACTGCTGGCCAAGGCGAAGGCCGACGCCGACGAGCTGCGCGGCACCGCGCAGAGCGACAGCGAGAAGGTCCGCACCGAGGCCATCGAGCGGGCCACCACGCTGCGCCGGCAGGCCGAGGAGACCCTGGAGCGCACCCGCGAGGAGGCCGAGCGGCACCGCGCCGATGCCACCGAGCAGGCCGAGTCGGTCCAGGCGGACGCCGAGCGGGCCGCGCGCGAGCTGCGCGAGGAGACCGAGCAGGCCGTCGCCGCCCGGAAGGCGGAGGCCACCGAGGAGCTCACCCGGCTGCACACCGAGGCCGAGGAGCGGCTGGCCGACGCCGAGAAGGCGCTGACCGACGCCCGCCAGGAGGCCTCCCGCATCCGCCGTGAGGCGGCGGAGGAGGCCGAGCGGCTGCGCACCGAGGCCGCCGAACGCATCCGGACGCTGCAGCAGCAGGCGGAGACGGAGGCCGAGCGACTGCGCACCGAGGCCGCCGCCGACGCGTCCGCCTCCCGCGCCGAGGGCGAGGCCGTCGCCGTACGGCTGCGGGCGGAGGCCGCGGCGGAGGCCGAGCGGCTCAAGACGGAGGGGCAGGACACCGCGGACCGGGTGCGCGCGGAGGCGCAGGCCGCCGCGGAGCGGCTGGGCACGGAGGCGTCGGAGACGCTGGCCGCCGCCCAGGAGGAGGCTGCCCGGCGCCGCCGCGAGGCCGAGGAACTGCTCGGTGCCGCGCGCGGCGAGGCCGACCAGGAGCGCGAGCGGGCCCGCGAGCAGAGCGAGGAGCTGCTGGCCTCGGCCCGCAAGCGGGTGGAGGAGGCGCAGGCCGAGGCCACCCGTCTGGTGGAGGAGGCCGACCGGCGCGCCACCGAGATGGTGTCGGCCGCCGAGCAGCACGCGCAGCAGGTGCGGGACTCCGTCGCCGGGCTGCACGAGCAGGCGCAGGAGGAGATCGCCGGGCTGCGCTCGGCCGCCGAGCACGCGGCGGAGCGGACCCGTCGGGAGGCCGAGGAGGAGGCGGACCGGGTCCGCACCGACGCCTACGCCGAGCGGGAGCGGGCGAGCGAGGACGCGGGCCGGCTGCGCGGCGAGGCCCGGGAGGAGACCGAGGCCGCCAAGGCGCTCGCCGAGCGGACCGTGTCCGAGGCGATCGCGGAGGCGGAGCGGATCCGCGCGGACGTCTCCGAGCACGCCCAGCGGGTGCGCACCGAGGCCTCCGACACCATCGCGCAGGCCGAGCAGGACGCCTCCCGCACCCGCGCGGAGGCCCGCGAGGACGCCAACCGCATCCGGTCGGAGGCGGCCACCCAGGCGGACATGCTCATCTCCGAGGCACGTTCGGAGGCCGAGCGGCTCCAGACGGAGACGGTCGCGGAGGCGGACCGGCTCCAGACGGAGACGGTCGCGGAGGCGGACCGGGTCCGCGCCGAGTCCGTCGCCAAGGCGGAGCAGCTGATCTCGGACGCCACCGGGGACGCGGAGCGGCTGCGCGCCGACGCCGCGGAGACGGTGGGCTCCGCGCAGGCACACGCCGAGCGGGTCCGCGCCGAGTCCGAGCGGGTCGGGTCCGAGGCGCGGGCGGAGGCCGAGCGGCTGGTGGGCACGGCCCGCGAGGAGGCCGACCGGACCCTGGACGAGGCCCGCCGGGAGGCCAACAAGCGGCGCTCGGAGGCGGCCGAGCAGGTCGACACGCTCATCACCGAGACCACCGCCGAGGCCGACAAGCTGCTCACCGAGGCGCAGGCGAGCGCGGTCAAGACGAAGGCGGACGCCGAGTCCCAGGCCGACACGATGGTGGGCGCGGCCCGCAAGGAGGCCGACCGGATCCTGTCCGAGGCGAAGGTCGAGGGCAACACCACGGTGGAGAAGGCCCGTACGGACGCGGACGAGCTGCTCGTCGGCGCCCGTCGGGACGCCACCCAGATCCGGGAGCGCGCGGAGGAGCTGCGCGAGCGCCTGACGACCGAGATCGAGGAGCTGCACGAGCGGGCCCGCCGCGAGGCGGCCGAGACGATGAAGTCGGCCGGCGACCGCTGCGACGCGCTCATCAAGGCGGCCGAGGAGCAGCTGGCCAAGGCGCAGACCAAGGCGAAGGAGATCGTCTCGGAGGCCAACTCCGAGGCGGGCAAGGTGCGGATCGCCGCGGTGAAGAAGGCCGAGGGGCTGCTGAAGGAGGCCGAGCAGAAGAAGGCCACGCTCGTGAAGGAGGCCGAGGAGCTCAAGGCCGAGGCGGTCCGCGAGGCCCGGCGCACGGTCGAGGAGGGCAAGCGCGAGCTGGAGATCCTGGTGCGCCGGCGTGAGGACATCAACGCCGAGATCTCCCGGGTCCAGGACGTGCTGGAGGCGCTGGAATCGTTCGAGGCGCCGTCCGGGAAGGACGGCGCGGTGAAGGCCGGCGCGACGGTGGGGGCACCCCGGTCGGGTGGCAAGTCGTCAGACAGCTAGCCTGTAGGCGGATTCCGGCCTTCTGGGTGCTTTGACCGGTTCTTTGGCAAGCCTTGGAACGGTCAGCCACTCAAAAGAGGTGTCATTCTCCAGATCAAACACGTATCCGCTCGATGACACACCGCTTCGGCCCCTAGGATTCCACCTATCACCTCACCGGTCTCATTCGGACAGGAACCCCATGAGCGACACTTCCCCCTACGGCTTCGAGCTTGTGCGGCGTGGGTACGACCGCGCTCAGGTGGACGAACGTATCTCCAAGCTCGTCTCCGACCGTGACAGTGCTCTCGCCCGCATCACCGCCCTGGAGAAGCGCATCGAGGAGCTCCACCTCGAGACGCAGAACGCGCAGGCCCAGGTCGGCGACGCCGAGCCGTCCTACGCGGGCCTCGGCGCGCGGGTCGAGAAGATCCTCCGCCTCGCCGAGGAGGAGGCCAAGGACCTGCGTGAGGAGGCCCGGCGCGCGGCCGAACAGCACCGCGAACTCGCGGAGTCGGCGGCCCAGCAGGTCCGCAACGACGCCGAGTCCTTCGCCTCGGACCGCAAGGCCAAGGCCGAGGACGAGGGCGTCCGGATCGTCGAGAAGGCCAAGGGCGAGGCCTCCCAGCTGCGCGCCGACGCGCAGAAGGACGCGCAGTCCAAGCGGGAGGAGGCGGACGCCCTCTTCGAGGAGACCCGCGCCAAGGCCGCGCAGGCCGCCGCCGACTTCGAGACGAACCTCGCCAAGCGGCGCGAGCAGTCCGAGCGCGACCTGGCCTCCCGTCAGGCCAAGGCCGAGAAGCGGCTGGCGGAGATCGAGCACCGCGCCGAGCAGCTGCGCCTGGAGGCGGAGAAGCTGCGCACCGACGCCGAGCGCCGCGCCCGCCAGACGGTGGAGACGGCCCAGCGCCAGGCCGAGGACATCGTGGCCGACGCCAACGCCAAGGCGGACCGTATCCGTTCGGAATCCGAGCGCGAGCTCGCTGCGCTCACCAACCGCCGCGACTCCATCAACGCCCAGCTGACGAACGTGCGCGAGATGCTGGCGACCCTCACCGGTGCCGCGGTGGCCGCCGCGGGCGCGCCGACCGAGGACGAGCCGATCTCCCGCGGCGTTCCGGCCCAGCAGTCCCGCTGATTCACGTTCACCGGGCCTGACCGCGGCTGACATCCGCCGCTGACCGCGAAGCTCTCTGCCCCAGGGGTGGCGGAGAGCTTCGCGGCGTTCTAGCGTGTCCCGCATGATCGAACTGGAGGGGTTGACCAAGCGGTACGGAGAGAAGCTGGCGGTCGACGGCCTCAGCTTCACCGTCCGGCCGGGCACCGTCACCGGGTTCCTCGGGCCCAACGGGGCCGGGAAGTCCACGACGATGCGGATGATCCTCGGCCTCGACCGGCCCACCTCCGGGTACGTCCGCATCGACGGCCGGCACTACCACGAGCTCAGGGACCCGCTGACGTACATCGGCGCGCTGCTGGACGCCAAGGCCATGCACGGCGGGCGCAGCGCCTACCACCACCTGCTGTGCCTCGCCCAGAGCAACGGGATCCCCACCCACCGGGTGAACGAGGTCCTGGACACCGTCGGTCTGACCCCGGTGGCGCGGAAGAAGGCGAAGGGCTTCTCGCTCGGCATGAGCCAGCGGCTCGGCATCGCCGGCGCGCTGCTCGGCGACCCGCGGATCCTGATGTTCGACGAGCCGGTCAACGGTCTCGACCCCGAGGGCATCCACTGGATCCGCGGCCTGATGAAGTCCCTCGCCGCCCAGGGCCGTACGGTGTTCGTCTCCTCGCACCTGATGAGCGAGATGGCGCTGACCGCCGACCATCTCGTCGTCATCGGGCAGGGCCGGCTGCTCGCCGACACCTCCATGGCCGACTTCATCGAGCGGAACTCCCGTTCCCACGTCCGGGTCCGCACCCCGCAGCACGAACGTCTGCTCGACGTGCTGCACGGGGCCGGGATCACGGCCGTGCCGGGCGAGGGCGGGGTGCTTCAGGTCGAGGGCGGCAAGGCCGAGCGCATCGGTGAGCTGGCCGCACAGCACCAGATCGTGCTGCACGAACTGAGCAGTCAGCAGTCGTCGCTGGAGGAGGCGTTCATGCGGCTGACGGCCGGGACGGTGGAGTACCACGCGCACACGGGCCAGGCCGTGCCGGAAGGGGCGCCCGCCCAGCCGTGGGGCGCCGACAGCGAGAAGGAGGGCTGAGCGATGGCGGCGACTCAGGTCATCAGGTCCGAGTGGACCAAGATCCGGTCGGTGGCGTCCACGGTGTGGACGCTGTCCCTGACGGCGGTCGTCACGATCGCCCTCGGCATGCTGATCTCGGCCCTGTCGAAGCACTCGTTCGACAGCATGGACGAACGGGACCGGTTCTCCTTCGACCCGACCTACGTCAGCTTCGCCGGCATGGGGCTCGGGCAGCTGGCGATGATCGTGTTCGCGGTGCTGGTGGTGTCCAACGAGTACAGCACCGGCATGATCCGCACCTCGCTGGCCGCCGTCCCGCAGCGCGGCGCCTTCCTGGCGAGCAAGGTGGCGGTGGCGACCGGGCTGGCCCTCGTGGTGGGCATGGTCACCAGCTTCGCCTCGTTCTTCCTCGGGCAGGCGATGCTCGGATCGCTCGGCACCTCCCTCGGCGAGCCGGGCGTGCTGCGCGCGGTCGTCGGCGGCGGCCTCTACATGGCCCTCATCGCGATGTTCTCGATGGGCGTCACCGTGATGCTGCGCTCGCCGATGCTGTCGCTGGGCATCCTGATGCCGTTCTTCTTCCTGATCTCCAACATCCTCGCCAACGTCTCGGCGACGAAGAAGATCGGCCGCTTCCTGCCCGACCAGGCCGGCGGCCGCATCATGCAGGTGGTTCCGCGAGTCGGCGACGACACCCCCTACGGCCCCTGGGGCGGCCTCGGGATCATGCTGCTGTGGGTGATCGCGGCGCTCGCCGGAGGGTACGTACTGCTGCGGAAGCGGGACGCCTGAGCACGGCAGGCTTTTACTTTCTTTTGGGCGGAACCGTCAGCGCCCGGATATCCTCCTAACCCTTACGGGGGGCGTGCGCCCCGCTTACCTGAACCGTTCGATGGGTGCGGAGCATGATCGAGGCAGTCGGCCTGACCAAGCGCTATGGCGACAAGACCGCCGTGCACAACCTCTCCTTCCAGGTACGTCCAGGTGCCGTCACCGGCTTCCTCGGTCCGAACGGCTCGGGCAAGTCGACGACGATGCGGATGATCCTGGGGCTGGACAACCCCACCGCGGGATCGGTGACGATCGGCGGCCATCCGTACCGCACGCTGCCGAACGCGCCCCGCCAGGTCGGCGCCCTGCTGGACGCGAAGGCGGTGCACGGCGGCCGGTCCGCGCGCAACCACCTGCTGTCCCTGGCGCAGCTGTCCGGCATCCCGGCCCGCCGCGTCGACGAGGTGCTCGGGGTCGTCGGCCTCCAGGACGTGGCGAGGAGGCGCTCCAAGGGCTTCTCCCTCGGCATGGGCCAGCGGCTGGGCATCGCCGCCGCGCTGCTGGGCGACCCGCAGGTGCTGCTGTTCGACGAGCCGGTGAACGGTCTCGACCCCGAGGGCATCCTCTGGGTGCGCAATCTGATGAAGTCGCTCGCGGCGGAGGGACGGACCGTGTTCGTCTCCAGTCATCTGATGAGCGAGATGGCACTGACCGCCGACCATCTGATCGTCATCGGGCGCGGGCAGCTGCTCGCCGACATGAGTGTGACGGACTTCATCTCCGCGAACTCCGCGGACTTCGCGCGGGTCCGCACGCCCGACACCGAGCCGCAGCAGCGGGAGAAGCTGACGTCCGCGCTGACCGAGGCGGGCGGGCACGTGCTGCCCGAGCAGGACGGCGCGCTGCGCGTGACCGGGCTGCCGCTGCCGCGCATCAGCGACCTCGCGCACGAGGCGGACGTACGCCTGTGGGAGCTGTCGCCGCACCAGGCCTCGCTGGAGGAGGCGTACATGCGGATGACCCAGGGGGCCGTCGACTACCGCTCCACCATCGACCAGAAGGCCGGGCTGATGCAGCCTCTGCCGCCCGGCGCCCAGCCGTCCGTACCGGTTCCCGGCCAGGGCCAGCCCGGCTGGTACGCGCCGCCACCGCCCCAGCCGGGCGGACAGCCGTTCGCGGGCCCGCAGGGCGTCCCCGGCGCGCAGCCGAACCCGTACGCCGCTCCGGGCGCGGGCCACCCCGGCCCCTACGGCGCCCCGAACGCGGGCGTCCCCAACCCGTACGCGCAGAGCGCGCCGCAGGCCCCTCAGGTGCCCGCCCAGTCCGCCGGAGCGCCGCACGGAGGGGCCGCGCCCGCCGCCGCGCCCGCGCAGCCCTCCGCGCCGGGCGCCGCGCCCGCCGCCGACTCCACCAAGCCCGAGGACGCCCGATGAGCACGCCGCAGACTCCTGTGCCGCAGGCCGCGCCGCCCGCCTGGGAGGCGGCGGCCGGTTCCCCCCAGCCCGGCTACACCTCGCCGATCCCCGTCGTCCGTACGCACCTCGGGCACGCCCTCGCCTCGGAGTGGACGAAGATCAAGTCGGTGCGCTCCACGATGTGGACGCTCGGGGTGTTCGTCCTGCTCGTGGTCGGGATCGGGCTGCTGATCGGCCTGATCATCGCCGACTCCGCAGGGGAGATGCACGGCGACGAGAACATGCTGTCGCTGGGCTTCTTCGGGCTGCTGCTCGGCAGCATCTGCATCATCACGCTCGGCGTGCTGACCACGGCCTCGGAGTACGGCACCGGCATGATCCGGACCACGATGACGGCGTGCCCGAGCCGTGGACGGGTGCTCACGGCCAAGGCGGTGGTGTTCTTCCTGGTCGCGTTCGCGGTGACCCTGGTCTCCACCGGCGTGGTCGGCCTCGCGCAGACGGCCATGCTCGACGGCACCGGCGCCCGGCAGCCCACCGGACCGGAGTGGTTCAAGGCCACCGTGGGCGTCAGCCTCTACATGGCCCTGCTCGGGCTGTTCTCGCTCGTCATCGGCTCGGTGCTGCGGCACTCGGCGGGCGCCATCACGATCATGATCGGTGTCGTGCTCGCCCCGCTGGTGATCGCCCTGTTCATGTTCACGCGCTCGCTGGAGAGGGTGCGCCAGTTCCTGTTCGAGTACTCGATCCCGAACCAGCTGAGCGTCTTCTACTCCAACTCCCTCACCGATTCCGGCCCGACCGGCTGGGACCCGCTGTGGATCCTGCTGGGCGCGACGGCCGCCGCGTTCGCCGGCGCCTGGGCCCTGCTGCGGAGCCGGGACGTCTGAGCGACTGGAACCGCGGCTGGTGCTGAGACCGGAAAGGTTCACCGGCTCGCGACGCCCGGCACGACACTAGAACCGTGGCGCGTTACGGGACCGCTGCACCCGCGTGGTGCGGCGGTCCTTGGCGTTCCAGCACGCCTTGTGCCAGTGCCGGCGGTCGTCCACGCCCGCGTGCTGCGGCCAGGCCACCACGTGCGGGACGCCGGAGGGGATCACCTGGTCGCAGCCGGGGCAGCGGTACGTCTTGCCATCGGTGCTGGAGCCCGCGACATGGCGCACGCTGAAATCCTCGCCGTGCCAGCTCTCGGTGGACTGCCAGCCGCCGTAGCGGCCCGCGGTGTCGTCCTCGGCGCTCCGGCCGGACGAGGCGGCGCCTCTCCCATCCTTGGGTCGGTTGCGGCGGGGGGACACGGGACACCTCACGAAGCCGTAGGGAAGACAGGGACCTTCTCCAGCCTACGCGGCGCCACTACGGCCGGGTAAGGAGAACCAACCACCACAAGTCCCCTTCCCGGACGACCCATTCCGCAGACAATCCGCAAATCTCTCCGCCAAGCCGTGTCCTCGGCACGTGTCGCCCGGTTATGCCGGGTGGGGGAGCTCCGTGTCGGAGCCGAGGAAGCAGGAAAGAGCAATGCGCGTAGGAAGTTTCGTGCTGGCGGCCCAGTTCCCCGGGCAGGGCCAAGGCGAGGCGCTGCACCGGGCGGTCCGGTCCGCGGAGGTCGCCGAGGAGGCCGGGCTGGACGCGGTCTGGCTGGGCGAGCACCACTTCGTCCCGTACGGGACGTGTCCGTCGGCGATCACCCTGGCCGCGCTGCTGCTGGGCCGCACCCGCCGTCTGCGGGTGGGTACGGCGGTCAGCGTGCTGCCCACGGTCCACCCGGTCGCGCTCGGCGAGCAGGCGGCGCTGCTGCACATGACGAGCGGCGGGCGGTTCTCGCTCGGCGTCGGGCGCGGCGGCCCGTGGGTGGACCTGGAAGTGTTCGGCATGGGACTGGAGGCGTACGAGAGCGGGTTCCCGGAGTCGCTGGACCTGCTGGTGCGCTGGCTGCGTGAGCCCTCGGTGTCGGCCTCGGGAGAACGGTTCGCCTTCCGCGAGGTCCCCGTCGTGCCGCGCCCGTCGGAGGCGCTGGTCCAGGTCCCGGGTCCCGAGGTCGTCGTCGCCTGCACCTCTCCGGCGAGCGTGCGGCTGGCCGCCGAGCGCGGGCTGCCGATGCTGCTGGGGATGCACATCGGGGACGAGGAGAAGGCCGAGATGGTCGCCCTGTGGCAGCGGTGCGCGCGGGCGGCGGGCCGGCCGGGCGAGGAGGTCCGGGGTGCCGCCCATGTCTCGGCGGGCGTCTGCCAGATCGCGGACCGGCGCACGGACGCGGTGGAGACGCTGCTGAAGGCGATGCCGGGCTGGCTGAAACAGGGGCTGGACGCCCATGTCACCGTGGACGGCCGGACCCGCGGGATGCGTGATCCCCTGGAGTACACCGAACTGCTCTGCGGGCTGCACCCGGTGGGCACCCCGCGGCTGTGCGCCGACCGGCTCGCGGCGACCTCCGAGCGGACCGGCATCTCCCGCTTCGCCCTCCTCACGGAGGGCTCGGGTGATCTGGCGGCCACGGAGGAGAACCTGCGACGGCTCGGCGCCGAGGTACTGCCCCACCTCGGCTGACCGTGAACGCGCCATGGGAGGCTTGCCGCCCCTGTACTCCAAGCACCTCCCGCGCACGGAGCGGCAAGCAGGCGACTCACGGCGTCAGCAGTCCCGCAGTTCCGGGGACTGGTTGAGGAGCTGGTTGCGCACCGAGGTGAAACGGGCCAGCGTCTCGTCGACCGAGGCGTCCAGCGGGAACACCGCCACCCGGTGGCAGTTCTGGAAGGCGAGCCGCACACCGAAGTGCCGCTGAAGCGCGCCGCGTATGGCGTCACTCGCCAGCGCACGCAGCAGCTGACCGCGTGCCTGCTCGTCCGGCGGGGGCGTCTGGTTGTCGGCGAACTGGCCGCCGTCCACCTTCAGCTGGGCCACCAGGGAGCTGATCATCTCCCACGCGTAAGGCAGGGAGGTCCGGACGCAGTCGACGAAGTCAGCTTCGTCGACCTCGCCTCGCTCGGCCGCTTCGAGTAGGGCCGGTGAGACGTCGAGCGACATGGGTTCTCCTCTCGCACCCCCGAACGACAGGGGTTGCCGGACAGATAAGGGGGCACGCGACTCCCAACACGGTGAGTACACGGGTCGCGACCTCCCGTTCACTACGGTAGGCACAAGAACGGACGCCCACTAGGCGAATGCATATACAGACCGGGCTAGTTGGGCACACAATCGGCCACAAGTGAACACGGGTGATCCAGGGAAAAATGGGGCGCCCCCCGAGGAGTCCCGGCGGCCGCGCGGCGGAAGGTCCCCGGTCGAATCGCGCGCACCGCCGTCCGTCCAGTAGCGTTGCCGACCATGCGTCTCGTCATTGCCCGGTGCGCCGTCGACTACGCCGGCCGGCTCACCGCCCATCTGCCGTCAGCGCCCCGTCTGATCCTGGTCAAGGCGGACGGCAGCGTCTCGATCCACGCGGACGACCGCGCCTACAAGCCGCTGAACTGGATGTCCCCGCCGTGCACGCTCAAGGAGGGCACCGGTGACGAGGAGGGCGTCTGGACCGTCGTCAACAAGGCGGGCGAGAAGCTCATCATCACGATGGAGGAGGTCCTGCACGACTCCTCGCACGAACTCGGCGTGGATCCGGGGCTGATCAAGGACGGCGTGGAAGCGCACCTCCAGGAACTGCTCGCCGACCGCATCGAGACGCTCGGCGAGGGCTACACGCTGATCCGCCGCGAGTACATGACGGCCATCGGCCCGGTCGACATCCTGTGCCGGGACGCCGAGGGCCGGACGGTCGCGGTCGAGATCAAGCGGCGCGGCGAGATCGACGGCGTGGAACAGCTCACCCGCTACCTCGAACTGCTGAACCGCGACCCCCACCTCGCCCCGGTCCGCGGCGTCTTCGCGGCCCAGGAGATCAAGCCGCAGGCCCGCGTCCTCGCCACCGACCGCGGCATCGGCTGCCAGGTACTGGACTACGACGCCCTGCGCGGCATCGAGGACGACAAGCTGCGCCTGTTCTGAGGGCGGCCGCAGGGTGCTCGTACGACGCCGGGGGCCGGGTCCGTGTCATACGGACCCGGCCCCCGGTTCTTCGTGGGTCAGGCGAGCGTCGCCGTGTCGGACGGCTCCGTAGCCGCGCCGCTCTCGGAGGCGTCGGCCGGCGGGCCGGCCGAAAGGCCGGACGTCGGCGCCGAGGTGCCTCCGGACGGCTCCCCGGACGAACCGGAGTCGGCGCCGCCGGTGGGGCCCGTGGTGCTCCCTCCCGAGGGGTCGCCGCTGGGTTCTCCGCTGCTCCCGCCCGTGGGATCGCCGGTGCCGCCGCCGGAGGAGCCGCCGCTCGTGGGGCCTCCGGCGCCGCCGCCGGAAGAGCCTCCGCTGCCTCCGCCCGGTGTGCCGCCGCCCGTGGAGCCCCCGGGGTTCCCACCGGTCGTCCCACCGGTCTTCCCGCCGGTGCCGCCGCCCGACGAGTCGGCGGGCCCCGACGGCTTCGGGGGCTTGGACGAGGAGCCCGAGGACGTGCCGTCCCCGGACGGCGCGAGGCTCTCCGACGGCTCGGCGCCGCCCGGCGCCGGGTCCTCGGACGTGCCGGACACGGAGCCGTGGCCCGGGTCCGTCGGACGGTTGGTCGCCGTGCCCGTGTCGCTTCCCCCGCTGCGGTCCTGCTTCGGCGTGTCGGCGCCCAGGCCGCCGTCGTCCACGTCCTGGCCGGCGGACGGATTGACGTTGTCGGAGGGGGCGTCGGGGGTGTTCTGGGCCGTGGCGCCGAGCGTCACCACCGTGCCGAGGACGGCCGCGAGCAGCGCGCCCGCGCCGGCCGCCACGAGGTTGCGCCGGGCCAGGCCCTTGATACCGACGCGGTGCTTGGCCGGGGCGTGCGGCGAACCCGGCACCGACGCCTGGTGGGTGACCAGCGTGGAGGCGTCACCGCCGGACTGCTGGAGCGCCGGGAAGGGCGCGGGCACCCCGCCCGGCGGGGACGCCGACTCCTCGGTGCGGGCGTCCGGCACCTCCTCGCCCGCCGTCGCGCCGAGGCCCACCGCCGTACCGGAGCGGTCGGTGACCAGGGCGAGGGCGCGGCGCCCGGCGACCGTGCCGCGCTTGTCGGCGAGCGCGCCGCGCAGCCCGATGGAGGCCTCCAGTTCGGCGCGGGCCCGGTCCAGCTGACCGCCGCAGAGCGCCATGATGCCCAGCTCGTGGTGGAAGTAGGCCTGTTCGGCGACCTCACCGGCGAGCCGGGAGGCCTCGGTGCCGTAACGCAGCGCCCGCTCCCAGGCGTTCCAGTCGAGGCCCGCGGCGAACGCGGGGGCGGCGGTGCGGGCGAGCCGTACGGCCGTGCTCTCCTCTCCCCCGTCGGACGGCGTGGTGACCGGCACCAGCACGGCCAGCGCGGCGAGCACGGCGTCCGCTTCGGCGCACACCCGCTCCGGGGTGACCGAGGGGTGGCCGGCCCACCAGGTGTAGTGGCGGGCCGCGGTGAGGGCCTGCTCCTCGGCGTCGTCGCCGTATCCGGCGGCCTCCAGCTGGGTCAGCACACCGGCGGCGAGCCGGTGGCGGGAGCCGGCCGGGGAGACCAGGCCGCAGCTCGCCAGCTCGCCGAGCGCGGCGTCGGCGTGGGTGTCGCCGACCAGCGCGGGCAGGTGCGACTGGTGGGGCACCTCGCCGCCGAGCGCGACGGCGAACCGCAGTGTGGCCCGCGCGGAGGCGCTCAGCCGGGAGGCGAGCAGCGGCGCGGGCGCGGCGGCCTCGCCGAGCGAGGGCAGGGGTACGGCATCGCCGTCGCCCCCGTCCAGGACGGCGTCCACGGGCGGCGCGTCCTCGAAGACGCCGAACTCCTCGACGGCGCTGGTGCCGGCCCGCAGGTGGTCGTGCTGGCTCAGCAGGGCACCGGCCTGCACGAAGCGCAGCGGCAGGCCCTCGGACTCGAACCAGAGGTCCCCGGCCCAGTTGGCCTCCTCCTCGGTGAGCACACGGGCGACGGCGCGCTCGATGAGTTCGACTCCGCCGGCCCGGTCCAGACCGCTGAGGGAGACCTCCTCGACCTCCGACTCGGCGGACGGCGCGGGCACGTCCGGGGTCGCGCTGATCAGGAAGGCGCATTCGGGGGTGGCGTCGATCAGCTCGTCGAGCGCGCCACCGCCGACCTCGATGTCGTCCACCACGACGACCGCGCCGATCTCCCGGACGTACGCGAGCAGTTCGTCCCGGTCGGGCCGGTACCGCGGCGCGCTGTACACCGCGTGGAAGAGGTCGTGGAGCAGGTCGCTCGCGGTGCGGCGGTGGCCGCCGAGGCGGACCACGCCGTCGGGGGCGAGGTCCGAGCAGTCGTCGGCGACGAGGTCGAGCAGGCTGGTGCGGCCGGAGCCGCCCGGCCCGGTCAGGCGTACGGAGCGGCCGCGGGCGAGCAGCCGCACGAGCTGCTCGCGCCCGGCCTGGCGCTCCAGGAGCGGCAGGGCGGACGGCGCCGGGCCGGCCGGTACGGGCGGCCCCGCCACGCGGTCGTGCTCGGCGCGCTCGGCCGGTGTGTGCTTGCGCGGCCGGTCGGGGTGCTCCCCGGGCGGGCAGGCCTCGATCTCGCTGCCGTCCACGGGGTTGACGGTGAACAGGAAGTCGCCCGAGACGAGCCGCGCCGTGCGGGCCGGCGCGGGCGCGTGCTGGACGAAGTCGGATGCGAGGGAATCCCTGGGTGGGCGCCGGCTCGGCACGTGGCCGTCGCCGCCATGGCCCATGTCCTCGGGTTCCCGGGTGTTCGGGTCCATAGGTTCCAAGCCCCCCAAAAGCGTCGTGTGCCGGACATCGCCGGCCCCTCCCGGCCTTGCCGCACACCGCGCTGTCGCTTCTGGTCCGGGCCCGCTCGAGGGTTGCTGAGCTGCGGGCGACCGAACCCTAAACCTTCGGCCAGTATCCACGACAGCCCGGGGTACCGACCGGCCCGAGACGTCACGGTCTCATGAGGATTGCGCGTCACGTACGGTTCGCCGACGTGCGCCCGGGTCTCCCCCGTCGCCCGGTTCACACCTGTTCGGACCAGGGCGCCGGTGACGCGGCCCGGTCTAGACGCGGGGCAGGGACTCGACGCCGATGCCGCCCTCGATGGCGAGGATGCGGTGCAGCCGGGTGGCCACCAGCAGGCGCTGCATCTGCGGCGGCACGTCACGCAGCACCAGGCGCCGGCCGCAGCGGCCGGCCCGCCGGTGGACACCCATGATCACGCCAAGTCCGGTGGCGTCCCAGGAATCGAGCTCGGACAGGTTGAGCACCAGATCACCGACGCCGTCGTCGACGGCCGAGTGCAGGACCGTACGGGCGTCCGCCGCGCTGCGGACGTCGAGGCGGCCCCCGACGACCAGCTCGGCGTGGTCGCCCCTGATGTGCATATGCGCTCCCCGTGAATGCTGTGGCGTACTCCGTGACGGTGGCTGTGCAACCTCTGACTGCTTCCGCGGCGGTCTGGTTGCTGCTTGTAAGCGAACCGATACCGAATTCACCCCGGAGGGTGACCCCCGTGGCCCTTGTACGGTCTCAGTGCTTGTAGAAGCCCTGCCCGCTCTTGCGCCCGATGTCACCGGCGTCAACCATCCGGCGCATCAGCTCCGGCGGGGCGAACTTCTCGTCCTGGGTCTCGGTGTAGATGTTGCCGGTGGCGTGCAGCAGGATGTCGACGCCGGTCAGGTCCGCGGTGGCGAGCGGTCCCATGGCGTGGCCGAAGCCGAGCTTGCAGGCGAGGTCGATGTCCTCGGCGGTGGCGACGCCCGACTCGTAGAGCTTGGTCGCCTCGACGACGAGCGCCGAGATGAGCCGGGTGGTCACGAAGCCGGCCACATCGCGGTTGACCACGATGCAGGTCTTGCCCACGGACTCGGCGAACTCCCGTGCACGGGCGAGGGTTTCGTCGCTGGTCTTGTAGCCGCGGACCAGCTCGACGAGCTGCATCATCGGCACCGGCGAGAAGAAGTGCACGCCGACGACCCGTTCCGGGCGCTCCGTCACGGCCGCGATCTTGGTGATCGGGATGGCGGAGGTGTTGGAGGCGAGCACGGTGTCCTCGCGGACGAGCTTGTCGAGGGTGCGGAAGATCTCGTGCTTGACCTCGAGCTTCTCGAAGACGGCCTCCACCACGAGGTCGGCGTCGGCGGCCGCGTCCAGATCGGTGGTCGTGGTGATGCGGGCGAGGGCAGCGTCGGCGTCGTGCGCCTCCAGCCTGCCCTTGGTGACGAACTTGTCGTACGAGGCCTTGATGCCGTCCGTGCCGCGCCTCAGTGCCTCGTCGGTGACGTCCCGCAGGACGACGTCCCAGCCCGCCTGCGCGGCGACCTGAGCGATGCCGGACCCCATGAGACCGGCCCCGATGACGGCGAGCTTCCGTGACACTGACGACTCCCCTTCGAAACGACTGCACGACGACTGCGCGGGTGCTTGGCGCTTACCCGCTGCTTACGCATGGCTCCTGTGCGGACATTAGCGCTCACGCGGGGCCTTGAGACCCGTAAGTAATGCGCGTCACTGTCTCAGGGCGTGAGACGCCCGTCACGTCCGGTACGACGGGCTCGGCCACGAAATCCTCCCGCCCCGGGCCGGGTTGGCGCCACCGTGAAATCGCCGCATCGCGCCCGTCGCGGGAACGTCTAGATTGGCCTCATGGTCAACCTCACGCGCATCTACACCCGGACCGGGGACAAGGGCACCACCGCCCTCGGCGACATGAGCAGGGTCGCCAAGACCGACCTGCGGATCTCTGCGTACGCCGACGCCAACGAGGCGAACGCGGTGCTCGGCTCGGCGATCGCGCTGGGCGGACTCGGCGAGGACGTCGTCGAGGTCCTCACTCGGGTACAGAACGACCTGTTCGACGTGGGCGCGGACCTGTGCACGCCGGTGGTGGAGAACCCGGAGTTCCCGCCGCTGCGGGTCGAGCAGTTCTACGTCGACCGGCTGGAGGCGGACTGCGACCGCTTCAACGCCGAGCTCGACAAGCTCCGCTCCTTCATCCTCCCCGGCGGGACGCCGGGCGCGGCCCTGCTCCACCAGGCGTGCACGGTGGTCCGCCGGGCCGAACGCTCGACCTGGGCCGCCCTGGAGGCGCACGGCGAGACGATGAACCCGCTCACCGCGACCTATCTCAACCGGCTGTCGGACCTGCTGTTCATCCTGGCGCGCACGGCCAACAAGGCCACCGGGGACGTGCTGTGGGTACCGGGCGGCGAACGCTGAGCGCTCCTCCCCGCCAGGGACGCCCCGCGTCCGCACGGCGCACGTTCACCGTCCGGCGCACGCTCACCGTCCGGCCGGTGTGCGCTCCTCGTCCGGACGGGCCGACTCGACCGGAGCCTTCTTGGGGAAGAGCAGGTACGACAGCGCGATCAGCCCGTGGATCCCGGCGATGCGCAGCGTCGTCCCCTGCCAGGACCTGAGCGGCTCGGCGGCGGACGGGTCGCCGACGTACAGGACCGCCGCCTGGAGCAGGGCGAGGGAGACGCACGACGCGACGAGGGTGCGCAGCCAGAGGCCGCCCTCGTAGCGTGCCCGGGCCAGTCCGTGACGGGGCGGCTTCCCGGGGCGCGGGCCGCCGGCCAGACGGTGGGCCGCGTGGGCGTCGAGCCGGCCGACGGTGTAGTGGCCGTAGCCGACGGTGAAACCGATGTACAGGGCGGCCAGTCCGTGCTCCCAGCCGGGCTCCGCGCCGTTCCTCAAATCGACGGCGGTGACCGCGAACAGGACCAGTTCCAGCATCGGCTCGCACAGCAGCAGGGCCATGCCGGTGCGGCGCCACCGCAGGAGGTAGCGGGCGGTCAGGCCCAGCGCCAGCAGTACCCAGAAGCCCACCTCGCAGGCGATGATCAGCGTGACGATCACGATTGCTCCTCTCGGTTCCTCCTCCAGGCTGACGGCGGACCGCGTCCGCTGCGTCGTCGGCGGTGACGAACCGCGCGTGCATCCTTCGATGTACGCGCGGACCCTTCCGGGGCATCAGGCGGTGGACCGCTCCCCCGTGTTGGATGGACGCATGGCCCGAGGACTCCGCCCGCACCGCCACGACGTGTACATCGCCGTGGGCGGGCTGCTCGGCGGACTGGTGCTGCTCGGTATCGGGCTGCACACCCGCGCCCGCCACGCCCCGGCCTCCGTCCTGGACCAGGACTGGGCGGTCGCCGTCCCGCTGCTGGTGATGGCGGGGTGCGAGCTGCTGCGCCGGACCCGGCCGGGCCCCGCCCTGCTCGTCGGTACCGCGGCGGTCGTCGCGGACCTCCCGACGCGGGGCAGCCTGGCCACCGTGGTGATGTTCACCGACCTCGTCTACGCGGCGGTGCTCTACGGCCCGCCCGCCTTCGCCCGCCGCCTTCCCTGGATCACCGGTCTGCTCACGGTGATCGGCACGGTCGTACCGCTCGTGGTCTGGCGCACGCCGCAGGCACTCCTGCTTGGCGTGGGCGTCGCCCTGGTCAGCCTGGTGCCGGCGGCCACCGGCTGGGTGGTGCGCAACCACCGTGACACGGCCGTCGCCGAGCGGCTGCGGGCCGAACAGACCGCGCTGCTCGCGGACATGGACCGCGCACAGGCAGTCGTCGCCGAACGGGCCCGGGTGGCACGGGAGTTGCACGACATGATCGCCAACCACATGTCCGCCATCGCCATCCACTCCACGGCCGCGCTGTCCCTGGACGACCCGGAGACCTCGCGGCAGGCGCTCACCGTGATCCGGGAGAACAGCGTCGAGGGACTGGCGGAGATGCGGCGGCTGATCGGTATCCTGCGCGACAGCGGGGACGAGCGCGCCCCGGCCGCCGCGCCGACCCTGGACGGTCTCGAGGCGCTGGCCGAGACGGCCCGCGGCAACGGTCTCGAGGTCATGCTCGACGCCCGGCACGGCGAGGTGCCGACGCCGGTGGAGCTGGCGGCGTACCGGATCGTGCAGGAGTCGCTGACCAACGCCCTCAAACACGCGGCTCCGGGCCGTGTCACCGTCGCCCTGGCACGGCGCGACGGCGCGCTCGAGGTGGCGGTGACCAGCCCCTACGGGCACCACGGCGGACCGCGCGCCCCGGGCTCCGGTGCCGGTCTGGTCGGGATGCGGGAGCGGGCCGCGCTGCTCGGTGGCGCGTTCGAGGCCGGTCCCGAGGGCGCCGTCTGGACCGTCCGTGCCACCCTGCCCCTGGGTGATGGCGAAGGAGATCCCGCATGATCCGTGTCCTCGTCGCCGAGGATCAGTCCGCCGTCCGCGCCGGACTGGTCCTGATCCTGCGCAGCGCGCCCGGCATCGAAGTGGCCGGCGAGGCGGCGGACGGCGAGCAGGCGGTGGCGCTGGCCCGCGAGCTGCGTCCCGACGTGGTGCTGATGGACCTTCAGATGCCGAGGCTGGACGGGGTGTCGGCGACCCGGCAGGTGGTCGCGGAGCGGCTGGCGGACGTCCTCGTGCTCACCACCTTCGACCTCGACGCGTACGTCTTCGGGGCGCTGCGCGCGGGAGCGTCCGGATTCCTGCTCAAGGACGCCGAGGCGCGGGAACTGGTGGAGGCGGTGCGCACGGTGGCGCGCGGGGAGGGGATCGTCGCGCCCGCCGTCACACGGCGTCTGATCGCCGAGTTCGCCGCAGGACCGGCACGGGAGGCGAAGGCGGCGCCGGCCGCGCTGGGCACCCTCACCCCCCGGGAGCGCGAGGTGCTGTCGTGCCTGGGTGAGGGGCTGTCCAACGCGGAGATCGCCCTCCGCCTGGACCTCGCGGAGGGCACCGTGAAGACCCACGTCAGCCGCCTGCTGGGCAAGCTGGAGCTGCGCAGCCGGGTCCAAGCGGCGGTGTTGGCCCAGGAGTTGGGGATCTGAGGAGCAACGGGACAACTGGTCCAGACCTATTGACCCGTGGTCCAGACCTTTCTATTCTCGCGGCATCGGGGGGCGTGATGGCTCAGTCACGCCGCCCGACCACAACCCCCACCGCCGAAGGGGCGGCCGTAGCTCCCCCGCAGGCGACATCACAAGAGGAGGCGCGGTATGCGCTTCAGACACAGAGCCGCGGCCGGGTTCGCGACCCTGCTGCTCCCGCTGGCCGGGATGGTCGGCCTCGCGGGCTCCGCTCAGGCCGCGGCATCGGCCACCGCCACCTACGCCAAGACCCAGGACTGGGGCACCGGCTTCGAGGGCAAGTGGACGGTGACCAACTCCAGTACCACGAGCATCAGTTCGTGGACGATCGAGTGGGACTTCCCCTCCGGTACGTCCGTCACCTCCGCCTGGGACGCGGACGTGACCAGCTCCGGCACCCACTGGACCGCCAAGAACAAGTCCTACAACGGCACCCTCGCCCCGGGCGCCTCCGTCTCCTTCGGCTTCAACGGCGCCGGCGCCGGATCCCCCAGCAACTGCAAGCTCAACGGCGGCAGTTGTGACGGCGGCAGCACGGTACCCGGTGACAACCCGCCCTCCGCTCCGGGCACCCCGACCGCCTCGAACATCACCGACACCTCGGTGAAGCTCACCTGGGGCGCGGCCACCGACGACAAGGGCGTCAAGAACTACGACGTGCTGCGCGACGGCCGGACGGTCGCGACCGTGACGACGACCTCGTACACGGACACCGGGCTGACCGCGGGCACCGACTACTCCTACAGCGTCCAGGCCCGTGACACCGCCAACCAGACCGGCCCGGTCAGCGGCTCGGTCGCCGTGCGCACCACCGGCGGCGGTGGCGGCACTCCCCCGCCCGGCAACAAGGTCCGGCTCGGCTACTTCACCGAGTGGGGCATCTACGGCCGCAACTACAACGTCAAGAACATCGTCACGTCCGGCTCCGCCTCGAAGATCACGCACATCAACTACGCCTTCGGCAACGTCACCGGCGGCAAGTGCACGATCGGCGACTCCTACGCCGACTACGACAAGGCGTTCACCGCCGACCAGTCGGTCAGCGGCGTCGCCGACACCTGGGACCAGCCGCTGCGCGGCAACTTCAACCAGCTGCGCCAGCTGAAGGCCAAGTACCCGAACATCAAGGTGCTGTGGTCCTTCGGCGGCTGGACCTGGTCCGGCGGCTTCGCGGACGCGGCCAAGAACCCGACCGCCTTCGCCCAGTCCTGCTACGACCTGGTGAAGGACTCCCGCTGGGCCGATGTGTTCGACGGCATCGACATCGACTGGGAGTACCCCAACGCCTGCGGCCTGACCTGTGACAGCAGCGGGCCGGCGGCCATCAAGAACGTGGCGGCCGCGCTGCGGGCCAAGTTCGGCAACAGCGCCCTGGTCACGGCGGCCGTCTCCGCCGACGGCACCTCCGGCGGCAAGGTCGACGCCGCCGACTACGGCGGGGCGGCGCAGTACCTCGACTGGTACAACGTGATGACGTACGACTTCTTCGGCGCCTGGGACGCGAAGGGCCCCACCGCCCCACACTCCCCGCTCACCTCCTACAACGGCATCCCGCAGGCCGGCTTCACCACGGCCGACGCGATCGCCAAGTACAAGGCCAAGGGCGTACCGGCGAGCAAGCTGCTCGTGGGCATCGGCCTGTACGGCCGCGGCTGGACCGGCGTCACCCAGGACGCCCCGGGCGGCACGGCCACGGGCCCGGCGACCGGTACGTACGAGCAGGGCATCGAGGACTACAAGGTGCTCAAGACGTCCTGCCCGGCCACCGGCACCATCGCGGGCACGGCCTACGCGAAGTGCGGCAGCAACTGGTGGTCCTACGACACCCCGGCCACCATCGGCACCAAGATGTCCTGGGCGAAGACCCAGGGCCTGGGCGGCGCCTTCTTCTGGGAGTTCAGCGGTGACACCAGCAACGGCGAACTGGTGAACGCCATCAACAGCGGTCTGTCGTAAGGGCCCACCGGCCCCGAGACCGGAAGAGCTCCCCCGGACGTGGTCCGGGGGAGCTCTTCCGTCGTACTACGCCACATTCACCCTTTGTCCGGGTGGCGCCGCCTCCAGCCAGGCGAGGAAGCCGGTCAACGCGTCCTCGCTCATCGCGAGTTCCAGGCGCGTACCGCGGTGCAGGCAGGTGAGGACGACCGCGTCGGAGAGCAGCGCGAGTTCCTCCTCGCCCTCGGGCAGACGGCGGCCGGCCACCTCGATGGACGCCCGCTCCAGGGTGCGGCGGGGACGGGGGGCGTAGGAGAAGACACGGAACCACTCGACGCGGTCGCCGTTGTAGCGGGCGACGCCGTAGCTCCAGCCCTTGCCGCTGGTGTCGGTCTTCTCCGGTACGTCCCAGCGCAGACTGCAGTCGAAGGTGCCGCCGGAGCGCTGGATGAGCCTGCGTCGCAGGCCGAAGACGAACAGTCCCACCACCACGAGCAAGACCACCAGCCCGCACACAGTCAGAGCGAGGACCATCGACACCGACCTCCTCGTCTCCTAGGTAATGGAACGGAAAAAACACCCACATTCACCTCAGCCGCGGCCGGTACCGGATTGCTCCGGTACCGACCGCGGCTGAGTGACGTCATCACACGGCTGGCTGGGTTCAGCTGGCCGTCGCCGCGCGCAGTCGGACCTCCGCGCGGCGCTCGGCATGAGCGTCGCCCTCCGCCTTCGCGCGTTCGAGCTCCCGCTCGGTGCGCTGGACGTCGATCTCGTCCGAGAGTTCGGCGATCTCCGCCAGCAGTGACAGCTTGTTGTCCGCGAACGAGATGAAACCGCCGTGCACGGCGGCGATGACCGTGGCACCTTCACTCGTACGGATGGTCACCGGGCCCGACTCCAGCACACCGAGCAGCGGCTGGTGACCGGGCATGACGCCGATGTCGCCGGACGTGGTGCGCGCGACGACCAGGGTGGCCTCGCCGGACCAGACCTGGCGGTCGGCGGCGACGAGCTCGACGTGCAGCTCAGCAGCCAAGGGTGGCTCCTCGGGTCACCACCCGGCGGTAGTGCCGGGTGTTGGGGTCAATTCTAAGGGGCGTGGACGAGGGGGCGGGACGCACCCGCCCCCTCAAGCGAGCGCGATGCTCAGGAGACGCCCAGTTCCTTCGCGTTCTTCTTCAGGTCCTCGATACCACCGCACATGAAGAACGCCTGCTCGGGGAAGTGGTCGTACTCGCCGTCGCAGATCGCGTTGAACGCCGCGATCGACTCGTCCAGCGGCACGTCCGAGCCGTCCACACCGGTGAACTGCTTGGCGACGTGGGTGTTCTGGGACAGGAAGCGCTCCACGCGACGGGCACGGTGGACGACGAGCTTGTCCTCCTCGCCGAGCTCGTCGATACCGAGGATCGCGATGATGTCCTGCAGGTCCTTGTACTTCTGCAGGATGTTCTTCACGCGCATGGCCGCGTTGTAGTGGTCCGCCGCGATGTAGCGGGGGTCCAGGATCCGGGACGTGGAGTCCAGCGGGTCCACGGCCGGGTAGATGCCCTTCTCCGAGATCGGACGGGACAGCACCGTCGTCGCGTCGAGGTGGGCGAAGGTGGTGGCCGGGGCCGGGTCGGTCAGGTCGTCCGCGGGGACGTAGATCGCCTGCATCGAGGTGATCGAGTGACCGCGGGTCGAGGTGATGCGCTCCTGGAGCAGACCCATCTCGTCGGCCAGGTTCGGCTGGTAACCCACGGCGGACGGCATACGGCCGAGCAGCGTGGAGACCTCGGAACCGGCCTGCGTGAAGCGGAAGATGTTGTCGATGAAGAACAGCACGTCCTGCTTCTGGACGTCACGGAAGTACTCGGCCATGGTCAGGCCGGCCAGCGCGACGCGCAGACGGGTGCCCGGGGGCTCGTCCATCTGACCGAAGACCAGCGCGGTCTTGTCGATGACGCCCGACTCGCTCATCTCGTCGATGAGGTCGTTGCCCTCACGGGTGCGCTCGCCGACACCGGCGAACACGGAGACACCGTCGTGGTTGTTGGCGACGCGGTAGATCATCTCCTGGATGAGCACCGTCTTGCCGACGCCGGCGCCGCCGAACAGACCGATCTTGCCGCCCTTGACGTACGGGGTCAGCAGGTCGATGACCTTGACGCCGGTCTCGAACATCTCGGTCTTCGACTCGAGCTCGTCGAAGTTCGGCGCCTTGCGGTGGATCGACCAGCGCTCGCCCTCGTACTCGGCGTCGACGTTCAGCACCTCACCGAGGGTGTTGAACACCTTGCCCTTGGTGAAGTCGCCGACCGGGACGGTGATCGCCGAGCCGGTGTCCGTCACCGGAGCCTGGCGGACCAGGCCGTCGGTGGGCTGCATGGAGATCGTGCGGACGATGCCGTCACCGAGGTGCTGCGCGACCTCGAGCGTCAGCGTCTTCTTCTCGCCCGCGTTCGCCGGGTCGGCGACCTCGACGTGAAGGGCGTTGTTAATGTCCGGCATCGCGTCGACGGGGAACTCCACGTCGACGACCGGGCCGATGACCCGCGCGACGCGGCCCGCCGCCGTGGCCGTCTCAACAGTGGTGGTCATTACTTGTCACTCCCCGCGGTCGCGTCGGCCAGGGCGCTCGCGCCACCGACGATCTCGCTGATTTCCTGGGTGATTTCGGCCTGGCGGGCCGCGTTGGCAAGACGTGCGAGCGTGTCGATCAGCTCGCCCGCGTTGTCGGTGGCCGACTTCATCGCGCGCCGCGTGGCGGCGTGCTTGGAAGCGGCCGACTGGAGCAGCGCGTTGTAGATACGGCTCTCCACGTAGCGCGGCAGCAGCGCGTCGAGGACGTCCTCCGCCGAGGGCTCGAAGTCGTACAGCGGAAGGATCTCGCCCTTCGGAGCGGCCTCCGCGGCGACCTCGTCCAGACGCAGCGGAAGCAGCCGGGCGTCGGTGGCCGTCTGCGTCATCATCGAGACGAACTCCGTGTAGACGATGTGGAGCTCGTCCACGCCGCCGCCCTCGGTGCCCTTCTGGATGGCCTCGATCAGCGGGGCCGCCACCGTCTTGGCGTCCGCGTACGCGGGCTCGTCGGTGAAGCCGGTCCACGACTCCGCGATCGTGCGCTCACGGAAGTTGTAGTGGGCGACACCGCGCCGGCCGACGATGTACGTGTCGACCTGCTTGCCCTCGCTCTCGAGGCGCGCGGTCAGCTGCTCCGCCGCCTTGATGGCGTTGGAGTTGAAGGCGCCGGCCAGACCGCGGTCGCTCGTCAGGAGCAATACCGCGGCGCGGGTCGGGTTCTCCGCCTCCGTGGTCAGCGGGTGCTTGGTGTTGGACCCGGTGCCGACCGCCGTGACCGCGCGGGTCAGTTCCTGCGCGTACGGCGTGGAGGCCGACACCTTGCGCATCGCCTTGACGACGCGCGAGGCGGCGATCATCTCCATCGCCTTGGTGATCTTCTTGGTCGCGGTGACGGATCGGATGCGACGCTTGTAGACCCGGAGCTGGGCTCCCATGAGTCAGGTCCCTTCCTTACGTCACTTGGCGGCAGCGGCCGGGGTGTCCTCGCCGAGCAGCTTTCCGTCGCCCGTCTCGAACTGCTTCTTGAAGTCGGCGATTGCCTCGGCGACGGCCTGCAGCGTGTCGTCGGACATCTTGCCGCCCTCCTTGATGGAGGTCATGAGGCCCTGCTCCTTGCGGTGCAGGTACTCCAGGAGCTCCTTCTCGAAGCGGCGGATGTCGGCGACCGGCACCTCGTCCATCTTGCCGGTGGTACCGGCCCACACGGAGACGACCTGGTCCTCGGTGGCCATCGGCTGGTACTGGTCCTGCTTCAGCAGCTCGACCATGCGCTGACCGCGCTCCAGCTGGGACTTCGAGGCGGCGTCCAGGTCGGAACCGAAGGCGGCGAACGCCTCCAGCTCACGGAACTGGGCCAGGTCCACGCGCAGACGGCCGGAGACCTGCTTCATCGCCTTGTGCTGCGCGGAACCACCGACTCGGGAGACGGAGATACCGACGTTCAGCGCGGGGCGCTGACCGGCGTTGAACAGGTCCGACTCCAGGAAGCACTGGCCGTCGGTGATGGAGATGACGTTGGTCGGGATGAACGCCGAGACGTCGTTGGCCTTGGTCTCGACGATCGGCAGACCGGTCATCGAGCCCTTGCCCATGTCGTCGGACAGCTTCGCGCAGCGCTCCAGCAGCCGGGAGTGCAGGTAGAAGACGTCGCCCGGGTAGGCCTCACGGCCCGGCGGACGGCGCAGCAGCAGCGACACGGCGCGGTAGGCGTCGGCCTGCTTCGACAGGTCGTCGAAGATGATCAGGACGTGCTTGCCCTGGTACATCCAGTGCTGACCGATGGCGGAACCGGTGTAGGGCGCCAGGTACTTGAAGCCGGCCGGGTCGGACGCCGGGGCGGCCACGATGGTCGTGTACTCCAGCGCGCCGTTCTCCTCCAGCGAGCGCCGGACCGACGCGATGGTGGAGCCCTTCTGGCCGATGGCGACGTAGATGCAGCGGACCTGCTTGTTCGGGTCGCCGGTGCGCCAGTTGTCACGCTGGTTGATGATCGTGTCGACGGCCAGGGCGGTCTTGCCGGTCTGGCGGTCGCCGATGATCAGCTGACGCTGACCGCGGCCGATCGGGGTCATGGCGTCGACGGCCTTGTAGCCGGTCTCCATCGGCTCGTGCACCGACTTGCGCTGCATGACCGTGGGGGCCTGCAGTTCGAGGGCGCGGCGGCCCTCGGTCTCGATCTCGCCGAGGCCGTCGATCGGGTTGCCGAGCGGGTCCACCACGCGGCCGAGGTAGCCCTCGCCCACGGCCACGGACAGGACCTCACCGGTGCGCTGCACCGGCTGGCCCTCCTCGATGCCGCTGAACTCACCGAGGACGATGGCACCGATCTCGCGCTCCTCGAGGTTGAGGGCGAGGCCGAGGGTGCCGTCCTCGAACTTCAGCAGTTCGTTGGCCATGGCCGAGGGAAGACCCTCGACCTTCGCGATGCCGTCGCCGGCAAGGGTGACCGTACCGACCTCCTCGCGCGAGGCCGCGTCCGGCTTGTACGACTGGACGAAGTTCTCCAGCGCGTCCCGGATCTCCTCCGGCCGGATCGTGAGCTCCGCCATCTGGGTTCCCTGCTCTCCTTGTTGGGCCCGAAGTTTCACTTGGGGGGTATTCCACGAGTTCGGGACTCCCCCCAATAAGAGGTGAATCCTCTGCACGGCCCAACCAGGGCCGTCGTGTACGTCTTGCGTGTTGAGTTGCTGCTAGCTCGCCATGCGGCGGGCGGCGTCCTCGAGCCGGTCCGCGAGGGAGCCGTTGATGACCTCGTCACCCACCTGCACCCGGACTCCGCCGACGACCTCGGGGTCGACGTCGAGGTTGAGGTGCATCTGGTGGCCGTAGAGCTTGGCGAGGGCCGCGCCGAGGCGCTGCTTCTGCGTGTCGCTCAGCGGGACCGCCGAGGTGACGACGGCGACCATGCGGTTGCGACGGTCGGCGGCGAGCTTGGTCAGGGACTCCAGTCCCGCTTCCAGGCTACGTCCCCGCGGCGCGGTCACAAGGCGCGTCACCAGACCCACGGTGGTAGCGGCCGTCCGGCCACCGAGCAGCCGGTGCAGCAGCTCCTTCTTGGCCGATGCGGTCGCGGCGCGGTCGGTCAGGGCCGCGCGCAGCCCGGTGTTGGAGGAGACGATCCGGCCGAAGCGGAACAGCTCGTCCTCGACGTTGTCGAGCGTGCCGGTCTGCTGCGCCGCGGTGAGGTCGGCGACGTCCGCCAGCTCCTCCAGCGTGTCGACCAGGTCACGGGGCTGCGACCAGCGGGAACGCACCATGCCGGACACCAGGTCCGCGGCCGTGCCGCCGATCTGGCCGCCGAGCAGGCGCTGCACCAGCGTGGCCTTGGCCTCGCCGGACTGCGCCGGGTCGGTCAGGACCCGACGCAGACCGACCTCGCGGTGGAGCAGCGCGGTGACGGCCGCCAGCTCGTCGGCGAGCTGCGCGGCGTCCACCGAGGTGGAGTCCGTCAGCGCGTCCAGACGCTCACGTGCGGCGGTCAGCGCCTCACGGCTGGCTCCGTGCATGGTCATCGAGTCGCCTCGGCCTTCGAAGCGGCTTCATCGAGGCCGTCGAGGAAGCGGTCGATCACACGGCTCTGCCGGGCGTGGTCCTCGAGGGACTCGCCGACGAGCTTGCCGGCCAGCTCGGTGGCCAGCGTGCCGACGTCCTGCCGGAGCGCGGACGCGGCGGCCTTGCGGTCGGCCTCGATCTGGGCGTGGCCGGCGGCGACGATCTCCTCGCGCTGACGCTGGCCCTCGGCCCGCATCTCGGCGATGAGCGTGGCGCCCTGCTCCTGCGCCTCCTGGCGCAGGCGCGCGGCCTCGTGCCGGGCCTCGGCGAGCTGAGCCTTGTACTGCTCAAGAACGCTCTGGGCCTCGGTCTGCGCGGCCTCGGCCTTTTCGATACCGCCCTCGATGGCCTCGCGGCGCTCCTCCAGAACCTTGTTGATGTTCGGGAGGAGCTTCTTCGCGAGGAAACCGAAGACGATGACGAAGGCGAGCAGGCCGATGACGAGCTCGGGGATCGGCGGGACGAGAGGGTTCTCCGTCTCGGCCGCCAGAATGAGCAGCTGGCTCATGTCAGTGCCTTTCGTCTAGGAAGCTTTCGCTGTTCGGCGAATCAGGTGCCGTAGACGAACGGCATGACCAGACCGATCAGGGCCAGCGCCTCACAGAAGGCGAAGCCGAGGATCTGGTTGGCGCGGATCAGGCCGGCGGCCTCGGGCTGGCGGGCCAGGGCCTGGGTGCCGTTACCGAAGATGATGCCGACGCCGACGCCGGGACCGATGGCAGCGAGGCCGTAACCGACGGAGCCGAGCGAGCCGGAAACAGCGGCAAGGGTCTGGGACATGCCAGTTCTTCCTTTTCTTTACGGACCGGTGGGGGTTGGCCACCGGACGATCAGGGGGTTGCTCTGCGGGGTGCTCAGTGGTGCTCTGCGAGCGCGCCCTGGATGTACGTGCAGGTCAGGAGGACGAAGACGTACGCCTGCAGTGCCTGGATGAAGAGCTCGAAGGCCGTCATCACGATCGTCATGATGAAGCTGACGCCCGCGTAGGCGATGCCGATGCCGTTGAGCAGGTACCAGCTGGCGATCGTGAAGAGGAGCAGCAGCGTGTGGCCCGCGAACATGTTCGCGAAGAGCCGGACCGCGTGAGTGAAGGGCCGGACCAGCAGGTTCGAGAAGAACTCGATGAGCATGGCCAGCGGGAGCACCGCGCCCAGCGACTTGTCGTAGCCCGTCACGTTCTTGAAGAAGCCCACGAAGCCGTGGCGCTTGAAGGTCAGCGAGACCCACAGCACGTAGACGATCAGGGCCAGCACGATCGGGTACGCGATGATCGCGGTGACCGGGAACTGGGCGACCGGGACGATCGACCAGAGGTTCATCATCCAGATGAAGAAGAACAGGGAGACGACGAGCGGGACGTACTTCTCGCCTTCCTTCTTGCCGATCGTCTCGTAGACGACTCCGCGCCGGATGAAGTCGTAACCGGCCTCGGCGACCATCTGAAGCTTGCCGGGCACGACCTGCGGCTTGCGGAACGCGGCCCAGAAGAAGCCGACGACGATGATCGAGCCGAGCAGCGCCAGCAGCATCGTCTTGTTGAAGTACAGGTTGCTGTCCGCGTTGCCCCAGAGGGGCTCGAACAGGAACGAGTGCAGGCCCGGAGCGGGGAAGCCACAGCCGGCGAAGATGTGGCAGTCGGTCTCGAAGGCGAGCACCTGCGTCGGGTCAGCACTCACCGCGGGCTCCTTCAGCATGGCGCATAGGTACGGCAACCTCGTTGTGTCGGCGCGGCGTGCGGCCGCAGTTCGGCACGGGACTGGTGTTACGGATGTGGGGGCGGCAGAGGGGCATCTCGCCTCGCGATCGAACAGGCGTCAGCTGTGATGCCCGCGCCCGCGATGCCGCAGTTGGCACCGGACGATAGCAGGATCTCTCAAGCGTCTTTATCCCGGCCCTACCGCTCACGACGAGCGCTCCGTCTTTTCGGACTTCTCGCCCGCCGTGGACGGGGCCGAGTCGGGCTCGACGTAGAGGATCTTGGACTTCATATGGGCCCGCGTCTGCGCCGCGGTCCACGCCAGCGTGGCGGCGAGCAGGGTGAAGGCGAAGGCCTTCGGGTTGAACAGCGTGGTGTGCTTGAACGCGGCCAGGAAGACGAACAGCAGCAGGATCTGGGCCGCGTAGAGCATCAGGCCCATCGCCTGGAAGAGATGCGGAAGCGACTTGGCCGTGCGCTGCAGGACGTAGAGGCCGAGCCCCATGAACAGGATCACGACCAGGGTCGCGACGACCGCGCCGATCGCCCCTTTTCCACCGGCGACCACACCGCTGACGACGGCGGCGACCACACCGACGGCGGCTGTGGGCACAGCGGCCTCGGCCAGGATCCGGGCGTCATTGGACGGCATCGCGGCAACTCCGCATTCACAGGGGGCAGGGCGTCGTCATGGGACGAGCGTAGTCCCGGTGCCGAGGGGGGAAACCTCGGCCCCACCAGGACCTTCTCACTGTGGCCCTTCGGCTCTCCGGGATACTCGTGAACGGTATCACAAACTATTTGATGAGGTCTTTACCTCCTGGGTGTGCTGACCCTCACACGTGAGAGTACAGCTGCACTTCTGTGCAAAATCCAGACCTATTCGCCCGATATTGAGGGGATTCAGCACCCCACGGGTTGGCAACGCTTTAGTCAGATTCTTACCTTGACCGTCAGCGCGATGTTCCGGCCTTCCGCCCGTCCAGAACGCGCGAACGGGCTCCGACGGCGGTCGCTCCGTTGACCCCGGCCGCACCGGCACGGACCCGCACGCCCGCGGCCACGGGCGTCTCCCCCGGCACAGCGCTCTCCGAGGCCGCGGAAGCCCCCACGGACGCCTCCTGCGGCGCGGAGTCCGTGGACGAGGCGGACGACGCCACCGCGGGCTCGGAGGCTCCCCGGCCCATGACCCCGCCCCGGCGCCGGTAGCGCGGCGGCACGAACCGCTCGGCCCAGCGCGGGGCGCGGGGGGTGAAGCGCGGCAGCAGGAGCAGCACCAGGCCGAGGAAGCTGAGGCCCACGATGCCCAGCACGATCCACATGGACGCCGACTTGACCGAGTAGGCGAGCGCGCCGAAGCCGATCAGGGCCGCCCAGAAGTACATGATCAGCACGGCCCGGCTGTGCGAGTGGCCGATCTCCAGCAGGCGGTGGTGCAGATGGCCGCGGTCGGCGGCGAACGGCGACTTGCCGTGCCAGGTGCGCCGCACGATGGCCAGGACCAGGTCGGCGGCCGGGATGGCGATGATCGTCAACGGCATCAGCAGCGGGATGTAGACCGGCACCATCTGGTGCACCGCGTTGCGCTCGGACCCGGAGAACAGCTTCATCACGTCGGGGTCGACCTGCCCGGTCACCGAGATCGCGCCGGCCGCCAGCACCAGGCCGATGAGCATGGACCCCGAGTCGCCCATGAAGATCCGCGCGGGATGCATGTTGTGCGGCAGGAAGCCCAGGCACATGCCCATGAGGACGGCCGCGAAGAGGGTGGCGGGGGCGGCGGCCTCGATGCCGTACGAGTACCAGATCCGGTAGGCGTACATGAAGAACGCGGCGGCCGCGATGCACACCATGCCGGAGGCCAGACCGTCGAGGCCGTCGACGAAGTTGACCGCGTTGATGGTGATGACGACCAGGGCGACCGTGAGCAGGGTGCCCTGCCACTGGGTGAGCGCGACCGTGCCGACGCCGGGCACGGGCAGCCACAGGATCGTCAGACCCTGCATCACCATCACACCGGCCGCGATCATCTGACCGCCCAGCTTGATCAGGGCGTCGATCTCGAATTTGTCGTCCAGGACACCGATCAGCCAGATCAGGGCGGCGCCGGAGAGCAGCGCGCGCGGCTCGTTCGACTTCTCGAAGACCTCGTTGAGGTTGGTGAGGTGGTCGGCGACGAGCAGGCCCGCGCACAGGCCGAAGAACATGGCGATACCGCCGAGCCGGGGAGTGGGCTCCCGGTGCACGTCACGTGCCCGGATCTCCGGCATCGCTCCCGCGACGATCGCGAACTTGCGTACCGGCCCTGTCAGCAGATACGTCACCGCGGCCGTGATGCAGAGCGTCAGCAGGTATTCACGCACGGGCTTCCCCACAGGTCTCGCTGGCCTTCTCAGCCCCACACCCTAGCGACGCAGGCATATGTATGTGGACTTCCGGGTAGCGACGATGGTTGCACGTGTGGCTGTGTACGGTTTTGTACGACCCCTCTGCTACCCCGCCTCAGCCGGGATACGGCGGAAACCGGACCGTGAGTTCGCGCACGTCCTCGCGCGCGCTCGCCCCGTCGACCTCGCCGCGCAGCACCTTGCCGAACAGGACGGCTATCCACTCCATCTCCTGCTGGCCCATGCCCTGGCTGGTCACCGCGGCGGTGCCCAGGCGCAGCCCGCGGCTGTCGGCGTGCGGCAGCGCGCAGCAGTCGAGGACGATACCGGCGGCGGCCAGCCGTCCGCGCGCGGTGCGCCCCTCGATACCGAGCGGCGCCGGGTCGGCGGTGATCAGGTGGGTGTCCGTGCCGCCCGTGGTGACGGTCAGGCCCTCGGCGGCCAGCCGGGCCGCGAGCACCCGCGCGTTGGCGACGACCTGGTGGGCGTAGGCGGAGAAGGCCGGGGTCGCGGCCTCGCCGAACGCGACGGCCTTGGCGGCGATGGTGTGCATCTGGGCGCCGCCCTGGGTGAAGGGGAAGACGGCGCGGTCGACGCGCTCGGCCAGCTCGCCGCCGCACAGGAGCATCCCGCCGCGCGGCCCGCGCAGCACCTTGTGGGTGGTGGCGCACACCACGTCGGCGTACGGGACGGGGTTGGGCGCCGCCTTGCCGGCGACGAGTCCGATGGGGTGGGCCGCGTCGGCGATCAGATAGGCGCCGACCTCGTCGGCGACCGAGCGGAAGAAGGCGTAGTCGATGTGGCGGGGGTAGGCGATGGAGCCGCACACGATCGCCTTGGGCCGGTGCGCGTGGGCGAGCGTGCGCACCTGCTGGTGATCGATGAGTCCGGTCTCGGCGTCGACGCCGTAGCCGACGAAGTCGAACCAGCGGCCGGAGAAGTTCGCGGGCGAGCCGTGCGTGAGGTGTCCGCCGTAGGGCAGGCCGAGGGCGAGGACGGTGTCGCCGGGCCGCAGCAGCGCCGCGTACGCGGCGAGCACCGCGGACGAGCCCGAGTGAGCCTGCACGTTGGCGTGTTCGGCACCGAACAGGGCCTTGGCCCGCGCCACGGCGAGGCGTTCGGCGACGTCGACGATCTCGCAGCCGCCGTGGTGCCGGGCGCCGGGATAGCCCTCGGCGTACTTGTTCGCCAGCACCGAGCCGAGCGTGGCGAGCACCGCCGGCGAGGTGAAGTTCTCGGCCGCGATCAACTGGAGCGTCGTCGACTGCCGGTCGAGCTCCCCGAGCAGGACGTCGGCCAGTTCGGGGTCCTGCCGGCGCAGGAGATCGGCCTCGAGAACGGGGATGACCGACATGTCGGGCTCCGGGCGGTCGACGTTGACGTACGTCCAATGTAGGCCCACCAGCCCCACCCCGCGCGGCCCCTTACGCCGACACGGCTACCCCTCGCGTGCCTCTCGGCGCACACCCGCGCGACGCCGGCAGCCGGGCCTGGAGACCGAGCGGCGAACCCCACGTGCACACGTGCCTGCATGCCCCGGCCGCTCCTCTCCCCCGTCCACGCGCCCCCCGTCGACGGGCCTCGGAGAGCGCGACGAGCGCCGGGTCCCCCACGGGCCGAAAGGCCCTCCAGCCGGGCCGTACGGCCCACGGAGCCTCCGCCGGGGTCCCCGAGCCACGTACGAGCGCGCGGCCCGCCAGACGCCCGACAGGGCACACGCCGAGGCCGACCACCGACGCAACCCACGCACGCCCCCGACCGGAGCAGGCCGACCGGACCCGCGCGCGACCCAAACGGGCCGCCCTCGGCCCCCGCCGGACACTCCGCAGACACGCGTCAAGGCCATCCCCGACGCAGCCCGGAGGCCACACCGACACAGCCCACGACACACCGCACCACGCCCGCCCGGCCGGAGCAGGCCGCCGGTCCGGGCACCCCCCGTGCGAGGCCCCACAGGGCGCCTTCAGCCAGGACTCGGGCTCTCCAACGCCAGGCGCCTCACAGGCACACGCCAAAGGCCGCCGCCGACGCAGTCACGGCACACCCGCACCACGCCCACCGGCC
>NZ_JBIVTV010000002.1:458520-590887 GCF_044756885.1 Streptomyces sp. NPDC091412 | reverse complement strand
CCCGAGCAGGCCAACCGGTCCGGGCACCCCCGTGCGAGGCCCCACAGGGCGCCTTCAGCCAGGACCCGGGCCCTCCAACGCCAGGCGCCTCACAGGCACACGCCAAAGGCCGCCGCCGACGCAGTCACGGCACACCCGCACCACGCCCACCGGCCCGAGCAGGCCAACCGGTCCGGGCACCCCCGTGCGAGGCCCCACAGGGCGCCTTCAGCCAGGACCCGGGCCCTCCAACGCCAGGCGCCTCACAGGCGCAGGCCAAAGGCCGCCGCCGACGCAGTCACGGCACACCCGCACCACGCCCACCGGCCCGAGCAGGCCGACCGGACCCGACGCGACCCGTGCGCGGCCCCGACGGGCACCCCGGGCCCCCGAGCCGGGTCCCGGGCCTCCCCGTCCGCCAGAAGCTCCGCAGACGCGCGCCGAGGCCGTCACCCGGCGCGACCCGTGCGCGACCTCACGGAGCACCCCGGCCCCCGCGCGTGAGCGCCTTAGTTGCTGGGTGGTCGGCGGCCGTCCCCGGAGGTGGACACCCGTCCGCTGCG
The DNA here is from genome assembly GCF_044756885.1 of Streptomyces sp. NPDC091412. Taxonomy (NCBI): domain Bacteria; kingdom Bacillati; phylum Actinomycetota; class Actinomycetes; order Kitasatosporales; family Streptomycetaceae; genus Streptomyces; species Streptomyces sp. NPDC091412. The sequence goes on along the minus strand of NZ_JBIVTV010000002.1, from coordinate 590,345 downwards.
AGGCCCGGCGGGCGTCAGGCGCGGGCCGGGACTCCCGTCAGAGCCGTTACCACCGGGTCCAGGGCCTGGTGTATCTCGTCGCCTACGGAGCGGAAGAACGTCAGGGGGGCGCCGTAGGGGTCGTAGACCTCGTCGGCCTCGGCGGTCGGGGCCAGGAGCCACCCGCGTAGAGCGGCGGCGGCGCGGACCAGGGCGCGGGCGCGTTCGACCACGCCGTCCTCCAGGGGCGGCAGCGTGGCCGTGTCTATCGCCTTCACCAGGCGGGTGAACTCCTTGAGGGTGAAGGTACGCAGGCCCGCCGAGTGGCCCATGGAGATGACCTGGGCACGGTGGTCCAGGGTCGCGGTGAGCACCAGGTCGGCGCGGATCACATGCTCGTCCAGCAGTTCCCGGCCGGTGAAGCCGGAGGCGTCCGCGCCGAAGTCGGCCAGCACGGTCTCCGCGTTGGCCTCCATCGGCGCGCCCTCGTGGCCCCAGGTGCCCGCGCTCTCCACGATCAGCCCGCCGCCCCGCGGATCCCCGAGCCGGTCCGCCACGAAGTGCCGGGTCAGCCGCTCGGTGATGGGAGAACGGCACACGTTGCCGGTGCTGACGTGCAGGATGCGGAAGGTGTCGCCTATGCCACGCCCCGCGTCAGGGGCCGTCAATTCGCCACCTCGAGGTCGGGTACCACCTTGCGCAGCTCCTCCGGCGACAGGGCGCCCTCGCGCAGCAGCACGGGCACCTTGCGGGTGACGTCGACGATGGAGGACGGGACGTTGCCGGGGGTCGGGCCGCCGTCGAGGTAGACGGAGACGGAGTCGCCGAGCATCTCCTGCGCGGCGCCGCAGTTCTCCGGCGCGGGGTGGCCGGTCAGGTTCGCCGACGACACGGCCATCGGGCCGACCTCCGCGAGCAGTTCGATGGCGACCGGGTGCAGCGGCATCCGCACCGCGACCGTGCCCCGGGTGTCCCCGAGGTCCCACTGGAGGGACGGCTGGTGCCGCGCGACCAGCGTCAGCGCGCCCGGCCAGAAGGCGTCCACGAGTTCCCAGGCCATCTCGGAGAAGTCCGTGACCAGTCCGTGCAGCGTGTTCGGGGAGCCGATGAGGACGGGGGTGGGCATGTTGCGGCCCCGGCCCTTGGCGGCGAGCAGGTCGGCCACGCCCTCGGAGGAGAACGCGTCGGCGCCGATGCCGTAGACCGTGTCGGTGGGCAGCACCACGAGTTCGCCGCGGCGGACGGCGGACGCCGCCTCGCGCAGACCCGTCACGCGGTCGGTGGCGTCGTTGGTGTCGTATCGCCGTGCCATTGTCAGCGAGCCTCCTCGTACACGTACTGCTGGTCAGAAGTCCTGATGGGGGTCACGGCAGCGCCTTGCGGGCGGTGGCGAACCGCGGCCGGTTGTTGAGGTCGGGGTGGTCGGCGGCGTCGGCCCAGCCCAGTTCCTCGGTGAAGATCCACGGCACCTGTCCGCCCTGGGTGTCGGCGTGCTCGACGACGACGACTCCGCCGGGCCGCAGCAGCCGGTGCGCGGTGCGCTCGATGCCGCGGATCAGGTCGAGGCCGTCCTCCCCGGAGAACAACGCCAGCTCCGGGTCGTAGTCGCGGGCCTCGGGGGCGACGTACTCCCATTCGGTGAGCGGGATGTACGGCGGGTTGGAGATGACGAGGTCGACCTGGCCGTCGAGGTCCGGGAAGGCCGTCAGGGCGTCGCCCTGACGCAGGTCGACCCTGGACCCCTCCATGTTCTTGCTGGTCCACTTCAGGGCGTCATCGCTCAGCTCCACGGCGTGCACGCGCGAACGCGGCACCTCCTGGGCGAGGGCGAGCGCGATGGCCCCCGAGCCGGTGCACAGGTCGACGATGCACGGCTCGACGACGTCCATGGCCCGTACGGCGTCTATGGCCCAGCCGACCACGGACTCGGTCTCCGGCCGGGGCACGAACACCCCTGGCCCGACCTGGAGTTCCAGATACCGGAAGTAGGCCCGCCCGGTGATGTGCTGGAGCGGCTCGCGCTGCTCGCGCCGGGCGATGACCTCCCAGTAGCGGGCGTCGAAGTCGGCGTCCTTCACGGTGTGCAGCTGGCCCCGCTTGACGCCGTGCACGAACGCGGCGAGTTCCTCCGCGTCGGTGCGCGGCGAGTCCACGCCCGCGTCGGCCAGCCGCTGGGTGGCCTGCGCCACCTCCGCGAGCAGCACGCTGCGGGGGCTCGGGGGTCGCCCCCCGGATTCTTGCTGCACGCTGGTCCTCCGTTGGTGCTCGTACGTACGCACGTCCCGCGTGCGTACGTGTCTTACGCGGCCGCGAGCTTGGCGGCCGAGTCCGCGTCGACGCAGGCCTGGATCACCGCGTCCAGCTCGCCGTCCAGGACCTGGTCCAGGTTGTACGCCTTGAAGCCGACGCGGTGGTCCGAGATGCGGTTCTCCGGGAAGTTGTAGGTGCGGATCTTCTCGGAGCGGTCGACGGTGCGGACCTGGCTGCGGCGGGCGTCGGCGGCTTCCCGCTCCGCCTCCTCCTGCGCCATGGCGAGCAGCCTGGAGCGCAGGATACGCAGCGCCTGCTCCTTGTTCTGCAGCTGGCTCTTCTCGTTCTGGCAGGAGGCGACGACTCCGGTGGGCAGGTGCGTGATGCGCACCGCGGAGTCGGTGGTGTTGACGGACTGGCCGCCGGGCCCGGAGGACCGGTAGACGTCGATGCGGAGGTCGTTGGGGCTGATCTCCACGTCCACCTCCTCGGCCTCGGGGGTGACCAGCACACCGGCCGCGGAGGTGTGGATACGGCCCTGGGACTCGGTGGCCGGCACCCGCTGCACGCGGTGCACCCCGCCCTCGTACTTCAGCCGGGCCCACACGCCCTGGCCGGGCTCGGTCTGCCCGCGGGTCTTCACCGCGACCTGGACGTCCTTGTAGCCGCCCAGCTCGGACTCGGTGGCGTCGATGATCTCGGTCTTCCAGCCGACCCGCTCGGCGTACCGCAGGTACATGCGCAGCAGGTCGCCCGCGAACAGGGCCGACTCGTCGCCGCCCGCGCCCGCCTTGATCTCGAGGATGACGTCCTTGTCGTCGCTGGGGTCGCGCGGGATGAGCAGGAAGCGCAGCTTCTCGGTCAACTCCTCGCGCTGCTGTTCCAGCTCCTTGACCTCGGCCGCGAAGTCGGGGTCGTCCGCGGCGAGTTCGCGCGCGGTGTCGATGTCGTCGCCGGTCTGCTTCCAGGAGCGGTACGCGGCGACGATCGGGGTGAGCTCGGCGTAGCGCTTGTTGAGCTTGCGCGCGTTGGCCTGGTCGGCGTGGACCGACGGGTCGGCGAGCTGCTTCTCCAGATCGGCGTGCTCGGCGACGAGTTCCTCGACGGCCTCGAACATCTTTCGGCTCCTGTACTGCCTGTACTACTGGGGTGGGGGAAGGCGGGCGACCAAAAACGCCGGTCCCGGCGCACCCCGCGGTGGGGTACGGCCGTGGACCGGCGAAAAGGGGCGCGCTACTTCTTGGAGCCGGCGGCAGCCTTGCCGAAGCGGGCCTCGAAGCGGGCCACACGGCCACCGGTGTCGAGGATCTTCTGCTTGCCCGTGTAGAACGGGTGGCACTCGGAGCAGACCTCGGCCCGGATGCTGCCGGACTCGATGGTGCTGCGGGTGGTGAACGACGCGCCGCAGGTGCAGCTGACCTGCGTCTCGACGTACGCGGGGTGGATGTCGCGCTTCAAGGTGTCTCCTAGAGTTCCGGGAGGGCGCCGGGTCGCAGCCGCGGGATGCGGAGCGTGAACCGGAGCCGACGTACCAGTCTGCCAGGACTGGGGCCATCCACCCAAACCGGGGGGTGGGGTCGGGTATTCCCCGCGGGCCCCTGCGGGTTCCTCCGGGGACCCGGGGGTCTCTGCGGGTCTCTGCGGGTCTCTGCGGCTCTCTGCGGGTCTCTGCGGGGCGGGGGTAGGTTTCCCGCATGCCGGGGTGACGTGTGTTCGCCCGGGCGGGCGCGGGTCGAACGTGGCTCGTCGCGCAGCTCCCCGCGCCCCTCAGGGGGTGCTCACCACACCCTTGGCCTTGCCGGTGGCCGTGCCCTCGGTGGCCGTCCTGGGGATGGGCTTGTCGTTCCTCAGGGCGTTCCAGATCTGCTGGGCCTTGGCCTTCTCCACGAGGACGCGGTTGGGGTTGGCCGGGTCGTACCGCACGGGCATCGTGACCATGGTCATGCGGGAGGAGCTGATGCCCTTCAGGCCGTCGGCGAAGGCGATCAGGGAGTTCACCGAGCCGAGGTCGGAGTCGGCGGTGACGGTCCTGGTCGCGGTGTCGGCGAGGTCGTAGAGCTTCTTGGGGTTGGTGAGCACACCGATGTGCTTGACCTGGTCGGCCAGGGCCTTGACGAAGGCCTGCTGGAGTTGGATGCGGCCGAGGTCGGAGCCGTCGCCGACGCCGTGCCGGGTGCGGACCAGGCCGAGGGCCTGCTGTCCGTCGAGGGTGTGCGTGCCGGCCTTGAGGTCGAGGTGGCTGCGCGGGTCGTCGATGTCCCTCGTCGTGGTGACCCGGACTCCGCCGAGTTCGTCAATGAGCTTCTGGAAGCCGCTGAAGTCGACCTCCAGGTAGTGGTCCATCCGCAGGCCGGTCATCGACTCGACGGTCTTCACCGCGCAGGCGGCGCCGCCGGTGGAGTACGACTCGTTGAACATCGCGTCGTGCTCCGCGGCGTGCGTGCCGCCCTTGGCGTCGGTGCACTCGGGGCGGTCGACGAGGGTGTCGCGCGGTATGGAGACCACTCCGGCCTTCTTGTGGCCCTCGTAGACGTGCACGATCATCGCCGTGTCGGAGCGGGCGCTGCCGTCGTCGGTGCCGCCGCCGAGCTTCTTGTTGCCGCCGGCGCGAGTGTCGGAACCGAGGACCAGGATGTTCTCGGATCCGTTGTCGGTCTTGGTGGGCCGGTCGCCGCCGAGGGCTTGGTTGATGTCGATGGTCCTGAGGTTGCCGTTGAGCTTGAAGTAGAGGAAGCCGGCCCCCGCGCCGCCGAGCACGACGATCCCCGCGGCGGTCCAGGCCATGGCCGTCAGGGCCCTGCGCCGCCCGGTGGGGGGCTTGCGACGGCGGCCCTTGGTGCGGCGGCGGGGCCCGGTGTCACCGGATTCCCCTGGTATGCCCGGTCCTCGCGTGCTGTCGGCAGGCATGCGCTCCTCGGCTCTCGTGTCTACGGTCGGTTACCCCCTGCGGTCGGGGTCGGACCCCGGTCTGTTCTCGGTCGATGAGACCCGTACCGCACTATCGTCGCTCGTACGGTCAGACGGGGGAACTCGGGAAAGGGTTGCACAACGCTCTGTGTCCACCACATGCGGACATAGGCACCATGCGGGGCTGTGTACCGCTTGGTAACCCTGTTCACCTGCGGCGACACGGGCCCGGACGGCGCCGTGGGGAGCCGGAACGGGGCGCGGCGCCTGTGGCGAAGGTCTCGTACGGCCGGGAACGCGCGTACGGCCGGGAACGCTCGTACGGAGCCGGGAACGGCAGAAGGCCGCCCCCCTGTTTCAGGGGGGCGGCCTTCTGGGTGCCTCTTACCGGCTTACCCGGCTGGTCCGGCTTGCTCGGCGGAGCGCCTAGTCGCCGTTGCCGGGAGTCGGCGTGGTCTTCTGGATCTGCATCAGGAACTCGATGTTCGACTTGGTCTGCTTCATCTTGTCGAGGAGCAGCTCGATCGCCTGCTGCTGGTCGAGCGCGTGCAGCACCCGGCGCAGCTTCCAGACGACGGCCAGCTCCTCGTTGCCGAGCAGGATCTCTTCCTTACGGGTACCGGACGCGTCCACGTCCACCGCTGGGAAGATGCGCTTGTCGGCGAGCTTCCGGTCGAGCTTGAGCTCCATGTTGCCGGTGCCCTTGAACTCCTCGAAGATCACCTCGTCCATGCGGGACCCGGTGTCCACCAGGGCGGTGGCGAGGATGGTCAGCGAACCGCCGTCCTCGATGTTGCGGGCCGCACCGAAGAACCGCTTCGGCGGGTACAGGGCCGTGGAGTCGACACCGCCGGACAGGATGCGGCCGGAGGCCGGGGCCGCCAGGTTGTACGCACGGCCCAGACGGGTGATCGAGTCCAGGAGCACGACCACGTCGTGGCCCAGCTCCACCAGACGCTTGGCGCGCTCGATGGCGAGCTCGGCGACCGTGGTGTGGTCCTCGGCCGGGCGGTCGAAGGTCGAGGAGATGACCTCGCCCTTGACCGACCGCTGCATGTCGGTGACCTCTTCCGGACGCTCGTCGACGAGGACGACCATCAGGTGGCACTCGGGGTTGTTGTGCGTGATCGCGTTGGCGACCGCCTGCATGATCATGGTCTTGCCGGTCTTCGGCGGGGCCACGATCAGACCGCGCTGGCCCTTGCCGATGGGCGAGACCAGATCGATGATGCGGGTGGTCAGAACGCCCGGGTCGGTCTCCAGACGGAGCCGGTCCTGCGGGTACAGCGGCGTCAGCTTGTTGAACTCCGGCCGCCCACGGCCGTGTTCGGGCGCCATGCCGTTGACGGAGTCCAGCCGGACCAGCGCGTTGAACTTCTCGCGGCGCTCGCCCTCCTTCGGCTGGCGGACCGCACCCGTGACGTGGTCGCCCTTGCGCAGGCCGTTCTTGCGGACCTGGGCGAGGGAGACGTACACGTCGTTGGGACCCGGCAGGTAGCCCGACGTACGGATGAAGGCGTAGTTGTCGAGGATGTCCAGGATGCCCGCGACGGGGATCAGGACGTCGTCCTCGGCGATCTGCGGCTCGGAGACGTCGTCACGGCCACGGCGGCCACGGCGGTCGCGGTAGCGGCCGCGACGGCCCCGGCGGCCGCCCTCGAAGTCGTCCCCGTCCTCGTCGGCCCGCTGCTGACGGTCCGGCCGGCCGCCGCTCTGCTGCTGGCCCTGCTGGCGCTGCTGCTGACCGCCCTGGCCCTGCTGGTCGTCGCCCTTGCCGCGGCGGTCGCGGTCGCGGTCGCGGTCGCGGTCCCGGCCGCGCTCACGGCGGTCGCGACGGCGGCCCTCGCCACCGTCACCGGCGTCGCCCTGCGACTGCTGCTGGGCCGCGGTCTCGGCCTTCGACTCGCTCTTCGCCTCGGCGGCGACGGTCTCGGCGCTGCCCGCGGGGGCGCCCGCCTCCGCGGTGGCCCGACGGCGACGGCGCTCGGCCGGAGCGTCCTCTCCCCCACGCTCGGCCTCACTCGAGCGGGCGGTGCCCCCAGCCGGCTGACCGGGGATCTCGATCTGCTGCTGCGCCACGGCCTTGGCGGAGGCGCCCGACTGCTCCACGTCGTTCGAGGGCTTGGCGGAGGGGGCCTCCGCCGCCTTCTTCGCGGGCGCGGCCTCCTCGCCCGTACGGGTGCGGGAGGTGCTGCGGCGCTTCGGCTTGGTCTCGGTGGCGTCCCCCGCGGCGGGCGCGGCCTTCGCGGCGGGGGCGCCCCCGGCCGCCTGCGCCTCCTTGATGACCTCGATCAGCTGGCTCTTGCGCATGCGCGCGGTGCCCCTGATACCGAGGCCGGATGCGACCTGTTGCAGCTCGGCCAGCACCATGCCCTCGAGGCCGGTACCGCGGCGCCGCCGGGAGCCGGCACCGGTGGCAGGCGCGGAGGCGTCCGTGGCGGGCGCGGCAGCGGTCTCCTCGACACGTGCGCCCATCAGATCGGTGGTGTCGCTCACGAAGGGTCCTTCCCTGGAGCGGACGTCGGCCTGTCTGGCTCGGCGACCGGTTGTGCTGTCCGGCTTCGGTCCTTGCTGGTGAACCGTGCCGGGGCGGTGGTCCGCCCAAAGCGGCGGAAGAGATTTCTGGTGATTGGCGCTTCCTCGACCATCAGCGACACCGAGTGTCACTGAGTCACGTGGCGTGGTCGCACCGATTCCGGAGCGTGCCCGGCGGACCGCTCAGTGTGCGCATACGAGGTACTGCCCAGGTACGACGTACACCACACAGTGCGGCTTGGGGGGGCTCCCGGAGGAATGTCTGTCCCGGACGGGGACACGAGGCACCTCGCCATGGTGGGGTCGGGTGCAGACTTGAGGTTAACACTACCGGATCCAACAAACATTCCCCCTCTCGAAATCCGGCAACCGCCGGATTTCAGATCTCCCCGCCTGCCGCGAGCGGCAGTACGCAGGCTCCTTGCAGGTCGAGACTCAGCCTGTTGGCGGCCCAGTCGGCGCCCGCCAGTTGCTCCACCTTGTCGGCGGTGCCCGCGTCCGCGAGCGCCATGACGGTGGGTCCGGCGCCGGAGATGACCGCGGGGATGCCGTCCGCCCGAAGCCGCTCCACCAGCGCCGCGCTCTCCGGCATGGCGGGGGCGCGGTACTCCTGGTGGAGGCGGTCCTCGGTGGCCGGCAACAGCAGCTCGGGGCGCCGGGTGAGGGCCTCGACGAGCAGGGCGGCGCGGCCCGCGTTGACGGCGGCGTCCACGTGCGGCACGGTGCGCGGCAGCAGGCCGCGCGCGGTTTCGGTGAGCACCGGCTTTCCCGGCACGAAAACCACCGGAACGATGGAATCGGAGGGCTCCATCCTGATGGCCCGGGCCGCTCCGGCCTCCATCCAGGACAGGGTGAACCCGCCCAGCAGACAGGCCGCCACGTTGTCCGGGTGGCCCTCGATCTCGGTGGCCAGCTCGAGCAGCGCGGCGTCGTCGAGCCTGGCCTCGGCGCCTATGGTCACGGCGCGGGCCGCGACTATTCCGGCGCAGATGGCGGCGGAGGAGGAGCCGAGACCGCGGCCGTGCGGAATGCGGTTGGCGCAGACGATCTCCAGGCCGCGCGGCTGTCCGCCGAGGACGTCGAAGGCGGTGCGCAGCGAGCGGACGAGCAGGTGCTTCTCGTCCCGCGGCAGCGTCTCGCTGCCCTCGCCGGCGATGTCGATGTGCAGCCCGGAGTCGGCCACCCGGACCACGACGTCGTCGTAGAGCCCCAGCGACAGGCCGAAGGCGTCGAAGCCTGGGCCGAGGTTGGCGCTGGTGGCGGGGACGCGCACCCGGACGGCGGCGGCGCGGAACGCGGGACCGGCCATCGCTCGTTGACTCTCCTTGAGCTGCGTGATGGTCGAATGACACTCGACAGGAACGGGGAAGACCCTCAGGCCACGGAGACGACGCGGCACCGCCACCTGCGTGGGCGTGTGCGGCGGTCGGGTTCCCTACAGCCTATCGAAGGAAAGTTCAGTGGCGACATAGGGCGCACGGGAGGCGCACGATGCGTGTCGCAAGCCCCCCCGTGCCACCCTCCTCCGAAGTCTCCTGGGAGAGACGCTTCCGCACGCCGCGCGGTTGCGTAGCTTGCGCGGTGCGCGCGCGTTGCGCCGACCGGGCGAAACGCGGCAGGCGAGCGGCCTGAGCACCGGACCGACGGGCGCCGTCGGCGGACGGAGGCGTCGGGAGCGTCGACGGCGGGTGCTGCCGACCGGGCCGCGCTCGGCACCGGACGACGGCGGCCGATCCGCCCGGACGTGCGGCGGAGCGGCTGAGCCGACGACGACCGACCGGTGACGGCTCGACCGTCACTGGCCCTCGACCTGCGCCGACCCGTGCGAAGCCGGCCCGTGCGGAGCCGGACGCGGTCGGTCCGTCGTCGCGCTTGTCGTAGGCGCTCGTCGTCGCGCTCGTCGTCGACGGTGCGGGCGGTGCGGTCAGGCCAGGCCCAGGCGTTCGGCCGCCGTGGCCGCGTCGACCGGGACCGTGACCGGCTGGGGAGCGCCGGCGACGGCCCAGTCGGGGTCCTTGAGGCCGTTGCCGGTGACCGTGCACACGATGCGCTGGCCGGGGTCGACCTTGCCCTGCTCGGCCGCCTTCAGCAGTCCGGCCACGGACGCGGCGGACGCCGGCTCGACGAAGACGCCCTCCTGCGCGGCCAACAGCCGGTAGGCGCGCAGGATTTCACGGTCCGTCACCTCGTCGATGGCACCGCCGGACTCGTCGCGCGCGGCCAGGGCGTACGACCAGGAGGCGGGGTTGCCGATACGGATCGCGGTGGCGATGGTCGACGGGTCCTTGACGACCTCGCCGCGCACGATCGGGGCGCTGCCGGAGGCCTGGAAGCCCCACATGCGGGGCGTCTTCGTGGCGAGGCCGTCCACGGCGTACTCGCGGTAGCCCTTCCAGTAGGCGGTGATGTTGCCCGCGTTGCCGACCGGCAGGACGTGGATGTCGGGCGCGTCGCCGAGCATGTCGACGATCTCGAAGGAGGCCGTCTTCTGGCCCTCGATACGCACCGGGTTGACCGAATTGACCAGCGCCACAGGGTAGTTGTCGCTGAGCGCGCGGGCGAGCGTGAGGCAGTCGTCGAAGTTGCCGTCCACCTGGAGGATCTTCGCGCCGTGCACGAGCGCCTGGCCCATCTTGCCGAGCGCGATCTTGCCCTGCGGCACCAGCACCGCGGAGACCATCCCGGCCCGTACGGCGTAGGCGGCCGCGGAGGCGGAGGTGTTGCCGGTGGAGGCGCAGATGACGGCCTTCGCACCCTCCTCCTTGGCCTTGCTGATCGCCATCGTCATGCCGCGGTCCTTGAAGGACCCGGTCGGGTTCGCGCCCTCGACCTTGAGGTGGACCTCGCAGCCGGTGCGCTCGGAGAGCACCTGCGCGGGCACGAGAGGCGTACCGCCCTCGCGGAGCGTCACGACCGGCGTGCTGTCGAACACCGGCAGCCTGTCCCGGTACTCCTCGATGATTCCGCGCCACTGGTGGGTCATTGCTGGTTACTCTCCTTCAACCCGCATGATGCTGGCGACACCCCGCACGGTGTCGAGCTTGCGCAGCGCCTCCACGGTCCCGCCGAGGGCGGCGTCGGAAGCACGGTGGGTGACGACGACCAGGGAGGCCTCGCCGTCCTTGCCCTGCTGGCGAACAGTGTCGATGGAAACCCCGTGCTCGGCGAACACGGTGGCGACCTGGGCGAGCACACCCGGTTTGTCGGCGACGTCCAGGCTGATGTGGTAGCGCGTGACGACGTCACCCATGGGCGACACGGGCAGCGCCGCGTACGCCGACTCGCCGGGCCCGGTGGCCCCGCTGAGCCGGTTGCGGCACACGGCGACGAGGTCGCCGAGCACGGCGGAGGCGGTGGGCGCGCCACCGGCGCCGGGCCCGTAGAACATGAGCTGCCCGGCCGCGTCGGACTCGACGAACACGGCGTTGTAGGCGCCGCGCACGGAGGCCAGCGGGTGGGTGAGCGGAATCATCGCGGGGTGCACCCGGGCGGTGACGGACCCGCCGTCCTCGGCCCGCTCGCAGATGGCGAGCAGCTTGATGGTGCAGCCCATCTCCTTGGCGGAGACGAAGTCCGCGGCGGTGACCTCGGTCATGCCCTCGCGGTAGACGTCGTCGAGCCGTACGCGCGTGTGGAAGGCGATCCCGGCGAGGATAGCGGCCTTGGCGGCGGCGTCGAACCCCTCGACGTCGGCGGTCGGGTCGGCCTCCGCGTACCCGAGCGCGGTGGCCTCGTCGAGGGCCTCCTGGTAGCCGGCCCCCGTGGAGTCCATCTTGTCGAGGATGAAGTTGGTGGTGCCGTTGACGATGCCGAGCACCCGGTTGACCTTGTCCCCCGCGAGGGACTCGCGCAGCGGCCGGATAAGCGGGATGGCACCGGCGACGGCGGCCTCGTAGTAGAGGTCCGTGTCGTTGGCCTCCGCGGCGGCGTGCAGGGCGGCCCCGTCCTGGGCGAGCAGGGCCTTGTTCGCGGAGACCACGGAGGCACCGTGCTCGAAGGCGGCGGTGATGAGCGTCCGTGCGGGCTCGATCCCGCCGATGACCTCGACCACGACGTCGATGTCGCCGCGTTTGACGAGCGCGGTGGCGTCGGTGGTGACGAGGTCGGCGGGGATGCCCTCGCGCACCTTGTCGGGGCGCCGCACGGCGACCCCGGCGAGCTCCACCGGGGCCCCGATCCTGGCTGTGAGGTCGTCGGCGTGCGTCGTCATGATGCGCGCCACCTCTGAGCCGACAACCCCACAGCCCAGCAGCGCCACCTTCAGCGGACGCGTACGCATCATCCGACCTCGTTTCCTCATACCGTCTACGGTTGGACCAGTCTCACTCACCGGAAAGGAGTTTCTGCTATTTGTCCGGATCGTGAGACGTTTATTTCATTTTCGTCGGCCTGGAAAACAGGAGATCTTCCGGCCGCCCCGCGCCGCGGTCACTGTCGGCGTCATCGGGATCATTGGCGCCATCGGAGTCATGGGGATCACTGGGTTCATCCGACGTCGAGCCGCAGGAGGTCCTCCTCCGTCTCCCGGCGGACGATCACCCGGGCCTCCCCGTCCGTGACGGCGACGACAGGCGGACGCAGCGCGTGGTTGTAGTTGCTGGCCATGGACCGGCAGTACGCACCCGTGGCCGGCACGGCGATGAGGTCACCGGGTGCCAGGTCGGCCGGCAGAAAGGCGTCCTTGACCACGATGTCCCCGCTCTCGCAGTGCTTGCCCACGACCCGGACGAGCATCGGCTCGGCGTCGGAGACCCGGGAGACGAGCGCGACGCTGTACTCGGCGTCGTAGAGCGCGGTGCGGATGTTGTCGGACATGCCGCCGTCCACGGACACGTACGTCCGCAGCCCCTCCAGCGGCTTGATGGTACCGACCTCATAGAGCGTGAAGGCGGTGGGTCCGACGATGGCGCGCCCCGGTTCGACGGAGATACGGGGCGTACGGAGCCGGGCGGCCTCGCACTCACGGGTGACGATCTCGGTCAGCGCCTTGGCGATCTCGTGGGGCTCACGCGGGTCGTCGTTGCTGGTGTACGCGATCCCGAGCCCGCCGCCGAGGTCGATCTCCGGCAGCTCGACCCCGTGCTCGTCCCGGATGTCCTTGAGCAGCCGCACCACGCGGTGCGCGGCCACCTCGAACCCGGACATGTCGAAGATCTGCGACCCGATGTGGGAGTGGATGCCGATGAGTTCGAGCCCGTCGAGCTGGAGGGCCCGCCGTACGGCCTCGGCGGCCTGTCCCCCGGCCAGCGGGATGCCGAACTTCTGGTCCTCGTGCGCGGTGGCGATGAACTCGTGCGTGTGCGCCTCCACGCCGACCGTGATCCGGATCTGCACCCGCTGCCGCTTCCCGAGCGACTGCGCGATGTGGGCGACCCGCACGATCTCCTGGAAGGAGTCGAGCACGATCCGCCCGACCCCGGCCTCGACGGCCCGCTGGATCTCGTACGGGGACTTGTTGTTGCCGTGGAAGGCGATCCGCTCGGCCGGCATTCCGGCGGAGAGCGCGGTGGCGAGTTCGGTGCCGGAGCAGACGTCGAGGTTCAGCCCCTCCTCGTCGAGCCACCTCACGACGGCCCGGGACAGGAACGCCTTCCCTGCGTAGAAGACGTCGGCGTCGTGCCCGAAGGCGTTGCGCCAGGCCCGCGCCCGGGCCCGGAAGTCGGCCTCGTCGAGGACGTAGGCGGGGGTGCCGACCCGTTCGGCGAGGTCGGTGACGGCGATACCGCCGACGGTCACGACACCGTCCTCGCGCCGGTGGACGGTCTGCGCCCAGACCTTGGGGTCGAGGGCGTTGAGGTCGGCGGGCGGGGCGGAGTAGTGGCCCTCGGGCAGGACATCGGCGTGACGGGGCCCGGCGGGATGTGCGGAACGGCTCATGTCAGTGCGGCTCTCTGTGGACTCTCTCAGAGGTGTTCGGGTGCGTCGATGCCGAGCAGGGACAGGCCACCGGCCAGCACCGTCCCGGCGGCTTCGGCAAGGGCGAGCCGGGCGCGGTGGGCGGCCGAGGGTTTCTCCTCCCCGCGCGGCAGCACGGTCGCGAGGAAGGGCAGCACGGCATCGGCAACGCTGACGAGGTGCCGGGCGAGAACGTCGGGAGCGCGGTGGTCCGCGGCGCGGGCGAGCACGCGGGGATGGTCGGCGAGCAGGGTGACCAGCTCGGACGGGACCACGTCGACGGGGCCCGGCTCGGCGCCGAACCCCAGGTCGGCCGCGTTGCGGCCGAGGGCCCGGGTGCGGGCGTGGGCGTACCGGACGCGGAAGAGCGGGTTGCTCTCACGCTGGACGAGATGCCCGTCATGCCCGTCGTGCTCGTCATGCTCGTCGCCGATACGGGGCCGGTCGTGTCCGGCGGGGTGCAGCAGGGCCCAGCGGGCGGCGTCGCGGCCGAGAGGGAGGGGGTCGGCGGGGGCGGGGACGGGACGGATGTCGACGCCGGGGAGCGCGTCACCGGGGGCATCGACGCGGACGCCCAGGCCCTGCTCCCAGTCGGCGGGGAGAGAACTCGCGCAGCTGACCCTTCCCTCGCCCCCCTGGGACCGGAGAAGCCGCGCCACGACGTCCGCGACAACGACGGCACGGACCTCGCGGGGACAGCACAGCTCGACGGCCGTCCCGGTCGGCCGCGGGGCGTACCCGTACCGCTCCCCGGACTCCCGAATGTCCTCCACCAGCCGGACGAGGGCGGCCTCGGCGTCGGCGTCGCGGAGGCTGATGTTGAGGAACCCGGGCCCGGTGACGGTGACGTCGTCGATGCCGTCGAGGCCGAGCAGATGACTCCGGAGCACCTGGGCGACGAGCGGCGCGGGCTGTCCGGCGGGCCGGGCGAGCTGGAGGGCGACGTTGGTGGCGTAGTCACCACAACCGCCGGGCCGGGGCGGCGTGACCACGACCCGCTCGGGCACGCCGACGCTCAGCTCCCCCACGTCGACAGCGCGACGGACCGCGCTCAGCACGGTACGGGAGAGCTCCACGGGGGTCACGGGACAAGCGTAGGGGAGGAAGGGGGTGGGTATGCGAACTCATTTGGGCGCGGTATCGCCATGTGGACGGAAGCCGCCGGAATCCGCGGAGCTGTGGAGCTGTGGAGCTGTGGAGCTGTGGAGCTGTGGAGCTGTGGAGCTGTGGAGCTGTGGAGCTGTGGAGCTGTGGAGCTGTGGAGCGCCTGAGTCTCGGCCGGCCGGCCCGGGCGAAGACGTCGATCAGCTGAGGCATCTGAGGCATCTGAGGCAACGGCGAACGCCCCCGCCCACGTGCTGATACCCATGAACCGATTCAGCCGCTACTACGCCCGGCGGGCTCGGCCTCCCCGGCCCCACGGGCCCCACCGTCGATCAACCGCCGCACGACCCGCACGAGTTCCGCGGGCTCGAAGGGCTTGGCGAGGAAGGCGTCGACGCCGACATCGAGCCCGGTCTCGACCTCGTACTGCGAACAGGCGCTGACGATGGCGAGCGGAAGATCACGGGTGAGCGGATCGGCCCGCAGCCGGGCCGCGGTCCGCAGCCCGTCAAGTCGCGGCATGACGACATCGAGCGTGACGACATCGGGCCGCACCCGATGCACGACATCCAGACACTCGGCACCATCGGCCGCGGTCACGACCTCGAGCCCCTCAAGCTCAAGATTGACCCTGATCAGCTGCCGGATGACCTTGTTGTCGTCCACAACAAGCACCCGACCCGAAGCGGCTGGCACCACTCGAGAGTAGGTCCGGACCGGCCACCGCGTCCGGCTTTTCCCCACTTCCACCCCGTCCGGGGGACCCACCCCCACGGCCCCACCGGAAAACGTTCATGACCACCCTCCCGGAACTGGTAGTGTTCTACCCGTCGCCGCGCAGACAACGCGCCCGACCCGCCCCCGTAGCTCAGGGGATAGAGCAACGGCCTCCGGAGCCGTGTGCGCAGGTTCGAATCCTGCCGGGGGCACCTCGAAGAAGGTGCCAAAAGACCCCGCCACCAGCGAGAACGCTGAGGCGGGGTCTTGTTGCGCGTGCAGGCGTATGCAGCGCTGGGCGGCCTTATGACGGGGTCTGTGGACTATTCGTGGACAGGATCTTGGAGCGTCTGCCCAGGTCAGCGCCAGCAAACGCGAAGGCCTGGGAGGAGTCCAGGGGCCAGAGACCTAGGGGCTTTCGTTTGGATCATCGGGCGGACCAGAGGACGATGCCCGCGATGTGGAGTCCAGCCAGGTAGATCGTGGCCGTCCTCGCATAGCGGTGGCGATCCCGCGCCACTGCTTCAATCGGTTGATGCACCGTTCGATGGTGTTGCGCTGCTTGTATGTCTCACGGTCGAAGGCAAGGGTCTGCCGTCCCGGCTGCTACGCCGCGGCCTGTGGTCGCGTTGGCCCGCGGGGACGGGGATCACCGACGATGTGGCCCTCCTGGCCGTCGCCGCATTCCTGTCGCTGCCCCCTCTCTGAACTCCGGCCTTTTAGTGCTCCCGTGACTGATTTACCATCTGACGCATCGACACATGCAGGGGTACAGGGGGGCGCATGCGGCCGAAGCGGCTGAACGTCAAGATCACCATTCCGTTCCTGGGGGAGATCGGTGGTGAGTGGGAGCCCGACGACGCCGAGCAGCGGGCTGCCTGGGAGCTCTACGTGGAATTGGTGACGCGGGTATCCGTCGCCCCGTTGCGTGAGGACGAGGGTTCGGCGCGTGAGGCGTTGACCTCCATGTACGTCCTCTTCGCGACGGTCCGCGACATTCTCAAACGGTACGGACCCGACGTCGCGCCACCCGGGGCGCGCAACGAGGTCTCGTTCGGGATCCTCGCCATCACCGTGCTGAACAGGGCGGTGCGGCCCGTCCTCAGCAAGTGGCATCCGCGACTCACGGCCTGGGAAAGCTCTTCGCCGGCCAGCCGGTCCGCCGTCGAGCACGAGAACACCTGGCAGGAGATCGGCGCTCTCCGAGCCGATCTCGACTCGCTGCGTCTGGTTCTTCTGGAACTGGCGCAGGTGCTGGGCAATGTGGCAGGGGCCGCCGATTTGATCGGGACCTCGGAAATCGTCCCCGCCCAGGCTCCGCAAGCGTCCGTCTCGTCCCAGCCGCCAGCCCCGAAAGGACCGGCCGCCCCGTGATCAAGGCTTTCTTCTCCTACTCGACGCAGGACGCCGCCTTCGTACGAGAAGTGGCGTCCGAGGTCGGCCGGGCCTTTGCCAAGATCGACGACCGGTCATTCCACGCCGGCGGCGATATCCTCAGCTCCATCGACGAGGCCCTCAAGGAATCAGCGGCTTTCGTCTTCTTCCTTAGCAAAGCCGCCCTGGCCTCCCCCTGGGTGAGACATGAGATCCGTGAGGCACGCTTCCAAGCAGCGATGGGTCGGATCAAGAACGTCCTAGTGGTCCGCCTGGACCGGGACATCGCGCCCGAGGATCTGCCAGAGTGGCTGAACCGCACCAAACACATCACGACGATCGCGGCGAAACCTGCCGCACGCAGGATCAGAACCCTCATCGATGATCTGGTGCGTCAGGGCCAGAGCCCCCGCTTCGTCGGCCGAGCCGCCGAGATCGCGGCACTTCAGGACGTGTACTCCGCGCCGGAACCGGGAGCGGAGAGTCAGGTCGCCTGCGTGACAGGGCTTCCCCGCATCGGCCGACGCGCCACGTTGACCAAGATGGTCCGCGAGTCGCTGGACCTGGAGACCCTTCTGGTCATCGACGTGGAACCCGGCGACACCGTCCAGGCCCTCGCCGCGAAACTCTCCGCGCTGGTCGATCCTTCGGAGACCCCCGAAGAGTCCCTGCAGATGACCAGAGAGATCACCGCGCTTAACGACGCGCAGGCCCTTGCTCATGCGCTGGCCAAGTTCCAGGAGATCTGCCAGTACCACCAGATGCCCGTGCTCCATGACGCGGGTGGGCTCCTGGACAACGACGGCGACATTGCGCCGTACATCCTCGACCTGATCGAGTCGCTGAGTCAGTACCCGGACATCGTCACCGCGTTGCTCACGAACAGGCGGCCCTCGCCGGATCACTTCATCGCGCGAGGAATGCGCCAGCTCGGCGTGGTCCATCTCCGGCCCCTGGAAGATGCGGACATCAGCCGTCTCGTCGGCCTCACGGCGAAAGCCCGTCAGATCACCTTGGCCCCCGCGACCGTCAGGGAGATCACCGCAGCGGTCCGCGGCTATCCGCCCTCGGTCACGTTCGCGCTCGAACTGATAACGGCCTACGGTCCCGACCTCGGGATCCGCGGCCGGGCGCTCTCGGATTTCGGCGCGTCGCCGCTCACCAGCTATCTCAAACAGAACAAGTTCAGCAACCTGGAGCGGAAGATCCTCCGTGTCATGGCGGCGAACAGCCCGCTGCCGCTGTCTGTCCTGCAGGAGGCGACCAGTACCTCGGACGACGATATCGAGAAGGCCCTGATCCATCTCATCGACGTCTCTCTGATAGTCCCGACCACCGGCGGCTGGTACGAGGTGTCCGGGCCCGCTGTGGACGCGATTCGCCGTGAGTTCGGCGCCTGCACCAAGGCCGAGTACCGGGCGGTCGCAGGCAGACTCGACGAGTTCCTGGCCCGGTCTGAGGATGGAACCGACTACTTGGCCCTGCAACGCACCCTGTTCCGCGCCATGGACAAGGCCGGGCAACAGTCCACTCCCCGGGCGTATGCCCTGCTCACCGACCGAGTGAAGCTGGCCGAGCAGTACTACCACGAGCAGGAGTACCATCGCGCCGTCGACATGGCGACCGACGCGCTCGGCGCCGATCCCGGCATCCACCAGGCTAGGACGACGCTCATTCGCGCCCATGTGAAGCTCGGCGAGTTCACGGAGGCGGGTGATCACATCGCAGAGCTCAAGAAACGTGGTCAGGTGCGCGACGCGTTCTTTCTCACAGGTTTCCTGGAGAGGCACAAGGGCGATTACCGAGAGGCTCTGCGCCACTATCAGAAGGCGCTCGACAGCGGGCGCGGCGGCATGGCGATCCACCGCGAGATGGCCGATTGCTGTCTTCGTCTGGGTGATCTGCCCCGCGCCAACGAGCACATCTCCCGAGCGGAGGAGAAACAGCCCGATAACCGTTACGTCGTGGACCTGAAGATACAGATCGCCTGCAAGTTGGGGGACCGGGACACGGCACTCTCGCTACTCGTGCGTCTGGCGGCCATCGATCGCCCGGAGATGGTCAGCCACCGCACGTCACGCGTGGAGTACCTCTTCGGTAACATGGAGACGGCCTACAAATTGGCCCAGAAGGCAGTGGACGAATCCGAGAGCGTACGCTTTGAGGTGCTGGCCAACTACGTGCTTTGTGCGCTGCGCACCTCCCGCGTCGATGAGGCAAGCACGGCCTTGGACCAACTCGACCGCAAGTTCAGCAGGCAGCGCCGTGACATTCGGACCGGCCTCAGGGCCCGGTTGAGCATTGCCGAGCAGGACTACCAGACCGCGTACGCATACACGGAGCAGTTCGTCAGCTCCGAGCGTCCCGTCCACCTCCTGATCCGACGGGACGCCCTACGAGGAATTCTCGACCGGACCGCGCTCGCCCCGCAGCGGCGTGCCGATCTCAAGGCGGAGCTGAAGCGCTGCGAGGACCGGCTCGCCGGCCGCGAGGAGGACTTCGACCTAGACGCGCTGGGCGGCCTGGGCTGACGGGTTCACAGACTCCGTTCCAGGGCCAGCATCATGACCATGACCGCGCTGGCCGCACACCGCAGGCGCCCATCCTTTACTGCGGAAACCGCCTCGTCCAGGGGAACGCGACGAACCAACAAGTCCGCCTCAGCGGGTTCTGGTGCGGCACAGAACGGCGTGGGGTCGATCGTGCTCCACAGGTGGACGCGGGCGGGCGTGACTCCGGGCAGGGCGTGGAGCGAGCCCCTGTCGCGCCACCGTCCGTCGCGGTAGCCGGTCTCCTCGGCCAGTTCCCGCTGGGCCGCTGTGTGACTGCCGCGGTCCGCCGGATCCACGGACCCGCCCGGCAGCTGCCACATCGGTCCGGCTAGGTAGTGGTACTGCTCGACGACGAGAAGCGCCCCGTCGACCAACGCGGCCACCCGCACCTGGTCTGGCACCTGCACCCAGTCATAGGTGCCCCGCTCTCCATGCGGAAGCGTGACCTCGTCCCGGTAGGCAGTGAGGCGTGGTGTCGCGCACAACGGCACCCGGCCGTGGCGGATCCATGGTCCTCGTCGTTTGGTCATGAGGGAAGTCCTACCGGAGATGCACCAGTTCGGCTTCAGCGTGCAGCGATGGTACGTGCCGCGGCGCCCAGGCGGGTTCCCCGACACCGTAGACGGCCCCGCAACAAAGCGACGCAATGTGACGCGCCGCGCACAAGTAACTGTAGTGCCCACGGAGCGGAGCGCGGGGGCCAGACGGGATCTTCGGGTACGTTCCCTGATCAGATGCAGTAATGGCTCAGGCCCCCAGACAAAGCCGGGGGCCTGAGCCTAACGCCGCACATGATCACTCATACTCGCGCAACAGCTCTTCGATCTTGCGGTTGGCGATCTCCTGCCGCCCGTCAATGCACTTGGCGTAGCGGCTCAGCAGAACCTCGACACTGTTTCCCGCTCGCTCAGCGACCTCGGTCGGGTCCACCCCGGAGTTGAGCCAGGTCGACAGGGCCGAGTGTCGGAGGTCGTACGGACGCGCAGCGAGCGGGGAGGCAACTGCGGCTGGCGGGAGCGCCAGCGCCCGAGCGTCCTGCCAGACGCGGTAGTACGTCGAGGAGCCGACCACTCCCCCGCGTTCGTTCGTGAACAAGCGCCCGTCCTCGGCAGTGCCGAACGTCTCAAGGTGCTGCCGGAGGATGGTGACGAGCTGAGGCGGGATCGGTACGAGCCGGACCTCTTCGGTCGGTCGGTTCTTCAGACCCCGGTCGTCGTGGGTCTCGCCGGAGTCGGTCCACTGCTTGCCGACACTGGGACGCGTCCGGTTCAACAGTGCCGTCCCCCAACCGACCTCGGGCAGCTTCAGGTCCGCACTGGTGAGGCCGACGGCCTCAGCCGGACGCAGGGCGCCGTAGTACATGCAGGCGAACAGGCCGACGAGTCGACGGCCACGCGCGCGGCCGTACCCGCCGACATACGAGACCGCGGCCAGCAGGGAACGAGCCTGCTCGGGATTGGCGACCACCCGGGGATCGACCTCCCCGGCGACCTTCGGCCTCTTCCAGCGGATGCCCGTCACCGGGTTTTCCTTGAACTCACCAAGGTCCACCGCGTAGTGCATCGCGTTGACTAGTGTCCGGCGCTTGCGCTGGACGGTCTCCGCGGCTGCCGCCGTCCCGTCGAGCTTCAGCTTGAGCGAGTCCAGGACGGCCCGGCCGATCGCGGCATCACCGAGGTCCGAGAGGGGACGCGATGCCTTCGCCACCCAATGCAAAGCGTTCGCGATCTCGCTCGGCAATTCACGCTCGTTCGGACCAGGAAGGACAAAGGCCCAGTTGCGAAGCGCCTTCCGGATCAATTCCTCGGACGGCTGCCCCGGACGCTCATCGAGAAGGGCCATCGTCAGGGCGGTCAGCGCCTCATTGATCCCGTTGCGCGTGTTCGGCGCCGCATGCGGCCACTTCATGGACAGGTACTTCAGAGCGAACGCGTACCAGGTCATTGAGGCCGCCTTCTCGACCATCGAGTCGGGTAGCCCCGTCGCCGTGTCGAACTCTTCGCCGGCATGACTGGCACGGAGCAACTTGGAACGGTAATGGTCCGCGAGCGCTTTGGTACGGAACTGTTCGGAGAACACGTTCCCGGCGACAGTCCATCGGACGTCATAGGACGACTTCTTGGTGTTCCTCTTCCGGACGCCCCACACCTTTACGTCGAGAGACTTCACGCCGCCGCCTCCAACTGCCGCAGCCAAGCGGTGAAGTCGCTCCGCCAGACTCGCAGCTCACCGTTGGGCAGCTTGAAAGCCGCTGGCCCAAGACCCAACTCACGCCAGCGGTAAAAGGTCCGCCGGGAAACACCGCCCAACTCGTCGAGGACTTGGTTCACGGTCATCAGTTCGTCGCGTCGGCGGTCCACGTCGGTTCTCCTTCCGTTCCGGGGGCGGGTTCGAGGGACGCGGCGAGCCAGGCTTCGGCGCGGGACAGGCCGGTACCGGCGAAGACCCAGTGCGCGAGGACGAGCGTGGTTTCGCCGTCCTGCGGGACGGGTGGAGCCACTTGTGCCCGGCGCCAGTCGGCGCGAGCGTCGCGCAGGGCGCCGAGGGTGGTGGAGTAACGGCGGGACTTGGTGGAGAAGTGGCCGCGGAAGCCGAGCATGTGGGCCCAGGCCCGCAGGCGGAGCTCTGCCAGTTCGAGGCGGGCGCCCAGGACCCAGGCGGTGCGGATCATGCGCCGGGCGTGTTCGGTGATCCGTGCTTGGGCCAACTCAGCGAGGAACTTGATCGGCCGGTCCAGGGTGCCGGTCGCGGCCTCGGCACCCTTGGTGGCGTACTTGGCGATGTACGCCGCTACGGCCCGCTCGGTCAGCTCTTGGCCGCCGTCGAAGTCGGCCGAGCGGATCGTGCGGACGTCGAGCTGTCGGCCAAAGACGAAGGTGTGAGCCCGTTCGTCGATCACCGGCCCGTCGACTCGCGCGGTGGCGGCAGCGGCCCGGATGGCATCGGTCAGCACCTCGGCCGTGGCCCAGACGGGAGGCGGACAGTCGCCGCCCTCCGGGCCGTCCAGGCGGATCACGGCGTGGAAGTGGACGGCACCCCGCTTCTGGTACTCGGCCACCTTCGCGAAGGAGATCCGGGCGTGGTCGCGGAAGTCCCGTTGGGTGAGGCCGGCTCGCTTGGCGACTTCCCGACGGAGGTAGATCGAGAAGCGCCGCCACAAGGCTCCGGCGTGCGCGTTCCACAGGACGGCTGCTTCGTAGTCGTAGGTCTCCGGGTCGAGGGGCGTCCCGAGGGCGGCGTCGCGTTCCTCGTGCCGGATGCCGCAGCGGCAGGCGCGCCCGCTGGTGAGGCGGTTGTGGACCGGGCCGAAGCCGGGGGCGGTGAAGGTGGCGAAGACGCGCGGGTGTGTGGCCACCTGGTCGGGTGTGCCCTTGCCGCCGCGGAGTCCGGCGGTGATCAGGTGGTAGGTGTCGCGGCGGTAGGTCTCGGCGCAGGCCGCACACCGGGTGGCGCGGCGGTTGTTGCAGCGAACGAGGAGCTGGCCAGCGGGGAGGGCCGAGGAGTCCAGGTGGTGCAGGACGCGGCCGATCTCGCCGGTCGTCTGGTCCACCGCGTGTTCGGTGCGGTGGCCGTCGAGCCGTACGGGGCGGGTGCAGCCGCCCAGGCCGGACAGTTGGCGGGCCAGCTCGGGCATGGTGCCGAGGGAGGCCAGCATGGAGAGTTCCGCCAGCGGGGGCGGGGTCTGCCGGGTGATGATGGGAGTTCCTTTCGGCCGTTTCGGCGGTTGGGAGGGACAGCCCCGGGGCGGCGGGATGCTTGGCGGCGTGTTGCCGCCCCGGTGGCCGGTCAGCGCTTGTGCGCGCTGCTGAGGAGGGAGCGCAGGACCACGGCGGCGATGGCCACGGACACGGCCGAGACGGCGACCGCCGCCAGAAGCGCGGTGAGCACGATTCCGACGACGACCACGGCGGCGACCGCGCCGACACCGACGCCCACGTACGGGGCGACCGGGCGGCCGGCCGAGGAGGCCGGAGCCTGCGTCTGCTGAGGCGCGACGCTTGTCGTCGGCAGAGTCGGGATGTCGGGCAGCTTGGGGCGGAGCACGGCGGACCTCCTTGTCACTCTTGGGTGCCGTTGACGACGCCGACCCCGGAACGGGTGCCGGACTCGATGGCGGGGGCAAGAAAGGTGTGCGAGAGCCAGAAGCCGAACAGCGCGATCACGACAGCGACCCAGAGACGGACGCCGAGGAACTTGATCGCGGCCCAGGTGATGGCGCCCAGGACGAAGACGAGCGGCAGCGAGACGGTCACGGGAGTTCCTCAGCGGACGGCGCAGCGGTGGGTACGGGCGGCCAGCTCGGCGGCAGCGCGGCTGTCGTAGTCCGTGGCGAAGCCGCAGCGCGGAGCCGTGCAGGCGGCGGTGTGCTTCTCGCGGCCCCGGCCGTCGTAGTAGGTGGCGACCTGGACGGGGCCGATGCGGGCGACGTTGCGGAAGCGGCGGTTGGTGGTCATCAGCGGGTCTCCTTCGGGGTTTCGCCGGTGAAGTCGGTGACGTGGTCGGCCAGCCAGCGCAAGATCTCGTCGCCCTCGTAGCTGTCGGCGGCGAGGATCACGGGTTCGGCGATGAGCACGGCTTCGGTGAGGCGGTTCTGTCGGGTCAGCTCGGCGGCGCGTTTCAGCGCGCGGAGCGTGGACGGGCGCACGGTGGAAGGTCCTCCGGGTCAGGCGAGTTGGGCGGCGATGGCTTCGGCCAGCGGCAGCGGGACGCCGAGCCGGGCGCGAAGGGTCAAGGTGTCGATGGGCGTTCCGGTCCGGGCGCGGTGTTCGTCGGCGACCTTGCGCGCGAGCGCGACGAGCGCCGGCGGAACCGGGGTCGTGGAGAGCGGAGCTGCTTCGGGCTCCGCAGCGGGCAACTCGGGTGCAGAGGCGGGCGCTTCGGGCGCCGTGGGTTCCGGGGCCGACTCATGCTCCGCCGGTGGGGCATCCGCGGTGGCTCCGTGGGCGAGCAGCGTCCCGCCCAGGAAGGCGACCGCGGGCCATCCGGCGACGAGGATGCGCAGCCAGGCCGGTACGGCGCCCAGGTCGAGGAGCCCGGCCGTGGCGACGTTGGCGCCGAGCGAGGCGGTCAGGGCGACGAGGAACCAGCACCACCCGGCCGCTTTCGCCCCGCCGGAGCGGAGCCGCCGCCAGGCCGCCACCAGCAGCAGGTCGACGGAGACCGGGTAGGCCCATGCCTTCCATCCGTGCTGTCCGGCAGCCGAGGCCAGGTCGTGCAGGTGGGCGAAGGACAGCGCGGCGGCGATCAGCGCTTGGACGAGTACGGCGTCGAGGCGGACGGGCAGGGTACGCACGGCGCGACTCCTTCCGGTTCCAGGCATGGAGGGGGTAGGGACGTGGCACGGGACGGCCGTGGCCGTGGGAGCGGGTGCCCTTACTCGGTGACCGGGCGGGCCGTGGCCACGGGTCCGGTCGCCTCCACCGGCATCGGCGGGACGTACGGCCGGAAGGGATCGAGCGCCGGTACGTCGGGGGCGAGGTGAGCCCTCGTACGGCAGGTGGCCGCAGCGTCGGCGAGGGAGAGGTAGGGGGTACGGATGCGGGACCAGCCGCCGGAGGTGTCGCCGACGACGGCCAGGCCGGGCAGCTCGGGGGCGATGGCGCAGGCCGCGAGGACGGCCTCAGGGGCGATGTCGCCGAGCGCCATCTTCGCCGAGGCTTCGTCGTTCACGCGGTGGCAGACACGGCCGGTGAGCTGAGCGCGGAGCATGGTCGCGCCCTTGCCCAGCTCGGCGCCGAAGCGCTGCCCGCAGACCTCGAGGTAGATCCCGGCAGCGCGGCCGAGTTGGGCGAGCCGGATGAGTTGGGTGACCATCTCGTCCCGTCGTTCCTCCTCCTTCCGCGTGGCGACGAGGAAGAGTTCGGCCACCTCGTCGATGAAGAGCACGATCGGAGCGGGACGTTCGTCTTCGGGAAGTCCCCAGATGTCCGAGGTGATCAGTTCTTCCGGGGTGCCGGGCGCGATGCCTTGCCGGGCCTTGATCAGGTCGTATCGGTCCTCCATTTCCTTCACAAGCGCGGGAAGCAGCTCGGCCGCCTGGTCCGGGTCGGTGGCCAGGGCGGAGAGCCGGGGCGTGAAGGGCGCCAGTTCGACCCCGCGCTTGCAGTCGATGCCGACCAGGACCACCGGCTGAGCAGCCAGCCCGGTCAGCAGGTTCCGCAGGTACATGGACTTGCCCGAGAGCGTGGCGCCGAGCACCAGCTCATGCGGAACGGTCCGGTAGTTCCGTACGAAGGCGGTTGCGTCCTCCCGTAACGCCACCGGGACCTGAAGCGGGCCGCTGTCGAGGCGCCGGGGCATCCGCACCTTGCGCAGCACGTCGAAGCCGACGAGCCGCAGTTCGACGACGCCGGGCTTGATGTCCCGCACGTGGACGGCGTGGACACCCCAGGCGTGCCGGAGGCGTTCGGCCGAGGCCGCCACGTCCGCTGGCTCCTGGCCCGGAGCCAGCCGCAGCCGCATGCGCAAGCCGGTCGTGGTGGGTCGGATGATGCCCCGCCGAGGAGGCACCGGCCGGACCTCACGGCGGGTGGTCGCCCGGACGGCCAGCGCCCGCCACCGGGACGGCGCGACGGTCAGGCCGCAGGCGTCCATGGTCGAGGAGTACGAGGCCAGCAGCCGGGCCACCGAGAGCGGCAGTCCGACCGTGGACCAGTACGCCGCCGGGTAGGCGTGCCGGGCGTAGGCGGCGCCGCCTATCGCAGCGAGCGAACCACCCAGCTCGGCCAACGTCACCAGGTCCGTCACGGCGATCAGCCCGCCTGAGCCATCGGGAAGGCACCCGGGGCAACGGCGGTCGCCCGGTAGGCAATGCCGTGCCGCTCCTTGCCGTTGAACACGCTCTCCCAGGGCCGTGCCACCAGACCCGGAAGCGAGACTGGAGCACCGACCGTAAGGCCCTCGGTCACTCCGCTTTCCGGAACGGTGACCTGAATCAGCGACGACTCGCCCTCGTCGATGTAGACGACGCCGACGGTCATCAGTGCCTCACCGGTCACCGCATCCTTGGCGATCTCGCCGGTCTGCCGGTCGCGCACCTTCGGCGCCGGAGCCTCGGTGAGCAGGATTGTGGCGGTTGAGGCGTCAACGTGGATCACACGCACAGGGATTGCTCCTTCTGAGAGTCGATCAACCTGTCGACCTGACAAGTTGACTTAGCAAGTTCGAACCTAGGGATGCCGGGTTGACTTGTCAAGTGACTACCGGGGGAGTCTCGCCCGAAGGGCGGCGTCAGCTCAGACGGTAGGTGTCTTCGAGTTCCTGCCGGTCAGCCGGAAGGAGCACGTCAGAGACCTGCAAGGATCGGCCGGAGGCGTCGCAGGCGACGACCAGGACGCTCAGCACAGGAACGCCGTCCGGCAGATCCAGCAGCTCGGCCTCACGCGCCTCGGGCAACCGAGCGGAGACCCGCTCAGTCACGTGGTCGAAGCGGACTTTCTTCCGCGCTTCGAGGTGTTCGCGGGCACTCCCACTCAGAGGTTCATCGGTCCCCAGCTGAGTACCCTCGACCAGGCCGGCGGGGAAGTACGACGAGACCAACTCGACAGCTTCGCCGTCCTCCTCGACCAGGATGCGGCGCATGAGGACTTCGGCCCTTTTCGGCAGGCCAAGCGCCGAGGCGATCCGAGCCGGGACAGGCACGTGCCTGACTTCGATCAGGCGGCCCGTGCCCTGCGACTCGTCGCGCTCCAGCGCCTCACGCCCCCGCCGGTCCTTCTGTTCGATGACTTCCGGGCGGCCTCGGACGATCGTGCCGTACCCCTGCCGGGACTCAAGCCAACCGTCCCGTTTCAGCAGCTCCAGGGCTCGTACGACGGTCGGGCGGGACATCCCGAAGGCCTGCACCAGCTGGTTCTCACTCGGTACGCGGGTGCCGGGCGCATACGTGCCGTCCTCGATGCGACGCTGAAGCGTCTGCGCGAGGCGCACGTACTTCGGTGGCTCCACTTCATACGCCATGAACGCCGCCTGTCGAGATTGGCCAAGTCAACTGGTCAACCAGACTAGCGGCAGTTTTAGCGTGGCAGTAGAAGAGGTGGGCTATCCCATCACGCCGGCCAGGCATCAGCGACCACGAAGGAGACGACCGTTCCGCCGACGTGGCTGGGCCCGGAGTGCCAGGAGTCGGCGATGGAGTCGACCAGGAGCAGCCCCCGCCCGTGAGCGTCGTTCGCTTCCGGGTGCCGCAGCCGTACATTCGCCGGGAAGCCCGGGTTGTGCACCTCGACGCGGAGCGAGGTTCCCTCGCGGAACCACTCGACCCGCACCAGCCAGGGGTCGTCCGACCTCCCGTAGCGGATGGCGTTGGTCACCAGCTCCGAGATCATCAGAGTGCAGTCATCGACCGAGCAGGCCGGGCTGTACGGAGCGATGAACTTCCGGAACCAGCGCCGAGCCCGGGGCACGGACTCAGGCTCCGGATGCAAGATCATCGCTCCGAGCCGCGGTGAGTCCTGGCAGGGGTAACGGTCGATCGTGTAGGCCATGCGTGCTCACTCCTTGCCGCTGCCGTCACAGTCGAGGCAGCGCCGCTTCGACGTGGCACGGCTGCGGTCATTGGCCGTGGAGAGCGCCAGCGCCGTTCGAGAGGCGACGCACTTCCACCCACGCCCCCTACACCCCCGGCAAGCTAACCGCGCACCCTGCTCCGGCCGCCGACTCGTCACGTCGTGCCCCCTTCTCATCCAAGTGGCCTTAGCCACTTTGTGGATAGTGGCATTGGCCACTTCGGGAGCGCAAGCGGTTCGCCGCAACTGGCGAGTCGTCAGGTGAGTGGGTAGCCCTGCTCGAACGCCCAGCGGTGCGGCGGGTAGGTGGCTTCGGCGAACTCCAGCGGCCGGTCCTGGAGGTCGAAGACGACGTGATGGACGATGAGGACCGCGGATCCCGGCTCCAACCGCAGGTCGACCGTCTCCTCGTCCGTGGCGGCCCGGGCGCACATGCGGTCTTCCGCGTAGCTGCCTTGACGCCCTGTCATCCTCTCGACGTACATGAGCGTCCCTTCCTGGATCCGCTCGGGATCCGTGAGCTTGGGCGCACGCTGGCCGACGTCCGGAGCGAACCACGAGGTGGACAGCGTGATCGGACCGTCCTGGTTGTTCGTCACGCGCCGGCGGTGCACGGCTCGACGATCCTTCACCAGACCCAGGGCCTCAGCGACGTAGTCCGGTGCCTCCAGCCAACCGGCCGAAGTGATCACCGCGTACTCGCCGGACGTATAGATCTTCCCGGTCTGCCGGGCACGCCCGTACAACTCCCGTGCACGCCGGTTCACTTCGAGACTGCGCACGTACGTTCCCGAGCCCTGGCGCTTCTCGACCAGGCCCTGATGGCTCAGCGCTTCCAGTGACCTTGCGGCCGTGGGCCGGGACACCTTCCAGTCTGTGGCGAGCTGCCGTTCCGAGGGAACTTCGTCCCCCGGCCGCAGGTCACCCCGAAGAATCTGATCACGGATGTAGTGGGCGATCTGGAGATACTTCGGCTGAGCCTCTTCGATCTGAGGCATCTCCCCTCCTTGTTCAACTGGCTATGGCCTTTGGCCACTATAGGGTGAGTGGCCAACCTGTGAACCCGTAGTCTGATCGCATGACGAGGTTGATCGTCGCAGCAGGAGGAGGGGGCGACGCAGTCGCCGCCGCAATGCTTCACGCCGCCCTCTACGGCGACGAGGACCAGGCGGTGATCCTCACGTACGCATGGGACCGCCTCCTGATCGACCCGCTACCGGGCCCGCGACGACCCACCGACTTCACCGGCCTGCAGCGTCTCACCCCGGCCGTGTGGGCAGTGCCGGCACAGACACGCCCGATCGCACCCGCAGGCTCCACACTCCCCCGACTCGCAGCAGAGCTCCCGCACACCTTCGCCCTGCTCGACCCCTACCAGGGAGCAGAAGGCCTCACCCACCAACTCGAAGACCTAGTGAGCCACTTGGCGCCCGAGTCCATCGACCTGCTGGACGTGGGCGGGGACGTCCTCGCGCGGGGCGGCGAGCCGACACTGAAGAGTCCACTCGCCGACGCCCTCACGCTGGCAGCGTGCTGCCAGGTGAACGCACCTGTGCGACTCCTCGTTGCGGGGCCGGGCCTGGACGGCGAGCTTCTGCCAGAAGATTTGGCCACCGCGCTGGGCCCCGTCGTCCACACCTTCACCGCGAGCGACGCGGATGTGATCAGCCCAGTTCTGGAGTGGCACCCATCCGAAGCAACCGCGCTCCTCGTGGCCACGGCCCGAGGCGTGCGAGGCACGTGCGAGATCCGAGACGCAGGACTCCCCGTGTCGCTCACGGACGAGAGCCCGACGGTGCGCGAGGTCGACCTGGACGACGCCATCAGCCACAACCAACTGGCCCGAGCCATCATGGCGACCGCGCACCTGGACGAGGCCGAGGCCTACAGCCGCGAGATCTGCGGCTACTCGGAGATCGACTACGAGCGCAACAAGGCTCTGTGGCTCAAGGAGCAGCAGCCCACCAAGCTGGACCCGGCTGCAGTCTGGGCCCAGCTCGATCAGTTCGAGAGTGAAGCCCGCGCCCGCGGGGTCACCCACACGACGTTTCGCCGCATCACCGAGGCCTTGAACTTCAGCGGCTTGCAGCGCGGCGACTTGCGGCAGCTCCTCATCAACAGCCGGCCGGAGCAGTACGACGTACCCCTATGGCGCATCCCAGATGCAACCTGAGTAACAACTTTCTTCACGGGTTCAAGGCGGCTCGCTCCGCTCGCCGCGCGCGGCCCGGCCCCCGGCCGGGCCTGCGCTCCTGTCTCCGCCCCGCTCCAGCCCGGCCGGCGCCCGTGCCGCGCTCTTGGCGATCAGCCGCCTGATGCTAGAGAAGGGGTGAGTCGTGGCTGGGGCGGTCGGCTCCGCGGCTTTACGGAGCCACTTTGGCGCGAGCCTCGAAGATCATGGCCCCAACGTCGTGCTTTACCGGGCAGGTCCACAGACTGCCCGACGCGCCGGAAGCTTACGGGGCCATGGTCACTCGCGCCAAAGCAGCGCCGCCCCAAAGCCGCTCCGCCAACCTTGATTTCCCCGATCAGTCCGGCAATCGGCTGGACGTCACGCTTCTGGTCCGGCCGGATCGTCACGGTGATCGGGGACCCCCCTCTCTCTCATCACTCGATGCTCTCCCCAGATCCAACGTCAATCCACCGGCAGCGGTTCGGGTCGGGCGCTGGCGCGTGGCAATGCGATGGTGGCGGGACCAGGTCAGGCCAGCTGGAACTGTAGTGCCGAAGACCGGCGCAGAAGACCGGCCGCCAGTTAGGCTCAACGAGCGATCACGCTGCACAAAGCATCGGCGACCTTTGCACTCCCGGAGAGGCGGTACCACCCCATGAGCAGCGCAGGCGGGGCGCCCCAGACACCAGACCCCCGACTCGTACGCCTGGCCGGGCAGTCCCGCAACTTCGGCTTCCTGCTGCCGCACCTTCCGCTGCTCGTCGCATACGGAACCGCCGCCGAGAGTCATGTCTTCAGCGACCCGAACACGTCCCTGATCAAATCCCGCCAGTTCGCGGAGGCCATGGCGGCCGACCTGGTGAGCCGGGCCCGGGTCCGCGTGGAGGGCAGCACGCAGTTCGATCGCCTGCGAGCCCTGGACCGGGAGGGCTACCTCCACGGCGACGTGGGCACCGCCTTCCACGAGGTGCGCACCCTCGGCAACGAGGCGAGCCATGCGGGACTCGACAACGCCGACGACGCCTTCCGGGCCCTGCGCACCTGCTTCCGTCTCGGGGTCTGGTACCACCGGCTGCTCACCGGCTCGCGCGAGCAGCTGCCGTTCGTGCCGCCCAGCCCCGACCGAACCCCGGCCGCCGAGAACGAGCGCCTGCTTCAGGACGTCGCCCAGGCCCGCAAGGAACTCGAAGACGCCCGCCTCAGCTACCACGACCAGGCATCCCAGGGCCAGGCCGAACAGGCCGCCCGGAGCGCCGTCGAGCGCGAGCTGGCTCAGGCGCAGGCCGAGCGTGAGGAGCTGGCCCGCGCCGTCGCGGCCATGCAGGACCAACTCAAGGAGTTCCAGGCCGCCGCCGAGGCCACGCGGATCGGCCGCAGCCGCGCCGACCGCACCGACCGGGCCGCCGCGTCGGCCGCCGTCGCCGAACGCGCCCGTCTCCTCGACAACGCGGAGCAGGCCTCCCTCGAACCCCTCACCGAGGTGCAGGTCCGCGAGCGGCTCGACGCGATGCTCAGGGCGGCCGGATGGGACGTCCAGAACGGCGGCGCGAACCTCAACCTCCACGTCCAGGGCGACCGGCGGGGCAACGGCGTCGCCGTTCGCGAGGTCACCACTGCCAAGGGCCGCGCCGACTACGCCCTCTACGTCGACCGCAAACTCGTCGGCGTCATCGAGGCCAAGCGCGAGGGCGCCGACCTGTCCGCCGCTGAGACACAGGCCGACCGTTACGCCGACCATCTCACCGACGCCCAGCAGCGCCTCAACGCCTGGCGCACCCCGCTTCCGTTCCGGTACGTGAGCGACGGCGGTGAGACCCGCTTCCGGTCCATCCTCGACCCGGACTCCCGTACCCGCCGCATCTTCTCCTTCCACCAGCCGCGCACCCTCGCCCGCTGGGTCCGCCAGGCCGAGGAGGACGAGCAGGCCCCCAGCTATCGGGCCCGGCTGCGCTGGCGCATGCCCGACCTCGACGAACGCCCGCTGCGCCCGGCGCAGATCAAGGCGGTGCGCGGCGTGGAGGACTCGGTGGCGCTCGGCAAGGGCCAGCACGGGATGGGGCAGTCCCGTTCCCTCGTCCAGATGGCCACCGGCGCCGGCAAGACGTTCACGGCCGTGACGTTCTCGTACCGGATGCTCAAGTACGCGCGCGCCGAGCGCGTCCTGTTCCTCGTCGACCGCAACAACCTAGGTGTGCAGGCCTTCGCCGAGTTCGAAAACTTCAAGACTCCCGACACTGACCGCAAGTTCGCCGACCTCTACAATGTCCAGCGCCTCGGCGCGGAGGGCATGTTCGCCTCCTCCAAGGTCGTCATCTCCACCGTCCAGCGCCTCTACATGGAGCTGACCGGCGCGAGCCTGCCGGGCAGCGACCGCGGCGACGGCGAGATCGACTACGACGTCGACGTGCCGGGCGGCATCCGGGTCGGCTACAACACCGACATCCCTCCGGAAGCTTTCGACCTGATCGTCGTCGACGAGTGCCACCGCTCCATCTACGGCAAGTGGCGCTCCGTCCTCGAATACTTCGACGCCCCCATCGTCGGCCTCACCGCCACCCCCGTCGCCCAGACCTTCGGCTACTTCAACGGCAACCTGGTCAGCGAGTACTCCTACCAGGAGGCGGTGGCCGACCGCGTCAACGTCGACTTCTCCGTCTACGAGATCGAGACGCGGATAACGGCCGAGGGCGGTGTCATCGCACACGGCACCATCCCGGTCCGCGACCGCCGCACCCGCCGCCAGCGCTATGAGGACATCGACGAGGACATCGAGTACGGCGCCAACCAGGTCGGTGTCGGAGTCATCAGCAAGGATCAGCTGCGTACGGTCGTCCAGACCTTCCACGACCGGCTGTTCACGGAGATCTTCCCCGAGCGGGCCAAACACGACCCGGCCACCGGCGCGCTGCGGTGCGACGAGATGTACGTGCCCAAGACGCTGGTCTTCGCCAAGAACGACAACCACGCGGAGGAGATCGTCGAGGTCGTCCGCGATGTCTTCGGCAAGGGCAACGACTTCTGCGCGAAGATCACCAGCGCGGCCCGCAACGCCTCCGAGCGCCTCGCGGCCTTCCGTAACCTTCCTGAACTGCGCATCGCGGTCACCGTCGACATGATCGCCACGGGCACGGACGTCAAGCCGCTGGAATGCCTGTTGTTCCTCAGGGACGTCAAGAGCTGGGCTTACTTCGAGCAGATGAAGGGCCGCGGCGCCCGGACCCTGTCCCTGACCGACTTCGAGAAGGTCACCCCCGGCGTCGGCCCCAAGACCCGCTTCGTGATCGTCGACGCGGTCGGCGTGACGAAGAAGCCGAAGGTCGACGCGGCACCACTGGAACGCCACACCGAGAAGCAGATCAGCCTGGAGAAGCTGCTCCGCAAGACCGCAGCGAACACCATCGAGGAGGAAGAGGTCTCCACCCTCGCGGCCCGCCTCGCCAAGCTCGACATCCAGATGACGGACGAGGAGCGCGCCGAGATCCAGCGGCTGAGCGGCGGACTGGAACTGAAGAAGATCGTTCACGGGATGGTCGAAGCCGTCTCGGCGGACCGGCAGATGGAAGTCCGTGAGGCCGCCGAGCGCGCGGGCCGCGACCCCGAGCGCGCGGTACGCGACCTCATCGAGCAGTCCGTCCGCCCCCTCGCCGCGACACCGCCGCTGCGCGCCCGCCTGCTGGAGATGCGGCGCGCGAAGGACATCCTCTACGACGAGAACGGCACCGACGAGCTGCTTCGCGCGGGAGCCGTCGCCGACGACGAAGACGCGGCGACGGAGACGGTCCGCGACTGGCGCCGCTACATCGCGGAGAACCGTGACGAGATCGCGGCGCTGTCCGTCGCGTTCAGCGCCGGCTCCGACGTGCCGCCTGGCGTCGCCATGGACCGGCTCAAGGACGTGGTCCGCAGCATCGCCCGCCCGCCGCGTGCATGGACTCCGGACAGACTGTGGAAGGCGTACGAGAAGGTCGGCGAGGCGGTGACCGACGGAGCCCAGCGCAAGCACACGGTCTCCGATCTGCTCGCCCTGCTCCGCTACGAACTCGCGGGCGGAGCCGCACAAGGCGCCCCGGCACCCCGCCCGCACGAGGAGCTCGTGCGCGAGCGCTATCAAGCCTGGATCGCCCGCCAAGAACAGGCGGGCGCGCGTTTCACCGAACGACAGCGCTGGTGGCTCGACCGCATCGCCGCGGCGACGGCTGAGCGTGTACGCTTCGACACCGCTGACCTCGATTACGCCCCTTTCACCTCGCACAACGGCACGGACGGATTCATCGCCGAATTCGGGGGGACGCGGGCGGAACACATCATCAATGAGCTGGACAGGGAGCTGAGCGCGTGACGACCGACTCAGGTGTGGGGCCGGGGTGTTCGGACTCCGAGGGGGATGTCGCGAGCGAGCTGCCTCCGGGGTGGGTTCGCACAACACTCGGAGAGATCATCTCCCCGATTTCGGATAGGTATAAACCGACCGCGGGAGACGACCTTCCGTATCTGGGGATGGATAACGTCGAGTCGCATACGGGGCGGGTGATGAACTTCGGCTCGGCTGCTTCGATCAAAAGTTCATCGCCCATCGTAAGGCCAGGATATCTCCTGTATGGGCGGTTGCGTCCTTATCTGAACAAGGTGGTCCTTGCCGACTTTGATGGAATTTGCTCGGGGGAATTTATTGTTTTCCCTCCGAGTGAAGCCATCGATCCCCGCTTCTTGCTGCATCGACTTTTGAGTTCTGATTTCGTCCGCTATGTCATGCAGAAGAACCCGAAGGGTGACCGCCCCCGGGCTTACTGGGAGCAATTCTCGAATTTCCCCGCCTTGCTTCCGCCTTTGAGTGAACAGCACCGCATCGTCGCCAAGCTGGACGATCAGCTGGCGTACATCGAGGCGGGCGAGGCGGCTCTCGATGCTGCGGACGCAAAAGGGAAGAACTTTCTTCAGGCCGTCCTTCATGATGCCTTGCGCGGAAAACTCGTTCCCGAAGACCTTTCTGAGGGGGATGCGCAGGTTCTCGTCCGGGACTCCGTTGCCTTGGATGAGGGGCCTTGGGATGTCCCCAACGGGTGGCGATGGGCAACTATAGGAAAGCTTTTCAAAGTTGCTGTTGGGTCAACTCCCTCACGCGGCAATCCAGCTTACTGGGGTGGTGATGTCCCCTGGGTGAGCAGTGGAGAGGTGTCCTTCGGCCACATTTCATCTACGAGAGAGTCAATCACGGTTGATTCGATCACAAATCCTGAGGCCCGGATTCACCCGCCCGGAACGGTGATGATTGCGATGATCGGCGAAGGGCGAACGCGCGGGCAGGCGGCAATCCTTGATATTCCTGCGGCACATAACCAGAACTGTGCATCAATCCGAGTCTCAGAAACTGCCATTCTGCCCGAGTTTGTGTACTACTTCCTCATGGCTCGCTATGAAGAAACGCGCAGGGAGGCTTCAGGGGGGAATCAACCGGCGCTTAACAAGGGGAAGATCCAGAACCTCGAAATTCCGATTCCCCCTCTTGGTACGCAGCGGAACATAGTTGCTCGTGTTCAGGAATTGGAAGAGGACCTGCGGGGACTGCGAGAAGCGGTAACTGACGGCTGGGCGAGGGCTTTGAGGCTCCGTAATGCCCTCCTCCACGCAGCTTTCACCGGAGCTCTGGTGCCCCAAGATCCCGATGACGAGCCCGCCTCCGTCCTCCTCGACCGGATTCGCGCTGAGCGGACTGCCGTTGTCAAGCAGTCCAGGCGTAAGCGCGTATCCCGTACGACCTCCCCGGCTGCCCCCCAGACCTCCGGCCGCCCGGTTCCCTCCGGCAGCCAAGAAGCACTTCCCCTGTGAGCACCGTCATGAGCAGCAGTACTGACACGCCGACCCCCGAGGATCCCGCCGAGGCGGTTTCTCCAGCATCCAGCACGACGCCTGCCCCTCGCGCGGCGGAAGCGAGGGCCAAGGCAACCCCTGCCCCAGCCTCCACCTCCACCCTGGTCAACCGCCTCTGGTCGTACTGCGAACTGCTGCGCCACTCCGGCGTCTCCACCCTCGACTACGTCGAGCAGCTCACCTACCTCCTCTTCCTGAAGATGGCCGACGAGCGCGCCAACCGCCCGGCGGCCTTCCGGCGCAACGTCCCCGAGAAGCCTCTCGTCCCCGAAGGCCGGGACTGGAAGAGCCTGACGACCCGGTCCGCCGAAGCGCTGCTCGACCACTACGAGTTCATCCTCAAGGACCTCGGCCAGCGCGGCGGCACCATGCTCGGCGAGGTCTTCACCAAGGCGCAGAACAAGATCCATGAGCCGGCTGTCCTCGACCGCCTGATCAAGGACCTGATCGACCCCTACACCTGGACCACCGAGAACCAGGACCTCAAGGGCGACGCCTACGAAGGCCTTCTCCAGCGCGGTGCCGAGGACCGCAAGACCGGAGCCGGCCAGTACTTCACGCCCCGCCCGCTCATCGACGCCATGGTCGACTGCGTCCAGCCGAAGCCCGGTGAGACCATCACCGACCCGGCCTGCGGCACCGGCGGCTTCCTCATCGCGGCGCACGCCCACCTCGTCCAGAACTACGAGGACGAGCTGTACGGCGACAAGGGCCGCGCCCTCCAGAGCGGCGCGATCACCGGTTACGAACTCGTCCGCGAGACCGGCCGCCTCGCCCTGATGAACATGCTGCTGCACGGCATCGGAAGCTCCGAGGCCAAGCCGCTCATCACCATCCAGGACTCCCTGGCCCGCCCGCCGAAGCGGCACTACGACATCGTGCTCGCCAACCCGCCCTTCGGCGTCGGCTCGGTGACCGGTGAGTCGTACACCTCCCGCACCGACTTCTGGGCGCCGACGACGAACAAGCAGCTCAACTTCGTCCAGCACATCTACAACCTGCTGAAGACCAACGGCCGAGCCGCCCTCGTCCTCCCCGACAACGTCCTCTTCGAAAGCGGCGCCGGCGAGACCATCCGCCGGAACCTCCTCAACCTCTGCGACGTCCACACCCTGCTGCGTCTGCCCACCGGCATCTTCTACGCCAACGGCGTCAAGGCCAACGTCCTGTTCTTCGACAAGACCGGCCAGCGCACCGGAGGCCGCCCCGGCACACGCCAGCTCTGGGTCTACGACTTCCGTACGGACCAGCGATTCACGCTCAAGCAGCGACAGCTGGGCCGCCAGCACCTCGATGACTTCGTCGCCGCGTACCACTCCGGCGGCACGGACTTCAGCAAGCGCACCCCGAGCGACCGTTTCCGCGCGTACGACTACGACGAGCTGATCGCCCGGGACAAGGTCAATCTTGACCTCACGGTAATCAAGTCCGACGCCGCCGGGACCACGGAGTACGCGTCACCGGACGTGATCGCCCAGGAGATCGTCGACGAACTCGAAGTGGCACTGGCCCAGTTCACGGCCGTGGCCCGCGCACTGAAGAAGGACGTGCCGCCGTCGGCCGACGAGGACTAGAGCCAGCGGACGGGCCGGTGGTTCACCAGAACCACCGGCCCGTCCGCTGTTCGCCTCTCTTCGTGCTCAGAGCTCGCCCGCGATCACACCCGCCCGGAACGCGGCCATCGTTCCGCTCGTCGCCGAGGTGGGGGTCACGTCGTCGGGGTGCGGTGAGGACGCGGGGCGGGGAGTCCGGGTCAGGCTGCACGACCCGTACCGTCGGATGCTGCCCGTGCGGGGAGCCGTACGGCTCGACGATCCCGAGGCGGAGTCGGGGCGTGGACTGCCGTTGGTCGATCTGCTCGCACCAGGGTGGCGGGTCACGGGGACGCCGGCCGGTAAGCAGGTGCGCTGCTGGATTCCGGCTCAAAAGGGGGGACAGGGTCTGACAGGCCGAAAAAAGTACTGCTCGGAGCCCCGGGCGCCTGCCTTGCGCCTACCCTGGAAGGGAGTTGATCGTCTGCGGCCCGATCGGCCGGTTCCGATGTGTTCTCGGAGCGCTTCGTCACCGGATCCGGCACTGCCGGAACAGGGGAGTGGCCCGTCGGCGTATCCACTCGGACAGGGACGTTCGAGAACGGGTGGGGCATGGCGACGGAGCGCGAGAACATCGGGGCGAGAGGGCCGGAGGGCCACTGGACGGCAGACGGTATCTTCCGACGCTGGCAGCGGTTCTTCGAACAGAAGCCGAGCCTCAAAGGGCTGACCCGGCTGGAGTTCACCGAGCACATCGCGTATCTGCTCTTCCTCAAGCTCGACCATGAGCGTGCCCAGCGGACGGGGATGTTCGCGAGCCCGCCGATCGCGCCGGCGGGCAGCTGGCCGAGCCTCGTACTCGCCGGCGGTGAGGATCTGCACCGTGCCCTGACCGGGTTGATGGCCGAACTCGGCAAGCCGAACCCGCAGGATCCCCGCCGGGCCATCGCGAGTGTCCTCTTCCACGACTCCCGCCCCTGGCCGGCCGACAAGATGGCGGATCTCGGACGGCTGATCGTCGAGGAGTTCGACCCGTACCGCTGGTCGGATGTGCGCCGGGACGAGCTCGGTTCCGCCTTCTCGCTGTTGATAGCCGACTGCCGGGGCGACATCCGGGCCAAGCGGGAGACGGGCCAGTTCCTCACCCCGCCCCACCTGCTCACCGTGATAGCCAAGGCTCTCGCGCTCACCCCACGGGACCGGGTCGTCGACGCGGCCGTCGGGGTTGGCACCAGCCTCATCGCCGCCCACCGTGAGATGGCCGCGCACGGGGACCGTGTGGACGCCGCCGCTATCGCGGGCGCCGACATCGACGTACAGATGTGCCGCCTGGCGACGATGAACGTCCTCCTCAACACCGGGCGTCAGTTCCACGACGTACCGCCGATACTGCGCGCGGACTCGCTCGATACGAAGGAACGCCTGGTGTACCGGCACGAGCAGGGCGTGGCCGCCACCGTCGCCATCTGCAACCCGCCGTTCAAGAGCAACGTCGAGGCGAACACCGAGCGGCGCGACGACTTCTGGGCGCAGAACGCCACGCTCCCCGCCAACTTCCTCCAGCATCTGGCCATCACTTTGCCGCAGGGGGCCAGAGCAGCCGTCTTCGTCCCCGACGGTGTGCTGTTCCATGGCGGAGCGGCGGCCACCATCCGCAAGGCACTCCTGAGGAACTGCGACGTGCACACCCTGCTGCGGCTGCCGACCGGCATGTTCCACGACACCGGCTCCAAGTCGAACGTGCTGTTCTTTACCAAGTCCGTCCTGCGCCCGAACGGCGATCCGGCCACCGATGAGTTGTGGGTGTACGACGCCCGCGACCTGCACCACACCGACACCGAGAATCCGCTCACGGAGGAGGACTTCGCGGAGTTCCTGGAGGCGTACCGGCCCGGAGAGGAGGGGCGCGCGGGCCGCGACGAATCGTCGCGCTTCAAGCGGTACGACCGTGACGCCGTGCGCAAGATACTGAACAGCCGCGATGCCAGCCTCCTCCTGAACGCGGATCCCACCGACGCGCCTGACGACTTCGGCGACCCGCGCGAGATTGCGCAGTTGATCGTGGACCACCTTGGCGAGGCACAGAGGAGCTTCCAGGTCGTGCTCGACTCGCTCAGCTGACGTTCGATCCCCGTGCCGCCGTCTTTCGCCGCTCCCGCCCCCCGTCAGCCGTACAGGAAAACCATGAACGCGACTCCCCAGCAGCCCACCGTCCCCACCCCGGTCCGCCAGACCGCGCGTGCCTTCGACATGACGTACCCCGGCCTCATCGACGTGAGCGACTTCGGCAACCGGCCGCCGGACAAGATCCAGCCCGCGTTCCGCTCTCGCGCCCTGGCCGCGCACGCCGTGCGCATCATGACCGGCTGGACCCCCGAGCAGGCGGCCGACTGCGTCATCGACGGCGGCCAGGACCAGGGGATCGACGCCATCGCCATCGACGAGGCGAACGCGCACATCTACCTCGTGCAGGCCAAGTGGAGCCCCGAAGGGACGGCCAAGGCGGACGAGACCGCGGTGCACAAGCTCTTCGCCGGGCTCACTCTCATCGACTCCGGGGAAGCCGCCCAGTTCAACCCCCGCGGTCAGATACTCGCCAAACGGGCACACGACCTGATCGGCGAGAAGAGCACCCAAATCACCCAGGTGATCGCCCTCATGGGTACCAAGCTGCCTTCGCCGGGTGTGCTGCAGGTCATCAAGAACGGCGAGAATGAGTTCAACTCCCACGGTGAGTACGTCGACCACCGCTTCCTGCATGCCCCTGACATCCACGCCCTGGTGCTGAAGGACCATCAGAGCGAGCCCATCACGCTGACGGCGACGCTCCACCCCTGGTTCAGCGTGCCCTCGCCCTACCTCTCCTACGAGGGCGTCATACAGGCCGAAGAGGTCGCGACCTGGGCCGAGCACGGCAACGAGCTGTTCGTCCGCAACATCCGCGACCCGCTGGGGCTCACCCCCATCAACAAGGAACTGCTGGACACGCTCACCGGCGAGCCGTCCCACTTCTGGTACTTCAACAACGGCGTCACCGTCCTGTGCGACTCCCTGGAAGCGGTGCCTGGATCGCAGAAGTTCCCCGAGCGCCATCCCGTCCGCATCACCGCCAAGGGCGCCAGTGTCGTGAACGGCGCACAGACGGTGCGTTCCGTCATCGACGCAGCCGAGCAGTCCGATGAAGCCGGACTCGCCCAGGTCACCATCCGGTTCATCGTCACCGGTGGCGACACCCAGTTCGCCAACCGCACCACTCAGGCCACCAACCGGCAGAACCACATCACCGAGCGTGACCGGATCGCCCTCGAACCCGTCCAGGCGGTGCTCATCAAGGAGTTCCGTGCCGAACTGGGGCTCGTATACAGCGTGCGCCGCAGCGAACTCGAACCCCAGGACGACGAGGGCTGCTCCGTGGTGGAAGCCGCGTGCGCGCTCGCCTGCGCCCACAGCGGCAGCCGGTTCGCGGCCCGGCTCGTCGCGTCCGGCACCACCGACGTGCTGTGGGAACGGGGCGGCAGCGGTATCTACGACCCTCTCTTCCGGTCCGTGCCCAGCGTGTACGAGACCTGGAACGCCGTGAACGTCCTGCGGGCGGTGCGTACGGCTCTGCGTGCGGAACGCGAACAGTACGCCGGGCGCGCGGCCGCCGTCATCGACGACGGCACGTTCCTCATCACCCACCTGGTGTTCCAGCAACTCCTCGCCCAGGACGCCGGCATGGGCGAGCCGGACCAGTCGCTCACCTGGGCCGCCGAAGCCAAGGAGCAGGTGCCCGACCTGGTCAAGCGTGTCGTCCCGGCGCTCGTACAGGCTCTGGACGGAGTGGGAACCCGGTCGAGCCTGCAACGCGTGTGCGCCGATCCGGGGCAGGCCGCCGACCTCGTAACCGCGGCCCTGGCAGCGCTCGAAGGAGGCGGGACCGAGGACGCCGCCGCGCAGTACCGGCGCGAGGAGAGCAAGCCCCGCAAACGCCGCAGGCCCAACGCGGTGCATGTCATCGTCGACAAGGGCGCCCTGGAGGAAGGGGCACCGCTGCACCTGGCCCTGTACCTGCAGCCAGAGAAGGACGCGCTCGCCGCATGGCTCAACGCGAACCCGCGCCGGGCACTCGCGAAGTGGACCAACACCAACCGGGCACGCCCGATCGTCTGGGCTGCCGACGGCAACGCGTATTCGCCCAGTGGGCTCATCGCACGGATGTGGGAGCTGGCCGAATGGGAAGGACGGCCCGTCTCGAACCAGGGCACCGCCCGCTGGGCTACCCAGGACGGAGAAACGCTCGCCATCCTCGCCCGGAGACTCCTTAACGGTATGGAGGAAGAAAAGGACGCCGAGTAGCTGCCGAGCAGGTCGGGGATTCTCCGGCCGTAAGGCGGACTCCTCGTTTATGGTTACGGCGAGCGCTATCTAGGCACAATCGAGGGGCGGCCATGAGCGTCATTTACGTCCGAAAGTTATTGCACAACC
The DNA here is from genome assembly GCF_044756885.1 of Streptomyces sp. NPDC091412. Taxonomy (NCBI): domain Bacteria; kingdom Bacillati; phylum Actinomycetota; class Actinomycetes; order Kitasatosporales; family Streptomycetaceae; genus Streptomyces; species Streptomyces sp. NPDC091412. The sequence continues at coordinate 548,485 of NZ_JBIVTV010000002.1, read as the reverse complement.
CCAGCGCCGTCTTCACCCGAGTCTAAACGGTCGAGGTCAGGGGGAGGATGTTGACTACGGCCATGAAGGTGCTGATACGGGAACGCAGCTGTAGTCGCGCCCCAACCCTCGGGCACCGCTGACAGGCAGGCCGTCGAGTCGTACCGTATGCTCCTCCGACAGCACTGTGTGGCTGACGCCGACGCTGTGGAACCGTGGACCACCCGTGGACAGATCACGTCCTCCCGATCCCGAACGTGCCTCGGACCTGCTGCATTGTCTGAGAGTGAAGGGGCCTCCGGAGCCGTGTGCGCAGGTTCGAATCCTGCCGGGGGCACCCTTCATGAGGTGCCCAAAGACCCCGTCAGCAGCGGAAACGCTGAGGCCGGGGTCTTCGCGTTTGTGCAGGCGTATGCGGCCCGAAGCGGGCGTATGTCGGGGCCTGTGGATGAGGCGTGGGCGGGATCTTGAAGCGTCGCCGCAGGTGAGCCACGCTCTCCACGGTTCTCGTCTTTGACGAGACAACCACCCGACAGGCAGGCCCGACGTGTCAGAGGTGTGCGCTTGGATGAGCGGGTGACCGTTCATGATGTTGCTCGGCAACTGCCCGAGATAGCCGTCCTCCGTGAGCACTGCCGTTCCCTGGCCATCCTGGAGGCAGTCCTGAGCCCTGAGTGGTCGGGCCGTGATCACTCCTTCAACGACCGCTGGTCCGAGAAGGAGTCGATGGCCTCGATGCGGAGTGGATCGGGCGACGACTACTCGATCGTTTTCTCAGCCGCCGGCGCCTGCGTCCGTGGATTCGATCACGAATCACCCATGAGCCCCTACGCAGAGGACAGGCTGTGGCCCGGAGTACTCGACGAGGTTCCTGACGTCTTCCGACCGTGCGTTGAGGACCCCGCGTTCTCGTATGACGGATTGCCTCGCGTCACTGCGTGCATATGGCGAGAGACGGGAGACGGCAGCTGGAGAACAGGGACGATCGACTTCCCCGGGGAAGCAACGGAAGACCCGGACGGATCCGGGTACCTCTTCCAACTGCTGGTGGAACGCTCGCCGGAAGCGTTTCAGCGGTGGGCCGAAGACAACTACGAGGTCCCGGTCGACCTGGAGGCCGTTCGCCACGTCTTTTCTCGCCGTCCTCTGACCGAAGAAGTGGTCAGCGCACTGAACTCGGAGATCACTCTGGCCGAACTCGCGGAGGACATCGCGGAGATCGGCTGTCCGATGAGCTGAAACATGCAGCACCGACATGCCCCTGGACACGGCGTCGGGGGCCTCAGACACGGTCAGGTGCCGTCCCTCATATGCACGGAGCAGGTCCTCGATGCGGCGGTTGGCGACGTTCTGCCGTCCGTCGAGGAACTTCGTGTATCGGGGCAAGAGCGCTTGACCTCAAGTTGAGTTCAGCTTCTACCTTCGTGGTCACTGGTAGCCGTCAGCCAACCGAGGAGGCAGTTTCCATGGCCACGACCGCCGTTCCCGAGCACTACCGCAACGCCGTGATCGCGCACGTGATGGTCGACGGTGCCGCCCATGGGATCGACTTCTACACCAAGGCGTTCGGAGCCGAGGAACTGTTCCGTCTCGGTGGCCCGGGCGAGCGCATCCTGCACGCAGAGATCAGCATTCACGGGTCCACCATCATGCTGGGCGATGCCGAAGGCCCTACCTTCGCCGCACCAACCACCATTGGCGGTACGACCGTGGGGCTACACGTCTTCGTTGATGACGTCGACGTACTTGCCGAGCAGGCCAGCGCGGCCGGCGCGGAACTTCTGCAGCCACCGACCGACCAGTTTCACGGCGACCGCACAGCTATCCTGCGGGATCCCTACGGACACGTCTGGGTCTTCCTCACGCACGTTGAGGACGTGACCCCGGACGAAATCGCTCGTCGGGCCCAGGCGCTCATTCGCTGAACGTTGAGCCATCGGACAGAATCTGGGCGTCCGACACCACGCCACCGCAGGTCAACCTGACAACGACGTCCAGAACGACGTCCAGAAGGTGCCGCCCGAAGCGGCCGTATGCCGGGGGCTGTGGAGGCAGCGTGGACGGGGTCTTGGGGCATTCCCAAAGGTGACACCCCGACACCCCACGAGTGCGGCGACCTTGAACCCCGATCCCTTGCGGGCCAAGCCTGATCGCCATGGCCGCAGCTGGCGCGCCGTCTTCTGCCCCGCCCCACGCTGATACCGGGACGGGGCGGCCGTGGGTCCCGACACACCGCGCGGGCGGGCCCAGAGGCTCCGGAGACGCGGGACCGGCCTCCCCAAATCAGCGGGGCAGGCGGTCCCATACTCACGCCACCAGTTGGAGCACCGACCTGAGACGTTGACTACCGGTAGAAGACGGCCACGCCACCGTGATGCGAGCAGGCCCCCTGATGGTGAGCGGCGTACGAGTACGTACCGTCATTGCACAGAGCCGTCGCACCGCCGCCCGCGGAGCTGGAGCCACCCGACGAGCTGGACCCGCCGCTGGACGACGATCCGCCAGACGTCGAACTGCCGCCCGTTCCCGACCCCGCGGCAGCGGCGTGGGCGGTGACAGTCACCTTCACCTTGACCGTCTTCGTCACCGTCGGCGCGGGCTCCGGCTTCGCGGTCTCCGTCGCCGTGGCTGTCGCGGTGACCGTGGCCGTGGCCGTCGGCTGCACCTTGTCGTTGGCCACCGACTTCGTCGCGTCCGGGTTCTGGCCGTCGCCGCCGCTACCCACGCCGAGAATGAACGCGAGGCCCAGGGCGGGCAGTACGAATCGCTTGCGGGCCCACTTGGGTGCGGGACGGAAGGCCGGCGGTCTGGGCGGAGGCTGGAACGGCGGCTGGGGCTGGTAATAGCTCATGGGATCCCCCCGTTTGAGTACGTAAGGGGTGAAGCTATCTACGCGGACACGTTAGATGTGAGGGATCAGTAAAGAAGGTGGCAGAGTTGTGACATTGCAACTCTCAACTACCCCCGCAGACCACCACCCCCGCACGCCCGAGCCGCCGCCCCGCCACTCGATCAACTCCGGCCGGCAGCAACCGGGGAAGTGGCCAGGAGAGGTGACGCACGCAAGACGAGCGTTCATCCACCGTGGGATCTGGCCTACGGGAGGCCTAGCACCACACGCGGCGCGCGAGGAGCCTGACCGGCAATCAACGAGGCCCCGCCGTGATCCGGCTCGTCGGCGTGGTCCTGGCCGCGCAGACGGCGAGTGGACTGAGGCCCGCCGCTACATGGGCCGTGAACTCCTCGCCAAGGCCCGCCCCCACCCGATCGAGTCAGAAACCGACGAGACCGACCTGCTCACCGGACTCACCGCATAGCCGCAGGGACGAGATCACCGAGTGGCCATCGATACACCACTCCAGCGGACGTGACCCGGCCCGCTCGCTCACCCTCTCCGGACGCCGCGGCGTCATGTCACACCCTGCTGCTTGGATCATCGGCATGACGGACTGGTCCCGGCTCCACCACGCCTACGGCACGGCAGAAGACATTCCGAGCCTGCTCCACAGAGCCGGCTCGAGCCCGCAGGACTCCAGCTGGGATGAACTCTGGTCCCGGTTGTGCCACCAGGGCACTGTCTACTCGGCAAGCTACGCGGTCTTGCCCGCTCTGACCGAGATGGCGCGTCGGTGGGCACCGCCGGACCGGCAGGCGCCGCTCTGCCTGGCCGGCTCCATCACGGCGAGCACGGATCAGCCATACGGCGATGAAGATCCCCAAGTCACCTACGCCTCGGAGGTATCCGAGCTGGCGCAACTGACCGAGGAAGCCCTCCGGCACCCCGGACTCGCCGACGACCCCACGAGTTACGTCTACTTGCTGTCCACGCTTCTCAGCTTCCAAGGCGTCGAAGTCTGGAGCGAACAGCTCGACGGGCTGAACGACGAGGAATATGAAGTGCCCTGCCCCGCGTGCGGTTCGGAGAACTTCGTCGCCTTCGGAGAGCACGGCTTCTTTTCGACCACAAACAGCATGTACATGAGATCCAGTGAGGCGAGGAAGGTACCGCTGCAGCCTCAGGCGCCCTCATCGTTGGAGGGACTGGCCCAAAGACTCCACGCCCGTGCACTCGCAGACGGCCATCCCGGCATCGCGCACAAGCTGACCTACGTCTTCGGCACAGCGCAGTGTGCCGATTGCGACGAGGTCTTCAGCGTCGAGGAAGCCATCGTCACCCGATGGGGGTCGTGAGACCGCGCATCCCAGTCGTGCCTGTGAACCGGACGTCCGGGTCGGCCCGGAGAAGCAGCGAGGCCCGGGGCAGGGCGCCAGCTCGGGTCGACCCCGGAGTTGAGCCAGGTCGACAGCGCCGAGTGCCGGAGATCGTACGGACGGGCGGTGGGCGGCGAGGCAACCGCGGTCGGCGGGAGCGCCGGCGCCCGGGCCTCCAGCCAGACGTGGGCGATCGACGCCGAGCTGCGGCGGAGCCCGTCCACGGCCGGCAGGGCGATACACCGCAGCCGGCATTCGGAAGCCGCAAGTGCCGCCGTCCCCGCCGCCCCCGCCGTCCCGGCGCGGGGTCCGGCGGTCTGCGGCAGGCGCCCGCCCCTCGGGGAGGGGAGCTTTCAGCCCTCCTTGGCGAGGGCCGGGACGAAGCGGGCCGCGTCGATCGTGCCGACGCCGGTCGCCATGTCGTAGCCCTTCACCGCGGTGTGGCCGGTGACTCCCGCGTAGCTGTTGTTCGTGCCGTCCTTCACATCCACGATCCCGGTGGACGGGTTCCGCGAGGACCGCGCGAACAGCGAGTACAGCGCCTGGTGGATGTCACCCAGCCGGTGCCCGGCGACCTGGTCGGCCAGGGCCACGATGCCCGCAAAGAGCGGGCTGGCCTCGCTGGTGCCGACGTAGACATCCCAGCCGACCCGCTTCGGGTCGTAGCTGGAGTACACCCATGCGCCGCCGTTCAGCGCGGCGGACATCGACACGTCGGGGGTGCCGCGGCGGTCGCCGACCACCTGCTCGACCCCGTTCTGGTACGAGGGACGGGCGAAGACATGGGACAGGCCGCCGCCGCTCGCGCCGTCGTCGTTGTAGACGCTGTCCGGCGCGATGCGGTCGCCCTTGGCGTCCAAGTGCAACTGGGTGCCGCCGACCGAGACGGCCAGTGGGTCCGAGGACGGCCAGGCGTTGACCCTGTACGGGTAGTTGGCCTTGCCGCTCGCGGTGGTGTTGGTGGCTCCGCCGTCGCCGGAGGCGGCGAGGACGGTCACACCGTGCTTGGCCGCGTCCTTGAAGGCATACCGCAGGTTCTGAATGCTGGAGAAGTCACCGCTGCGGAAGCCGGGGAAGGTGTTCTCCGTCGCGCCGAAACTCTGGCTGATCACATCGCCCACGCCGCGGTCGACGAGCCACTTCTCGGCGTCCATCATCTCTCGCAGGCCGGTGGTGCCGTCCCCGTTCTGGTTGGCCCCGGACTCCACCAGGACGATGTGCGCGTCCGGGGCGACGGCATGCGCCATCTCCACGTCGAGGGTGGTCTCCCCGGCCCAGTCGATGTGGGCGGGGTCGGCGGGGTCGAAGGGCGGGACGGAACCCCACTTGACCACGTCGACGTGGGTGCTCTTCATACCGAACCGGGCACTGTAGACGTCCAGGTCATGCTGGATGGTCGGCGAGCCGAATGCGTCCACGATCACGATCGTGCGGCCCTTGCCGGTGACTCCCGCCCGGTACAGCGGGTTCAGGTTGTACGCCTGCCGGTACTGGGTCGGGGTGTAACAGGAGATCCGCCACTTCGCCTGGCACTGCTCGGTGGTCAGCAGGCTGCGGGCGGTGTTCTCCGATTGCTGCCCGGCTGCTGCCGGCACGGCTTTGACTCCTTGCACCGAATGCACGGGTGCGGCGACCGAAGAACCCGACAAAACGGGTGACATTAGTGCGATATTGGCGAGGGCGGTGACCCCGGCCGCCGCGACCACAACGCGGCGCCGCGCACGAACTCTGCGCATGATCCCCTTACACGGTGAGGCCCCCACTCGACAGTTGCCACAATCCCACCCCGAGGCCATTCGCAGAGCAAGCACTTACCCCTGTGCGACTTCTCACTGATGTGCTACTTGTCACTGTTGTCCGATTCAGGAACGTGCGGCCCTATCGAGCGCGCAAAGTACGACCCGGGTGGCGGCAGTGTGATCGACGCCATCGCTTCGGAGCCGTGTGCGCAGGTCCGGATCCCGTCGAGGGCACCTCGAAGGAGGTGCCGAAAGACCCCGTGATCAGCGGAGACGCTGAGTGCGGGGCCTTCGTGCATGTGTGGACGTATGCCGTTCGAAGCCGCCGCGCGTCGGGGCTGTGGGCGGATCTTGGAGTGTCGCCGCAGGTGAGGTCCAGGGCGTGGCCAAGGTCCGTGCCGGTGCCGGGTGGCGCCGTTGGGTCGGTCGGCACGTCATGGGGCGGACGTCTCAGCCTTGGGACATTGTGATGCGCCCTGGGTGGGCTGTACGTTCCCCGCATGATCAGAATTGCAGTGATCGCATTCATTGGAGCTCTCGCCATTTCCTTCGGCGTCACGGCCTTGACCGTGTCGCCTTGGTGGTGGCTGGTCGCCGTGTTGTGTGCGGGGATAGCCGGGGTCGGTTCTTATGATTTGCTCCAAAAGCGCCATTCTGTCTTGCGCAACTACCCGGTGCTGGGGCACATCCGCTTCATGCTGGAATCGATCCGGCCGGAGTTGCAGCAGTATTTCATTGAGCGCAATTTCGATGGCCGTCCCTACGACAGGGATGTGCGCAGCCTTGTCTACCAGCGCGCCAAGGGGACCGAAGCGGAGATCGCTTTCGGCACCGAGCGGAATGTCTACGCCGAAGGCTACGAATACTTCGAATCTTCGATGAGGCCGCGCCCGGTGCCGGCGGAGCAGCCCCGGGTCCGCATCGGCGGTCCGGACTGCACCAAGCCCTACGACATGGCGTTGCTCAACGTCTCCGCCATGAGCTTCGGTTCGCTGTCCGCCAACGCCGTCCTCGCCCTGAACCGGGGGGCCGCCCTCGGAGGCTTCGCTCACGACACCGGCGAGGGCGGCATGTCGGAGTACCATCAGCGCCACGGTGGTGACCTGGTGTGGGAAATCGGCACCGGATACTTCGGTTGCCGCACCGCTGACGGCGGTTTCGATCGCGCGCGGTTCGCCGAGAAGGCCGCTCACGACAACGTGAAATGCGTGTCACTGAAGCTGTCGCAGGGAGCCAAGCCCGGTATCGGAGGGGTGCTGCCCGGAGAGAAGGTCACCGCCGAGATAGCCCGGGTACGCGAGGTTCCCGAGGGAAAGACCGTCATCTCGCCCCCTTACCACCAGGTCTTCGACACGCCCCGGGAACTGATCCGGTTCATCGCCGAAATGCGCGAGCTGTCCGGTGGAAAGCCGGTCGGCTTCAAGCTGTGTGTGGGCTCCCGGCGGGAGTTCCTGGCGGTGTGCAAGGCCATGCTCGAAGAGGGCACCGCGCCGGACTTCATCATCGTCGACGGAGCGGAGGGCGGCACCGGAGCCGCGCCGCTGGAGTTCGCCGACCACCTGGGCAGTCCGCTCACCGAGGGCCTGATCACCGTCCACAACGCCCTGGTCGGCGCCGGTCTGCGGGACCGGATCAAGATCGGCGCGAGCGGCAAGGTGGCCACCGGAGCCGACATCGTCAAGCGCATGCTGCAAGGCGCCGACTTCACCAACGCGGCACGCGCCATGATGTTCGCGATCGGATGCATCCAGGCGCAGAGCTGCCACACCAACACCTGCCCCGCCGGTGTCGCCACACAGGACCCGCGCCGCGCACGCGCGTTGGATGTCGACGACAAGTCGGCCCGGGTCCACCGCTTCCAGTCCGCCACGGTGAACAGCGCACTGCAGATCATCGCCTCGCTGGGCGTGAGTGAACCCGCCGAACTGCGCCCGAACATGCTGCGTCGGCGCGTGGACCCGGTCACCGTCCGCTCCTACGCGGAGCTCTACGACTGGCTGACCCCTGGCCAGTTGCTGATCGAGCCGCCCGAGTCCTGGGCAGCTGACTGGAAGGCCGCTGATCCCGACCGTTTCGCTGTCTGACGGGCCTGTAAGCGGATTGGGGGCTGTGTCGGGCTGAGCGGGTCGGGGCCGTCCCGTTGCTCCGCGGGACCTGTCCGAGCGGAGCCCTGTCGCCCAGAGGTTGTGTCCACAGAAGTGGGTGAGGGCCTTCTGGCCCGGTGTGGATTGCCACGTCCGCATCGGCGACCAGAAAGGCCCTCATGCCGCACCCCTGCCCGGGATCCGGGGGCGCCTTCCCCTGTGAGGCGCCCCCGGCCGGGTGGCGCTACGGCAGCCGCTTCTCGTGGTACTTGTCCTTGTCGGAGTCGTAGACCAGCTTGTCGTCGGCGTCATAACCCTTGATGCGCGGGGCCATGGTGACCTGCTGGTTCAGGACGCCGGAGGCGACGAACCAGCCGTGGTCCAGGACGGCCTGGCTGGTGGCGCCGCCGTAGGAGACGGTCACCCGGGCCACCGACGGCTTGACGGTGCCGATGACACCCCATTGGAACGGCAGCTTCCAGTTGCCACGGTCAAGGAACGACTGCTGGTAGAGCTTGCCTCCGTTGATGTCGGCCATCACGGGACCGGCGCCCGGGACGTCGTCGGAGCCTACGCTGGCGTTGATGCCGCTTGCCTGGCCGTCCTTCACGTTGCAGATCAGCCGGGCCTGCTTCGGTTGCTCCTTCACCGCGACGACATACGTGCCGTCGCCCGGCGCGTTGGAGTCGCCGGTGCTGTTCATCGCCAGGATGATCCGGTAGTCCTCGGCCGCGCCCAGGTCCATGCGGGAGCCGGACGGGCCGGCTGTGCGCGACCGGTCGTCCGCGAGGCACTTCTTCAGCCCGTCGGCGGCCTGCTCGAAGGTGATCCCGTTGAGGAGCTGCCCCTCCGTGGCCGGACGCGCGGGCCCCGCCGGCGACGCGGACGGCGTCGGTTTCGCCGGCGTCCGCGGTGTGGTGCTGACCGGCGGGGTCGATGCCACCGTTTTCCCGCCCGCAGTCCCGTCGGTCAGCGCGTACGCGCCCACGGGCATCGCCGCCAGCGTCACCAGGGCCGCCCCGGCCGCCGCCACCCGGCGTCGCCGCTCCACCGTGCCCCGGCGGCGGATCGCCGGATACGGCACCGGAGCGGGCCGGATGGTGTTCGCGTCCTCGGCGAGCAGCTCGCGCAGTTGCTCCTCGAAGTCCCCGTCTGTTCCCATTCCCTGCCGCTTCTTCTCCTCGTTCACTTGCCGGCTCCCTGTCCGGACGACACTCGGCTGCGGACAGGTTCGTCCACGACCTGAGCGAGCCCCGGATGCGTACGCAATTTCGCCAGCGCCTTGGACGCCTGGCTCTTGACCGTGCCGGGCGAGCAGCCGAGGATCTCGGCGACCTCGGCCTCGGGCAGGTCCTCCCAGTAGCGCATGACGATCACCGCCCGCTGCTTCGGCGGCAGTCCGGCCAGCGCCGCGAGCAGGGCGCTGCGCTCATCGGCCCACGAGACGGCGTCGTCCCGGCCGGCCGCCTCCGGCGGCGCCGCGGTGAGGGCCTCCTTGACCCGCCGCTTGCGGAAGCGGTCGCTGTTGCAGCTGACCAGTATCCGCCGGACGTACGCCTCCGGACGGTCGCTGCGCGAAACGCGCCGCCATGAGCGGTACGCCTTGGCCAGCGCCGTCTGCGTCAGGTCTTCGGCGTGGTGCACGTCGCCCGTGAGCAGATAGGCGGTCCGTACGAGATGGGACCACCGCGCTCTCACGAATTCTTGGAACTCGGCCTCTTGTTTGGCCTGCATCAAGCACCCTCCCTCGCCCTCCAGACCACAGTTTCGGCGGATTCGGTTGCCCGGGATCCGATGCCTTCTGGGTCGGGTGGGCGGGGCCACTGACGAGCAGCGGCCAGGACCGAACTGTCAAGTGGTGGAGCCGTGTGATGATGCGCGAAGGGTGACCCGTCCTGGGTGGGGCCGGGTGCGTGAGAGGAAGCGGGGGCCCATCGTGGGCAAGGGTGGGGAGTCCATACCGGACGAAGAGTGGGAGCGCTTCCTTCGTGAAGCCGAGTCCGGGACCAAGGGTGCGCCCGAGGAACCGTCGGCGCGGGCCCGGATGGTGACGCGGCGGCTGCGGGCGGACACCGGCCGACCGGAGCCGTGGCGGAGTCACCGACCGGCCCGGCGGCAGGGAAGCAAGGTCTGGTACGCGGTCGGTCTGCTGGTTGCGGCCGCCTTGGTGGTCGTGGCGCTGGATCCAGGGCGAGTGGCTGGATGGTTCGGCGGCGGAGACGGAGGCGGCGAGAGTGCGCCGCTCGCGGCGGAGTCGCAACGTCCGGATCAACCGCCGCCAACCGAGGCGGCAGCCCAACTACCGACCATGGAGCAGCCGTTCAGGGGATCCCCCGCGGCGCGGTGGGGCGACGGTACGGCTGGGATCGGCATGCCTGAGGCTCGGGCGACCGGCTGGATGAGCAAGGGCCAGGTCGCGCGGGCGCTCGAGAGGACCCGGGGCTTCCTCGCCGCGTCCAGTCTGGATCCTGGAGTGCTGCGCGGGGAGCGGCCGAGGAAGGCGATCGCGGTGATCAATCCTCATCAGCGGGACATCCAGGACTTCCTGGCGACCGCGTTCCGCGCGCCCAGCCGGGAGAACGATCCTCTGCTGCTGTTCAGCCGGTTCGACAGGACGGAGGTCCGGCTTGTCGGGGACGTGGTCAAGACACGAGGACGGATCACGTACCGGGAAGGTGAGCGCGGTGTGGTCGAGGTGACCACCGATGTCACGTACGTGTACCCGGTCGCACCCGCCGGAGCGGGAATCAATGAAGTCGCGCGCACCATCGTGCGCCGTGAGGTCGTGATGAGCTGGGACGACCCGGCCAAGGTCGTCGTCGAGCCGGGTACGTTCTCCCTCGTCTCCTACACGATGGACACCACCAACGGCGGCTGCGACACCTTCACCGGCTACCTGACCCCCACGTTCGGCGCGGAGCGTGCGGCCACGCGCCCGGGAGACGGCCCCGAGGTCGACCCGTACGACCGGAGCACCTCGATGGAGACGCGTATGCGGGAGGCCGGCGATGCGGGGTGCGGGACCGCCACACGGTCGTGAGTGGCGGTCGGAGGGAGATCGGGGCCACCAAGAGGTCGCGCGGACAGGTGCAGTTGGGGATACCGGCAACAGAACGGGCACAGGTCTCAGTGATCACGGAGTTGCGACGCTCTGTGATCACTGGGGAGACCTGTGCCCGCGCTTCCGTCATGGCTGACCGAACCGCTCTGGAACCCCTTCGTGGTCCTGCTCCCCGAGCGGCCGGAGCACCACCCGGACCCTCCACTCCGCAAACAGGGCCTGAGACGCTCGGGCATGACGGACGGATACGGCATTCCCCCAGGTCTCGTCCTGGCCGGCGCCAACCGCCACGACTCCCCACTGCTCGCCCCGGCCCTGGACCGCCTGAACGACCTGGGTCCGCTGCCCGACGACATCACCGTCCACCCGGACGCCGGCTACGACTCCGACAAGACCCGAACCCTGCTCAACGAACGCGGTCTCCACGGCCGCGTCGCACAAGGGGGAGCTCCACTGGAGCCGCGCAGCCACCGTTCAGCGTGAGAAGGGGTATGCGACCACCACCACAGAATGTGCCGGGGCGCGGTGTGGACGAGCGTGATTTTGATGCCTTCTACACCGCGAGCGTCGGCCGGCTCGTCGGCCAGTTGTACGCGATGACAGGTGACCTGGCTGAGTCTCAGGACGTGGTGCAGGAGGCCTTCGCCCGGGCCTGGGAACGCTGGGCCGAGTTGGACCTGAACGGTGCCCCCGAAGCGTGGGTGCGCACGGTGGCCTGGCGGCTGGCGGTCAGTCGGTGGCGGCGGGCGCGCACCGCGCTGGCCTTCGCCAGGCGGCAGGGTCTGCCCGCCGCCGTACCGCCGCCGGAACCGCACCACGTGCTGCTGGTCCAGGCACTGCGGCGGATCCCCGACGCGCAGCGGCGGGCCGTGGTGCTGCATCATCTGTGTGACCTGACGGTGGAGCAGGTGGCTGCCGAGACCGGTTGCCCCGTCGGCACGGTCAAGGCGCACCTGAGCCGCGGACGGGCGGCGCTGGCACGCCTGCTGGCCGATACGGAGCTCGATGTGCGGACGACCCGGCTGCCGGAGGTGAGGCATGGCTGACAGGACAGAACGGGAGCGGTGTCTGGAGCGGAACCTGGCCGGGCTCGCCGAGTCGGGCCGGCAGCAGGTGATGCCGCTTGCCGCGCACCGAGTGCGGGCCCGTGGTGAGCAGCGCATGCGCCGCCGACGGGCGGCCGTGGCGTTCGGCGGCGCGCTGCTGGCCGCCGCTGTGGTGGTGGGCGGTCTGTCGCTGGTCCGAGCCGCCCGGGTGCCGGAGCCGGCCGCGAGCGCGCCGGCGCCGACCGTTTCGGGCTTCGTGCCGCCGTCGCCCGCACAGGGCGAGGAGTACGCCAGTGAACTGGGCTACGTGTACGGCGCGGTGGCGCAGGGCGACATGGTGCGGGTCACCGTCGAGCAGCTCCGTACCGTCCGGGGGACCGCGGTGCCCACGGGTGTGGTGCACACGCTGACCCTGCCGCGGTGGACGCTGGTGGAGGCACGGCGGCTCTCCGGCGGGTCCCCCGCGGATATGCAGCTGGACCAGTTGGTGAGCCGGCTGGCTGCCGGGCCGCGGTGGATGTTCGCGATCGACTACGACAGCGAGGGCCGGGTGCAGTCCTTGCGGGAGACCGACTGAGGCCGCCGCCGCATTCACGGCATCGAAGTGCAACCCGGAGGCGGGCCAGGGCGTAGAGCTCATGTATCCCGACTGCATCTGATCCGATGGGACCTTGCCGTGCTCACTTCTCGCCGCCGAACCGGCGCCCTTTCCCTGACCGCTCTCGTCTTGACCGCTCTTGCCCTGACCGCATGCACCGGCAAGGGAGGCGAAGGGCAGGCGGACGCCCCTGCCCCGGCAACACCGGTGACGGCTTCAGCGCCGGCGTCCGGACAGGCCACCGCGACGACCCCGCCCACCGCGACGGTCCCGGCTACTGCGACGACCCCGCCCACCGCGACGACCGCGCCCGCCGCGCCCGGCGACGGCACCGCCCCGGCCGGCACCACGCGCTGGGCCGGTACCAAGCAGTTCATGCAGATACGCGAGGGCTGGATCAGCGGCGGACGGACCTATCTGTCCGTGCGGACGGCCCGGAAGGTGGCCGTCACGGGCCCGCACGAGGCGTGGCTGATCATCCCCGGTGAAGGGCCCTACACCACGGTGCTCATGGCCACAGACGCCCGGGTACTGCTCTCGGTCCCGCTGGGCGACAACTCCCTCGCCCACCCCTACTCCCAGGCCGAGTTCGTCAACCGGCTGATGGCCGAGCCGAGCTCCTCCCGCTCGAGGCTGGGGTACGACCTCAGCTTCGACGGGAAGGGCCGGGTGACCAGGTTGCAGTCGCTGTACACCTCCTAGGAAGAGGGACATCAGGAACCACAGGGTCCACGGCAGTTGGACGACGTACACGACGCACCCGTTGCCCGGCCAGTGCTCGCGCCATGATGCTGCCGACGGTGTGCAGAATCACGATCAACGTGGCGGAGAGGAACCGGGTGTTGTCCCACCACGGAGTCCTGGCCCGGTCCGTCCCGCCAGGGCGGTCGGTGGAGACGGCGGTGGCAGGTCTCGGGAGTGGTTCGTCCCTCGCGACGGTGGGCTCATGGCAGCGGCTCGGCAGGGGAACGGGCCGCCGTACCGGTGCTCGACTTGACGGGGCGGGGCACACCGTGACGATCTCCGAGAAGGGCTTCGTTGCCGGTTCTGGTTCATACGGCGAACTTCACATGTACGTCGGGAGCCCCGACGAACCTCCCGGCGGCGTCCCTGCCGCACTGCCGTCCCGCTCGTAGAGCTCCGGGGAGTGCGGCAGCCCGAAGTGGGCGTCGAGCGCGTCGCCTTCCTCGGAGATGTCCACCCCGGCGGTCGCGCTCAGTCGCCGCTGCCGTACGGGCGGGTGAGGATCTCCATCGCGTGGCCCACCGGGTCCTGGAAGTACAGGCCGCGGCCGCCGTCGCGGTGGTTGATCTCGCCGGGGTGTTCCAGGTGCGGGTCGGCGTAGTACGTCACGTGGGCCTGCAGGATTCGGTCGAACGCCGCGTCGAAGTCCTCGTCGGAGACGAGGAAGGCGTAGTGCTGGGAGGCGATCGGTCCCTCCGGGTCGGCCATGTAGTCGAGGGTGACGCCGTTGCCGGTGGCGACGGGAACGAACGGGCCCCAGGGCGCGCCGACCTCCAGGCCCAGGATGCCCGCGAGGAACTCGGCGGACTCCTGCTTGTTCCGGGCGTGGACGATGGTGTGGTTCAGCTCCACGTTCATGGTGTGCCTCCCTGCGGCACCTCTCGCCGGCGCCTCCGTGCCCCACCAAACCGATGTCCGGCACGCGGTGCCGTAATTCCGACCCTAGCCGGGGCGGTCCGCGGACGGTAGCCGGATCCGTGTCACCCGAGTCGTCACCCGATCCGTCACCCGATCCGTGGGCGGACGGGAACACGACGCGACCAGTCGTAACCCCCGCGCTTCCACAGGGTCACTGGTCCCAGAGTCGCCGCAATCCGTTCTCCAGCAGCGCGAACGCCTGTTCCGCGTCCGCCATCGCGCCCGCGTGGCGCGCGTCGGCCGGTTCTCCGTGGGCCAGGCGGGAGGCATTGTCCTGAGCCAGCAGGCCCTGGACCGCGACGATCTGGGTGGCGGCCAACCTCGCCGAGAGTTCGGGGGTGTCCGCCGTTTCCTCCAGCGCCCGGGCCAGTGCGCGTTCGGCGCCGGTGTGGAACTGATCCATCCGGGCCACCAGTGAGGGCGCGTCCAGGATCATGCGGGTGACGCGCAGGACCTGGGGATGGTCGTTGAGTCCGGTGATCGGGTCCCGGTCGTGCAGCCCCTTGAGGAAGTGCTCGCGCAGTGCGGTCAGCGGGGCGGTGCGGGGTGGGCGGGCCCGTACGACGCGTGCGGCCTCGGTCTCGTGGTCGGCGAGGCGGTGCACCACGAGGTCTTCCTTGGTGGGGAAGTAGGCGAAGAGCGTGCGTTTGGAGACCTCGGCCGCCTCGGCCACCTGAGCCACCGAGACCTGGTTGAAGCCGTGTTCGAGGAACAGCGCGATCGCCGCGTCGGAGATCGCCGCGCGGGTCCGTTGCTTCTTCCGTTCGCGTAGTCCTGGCTTGCCGTCCACGGCGCCCATCCTAGCCGCTCACTCCCCCGAGGATATTTCTGCACCTGGTATACATTTACTCCGAGGGAAGGAATGGGAGGAACAAGAGTGTTGGACGAGATCGAGACCGAGATCGAGACCGAGACCGAGGTCGTCGTCGTGGGCGCCGGTCCGACCGGGCTGACGCTGGCGTGCGAACTGACGCTGGCGGGGGTCGAGACCCTGGTCCTGGAGAAGCTGCTCCGGCGTGGCGAGCACATCAAGGGCGGCGGGATCCAGCCCCGTACCGCCGAGTTGCTGGAGTCGCGCGGGCTGCTGGAACCGTTGCTGCACAGGGCCGCGTCCCGTGAGCCGGTCGGCGGGCACTTCGCCGCCCTGCCCGTGCCCCTGGACTGCACCCCCTGGCAGACCAGGCACCCTTTTCCGCTCGCGGTTCCCCAGTGGGAGGTCGAGGAGGTCCTCGAAGAGCGGGCGCTCGCTGCCGGTGCGCGGGTTCTGCGCGGCACCGCCGTCTCAGGGGTCGAGCCGGGCGACGACGGGGTGGTGGTGACGGCGGACGGTCTGCGGGTGCGGGCACGCTACCTGGCGGCGTGCGACGGCGGGCACAGTACGGTGCGAAAACTGCTGGGACTGCCGTTTCCCGGTAGGCCCGGGACCCACCAGGCGGTGCTGGCCGACATCCGTCTGTCCGCCGTGTCGTCGCTGGTGCCGCGGCAGATCGGGCATATCAGCACCATGACCCGAAGCGCGGGGGGTTACTGGGCCATGCTGGTCCCTCTCGGCGGCGACCGGTACGGGTTGACCTTCGGGCGCACGAACCAGTCGAGCGCCGACGCGGACGTCGACGGCGACACCCCCGTCACCCACGAGGCGATCGCCACCGCGCTCCAGGCCGTGTACGGGCAGGAGACCGTCCTCGGCGCCGTGGACAACTCCTCGCGGTTCAGCGACGCCACCCGGCAACTGGAGCAGTACCGGTCGGGGCGCGTCCTGTTCGCGGGCGACGCGGCGCACATCCACCCGCCGCTCGGCGGTCAGGGTCTCAACCTCGGTGTCCAGGACGCGTTCAACCTCGGCTGGAAACTGGCCGCGACCGTCCAGGGCCGGGCACCGAGCGGCCTCCTGGACAGCTACCACACCGAACGGCACCCCGTCGGAGCCCAGGTCCTGCACCACACGTCGGCGCAGCGCGTCCTGGCGGATCCGAAGCCGAGCGAGGACGTGGCCGCCCTGCGCGACATCTTCGTCGACCTGCTGCGCCTGCCCGACACCAACCGTCACCTCGCGGGGCTGATGTCCGGCCTCTCGCTGCGCTACCCGCTGTCCGGCGATCATCCGCTCACCGGACAGCGTGTGCCGGATGCCGACCTGGTCACCGAAGCGGGCCCCACCCGGCTGTCGGCGCTGTGCGCGTCGGGGCACGCCGTCCTGCTCGACCTGGCCGGAGCCGTCCCTGCAGGCCTCCGGCTCCCGCCACGAGTCGACCTCGTCCGCGCCTCATGCGCCGACGATCTGGGCGCCGCCGCCCTGCTCATCCGTCCCGACGGCTACGTCTGCTGGGCCACGGACAGCTCCGCAGACCACGGCGACGCACTGCTCGCAGCCATCGCCGGCGGCCTGGCGAAGAGCTAGTGCGGTGACCGGAAAGGTTCACCGGCTCGCGACGCCCGGCACGGCACTCCCCCAGCCTTCGGCCGGGGGTACCCCCACGCCGCGTTGTCGCATCACCCGAGTACATCCAGTACGCGGGCAATGCTCCGCCTCGCGAGGCTCCCCCACCGCCTGAAGGGCGTGGGAGGTGCCCCCAGCACCGGACGCCGCGGGCTTCCCGGCACACCTTTCCGACCACAGCGCTAGAGGAGCCCCAGGTCGCCCAGTTCCTTGTGCAGGTCGGCTCGCGGGTTGTCGGCTCGCACCGGGAGGTCGCCGCGGGTGGTTGGTGTCCCGGTGCCGCCGTCGGGGCGGCCGGCTCCGGTGGGCCGTGCGCGCCGGTCCCGGAAGAGCCAGGCCCCGGCCAGGCCACCGATCAGGCCTCCGAGGTGTCCGAGCCAACTCACCCCCGGTGTCCCGGGAACGGCGACGGTGAGCATGTAGGCGAAGGAGGCCGCCATGACGATGCCGATCAGCGTGTCGATCAGGTGCCGGTCGAAGAGGCCGCGGACCACGACGTAGCCGAAGTAGCCGAAGATCAGGCCGCTGGCGCCCACGGTCTCCACGCCGCCCCGTTCGAAGAACCAGACGGTGAGTCCGCTCGTCACCGCGACGAGCAGGCTCAGTCCCAGGAAGCGGGCCACGCCCCGGTAGGCGGCGAGGAAGCCGAAGATGAACAGCGGGCCGGAGTTGCTTTCGATGTGCTCCCAACTCCAGTGCAGGAAAGGCGCGGTGAGGATGTCGGGCAGCGTGCCGAGGTCGCCGGACGCCACCCCGAACTGCCGTGAGAGGGCGTAACCGTCGGTGTAGTTGGCCAGTTGCACCAGCCAGACCACCGCGAGGAACCCGAACATCGTGAAGAACGCCTTCCGCGCCTCCGCGATCATCTGCTCCGCACCCATCGGCCCGGGCCGCGCCCCTGCCCGTTCCTGATTCGCCCTGCCCATGGCACGCTCCCCTCCCCCTGCGGATCCGTGTCCGCGTCACCAGGGACTTCCAGTATTCCCGGCGGCGGGGGTGCGCGGGGAGGGGGAGAACATGTGCGCGGGAAGCGGCACGGGGTCGTCCGCCGAGGGCTACTCCGCCCCGGAGGGGACGACCGTCCTCGGGTGCTCGGCGGCCGGGACACCGCCGGATGTTCCCTCCTCGCTCAGGCCGATCCGTGCGTGCAGCCTGCGCAGCGGCCCGGGCACCCACCAGACGGCCCGGCCGGTCAGCCGCGTCACCGCGGGAACGAGCAGGCTGCGGACCACCATCGCGTCCATGATGTGCTGCTGGACGGTACGGGACTCGGCGCTCGCGGGCAGCTGCCGGTCATCGGCGTTGCCGAACTTCACGCTCAGGAACGGCAGACCGAGGAGGACCAGCCCGGCGGTCGCGGCGATCGCGAAGACCGGGGCCCGCCGCATCACCAGCCGTGCGGCCCTGGCCCACCCGTCCTTCGTGCCGCCGCTCCCCGGGCGGTGGCGTCGCAGGGCGCGTCGGAGGTCCCAGGCGTTGATCCGCTCCCCGAGCAGCACCAGCGCGGTGCTGGAGGCACACGGCCAGGTCTTCACCGACGCCAACGTGTCCCTGCCGCTGGACGGGATGCTGGACGCGATCCTCGATCCGCTCATCGAGTTCAACCTCAGGAATCCGGCGTTCCTCGCCCTGATCCACGGCCCCGACGCGCCGGGAGAGATCGCGTCGGACAAGGAGGTCCTCCACGCGATCCTGCAACGGCAGGTCGAGGAGACCGTCGCGCTCCGCGCCCCCGGCCTGCCCCACGACGCATGTGTGCGCGTCGCGACCACGGCCTTCGCCGTCTTCCGGGCGGGGCTCTGCCTGGCGACGCAGCCCCAGGAGCCCGAAAGGGCCGCCTACACGGTCGAGGTGAAGGCGGCCCTGGCCCGGTACCTGGCCCCGGTGATCGGCACGGAGGCCCGCGCGGTACGTCGCTGAGACAGCGGCGCGGGCGCTGAAACACCGGCGCGGGCGCTGAAACACCGGCGCGGGCGCTGAAACAGCGGCGCGGGCGCTGAAACAGCGGCGCGGGCGTCAGCGCAGCGGGTCGAACGGGGCCAGGTGCGCGGGGCGTTCGCCGGTGACGATCGCCTCGGCGAGGAGCCGTCCGGTGGCCGGGCCGAGGGTGATGCCCCACATCCCGTGGCCGCCCGCGGCGAAGACCCGGGGGGAGCGAGTGGCACCGATCAGGGGCAGGCCGTCGGTGGTGCACGGGCGGGAGCCGACCCACTCGTCCCGGCGGGCGTCCAGGTCGGCGCCGCGCAGCAGCGGGCGTGCGGCCTCGGCGATGGCGTGGACGCGGCGGGTGTCCAGGGGCGCCTCCGGCTTGCGGAACTCCATCATTCCGGCGACCCGCAGACGGTCGCCGAGGGGCGTGCAGGCGACGCGCTGGGCGGGGAAGTAGACGGGACCGGACGGCACGTGCTCGACCGGGACGCTGAAGCTGTAGCCGCGGCCGGCCTGCACGAGGGAGCGCACGCCGAACTTCCGGGCGAGGCGGCCGAGCCAGGCGCCCGTGGCCAGGACCACCGCGTCGAAGCGCTCGCCGTCTCCGCCGCCGCCGACGACCGTGACACCGGCCGTCTCGTCCCGCACCTCGGTCACCTCCGTGCCCTCGTGGATCACCCCGCCCCGGGCACGGACCGCGTCGGCCAAGGCGTGCACGTAGTGTCCCGGGTCGATGTAGCGCTGACCGTGCAGCCGGATCGCCGCGCCGATCTCGTCCGACAGGGACGGCTCGACCCCCCGGGCCTCGTTCCCGTCGAGGACGTCGAACTCCATGGTCTGGCCCGCGGAGTGGATCTGCTCCAGCTCCTCCAGCAGGACCTTGCGCTCCGCGGCCGTGCGGTAGGCGGCGATGAAGGACTTGGCCTCCGGCGTCCGCGCCTCGACACCGCCCTCGGCCAGCGTGTCGAAGCTCGGCAGCGCCAGGCTGTTGATGGGTACGAGGGCACGCATCGACCGCAGCCACTGGGACGCGGTGCTGTTGCGGGCGAACCCCGTCAGGAACCTGAGCAGCTTCGGGTCGGCGCTCGGCGGGACGTAGACCGGGGAGGACGGGCTGAGTACCGCGCGCACCCCGTAGGTGAGGACCGCCGGCTCGGGCAGCGGCGTCGCCAGGCCGGGGGTGAGCCATCCGGCGTTGCCCCAGGACGATCCGGCGGCGACCCCCTCGCGGTCGTACACGGTGACGTCGACGCCCCGCTCCTGGAGGAACCAGGCGGTGGACAGTCCGACCATGCCCGCGCCGACGACGGCGACACGGCTGGGGGCGGAGGGCGCGGGCGAGGGAGGGCGGGCGGCCATGCGGAACCTCTTCATCCGGAGCGGTGTCCGGGGTGGTGGCGCCTCCGGACGCCTCCGATGGTGATGCCGGTGGGCTCCGTTGTCTTTGTGGCCGGCGGACAATGAGGGTGGTGCCGATGATGCGGTGAGCACTATCCGCGTGGGACACAATGGGGCTCATGAGCAGTCCCCGATGCCGCGCTGCGGGGTGCCGGCCGTGATCACCGTGTCCGACCTCGTGGATTCCCTGGGGGCCGGGCTTCTGCGTACGGTCGTCCCGGCCGGGAACGCCGAGGTGCACGACGTCGCCCTGGCCGAGCCCGGTGACACCGCGGGCCAGCCGGGCGAACTCGTCCTGGGGGTGGGGGTGACCGACCGGTCCGGAGCCCTCGCCCTGCTGGAACGGACCGCCGCGGCAGGAGCCGCGGGCCTCGTGCTCAAGCGCCCCGCCGCGCGCGACCAGCAGGTGGCCCGCGCGGCCCGGAGACTGGCGGGCCCCGCACTGGTGGAACTGCGACCGCACACCTCGTGGGCACACGTCGTCTGGCTGCTGCGCGGTGTCATCGACCGGGCCTCCGCGCCCGCCACCGGCGCGCTCGGCACGCCCGGTCCGCACAGCGACCTGTTCGCCCTGGCCGACGCGGCGGCCGAGATCATCGACGCACCCGTGACGGTGGAGGACGCGCAGTCCCGCGTCCTCGCCTACTCCTCGCGGCAGGACAGCACCGACCCGGCACGGGTCTCCACCATCGTGGGGCGGCGCGTCCCCGCGGAAACCCTGACGCACTTCCGGGCGAGCGGCGTCTTCCGCCGGCTGGCACGCTCCAGCGACCCGATCTGGACCCCCGCCGGTCCCGACGGCATCCTGCCCCGGCTGATCATCCCCGTGCGGGCCGGCGGCGAGTGGCTCGGCTCGATCTGGGCCGTGGTCAAGTCGCCGGTTCCCCCGGAACGCATCCGCGAGCTCGGCGACGTGGCCTCCGTCCTGGCCCTGCATCTGCTGCGGCTGCGCGCCGAGGCCGGCATCGCACGGCGGGTGTCGGCCGGGCAGCTGCGGGCCGCCCTGCGCGAAGGCGCCGTCCCGGACCAAGGACCGGGAGCGCCCGCCGCGCTGCCGGCCGGCCCCTGGCGGGTGGTGGCCTTCGGGTCGTCGCCCGGCGGGACGGAGGACGTCCGCAGGCAGCTGGACCTGTGGGAGTCGGTCGCGCACCGGTTCGGCTGGCACCAGCCGCTGCTCGCCGACCTCGACGGGCTGCTGTTCGGCGTGGTCACCGACCGGGGGCGGGGCGGGCGGCGGGGCGCGCCCGGTGCTCGGGCCGACGCCGGCACCGTCGACTGGCTCCGTCACGTGCTCACCGAAACACGCGCGCACGACCCCGGCCTGTACGCCGTGGCGGGCTGCCCCGCCCGCTCCCCCGACGAGCTGCCGCGCTCCACGGCCGAAGCCGTGGAACTCCACCGGCTGTTCGGCGCCGGACGGCTCCCCCTCGCCCCTCTCGCCCGAGGGAGGGGGATCGTGCTGATGGAGGACGCCTGGGACGCCGTCGTCGTGGAGCGCGCCAGGGCCGCCGTCGGGACCGACACGTGGCGGCTCGGCGGGCCGCTCGCCGCGCTGCGCGCACACGACGAGGAGCACGGCACTCCGTACCTCACCACCCTCGCGGCCTGGCTCGACCACTTCGGCGACCCGCAGAGCGCCGCACGGCACCTGCGGGTCCATCCCAATACGTTGCGCTACCGGCTGCGCAAGCTCGAAGAGGCGGTCCCGCTCGACCTCTCCTCACCCCGCCTGCGGCTGGCTCTGCGGCTCCAGCTCATGGCGATGGGCGAGAACCCCGCGCACGGCGAGCAGCCAGGGCCGAACGATCCGCCACCGAGGTGACCTCCGGCTCTCAGCCTCTCGCCGCTCCCTCCCCGGACGCTGCCCGGCGGGGTGCCGGGCTGTCCAGATGGACCACCACGGTCCGGTGGAAGCGGTGCACGGCGTCGTCGACGCTGCGGATGAAGCCGGACGGGGCGTTGGCCGGACGACCCGGTTCACGGCCTGGCGGCGGGGAACACGGAGAAGGTTTCGGCCGGAGCGGCCGCCGGTCACCAGTCACCGGTCACCGGTCTCGGACCTTTACCGGCCTGGGCCGTCCGACAATCCGCGGAGGAACCCGATGTGCCGTCTGTTCGGACTCAGCAGCGCGCCGCGACGCACCCACGCCACCTTCTGGCTCCTGGAGGCCCCTGACAGTCTCAGCCGGCAGAGTCACCGCGATCCGGACGGCACCGGGCTGGGGTACTTCGACGCGGACGGCACCCCGCGGGTCGACAAGGCGCCGATCGCCGCCTACCGGGACCGCGCGTTCGCCGAGGACGCCCGGCAGGTGGAGTCCACCACCTTCCTCGCCCATGTGCGGTTCGCCTCGACCGGCAGCCTGGACGCCCGCAACACGCACCCCTTCGAACAGGAAGGTCGGCTGTTCGCGCACAACGGTGTCGTCGAGGGCCTCGACGCGCTCGACGACCACCTGGGCGAGGACCGGTCACTGGTCAGGGGCGACACCGACTCGGAGCGGTTCTTCGCTCTCGTCACCCGGGAGACCCGCGCGCACGGCGACGACGTCACCACCGGCATCGCGCGGGCCGCGCGCTGGATCGCCGAGCACCTGCCCCTCTACGCCCTCAACCTGGTCCTCGTCACCCCCGACCAGCTGTGGGCGCTGCGTTACCCCGGCACCCACGAGTTGTACGTCCTCGAACGCGCGGCGGGCGGTCAGTACGGCACCCGGCACCTCGACCACAGCGGCAGTCACGGGCGGATGCGCGTCCACTCCGAGGCCCTGGCCGGGCATCCGGCCGTCGTCGTCGCCAGCGAGCGCATGGACGACCACCCCGGCTGGCGCCTGCTGGAAGCGGGCGAGCTGCTCCACGTCGGCGCCGACCTGCGCACCGCCCGCCACCTCGTCCTGACCGAGCCGCCGGCACACCCGCTCACCCTCGACGACCTGCGCCCCGACGCCGCCGCCTCGCAGAAGGCCGCCTAGGCCCCTCTCCTGAGCGCGTTCCTACGACGTGCTCCGGGCCTCCACGAACCGGCGCTGCACGTCCAGCACCAGGCTCCGGAGGCGTCCGGGTCGCACACCCTCGTAGTCCATCCACGCATCGAGGCGGGGGCGCAAATACCACACCATGAACAGTCCGTGGCGGCGCAGCGCCGAGCGATTGATCGAGATCTCCGCCTGCACCTCTCGCCGGAGATCGTCGGTCCAGCCCTGCGCGCGGTCCGACTCCTCCAGAGGAGCCCTGAGAGCGGCGACCGCCTCGTCGAGGGCCACGAGCAAGGTGGCGTCGGGATCCGCCATCGTCACGTCAACTCCCTTTGGCGAGGGCGTGATTGCCCCAACTGATCCATCTCACAGGCCGGTTGACGCCCTGCTGTGACACTGCTGTGACGGGCGGAGTGGCCCGCCTCACAGCCGGAGTGATCCAGGGCCTGGTGGGGTGGTCGGAACACGTCGTCGGGTACGTGTCGCGCGTCGTCGGACAGGTGCGGCGCCCCTCGTGCAAGGAGGTGCAGGGCATGCTGCTCGTGGGTATCGCCGTCTTCCTCATCTGTGCCGTCGGTGCGCTGATCGCGCTGGCCGGGACGCTCGTGGTGGCGCTGCCGGGGCGGCCCCTGCCGTGGCCGGTGCACCTGATGCGCCGCGCCGCGCTGGCGGCCGGCCTCGCGGCCGCGGCCGTCTATTCACTGGGGTTCTTCGCCGTCGCGGTGTCCGAGCACGAGTTCGGCGACGGCGCGGACTCGATACCGGCTCCGGCCTGTCGCGACGGTTTCGGCAGCGAGGTCCGCCGGCACCTCACCCACCATCAGTCCTCCTATCTGCCGCTGCGTTTCGACTGCTTCCTCGACGACGGCACCTTCTATCCGAGCAACCCCGACTACGGCTGGATGAACTGGGCGAGCCTGTCCCTCGCGCTGTCCGGTGTGCTGCTCGCCGTCGGCGCGCGCTGTGCGGCCGATTTCCGGCGGGCCGCGGCATGACGCTGCTCGTGGTCTTCGTGGTGCTTGTGACAGGTCCGGCGATGGTTCCGGGCGCGAGCGTGGCGGGGCCCGGGAGTCGTATCCAGCTCCCGGGCCCCTGGGGATGCCACCCAGTTCGCACGCCGGTGGTGCTCAAGAGTGCGGATCAGTCGTCAGGCCGTCGTGTTCTTCCTTTGAACTACCGCACCGTGTGAGAGGTGCAGGCGAGAGTCGAACTCGCATCCGGCGGCGGTCGTCCGTACTCGGTCGTCCGGCGATCGGTGGCGAATGCTGAAGCTGGAGCGAGAGTCTGAGATTGATCGCGGCTTCCCGGAGGAAACCGGCTGATTCAGGCTGAGCCTCAGTTTCAGCTTGCGCCCAGGGCGCGAACCGGTCCTCAATCCGGCCCGCGCCGCTCGCGCACCCCCGCGCTCGCACGCGGGGGCGATCAGGGGGCTGCCCTGGTCCGGCCTCAGCCGAACAGGTAGCCGAACACCGCGTCGCCGACCCGCCGGTCGGCGACCTCGGCGCCATTGGCCTCCTCGCGGGCGAACTTCACCGCCTGCTGGAGCTTCTCCACCCGCTCCAGCAGTTCGTTCACCCGCCGCGCGGGGAAGGCTCCGGAGAACTTCACCGTGGTCCAGTAACCGATCGGCACGTCCTCGTAGTACACCTCGACCTGGGCCGGGTGCTTTTCGGTCGCCTCCGCCTTGACGTGGTTGCGCGGGACCTTCTTCGTGCGGATCGTGCGCACCGGGTCCGTCTTCCACCAGTCCGTCGACGGGTCCAGCGACCACGACTCGGCCGCGTCCAGGACGGGGAGCTTCTTGACGAAGGAGTGCAGGTCCGTGAGCTGCTTCTCCAGGAACAGCAGGTAGGAGACGGGGACTTCGGCGAGGATCGTCCGGCCGTCGACCGTGACGTCCGCGCAAGCCGTGCGGTTGGCCCAGTCCTTCGTCGCGGTCACGTCGAACAGGCGCGTCAGCGACCCCGACATCTCGCGCAGGATCTCCTCGGCCTTGACCTGCACCCGCGTCGACTCGGGCGGCAGCTGCTCGCCCTCCTCGTCCTTCGGCTGGTACGTGCGCGAGATTCCGGCGAGCAGAGCGGGCTTCTGCACCTTGTGGTGAGCCGCGTTGACGTCCTGGAGCGACTTGCTCTTGACGCCCTTCTCCACGGCGATGATCTGGTTGAGCTTCGTCACATCTCCCCCTTCGAGCAGCAGCAACATAACCCGGCGGGGGTTCGGGGTTCGCGCGCTTTTTCGCCCGCCGCGCGGGCCGGGCACCGCCGGTCGACGTGCCGCGCGTCACACACCGTCATCCTGGCGGCGGGCGTGACCTGCCGCACACCACCACCGGACACTCCGCCCAACTCACGGTGACGGGACGGGCCTCGTGCGGCGGGAGCCGGGCAAGGCCCGTCCTCACGCGGTGCGCTTGCGGGAGGCCGTCTTCTTCGCCGGGGTCTTCTTCGCCGTGCTCTTGGCGGTCGACGCGGTCTTCTTCGCGGACCGCGACGACTGCGCCGCCTTGGACGTGGACTTCTTCGCGGCGGCCGTCGTCTTCTTCGCCGCGGTCTTCTTCGCCGCGGGAGCCGGCTTCCCGGCGGTGGTCCTCTTGGCCGCGGCGCCGGCCCGCTTGCCACGCGGGAGATGCCTGACCTCGGCCTCCTCGGCCTCCTCCGCCGGCTCCCCGGCCGCCTCCTCCTCCACTTCCTCGCCCCTGGACCGCTTGGCCGCACGCACGCTCTTCTCCAGGGCGGCCATCAGGTCGAGGACCTTCCCGCCGGGGGCGGGCTCGGGGGCCTCGGGGGGCGCCTCGCCCGCGGCCTTGGCGGCGATGACCTCCTCCAGCGCCTCGCGGTACTCGTCGTGGAGGTCCTGGATGTCGACCTCGCCCAGGGTGTCCATGAGGGCGTCGGCGAGGTCCAGTTCCTTGTCGCGGACGGTGACGTCGACGTCCGGGGCCACGCCCTGGGGGGCGCGGATCTCGTCGGGCCAGAGCAGGCCGTGCATGGCGATGACGTCGTCGACCACGCGGAGCATGCCCAGGCGCTCGCGGCCGCGCAGGGCGAACTTCGCGATCGCCACCTTCTGGCTGCGCTTGAGGGCCTCGCGCAGCAGGGTGTACGGCTTGGCGGCGGGGGCGCCGCTCGCGGCCAGGTAGTACGCGTTCTCCATCTGGAGGGGGTCGATCCGTTCGGCCGGGACGAAGGCCACGATGTCGATCGTCTTCGCGGTGGGCAGCGGCAGGTGGGCCAGGTCCTCGTCGGTGATCGGGATGATGCTGCCGTCCGCGTCCTCGTAGGCCTTGCCGATCTCCGCCTGGGTGACCTCGCGATCCTCCAGTTCGCACACCTTGCGGTAGCGGATGCGGCCGCCGTCCTCGGTGTGGATCTGACGGAAGGAGATGGTGTGGCTCTCGGTCGCGTTCACGAGCTTGATCGGGATGCTGACCAGGCCGAACGAGATGGCGCCGTTCCAAATGGATCGCACGTGCAGAACCTTCCGGATGGATCAGTACGAACTGCGTGACCTGTCTGAGCTGCCTGTTCCGCCTGGTCTGTTTCTCATGATTCAAGCAGTTTCCATGGTTTTCTTATCGTATGGCGCCGATCACGGAGGTGGAGGGGCGACGGCTCGCGCTCAGCAACCTGGACAAGGTGCTGTATCCCGCGAGCGGGTTCACCAAGGGGGAGGTGCTGCACTACTACGCGACGGTCGCCGACGCGCTGCTGCCCCATCTGCGGGACCGGCCGGTGTCCTTCCTGCGGTACCCGGACGGGCCGGACGGGCAGGTGTTCTTCGCCAAGAACGTGCCGCCGGGTACGCCCGAGTGGGTGACGACGGCCGAGGTGCCGAGATCGGCGGGGGCGGCCCGGATGGTCCTCGTGCAGGATCTGCCGAGTCTGATGTGGGCGGCCAACCTGGTGACCGAGTTCCACACCCCGCAGTGGCTGGCCGAGGCACCCGAGGAGGCCGACCGGCTGGTGTTCGACCTGGACCCCGGGGCGCCGGCGAGTGTCGTGGACTGCTGCCGGGTGGCGTTGTGGCTGCGGGAGCGGCTGGCCGAGGACGGGATCGAGGCGCACGCGAAGACGTCCGGATCGAAGGGGCTGCATCTGCTGGCCGCGGTACGGGGGGCTTCGAGCGCGCGGACGTCCGAGTACGCGAAGGGGCTCGCCGTGGAGGCGGAGCGTGCCATGCCCGATCTGGTGCTGCACCGGATGACGCGGAGTCTGCGCCCGGGGAAGGTGTTCGTCGACTGGAGTCAGAACGCGGCGCGGAAGACCACGGCGGCGCCCTACACGCTGCGGGCCCGCCGGGAGCCGGCGGTCTCGGCGCCGGTCACGTGGGAGGAGGTGGCGGAGTGCCGGGCGCCGGGGCGGCTGGAGTTCCGGGCGCGCGACATCGTGCCCCGTCTGCGGGACCACGGTGACCTGCTGGCCCCCCTGCTGGACCCTGGGCGCGCGGCCGCGCTGCCGTGAGACGAAACCGCCGTCCGGTCACACCACTCGGGCGGCACCCGGCCGTCTGGTCACACCCGCTGGGGCGGCACCCGGCCGTCCGGTCACAACACTCGGGCGGCACCCGGCCCTCCGGCCACACCACTCGGGCGGCACCCGGCCGTCCGGTCACACCACTCGGGCGGCACCCGGCCGTCCGGTCACACCGCTCGGGGGAACCAGGTCATCCGGTCACACCCGCTCGGCCCGGCCGCCGGGTCACACCCGCTCGGCCCGGCCGCCGGGTCACACCCGCTCCCACGTCCTGCGGTCCCTCGCCATCGCGTGGAGTGCTTCCACGTCCGCCGGTTTCAGCAGGGCGCCCAGGCGGGTCAGGTTCCCCAGGTCGGCGGGTTCCAGGACGCGTACGCCCCTGGGCCGGGCGGTGACGCGGAGGGCGGCCGGGTCCGTCAGGACCAGGAGGGGGCGCACCTCGGCCGTCAGGGCGTAGGAGGCCCGGTCGGCCCGGCCGCGGAGGTCGCGCAGGAGGGGGGCGGGGTCGTGCCGGCCGAGGGCGACCATCGGGTCGTCGATGCGGACGCGCTGCTTGCGGGCGTACAGGGCGTGGACGGCGAAGAGGCCGCCGGGGCCGATGACCAGGTGGTGGATGCGGTCGCCGCCGGGCAGCGGGACGGAGTGGAGGGCGTGCCAGCCGGCGCCGTCGAGGTGGTCCAGGGCCTCGCCCACCGTCTGCTCGGCGGTCAGGGCGCGGCGGCGCGGGTCCGGGCGGATGCGGTGAGCGGGGGCGGGCTCGCGGTCCAGCGCGATCAGCAGCGCCTCGCCGGGGCGGTTGGGGGCCAGGTCGTCGTCCGGGTGCAGACTCAGACGGGCGAGTTCGGCGGGGGTGGGCACAGGGGGCGGGCCCACCGCCACCGGGCCGGTGAGGAAGGGGCCCAGGGCCTGGAGCACGTCCTCCTGCTCACCCTCGCTGAGGAGGTTGACCCGGGCGGCCTCACGGTCGTACCAGGCGATGTTCCTGCCGTCGGGCCGGCAGACGTACAGCCGTTCCTGTCCGTGGCGCCAGGTCGGTATGACGCGCAGTCCGCGGTGTCCGCTCATGCACCATCACCCCCACGACCATGGGAACAGGCGGGGTGCTCCCGGGGCAAGAACTTGGCTACCTTGAGAGAGCCTGCCGTCGGACGCCCGACGCCGCCAGGCGGGCGGGAGCCCGAGGACGGGCTCCGATGGGGAGGGGGAGTTGGGGAGGCGCCGTTGCGAACCCGCAGGAAGCAGCCCGACGTACCGGCTCCGGACAGCCCGTGGAGCGAGATCGTGCCCGGCCTGTGGATGGGCGGGCACGAGTTCAGGACGCACTCCGGGCAACTGGAACTCGCCGTCGTGCGCGATGAGTTCGATCTTGTGCAGACCCTGCTCAGGCTGCCGGGACACGGGCCCGACCCGGGTGTCGAGCACCATGTGTGGCCGATACCCGACGGGCCGCTGGACGGGACGCAGCTCACCGGGGTGATGCGGCTGGCCCGGGCCGCCTGTGACGCGGTGGACCAGGACCGCCGGGTCCTCGTGCGCTGCTACTCCGGTTACAACCGCTCGGGGCTGGTGATCGCGCACGCGCTGGTCCGCCAGGGACGCTCCGCCGAGGAGGCGATCCGGCTGATCCGTGCCCGCCGCTCCCCCTGGGCGCTGCACAACGATCTGTTCGTCGACTATCTGCGGACGGGCCTGTCGACGGCACGACTGCTGGAGGAACTGGCCGAGTAACCGTTTCACCGAAGATGCGCTCCGACCGGCGGCCGCCCGCGGCCCCCCAGGGGAAACGAAAGCCCGTGAGCAAAAGGGACTTCCATACGAAACGAATAGGGTGTACGAGGCTGTTACCCGCGCCGTTCCCTCTCCCCAGCTCTCCTCCAGCCACCGGAGAAACGTGTACCGCAGACGCTCCGCCCTGGTCGCCGCCCTCGCCACCCTGCTGACGGCGACGACGGCTGCCTGCGGCGACGCGGGCGGGCTGCGCGGCGCGGGACCCACGCCGACCGCGGTCAGCCCGGCCCGGCTGTGGCCCTCGCTGCGCCCGGCGGCCAGCCCCGCCTGGCCCTACGACGAGATACAGATCGAGACGGTCAAGGGCGTCACCGCTCCCGGCGACGACATCCACGCGGTCGACCCGGTGGCCGTCGTACGGGCCGAGGTGGCCGCGCATCCGGACGCCTACACGAACGCCAGGGCTCCGTACCAGGACACGGCCGACCGGCTCGCCAAGTGCGGCCGGGGGGAGGACCCGTCGCGGTGTCCCGTCATGCGGGCGTACTACCGGGACCTCACCGGTGACGGGCACGACGACATGGCACTGGGCTTCCGGCTGTACCCGACCAACCAGACCGCGGTGCGCGTCTACACCTTCGAGGGGCACCGGCTGCAGCAGGTGTTCGCCAACGACGACGCGGTGATCGGCGTGGAACTGGCCGGACGGGCCGTGATCATCCGCTCGCCGGCCGGGATCGCCGGGTACGAGTACCGCACCACGTGGTCCTGGGACCCGGAGCAGCGGGCGATGGTGTTCTCGCGCGACGAGTTCCTGCGCACCGGCCGGCACCGGCCCACGCACGCGCGTACCCACTCGCCCCTCGCCGCCTCCCCGCTCCCGTCCACCCGCGCGCCCTCCCCCGCTCCCTCACCCGTCCCCTCCTCCCCCGCCCCCTCCTCCTCCGCGGGCGTGCGATGAGGGTCGCGCTGCCCCGGTGGGCCGGGACGCTCGCGGTGAAGTCCGCGGCCTTCATCACGGTGATGTGCTGCGCGCTCGCCGCGCTGCTCGGCGTTCTCGTGCACGTCTCGGTGACCGACCAGACCGTGGGACAGGCACGCACTCTCGCCCTGTCCCGGCTGAAGGACGCCACGACCGCGTACGAGTCGGGCGACACGCTGCTGCCGGGCGCCGGCGTCGACCCCGAGGGACTGCCGGAGCGACTGCGGCGGCTGGCGGCGAGCGGACAGCGCGGCACGATGGTCGACATGCACCACGGGCGCCCCACGATGTGGGCGGCCGGGCCCGCCGACCGGGGGCGGACGCTGGCCGTGGCGGTCGACTACTCGCAGCAGGCCCGCACCATCGACGCGCTGGACCAGTCCATCCTGTGGTCGTCGTTGCTGGCGATCGGGGCGACCCTGCTGGTCGGCGCGTTCGCGGTGACCCGGGTGACCCGGCGGCTGCACGCCACCGCGCGCGTGGCCCGGCGGATCAGCGCGGGCGACCTGGACGCGCGCGTGCACGACCCTCTGACGCGGGACGCGTCCCGCCCGCACGACGAGGTGGCCGCGGTCGCCGCGGCGCTGGACTCCATGGCGTCGTCGCTCCAGGGCAAACTGCTGGCCGAGCAGCGGTTCACCGCGGACGTGGCGCACGAGCTGCGCACCCCGCTGACCGGGCTGCACGCGGCGGCCGAACTGCTGCCGCCGGGCCGCCCCACCGAACTGGTCCGCGACCGGGTGGCCGCACTGCGCACGCTCACCGAGGACCTGCTGGAGATCTCCCGGCTGGACACCGGGCGGGAGCTGCCGGTCCTGGACACCGGGTACCTCGGCTCGGTGGCCGAGCGAGCGGTGCGGGCGGCGAGCGCGGCGGGGGCCGCCGCCGGGACGGACACGCGAGTCAGGGTCGTACGGGACGTGTACGTGGAGACCGACCGGCGGCGGCTGGAGCGGGTGCTGGGCAACCTCGTGGCCAACGCGCACAGCCACGGCCGGCCGCCGGTGGTGCTGACCGTGGACGGGCCGGTGGTCACCGTGCGGGACCACGGCGACGGCTACCCGGAGTACCTCGTGGCGCACGGCCCCCAGCGCTTCCGTACGGAGGGCGGCGCGACCGGGCACGGGCTCGGGCTGACCATCGCCCTGGGCCAGGCGGAGGTGCTGGGCGCCCGGCTGGAGTTCGCCAACACGCCGGAGGGCGGGGCGGTGGCGACATTGACGCTTCCTCAGGAGCCGCCCGCGCCTTCGGGGCCGGACGCGGCCGGCGGCACCGTCCGGGATGACGCGGGACCGGCTGACACCGCGTCCAGGTGACCCGTCCCAGGACGAGCCCGGCCCAGCACCGGGTGACGCCTTCTCAGTCGGCTGCGCCCTGATGGCTCAGTGTGACGGGCCTCCGGGAGGCGGCACTCCTAATGTGGCGGTTAGTCAGATTCGCCCGTCCTCGAAGGGCTTCGCCGCCTCAGGTGGAGGTACTGCATGTCCCCGCTCTCCCCCCTCACCCGACTGGCCGTGGCGGCCGCCACCGGCGCCCTCCTCTCCACGGTCGCCGTGGCACCCGCCGCCGCCGACGACGGCGGCCGGAGCGGTCACCGGACGGCGGCCGCCCAGCACAGCACGCCGCCCCGGCCGAGCACGGCCGGACAGGACAGCGGCACCCCCGGCCACCGCCACCCGCGCTCCTACCGGGGCGTCGTCACGGCCCGCGGCGGGCTCGTCCTGCGCACCCACCCCGACCGCGACAGCCGGGTGCTCCAGGTGGCCCGGCCGGGCCGGCTCGTGTGGATCCACTGCAAGACGCTGGGCCCGCGGGTGAACGGCAACCGCGTGTGGTACCTGCTCTCGGACGGCATCTGGGCGTGGGGCTCGGCGCGCCACATCGCCAACGTCGGGCCCTCGCCGCGCTGGTGCTGACACCCAGGGCGGACAAACCGCTCCTTTTGGGTAGGTTCCGGACATGACTCAGGCCGGAACCACCGTGGCAGCGGCTGCCCCGTCCGCGCCCGCCGACCGCCTCCCCCGGCGCCGCGGCGTCGAACTCTTCCTCATCGTCCTCGCCGTCCTGCTGCCGGTGTGCGGCTACTGCGCCGTCGGCCTGGCGAGGAACGGCGCCGTCCCGCCCGGCGCCGCAGGATACGGCGCCGGGCTCGGCGTACTCGCGCTGGTCGCGCACATCGCGGTGCGCCTGCGCGCGCCGTACGCCGACCCGCTGCTGCTGCCCATCGCCGTACTGCTCAACGGGCTGGGCCTGGTGCTGATCTACCGGCTCGACCTGGAGACACCGGGCGACGAGGCCGCGCCCGCCCAACTGGTGTGGTCCACGCTGGGCGTGGGGCTGTTCATCCTGGTGGTGCTGGTGCTGCGCGACCACCGGTGGCTCCAGCGCTACGCCTACCTCGGTGTCGCCAGCGCGCTCGCCCTGCTCACGATGCCGATCCTCTTCCCCGCCGTCAACGGCGCCCGCATCTGGATCCGGGTGGGCGAGCTCTCCATCCAGCCGGGCGAGTTCGCGAAGGTGCTGCTCGCGGTGTTCTTCGCCGCGTACCTGGCCGCCAACCGCGGCGCGCTGGCGTACAGCGGCCGCCGGGTGTGGCGGCTGCAACTGCCCACCGGCCGGGTGCTGGGGCCGGTGGTCACGGTCTGGCTGCTGAGCGTCTGCGTGCTGGTTCTGGAACGCGACCTCGGCACCTCGCTGCTGTTCTTCGGGTTGTTCGTCGTCATGCTGTACGTGGCCACCGGCCGCATCGGCTGGATCGCGGTCGGGGTGCTCCTCGCGACGGCCGGCGCGGTCGCCGTCGGCTCGCTGGAGCCGCACGTGCACAGCCGGTTCGGGGAGTGGCTGCACCCGTTCGCGTCCATCGAGGCCGGTCAGGGGCCCGGCCAGGTGGCCCAGTCGCTGTTCTCCTTCGCGGCGGGCGGGGTGACCGGCACCGGGCTGGGCCTCGGTCACTCGATCCTCGTCGGCTTCGCCGTCAAGTCGGACTTCATCCTGGCCACCGCCGGGGAGGAACTGGGTCTGGCCGGGCTGTCCGCGGTCTTCCTGCTGTACGCGCTGTTCGTCGAGCGCGGCTACCGGGCCGGCCTCGCCGTGCGCGACCCCTTCGGCCGGCTGCTCGCGGCCGGGCTCGCCTCGCTCATGGCGCTCCAGGTGTTCGTGATCGCGGGCGGGGTGACCGGCCTGATCCCGCTGACCGGACTGGCGATGCCGTTCCTGGCGCAGGGCGGCTCGTCGGTCGTGACCAACTGGACGATCGTCGCGCTGCTGATCCGGGTGAGCCATGTGGCGCGCCGGGACTACGACGGGACGGTGGCCCCGTGACCCGTGAGGAGGCCGTCCGTTGACCCGGTGCATCCGGCATGCCGCGGCCTTCTGCGTGCTGCTGCTGGTGGCGCTCCTGGTGAACATCGCCTGGCTGCAGGTGCTCCAGAGCCCGACGTACGGCGGCAACCCGGCCAACCGCCGTCCCGCCATCGCCCGTTACCAGCAGCCGCGCGGCGAGATCCTGGTCGGCGGCCGGCCGGTCACCGGCTCCAAGGACACCCGGGAGCAACTGCGCTTCGAACGGACCTACACGGACGGGCCGTTGTACGCGCCGGTGACCGGCTTCGCCTCGCAGCTGTACGGGACGACGCTCCTGGAGTACTCCGAGGACGCGGTGCTGTCGGGCTCCGATCCGATGCTCGCCGGGTTCGGGCTGTGGCGGGGCGTCGCGGGCGGGCGGAGCCCGGGCGGCAATGTGGTGACGACGATCGACCCGGCCGCCCAGCGGGCCGCGTTCGAGGGGCTGGGCGGACGCAAGGGGGCGGTCGCGGCGATCGAGCCGACGTCGGGGCGGATCCTGGCGCTGGTGTCCACGCCCTCGTACGACCCCTCGCTGCTGTCCGGGAACAGGCCGACGGTGTCGGCGATGTGGGCACGGCTGAACGAGGACCCGGAGCGACCGATGCTGAACCGGGCGGTGCGGCAGACGTATCCGCCGGGGTCGACGTTCAAGGTGGTCACCGCGGCAGCCGCGCTGGACGCGGGCGTGGTGCGGGATCTGGACGAGCCGACCGACTCCCCCGACCCGTATCTGCTGCCGGGCACGAATACGTGGCTGTACAACGAGGCCGACGACTGCGCGAACGCCTCCCTGCGGCATGCGTTCGAGTGGTCGTGCAACACGGTGTTCGCGAAGCTGGGCGTGGACGTGGGGGTGCGGGGCATGCGGGCCGCGGCGGAGGGGTTCGGCTTCAACGACAAGAAGGTGAGGATTCCCTTCTCGGTCTCGCCGAGCACGTTCGACACCCGGGTGGACCGGGCGCAGCTCGCGCTGTCGTCGATCGGGCAGTACAACACGCGGGCCACCCCGCTTCAGATGGCGATGGTGGCGGCCGCGGTCGCGAACGGCGGGCAGGCGCGGCCGCCGTACCTCGTGGAGCGGACCACCCGCCAAAACGGGGGCACGGTCTCCACGGCCGGCTCCCGGCCCGCGCGGCAGGTGATGCTTCCGGCGACCGCGGCGCGGCTGCGGGAGCTGATGACCGACGTGGTCACCGAGGGCACCGGCGGGAACGCGGCGATCCCCGGGGCCACGGTGGGCGGCAAGACCGGCACCGCCCAGCACGGCCTGGGCAACGCCGGTACGCCGTACGCCTGGTTCGTCTCCTGGGCGCAGGGCGACGACGACGTGGAGCCGAGGGTCGCGGTCGCGGTGGTGGTGGAGGACGCGTCCGCGCGGCGGGGCGACATCAGCGGCGGCGGTACGGCGGCGCCGATCGCCAAGGCGGTGATGGAGACGGTGCTGCACGCGCCGCCCGCTGGGTGAGACGGGGGTGCCCGGGGGCACCGTGGCCGCCCTACCGTTCGGGCATGACGATTCCGGCATCGGTGCACGAACTCGCCCAGGTCAACATCGCCCGCCTCAACGCCCCTCTGGACTCACCGCAGTTGAAGGCCTTCGTGGACGCGCTCGACCCGGTGAACGCCCACGCGGACGCCGCGGACGGTTTCGTCTGGCGGCTGAAGGACGACTCCGGCAACGCGACGGACGTGGCGGTGTTCGGCGACGCGTGGCTGATCGTCAACATGTCGGTGTGGCGGGACGCGAAGGCCCTGACGGCCTACATGTACCGGGGCCGGCACCGGGAGATGCTCGCCCGCCGCCGGGAGTTCTTCGAGCGGCCGACGGAGGCGGTCACCGCGCTGTGGTGGGTTCCGGCGGGTCACCGTCCCACGGTCGCGGAGGCGGAGGAGCGGCTCCTCCACCTCCGTGCGCACGGTCCGACGGAGTACGCGTTCACCCTGCGGGCGTCGTTTCCGCCCCGGCAGGCGGTGCCGGTGGCCGGTGGGGCGCCCGAGCAGCCGGGTGATCAGTCGGTGAGGCGCTGACCCTCCTCGACCGCCTCCTCGACCTCCGCCACCCGCTCCCGCTCCTCGGCCGCGAAGCGTTCCGCGTCCAGTTTCTCGGCGATCTCCTCGTCCTGGGCCATGAGCTGGTCCAGGCTGGAGTCGCCCATCTCGAAGACGCCCATGTCGACGTAGGCCTGCTGGAGGCGTTTGCCCCACAGGCCGATGTCCTTGACGCAGGGGACGATGCGGCTGAAGAGCAACTGGCGGAAGAGCTGGAGGAATTCGGAGTGCTCGCTGAGTTCGTCGGCCTCCGCCCTGGGGATGCCGAAGTTCTCCAGGACCTCCACCCCGCGCAGCCGGTCGCGCATCAAGTAGCAGCCCTCGATGACGAACTCCTCGCGTTCGCGCAGTTCGGCGTCGGTGAGCTGCCGGTAGTAGTCGCGCAGGGCCATGCGGCCGAAGGCGACGTGGCGGGCCTCGTCCTGCATGACGTAGGCGAGGATCTGCTTGGGCAGAGGCTTGTTCGTAGTGTCGCGGATCATGCCGAAGGCCGCCAGGGCGAGGCCCTCGATCAGCACCTGCATGCCCAGGTACGGCATGTCCCAGCGGCTGTCGCGGAGGGTGTCGCCGAGGAGGGACTGGAGGTTGTCGTTGATCGGGTAGAGCATCCCGATCTTCTCGTGCAGGAAGCGGCCGTAGATCTCGGCGTGCCGGGCCTCGTCCATGGTCTGGGTCGCCGAGTAGAACTTGGCGTCCAGGTCGGGGACGGACTCCACGATCCGCGCGGCGCAGATCATCGCGCCCTGCTCGCCGTGCAGGAACTGGCTGAACTGCCAGGACGCGAAGTGGCGGCGCAGCTCGCCCTTGTCACGGTCGGTCATCTTCGCCCAGTGCGGGGTGCCGTAGAGGGTCATCGCCTCGTCGGGGGTGCCGAGCGGATCGTACGGGTCCACCTGCAGATCCCAGTCGATCCGCTTCTGCCCGTCCCACTGCTTGTCCTTGCCCTTCTGATAGAGGGCGAGAAGGCGGTCGCGGCCGTCGTCGTACTCCCAGCTGAATCGAGCCGCGCCGGTCGCGGGGACCTGCCAGCGCGAGTCCCCCGGATTCCTGGCGTACAGGTCGTAGGTCGGCATACTTCGCAGGTTCACACGTAGACGTTGAGTCAACAAGTCGTGCGCAAGCCATTGACTGGCTTGCTGACAGGCAGTCTCATAAGAGGCGGAGAACCTGACCCGCGGGTAACCAGCCGACCCGGCCACATCCCGTACGACGAGGTGGGACAGCCATGACGACCGTGACGGAAGGCGGCGCGCTCTCAGGCCTGCGCGACGCGCTCGGCCTGCTCAAGGACCGGGAGCAGGTGGCCGAGCGGCTGCTCGACTCTTCCGCCAAGCACTCCTTCGACCCGGACAGGGAACTGGACTGGGACGCGCCCTTCAAGGAGGGCAAGTGGTTCTGGCCGCCGGAGCTGGTGTCGCTGTACGACACACCGCTGTGGAAGCGGATGGGCGAGGAGCAGCGGATCCTGCTCTCCCGGCACGAGGCTGCGGCGCTCGCCTCGCTCGGCATCTGGTTCGAGCTGATCCTCATGCAGCTGCTCGTACGGCACATCTACGACAAGGCGGCCACGAGCGCGCACGTGCGGTACGCGCTGACCGAGATCGAGGACGAGTGCCGGCACTCGAAGATGTTCGCCCGCGTCATATCGCGGGGCGAGACGCCCTGGTACCCGGTGAGCCGGGCGCACCAGAACCTCGGCCGGCTCTTCAAGACGATCTCCACGACCCCCGGGTCCTTCACCGCGACCCTGCTCGGTGAGGAGGTCCTGGACTGGATGCAGCGGCTGACGTTCCCGGACGAGCGGGTGCAGCCGCTGATCCGGGGCGTCACGCGGATCCACGTCGTGGAGGAGGCGCGCCATGTCCGTTACGCCCGCGAGGAGTTGCGCCGGCAGATGATGACGGCGCCGAAGTGGTCGCAGGAGTTCACCCGGATCACCTCGGGCGAGTTCGCCCGGGTCTTCTCGGTCGCCTTCGTCAACCCCGAGGTGTACGCGAACGTGGGCCTCGACAAACGGGAGGCGATGGCCCAGGTGAAGGCGAGCGGGCACCGGCGGGAGGTCATGCAGACGGGCGCGAAGCGCCTGACGGACTTCCTGGACGACATCGGCGTCCTCCGCGGAGTCGGCCGCCGCCTCTGGCAGTCCTCGGGCCTCCTGGCCTGACCCGACCGGCACCCCCACGGGAGCGATGAGGGGCCCGGCGCCGCCGGCCTCGACACGGGGGCGGCCCCTGACAGCGGCTCCCCCATGTCCGGTACCGCCGACGCGATACGGATCCGGCCGGTCCCACCGCCGAACCGTCAGCGCCGCCCGCCGCAGGGGCGAGCCCACGGCACGGACGCAGCCCGAGACACCCCGGGCGGCCCAGCGGACCCGTGCCGGGCCGCACGACCCGAGGGCTGCACCAACCCGCACGGCGTGCGAAGCCGCCCGACCGGCGAAAGCTGGCATCGCGGGGGGCCACGGGCCGCGCAGGGCCAGACGCCAGAGACCGGGGAGCCGCGGCAGGGCCCGGCGCCGGACCGGGAAGCCGCGGCAGGACCAAGCGCCGGACCGGGGAGCCGCGGCAGGACCAAGCGCCAGGCCGGGAAGCCGCGGCAGGACCAAGCGCCAGGCCGGGAAGCCGCGGCAGGACCAAGCGCCAGGCCGGGAAGCCGCGCGGGGACCCCACGGCCACCCGACGCCGCAAGGTCGAGCCCTCCCGCCTGAGGGCACGGGCCACGCGGGACCGCGGAAGCGACGCGGCACGGCGGTGCGCGGCACGGCGGTGGCTCCGGGGCCCCGTACCCCCGCTGCGCCGGGCACGGTGCGCCGTCCCGGCTCGCGCCCCCCGTTCGCGCGCCCAGTCCGCCACCCCTGGCCGCGTCCCCGTTCGCGCGCCCAGTCCGCCACCCCCGGTCGCGCGCCCGATCCGCCACGCCCGATCCGCCACGCCCGATCCGCCACGCCCGATCCGTCGCGCCCGATCCGACGTGCCCGCTCCGGCGTGCCCGCTCCGGCGGCAGCCGGGACGGGCCGGAGTGGGCGTGGCCGTACCGGGGGGCTGGGGGCGTGGGCGTAGGTCCGTGGGCCGCTGAGGCCGATTACGCTGCTGGTCATGAGCCCTGCCGCGTCCAGTCCCGCGTACCGTCGCCTCAGTGTCGAGGAGCGGCGGGCCCAGTTGCTCGACGCGGCTCTGTCCCTCTTCGCGCACCGGGCGCCCGAGGAGGTGTCGCTGGACGACGTGGCGGAGGCGGCGGGGGTGTCGCGTCCGCTGGTGTACCGCTACTTCCCGGGCGGCAAGCAGCAGCTGTACGAGGCCGCCCTGCGGTCCGCCGCCGATGAGCTGAGGCACTGCTTCGACGAACCGCAGCAGGGCCCGCTGCTGCCCCGCCTCGCCCGCGCCCTGGACCGGTACCTGGCCTTCGTCGACCAGCACGACGCCGGGTTCACCGCCCTGCTCCAGGGCGGCAGCGTGGTGGAGACCTCCCGCACGACGGCCATCGTGGACGGCGTGCGCCGGGCCGCCGCCGAGCGGATCCTGAGCCATCTGGAGGTCACGGACCCCGGCCCCCGGCTGCGCATGACCGTGCGGATGTGGATCACGGCCGTGGAGGCCGCCTCCCTGATCTGGCTGGACGAGGACAAGCAGCCACCCGCCGAGGAGCTGCGGGACTGGCTGGTCGAGCAGTTCGCGGCCGTGCTCACGGTGACCGCCGCCCGGGACGCGCAGACCGCCGAGCTGGTGGGGCGCGCCCTGGCCTCTGCGGATGGCTGACACTGGTGCCGTGAAGAGCGAAGACACCCCCTTCGAGGGCGGCCCCATGGACGGGCGGGTGCTGCCCGTGCTGGTGGGACCCACCGGGAACCCGCCGAAGACCTACCGCATCCCGGTGCCGGACGCCGCGGGCGGCCCGCCGACCGTGCTCGTCTACCGGCGGGTGCCGCGCGGGCACAGCAAGCGCCTGGGACTGCCCAGGGGCTGGAAGTACGAGTTCGACCCCGAGGGCAGGAGCGGCGGCCGGCTGACATGGCCGTGGTCCAAGCCGGAGAACCGGGCCGGCGGCAAGCCGGACGCCACCGACGGGTGACCTCGTTGCGCCGTACGGCGCACCATCGGCACAGAAAATCCGTTCATACGTCGAATCCTCACGGTGCGGAGCGGAAACACCGCCCCGCACGGGAGGTGATGTCGTGTCAGGAAGGGTGCCGCGTCTGGTGTGTACGGCGGCGGTGGCGGCACAGGCCGCCTTCGTACCGGTGGCCGCCGTGGCCACGCCGGAGCCGCAGCAGCCCGGACAGCGGTCCGTCGCCCAGCTGCTGACGGACCTTCACACGCTGTACCGGCAGGCCGAACAGGCCACCGAGACCTACAACTCCACCGCCGAGCAGCTGAAGCGGCAGCGCGCCGAGGCCGACCGCATCGACGCCGACCTCGGCGCCGCCCGGCGCGCCCTGAGCGACAGCCGCGCGAAGGCGGCACGGCTGGCCCTTCTGCAGTACCAGGGCAGCGGCACCGGACTCTCCCCGTACCTGCGGCTGCTGCTGGCACCCGATCCGCAGCACGCCCTGGCGGAGGGGGAGTTGATCGGGCAACTGGCGCGGGAGCGGGCCGAGACGGTCGACCGGCTCACCGGCGACGAGAAGAAGGCCGCCGACCTCGCCCACGAGGCCCGCAAGGCGGTCGACACCCGGCTGGTGCTCGCCCGGCGGCAGCAGCAGGCGCGGGACGACGTCCAGGGACGGCTGCGCGACGTGGAGAAGCTGCTGGCCTCGCTCAGCGCCGAGCAGGTGACGGCGCTCGCCCGGAGGGAGACGAACGGGATCACCGCGGCGCAGAGCCCTTTCCTGGCCTCCGGGGTGCTCAGCGGTGCCCGCACGCCGTCGCCGGAGGGCGACGAGGCCGTGCGCTACGCCGTGCGTCAGCTCGGCAAGCCGTACCAGTGGGGCGCCGTGGGCCCGCGGGCGTACGACTGCTCGGGGCTGACCTCACAGGCCTGGGAGCACGCCGGGACGCCCATCCCGCGCACCAGTCAGGAGCAGTGGGCGCGGCTGAAGCACATCCCGCTCGGCGCTCTCAGGCCCGGCGACCTGGTCGTCTACTTCCCGCAGGCCACGCATGTCGCCCTCTACCTCGGCGACGGGATGGTGGTGCAGGCCCCGCGGCCCGGAGCCAGGGTGAAGGTGTCACCGGTCGCGGCCAACCCGGTGCTGGGCGCCGTACGGCCCGATCCGGGCGGGGAGCCCCTGCGGTGGTACACACCGCCGAGACTCCCCGAGGGTGCCCTGGCCGGGCCGGACGCGAGTCTCTATACGGCGGACGCCTCGGAGACCTCGGCGAGGTAGGCCTGGGCCTTGTCCGGGTCGAAGAAGAAGTTCTCCAGGTCGGACGGGTCGTCGAAGCAGTTCACGAAGCGGTCGGCGACCGGCTGGAGCTGGCCCGCCGCCCCGAGGACGTTCAGGACGTGCTCCGGCGGCGGGGCCAGCATGGCGTTGGTCCACTTGGTGACGTGCCGGGCGGTGGCCCAGTAGCGGTCGAACGTCTGCCGCATCCACTCCTCGTCGAACGGCTTGTCGCCGTGCTCGACGATGGCGGCCAGGTATGCGGCGGCGCACTTGGAGGCCGAGTTGGAGCCCTGGCCGGTGATCGGGTCGTTGGCGACGACGACGTCCGCGACACCGAGGACCAGGCCGCCGCCGGGCAGCCGGCCGATCGGCTGGCGCACGGTCGGGGCGTAACGGCCGGCGAGCGTGCCGCCCGCGTCCGTGAGTTCGACGCCGGCGGTCCGGGCGTGCTCCCAGGGCAGGAACGTCTTCATCAGGTCCAGCGTCAGGGCGAGGTGCTCGGACGGGTCCTTGACGCCGCGGAAGGCGTCGAGCGGGCCGCCCGGTATGCCCTCCCAGAAGAGGATGTCGGCACGGCCGGAGAGGGTGTGGGTCGGCATGATGAACATCTCGCCGACGCCGGGCACCAGGTTGCAGCGGACCGCGTCGAACTCCGGGTGCTCCGGGCGCGGTGCCAGGCCGTGCACGTACGCCACCGCCAGCGCGCGCTGCGGCTCGCTGTACGGGGAGCGGGAGGCGTCCCGCTCGAACATCTTCACCAGCTCGCCCTTGCCCGCCGAGACGAGGACGAGGTCGTACGTACGGGAGAAGTAGTCCAGGTCGCCGACCGCGGCGCCGTGGATGACGAGCTGGCCGCCGCGCTGGGCGAACGTCTCCATCCAGCCCGCCATCTTCACCCGCTGGTCGACCGACTGCGCGTACCCGTCGAGCCTGCCCACCCAGTCGATCGCGCGCTGCGAGGGACCGGGGTCGAAGGAGCCGGGGGCGGCCACCGAGACGCCGAGGCCCTCGATGTTCGGAGCCTGGGACTCCCAGAAGTTCAGCTTCAGGTCGCGCTCGTGCTGGAGGGCCGTGTGGAACATGCACTGCGTCGACATGACCCGACCGGTGCGGATCTCGTCCGAGGTCCGGTTCGACATCAGGGTGACCTCGTACCCGTGGGACTGGAGTCCGAGGGCCAGCTGGAGACCGGACTGCCCGGCCCCCACGACGAGTATCTTCCGCATACGGGTGCTGCCTCCTACGGCTTCGGAACTGCTCGCTGGACTGCTCGGGGAGCGGGTACTACTCCGGGGTCTCCTCGAGTGCGTGGGCCACGAGGGCCAGCAGGGTCTCGATGGCCGAGATCCGGCGCCGCGCGTCCATGATCATGACAGGTATGTGTGGGGGTATCGTGAGCGCCTCGCGCACGTCCTCCGGGTCGAACTGCTCGCTGCCCTCGAAGTGGTTGACGGCGACGACGTACGGCAGCCCGCAGCTCTCGAAGTAGTCCAGCGCCGGGAAGCAGTCCTTCAGACGGCGGGTGTCGGCCAGGACCACGGCGCCGATCGCGCCGCGCACCAGGTCGTCCCACATGAACCAGAACCGCTGCTGGCCCGGCGTGCCGAACACGTAGAGCACGAGGTCGTCGTCGAGCGTGATCCGGCCGTAGTCCATGGCGACGGTGGTCGTCACCTTGTCCGGCGTCTCGGTGAGGTCGTCGGTCTCCTCGCTCGCCTCGGTCATCAGCGCCTCGGTCTGCAGCGGCGTGATCTCCGAGACGGCGGTGACCAGTGTGGTCTTGCCGACGCCGAAGCCGCCGGCCACCACGATCTTCGTGGCGACCGGGGCACGGCTACGGTCCGTCTGCCAGGGCTGCGGGGCCTCGTCGGCCTCGACGAGCGGGGGGACGCCCACGGCGGCGTCAGAGACGGCGGAGTCCACTCAGCACCCTTTCCAGCAGCACGCGGTCCGGCCGGCCCGTGCCATGACCGGTTCCGGTTCCGTACACACGGATCTTTCCCTGGTCCGCGAGATCGCTCAGGAGCACGCGGACCACGCCGAGCGGCATCTTCAGCAGCGCGGCGATCTCCGCCACCGTCCGCATCCGGCGGCACAGTTCGACGATGGCCCGCACCTCGGGCATGCCCTGGTTGGCGAGCGAGCCGTTGGTCAGCTCCTTGCGCTCCTCCGGGGCCTCCAGCGCGGCCACGAACGTCTCCACCAGGAGGACGTGGCCGAAGCGGGTACGGCCGCCGGTGAGCGAATAGGGGCGTACGCGGGAGGCCTTGCGGTCGCCGCCGCGAACGGGGAGCTGCCGTTTGGACGTACCACTCATCGGGCCGCTCCTTGGGTACTCCCGTCGGTTTCCAGGGACTGGCGCAGCTCACTGCGGAGTTCCGGCGTCAGGACGTGTCCGGCGCGGCCGACGAAGAGCGCCATGTGGTACGCCACGACGCTCATGTCGCACTCCGCGGAGCCGTGCACGCCGAGCAGCGACCCGTCGCTGATCGACATCACGAACAGGCTGCCCTCGTCCATCGCGACCATCGTGTGCTTCACCGCACCGGAGTCCATCAGCTTGGCGGCGCCCAAGGTGAGGCTGCCGATGCCGGAGACGATGGTGGCGAGGTCGGCGGCGGAGCCGCGG
Source organism: Streptomyces sp. NPDC091412 (assembly GCF_044756885.1). NCBI lineage: Bacteria > Bacillati > Actinomycetota > Actinomycetes > Kitasatosporales > Streptomycetaceae > Streptomyces > Streptomyces sp. NPDC091412. The sequence goes on along the minus strand of NZ_JBIVTV010000002.1, from coordinate 504,828 downwards.
GGACCGGTGCGCGCCTCGCGGGCCTGGCGGGCCTCGTCGTTGCGGCCGGGGTCCGAGGAGAGGAGCAGGAGCCCGTCGGAGGAGACCACGGCCACGGATTCGATGCCGGGGACCTCCTCGACGAGGTTGGTCAGCAGCCAGTGCAGGTTGCGGGCCTCACTGCTCAGTCCGAAGGTACTGGGCGCGGTCAACTGCTTGCCTCCTCGACTGTGCCCCCCGTGTTCTGGTCGGCGATCTCCGCCTCCGCCTCGCGGTAGCCCTCCCGTGCTCCCCGGTGGAAGCCACCCAGGCGGCGACGGAGTGCCTCGGCGTCCACGGAAGCGCTGCGCTGGCGCGGGGCCGGGGCGGGGGCGGATATCTTCGGGGTCCGCTTGGGCAGGCCCTTGGCGGTGACCTCGTCGTCCTCCGACGCATCGGGGGTCCGGTGGTGTTCCGCCTCGGCTTCGCCGTCGGCGGGGGTGTTCTGCTGCCGGGGCAGTGTGATGCGGCCGGCCTCGTCCTCAGCCGGTTCGCTCCCGGCCGCGGTGCCCGTGGGAGCTTCCCGGTCGGGTGCGGACGGCCCCTGCGGGGCCTGCTCGACGTCGGTGGTGACGGGGTGCGGGCGCGCCGGATCCGGCTCCCCCGCGGGCGACGGGAGCAGGAGTTCCATCGTCGTCTCGGACAGCGATGCCGGGCCCTCGTCCGCCGGTTCCCCGGTGACCGGTCTCTCGTTCACCGGCTCCTCGTGCGCCGCATCCCCGCCGGCCGGTTCCTCGTCCGCCGCCTCCGCCTCGCGCACGGCCTTCTCGGCCAGCGCGACCAGGGGGTCGGTGCCCTCGGCGCGGGCGGGCAGGACATTGGAGTTGGCCTCGGCGTCGGCGCCGGGCAGGGAGACCGCGGGGGCCTCTCCCGGGGCCTGGGCGGAGTCCGCGACGGCGGAGGCGGGCGCGGTCGCCAGCACGGACTTGGGGACGACCACGACGGCCGCGATGCCGCCCTGCTTCTGCTCGCGCAGCTGCACACGGATGCCGTGCCGGTGGGCGAGGCGGGCCACGACGTACAGGCCGAGGCCCAGACCCTGGTCGCCCTCCTTGTCGTAGGCGGACTTCGGGTCGAACTCGGTGAGGCGGGCGTTGAGCCGGGTCAGCCGCTCCTCGGGCACGCCGATGCCCTCGTCCTGGACGGAGAGCATGACCTCGCCGTTCTCCAGGAGCCAGCCGGAGACCTCGACGGGCTGGTCGGGCGGGGAGAACGAGGTGGCGTTCTCCATGAGTTCGGCCAGCAGGTGGGACAGGTCGTCCGCCGCGAAGCCCGCCACGTGCGCGTGCGGCGGCAGCGCGGCGATGCGGACGCGCTCGTAGCGCTCGATCTCGCTGACCGCGGCGCGCACGACGTCGACCAGCGGGACCGGCCCGGCGTGCTGCTGGACGTGCTCGGAGCCGGCCAGCACGAGGAGGTTCTCGCTGTGCCGGCGCATGACCGTGGCGAAGTGGTCGAGCTTGAAGAGGGTGGACAGCCGGTCCGGGTCCTGCTCGCGGTCCTCCAGGCCCTCGATGACGGTGAGTTGCCGTTCCACCAGGCCGAGCGTGCGCAGCGCCAGATTGACGAAGCTGCCGCCTATGCCGCTGCGCAGCCGCTCCAGCTGGGCGGCGGAGTCGGCGAGTTCGGCGCGCAGTTCCTCGCGGGCGTCGGCCATCTTCTGGCGCTGGCCGACCAGGTGCTTGCGGTCGGTCTCCAGGGTGGCGATCCGCTCGGCGAGCGCGACGGCCTGCGCGTGCAGGGTGTTGACAGAGCGGACGACCTGCGCGAACTCGTCGTTGCGACCGGTGAACTTGACGGGTTCCTCGGTGGCCGGGTCCTGCGCGCCGGCCAGCCGGGCCGAGCCCAGGCGCAGCACCGCGAGCGGCCGGGTCAGGGTGCGGGCGAGCCCGGTGGCGATGCCGATGGTGACCAGCAGCAGGGCGCCGAGCAGGGCGATGCGGATCTCCAGCGCGGTGACGTCGTCGTCACGGAGCTGCGCCAGGTCCTTGGTACGGCGGTCGTACAGGGAGGACTCCGCGCCGCGCATCAGGTCGAGGCGGGCGCTGAGCGCGGCGTCGGCCTTCTTGACGCTGGTGTCCAGGTCGCTGTCGGAGAGCGTCGGCTGCTGGGTGAGCGAGGCGAGGTACTTCTCCGCGCTGTCGACCTCGGCCCCGCTCACCGTGGAGTCGTACGACGTGCGGGCCGCCTGCGGCGCGTTGTCGCGGAAGCCGGCGAGGGCGGCGTCGGAGCGCAGCCGGGCCTGCTGGGCGGCGGCGCTCAGAGCGTCGCGCTGCTTGGTCTCGGCCTCCGAGGAGGTGTTGGCCTGCGTGGGCAGTCCGGTGACGGGGCTGTAGACGGTCTGCGTGGTGTACGGCACGTTCAGCGCCCCGAGCAGCAGCCCGCGGGCCGCGGCGGCCTGCTGGACGGCGGTGTCGAGCTCGGCGAGCGCGTGGGCGCCGGTACCGGCCCGCGTGGACATCCGCTCGGCCAGCTGCTCGGCCAGCTTGTGCAGGTCGGTGATGGCGGTGGAGTACGCCTGGTGGACCTGGAGGGCGGTGCTCTGCCCGGTGAGCGCGGAGCGGCGTACGGCGGCGATGCCGTCGAGGTCCTCGCGCAGCCAGGCCGGCATGTCCTGGTCGGCGCGCAGCTCGTCGACCTGGCGGTCCACGCGGGTGCTGCGCTGCTCGGAGGGCGCCTTGGACCCGGGGCGGCCGGCGGCGACGTAGGAGGTGACCTCGTCGCGCTCGTCGGCCAGCGAGTGGGCGAGGGTGAGCGCGTCCTGGGTCTGCCCGGCGAGCGTCACCAGGTTCTGGGTGTCGCTCACCTGCCCGGAGGCGGCTATCAGGGAGGGCGCGCCCGCGCCTGCCACCGCGGCGGCCACGACGGCGACGGCGGCGATCAGACGGTTGCGTACATGCGTGGGACGGCCCTTGCCGACGGGGGTGACGGGGGGCGTGCCGGGCGTCTGCGCCGGGTCTCCTGCCATGGCCGTCTGCTTGCCTGCGCGCCGAGGCCGCTTCTTCTGCACCGGTGCTCGCATTCCTGTACTCGTGTACTCATGGGCCCGGGTGGTGCCCCGTCAGCTGGCGCGGACAGGTGCGTACACCCTCCCCACGTTCTCGACTCCGCTCGAGCAGGGGGGACCTGCATCGGTTCCCGACCCTCCCAGTGCCGGTGGGCAGTGGTCCTGCATCGTCCGACCGGCCACCCGAAGGAGTGAACCCCGGAGGGGAGTTGGCGGGCAAGTTCCTCCGGCGCGTGCACCGGCACGGTGCGGTGGGCCGGTTGGACGTCTGCGGCGGGCTTTGGCAATATTCGCCGCCACGCCTTGCCGGAGTGATCCAATTGCGCCCAAAACAGGCGGCTGACCTGCGTCGCCGCGTCGATTCCCGGACGGTTGCCACCCTTTCGCAGGGCTTGTGAAGGGCTCGTGCAGACTGGCCGGATGCGCACTGAGGTTGTTTCGGAGCCCGGCCGTCCCGACTGCCCCAACGAGGACTTCGCGAGTATCGGACTACCCGCGTCTGGACAGGGTGGTTGCCTTGTCGTCCTGGACGGGGTGACACCACCGCGGACCGGCACGGGGTGTTCGCATTCGGTCTCCTGGTTCACCGCCCGGCTGGGCGGCGCACTGACCGAACTGACGGTTTCCTGCCTAGATCTGACGCTGCCGGAGATTCTTTCGCGCGCGATCCTCCGTACCGCCGAGTCACACGCTCCGACCTGTGACCTTTCTCACCCGCGTACACCTCAGGCGACCGTCGTCCTGGCCCGCTGGTCGGCGGAGACGGTCGAGTACCTGGTGCTGTCCGACTCGGTCCTGCTGCTGGAGTCCCCCGACGGCTCGGTCACCCCGGTCCTGGACGACCGGCTGGCCCGGCTGCCCCGGGCCTCGCTCGCCACGGACGCGCTCATCGACGCCGTCGTGCGCAACAAGGAGGGCGGCTTCTTCACCGCGGCGGCGGATCCCTCGGTGGCCGCCCGTGCCGTGACGGGCGGCGTGCCGCGCGCCGAGGTCCGCGCGCTGGCCGCGCTGACGGACGGCGCCGCGCGGTGGGTGGAGAAGTTCCACGCGGGCGACTGGGCGCGGTGCCTCGGTCTCGTGCGCGAGGAGGGGGCGGGCTCGCTCGTGGGCCGGGTGCGGGCCCTGGAGTCGGCCGACAAGGAGGAGCGGGCGTATCTGCGCCGCAGCAAGACGCACGACGACGCGACGGTGGTGTTCGTGGAATCGTGAGCGGCCGGGGCCGCGGGCCGGCTACTTCTCCGTGACTTCGTTCAACTCGTGCAGCAGCCGGGCTAGTTCGGCCACCTCGCGGCGGTCCCAGTGGGCGAGCTGGCTGACGTAGCGGGCGCGGCGGGCCTCGCGCACCTGGCCGACCCGGCGGCGGCCGTCGTCGGTGAGGGCCACCAGCCAGGCCCGGCCGTCGGCGGGGTCCGGTTCCCGGGCGACCAGGCCGAGTTCCTCCAGGGCGTGCAGCTGGCGTGACATGGTCGCCTTGCCGACGCCGATGTAGCCGGCCAGCTCCGTGGCGCGCTGGCGGCCGCACTCCTCCAGGCGGACCAGCAGTCCGTAGGCGGCGGGCTCCAGGTGGGGGTGGACCTCGCGGGCCATCTCGCCCTGGTTGGCCCGTGCACGCCGCAGCAGCACCGTCAGTTCCCGTTCGAGGGACAGGAACTCCCGGTCCGCACCGCTCGGTGCCGCGCCGGACGCGACCTCACGTCCGCCGCCGTTCGCGTCTTCGTGCACGTCAGCCCCTGCCTGAAGGTTTCCCGTTCCTGAAAGTTTCCGCCAGTCGGCGCCATCACCGCAGCTCCGCCAGTATTTCGCAGGCGTAGACCATCGGCAGACTCCGGGCCCCCTTCCCAGGCGCCGGTCTACGTGCGTAGCTTCTTTGCCAGGCAATTACCGGCATGCTCACGCCACTGCTGTCGCCCGCGGTCGCGGGCCGGCGTGGCCCTGCTCGTCAGCGCGACCGGGACATGCCCGTGACCGGGACATGCCCGTATCCCCCCACCGAGCACCACCGAGCCTCGGAGGCACGTCATGTCCGTGCACAGATCCGGAACGGCCCGCGTACGGCGACTCACCGCCGCGGGAATCCTGCTCGCCGCATTCTCCCTGCTCCTCACCCTCCCCTCCGCCGCCGCCACCGTGCCCGCGCGCGGCTCCGCCTCCATGGGCATGGGCGTCGTGCCGCACGACGGCCGGGGCGGAACGCCGGCCGGCGGGGACGCCACCCAGACCGAGGGCGTCGACGTGGCCAGTTACCAGGGCAACGTCGCCTGGTCCACGCTGTGGAGCAGCGGCGTCAAGTGGGCGTACACGAAGGCCAGCGAGGGGACGTACTACACGAATCCCTACTTCGCCCAGCAGTACAACGGCTCGTACAACGTCGGCATGATCCGCGGCGCGTACCACTTCGCCACCCCGGACACCACCAGCGGCGCCGTCCAGGCCAACTACTTCGTCGACCACGGCGGCGGCTGGTCCCGCGACGGCAAGACCCTGCCGGGCGTCCTCGACATCGAGTGGAACCCGTACGGGGCCTCCTGCTACGGCAAGACGGCGAGCGCCATGGTCGGCTGGATCGCCGACTTCCTGAACACCTACAAGGCCCGCACGGGCCGGGACGCCGTGATCTACACGGCCACGAGCTGGTGGACCGAGTGCACCGGCAACTACGGCGGCTTCGCCGCCAACAACCCGCTGTGGATCGCCCGTTACGCCTCCGACCCGGGCACCCTGCCGGCCGGCTGGGGCTACTACACCATGTGGCAGTACACGTCGTCCGGCCCGACGGTCGGCGACCACAACAAGTTCAACGGCGCACTCGACCGCGTACAGGCACTCGCCAACGGCTAGTGCGGTGACCGGAAAGGTTCACCGGCTCGCGGCGCCCGGCGCGGCACTCCCCCAGCCTTCGGCCGGGGGTACCCCCACGCCGCGTTGTCGCATCACCCGAGTACATCCCGTACGCGGGCAATGCTCCGCCTTGCGATGCACCCCCACTGCCCGAAGGGCGTGGGAGGTGCCCCCAGCACCGGACGCCGCGAGCTTCCCGGCAAACCTTCCCGGCCACAGCACCAGCCCCACCACCACTCCCCGGTCGCGGGCAGGGGGTCGCCCCCGACCGGGGCCCGGGGCGCGCCCGGCGCAGACGCGGCGGCCCGCACCGGGCGCGCCCCGGAACACACGAAACCCCCGCCGCCCCGGGGCTCACGGGCTCGACCGGCCCCCCTTGAGGGGACGGCGCTTCGGTCAGGAGTACCGGGGCGTGACGGTCCAGCCGGAGAACCCGCAGGGGCCATACGGCCGGGAACCCCGGGCACGGCCACACGGCCAGAGACTCGCCGTGCTCGCCGGCGGGTCACCCACGCCGGTCGTGACGGCCTGCCGTCAGGCGAGGGCGGCCGGCGGGCCGAGGTGGGCCGTACTCGCGGAACGGGCGTGGGGGGGGGGGGGGGGGGGGGGGCCCCCCCCCCCCCCCCCCACGCCCCGATGCACCGCTCACCGCGCGGCAGCGCTAGGCGGCGGCCGGGACCTCCGGTGACGCACCGTTCGTCGCGGGGGTGAGGGCCAGTTCCAGGACCTGGCGGACGTCGGTGACGGCGTGGACGTCGAGCTTGTCCAGCACCTCCGCCGGGACGTCGTCCAGATCGGGCTCGTTCCGCTTGGGGATGACCACCGTCGTCACACCCGCGCGATGGGCGGCGAGCAGCTTCTGCTTGACGCCGCCGATGGGCAGGACACGCCCGGTCAGCGAGACCTCGCCGGTCATCGCCACGTCCGTGCGGACCAGGCGACCGGACAGCAGCGAGGCGAGCGCGGTCGTCATCGTGATGCCCGCGCTCGGACCGTCCTTCGGCACCGCGCCCGCCGGGAAGTGGATGTGCACACCCCGGTCCTTCAGGTCACCCACGGGCAGTTCCAGTTCGGCGCCGTGGCTGCGCAGGAAGCTCAGCGCGATCTGCGCGGACTCCTTCATCACATCGCCCAGCTGACCGGTCAGGGTCAGCCCGGCCGCGCCCGTCTCCGGGTCCGCCAGGGACGCCTCGACGAAGAGGACGTCGCCGCCGGCCCCGGTGACCGCGAGGCCCGTCGCCACGCCCGGCACGGACGTACGCCGCTCGGCCGGGTCCTGGGCGGACTCCGGAACGTGGTGCGGGCGGCCGATCAGCCCCCGCAGTTCACCGTCCGTGACGGTGAACGGCAGCTCCCGCTCCGCCAGTTCGTGCTGCGCCGCGATCTTGCGCAGCAGCCGTGCGAGGGACCGCTCCAGGGTGCGCACGCCCGCCTCGCGCGTGTACTCGCCGGCGAGCCTGCGCAGCGCCCCCTCCTCGATCGTCACCTCGTCGCCGCGCAGGCCGGCCCGCTCCAGCTGGCGCGGAAGCAGGTGGTCGCGCGCGATGACGACCTTCTCGTCCTCGGTGTAGCCGTCCAGGCGCACGATCTCCATGCGGTCGGCCAGCGCCTCCGGGATCGCCTCCAGGACGTTGGCCGTGGCCAGGAAGACGACGTCGGACAGGTCCAGCTCCACCTCCAGGTAGTGGTCCCGGAACGTGTGGTTCTGCGCCGGGTCCAGGACTTCGAGCAGGGCCGCGGCCGGGTCGCCGCGGAAGTCGGAGCCCACCTTGTCGATCTCGTCCAGCAGGACCACCGGGTTCATCGACCCGGCCTCCTTGACGGCGCGCACGATCCGCCCCGGCAGCGCACCGACGTACGTACGCCGGTGGCCGCGGATCTCGGCCTCGTCGCGGACGCCGCCCAGGGCGACGCGCACGAACTTCCGTCCCATCGCGTGGGCCACGGACTCGCCGAGGCTGGTCTTTCCCACACCGGGCGGCCCGACGAGCGCGAGCACGGCACCGCCGCGCCGCCCGCCGATCACACCCAGGCCCCGGTCGCCGCGCCTCTTGCGCACCGCCAGGTACTCGGTGATCCGCTCCTTCACGTCCTCCAGGCCCGCGTGCTCGGCGTCCAGGACCGCCTTGGCGCCCTGGATGTCGTAGGCGGAAGCACTGTCATCGGTTCGCTCGTTCCACGGCATCTCGAGGATCGTGTCGAGCCAGGTGCGGATCCAGGAGCCCTCGGGAGAGGCGTCGGAGGCGCGCTCCAGCTTGTCGACCTCCTTGAGCGCGGCCTCCCGGACCTTCTCGGGCAGGTCGGCGGCCTCGACGCGGGCGCGGTAGTCGTCGGACTCCTCGCCGTCGCTCTCGCCGTTCAGCTCGCGCAGCTCCTTGCGGACGGCCTCCAGCTGGCGCCGCAGCAGGAATTCGCGCTGCTGCTTGTCGACGCCCTCCTGGACGTCCTTGGCGATGGACTCCGCCACGTCCTGCTCGGCGAGGTGGTCGCGCAACTGCTGCGTGGCGAGCTTGAGCCGGGCCACCGGGTCGGCGGTCTCCAGCAGCTCGACCTTCTGCTCGGTGGTCAGGAAGGGCGAGTAGCCGGAGTTGTCGGCGAGCGCGGAGACGTCGTCGATGGCCTGCACGCGGTCGACCACCTGCCAGGCGCCGCGCTTGCGCAGCCAGGCCGTGGCGAGCGCCTTGTACTCCTTCACCAGCTCGGCGACCTGGCCGGGCAGAGGTTCGGGCAGGTTCTCCTCGATCCGGGTCCCCTCGACCCACAGCGCCGCGCCAGGACCGGTGGTCCCGGCACCGATCCGCACACGACCGCGGCCACGGATGAGCGCGCCCGGATCACCGTCGGCCAGCCGGCCCACCTGCTCGACCGTGCCCAGCACACCGGTTCTGGCGTACGTCCCCTCGACCCTCGGCACCAACAGCACCCTGGGCTTGCCGGGCTCGTCCCGCGCGGCGGCCTGCGCGGCCTCCACCGCGGCCCGTACCTCGGCGTCGCTCAGGTCCAGCGGAACCACCATTCCGGGCAGCACGACCTCGTCGTCGAGTGGCAACACGGGCAGGGTGAGCGGTGTGAAGGCAGTGGACTCAGCAGCCATGATCTCCCCTTCGGCAGTCAAGTTGAGCTATGCCGACTCAATGCACGACGCCGGTGGATTGTTCCCTGTCATCTGTTCGCTCTGAGCGATCGGACATCCACAACCAGCACACAAGGAGAAAGGAAGAAGAAAGAAAGGAGAGAGGAGAGAGATGGAGAGGAGAGAGATGGGAGGGAGAAGGCGGAGAAGGGAGAAGGAGGAGTGGGACAGGGAGGAACAGGGAGGGACGGGGGGCAGGGAGCCGTAAGAGGCTCAGCCCGTCCCGGGCGCGGCACCCGCCTCCGCGAGGCGCGCCCGCCGCCAGCGCCGCATCACCGGCCACGTCGCCACACCGAGCCCCACCGCGATCAGATGGCCGCAGCTCGTCATCGGATCGTCGAACGCGGCCAGGTCCTGGACCAGCATGCCCACGAACACGGTGAGCAGGGGCCAGCGCAGCCAGGGCGTGAGCAGGCCGGCCAGGGCGCCGAGACTGGCCGCGACACCGAAGCTGATGCCGTAGTCGAGGCGGTGCGCCGCACTGTCCGGCAGACGGCCCGTGAGCACCGCGAGCCCGATGGGGACCTCGGTGGCGAGGGTGGCCAGCACGTGCCCGAACAGGAACACACCGGCGGTGCGCAGACCGCCTATCCGGCGTTCCAGCGCGGTGAGCACCAGCAGGAAGCACAGGGAGTACGCCGACACGATGCCGCCCGCGATCCACAGCGCGCTGGCCGGCAGCACCAGCAGGGGCGCCCGCACCAGGTGGGCGACATCCGTGCTGGAGCTCTGGCGCAGGGCGTCCACCACCGCGGGATCGGCGTACCGGGCGACGAGCGAGGTGACGGCGAGCAGGGCCGCGTACCCGAAGGTGAAGGGGGTGCCTGCGGGGGTGGGCAGCAGCCGCCAGGGGCGCGGACCGCGCAGCCCCCGGAGTCCCGCGGCAGGCCGCGCCGGGCGCGCCGGTTCCGCGCGCACGCCTCCCGGGACAGTGCCACGCGCCCGCTGCTGCGGCATCCCGGCCGGCGCCCGCGGCACCTCCACCGGAACGCCGGCCACGACCGCGCCCCTGTCCGCGCCGTCGTCCACCACGGCGTCCGGAGGCAGGGGCCCACCCGAAGGTGCCGGCGGGCCCGAGAGGCCGGCCGTCGCGGTCCGTTCCACGGTGCGGCACTCCTTCCGTCGCGCCCCACACTTCGCATCCCGGGCGCCCCTGTCCATGACTGGCGCCACCCACGCGACAATTCTCAGCAACCTATTAGGTTCCCGGCCACCCCAGCTACCCCAACTACCCCAGCGACCCTGGCGCCCCCGGCCGACGATCACGGCCCGCGGCGCGCTCGCACACGGGTGTCACCCCTAATTCATGTGGCCGTACGGGTCCGTTGGGGCAGGATGACCCCATGACCGGCTCGTACGACGCCCCCGAGGTGCTGGACCGCCGCGAGGGCCCCCACGGCGAGGTCGTGCTGCGCCGGCACGGGGCGCTGCTGCAGATCATCGCCAACGGCTGCTTCCTGATGGACACCTCCGACGGGCGCTCCGAGCGCCTCCTGGTCGACGCGGCGCTCGCCGCGCTGCCGGACCGGCGGGCACCGAGCGTGCTGATCGGCGGCCTCGGCGTCGGCTTCTCACTCGCGCACGCCGCGGCGGACCCGCACTGGGGCCGGATCACCGTTGTCGAACGCGAACGCGCGATCATCGACTGGCACCGCGGCGGCCCCCTCGCCGAGCTGACCGCCGGCGCGCTGGCCGACCCGCGCACCGAGGTCGTCGAGGGAGACATGATCGCCTACGTCAATGAGACATCCGACACGTTCGACGCGTTGTGCCTGGACATCGACAACGGCCCCGACTGGACGGTCACCGAGGACAACCAGGAGCTGTACGGACAGGCCGGACTGGCAAGCTGCGCAAGGGTGTTGAAGCCGGGCGGGGTACTCGCCGTATGGTCCGCGAAGCCATCTGCGGAATTTGAAGGAACCTTGCGGAATGTCGGATTCCGACAGGTGCGCACCGAAGAGGTCCCCGTTGCCCGGGGCGTTCCGGACGTCGTGCACCTCGCGGTCCGACCTGGATAGCAAAGGCGTGGGGAGTCCCCGTACGCTGCTCCCTTGGCGCCGATCATTCAAGCGTCAATCGCAACTACGCGCAGTCAAGGAATCACCCCACGGATTCCGGAAAGCACACTCAGGGGCGGGCGATGGAGCAGACACACACCGCGCACAACGGCACGACGGCCACCCCGGGCGCCCAGCGCCGGGTCCTGGTGGTCGAGGACGACCAGACGATCATGGATGCCATCGCCACCCGTCTGCGCGCCGAGGGATTCCTCGTGCAGACCGCGGGCGACGGCCCGGCCGCCGTCGACACCGCCGAGGCCTGGCAGCCCGACCTGCTGATCCTCGACATCATGCTGCCCGGCTTCGACGGCCTGGAGGTCTGCCGCCGCGTGCAGGCCCAGCGCCCGGTGCCGGTGCTGATGCTCACCGCGCGGGACGACGAGACCGACATGCTGGTCGGCCTCGGGGTCGGTGCCGACGACTACATGACCAAGCCGTTCTCGATGCGGGAGCTGGCCGCACGCGTGCACGTGCTGCTGCGCCGCATGGAGCGGGCCGCGCTGGCCGCGACGACGCCGCGCAGCGGCATCCTGCGTCTGGGCGAACTCGAGATCGACCACGCACAGCGTCGGGTGCGCGTGCGCGGCGAGGACGTCCACCTCACCCCGACGGAGTTCGACCTGCTGGTGTGCCTGGCGAACACCCCGCGCGCGGTGCTCTCGCGCGAGCAGCTGCTGGCCGAGGTGTGGGACTGGGCGGACGCCTCCGGCACCCGGACCGTGGACAGCCACATCAAGGCGCTGCGCCGGAAGATCGGCGCCGAGCGGATCCGCACAGTGCACGGCGTGGGCTACGCGCTGGAGACACCGACACCGTGAGCGACGGGCCGGCCGCACGGAGGGACCAGGGCGAGCCCTGGGGTGGCGTTCGCCCGTTCTCGATCAAGACCAAGCTGGGCGCGCTGGTCGTCATATCGGTGCTGATCACCACCGGTCTGCTGATGATCGCGGTGCGCACGGCGACCGAGCTGCGCTTCATCACGGTCTTCTCGATGATCGCCACGCTGCTCATCACGCAGTTCGTGGCGCACTCGCTCACCGCGCCGCTGGACGAGATGAACACGGTGGCCCGCTCCATCTCGCACGGCGACTACACGCGCCGGGTGCGCGAGAGCCGCCGGGACGAGCTGGGCGACCTGGCCCAGACGATCAACCGCATGGCCGACGAGCTGGCGGCGCAGGACCGCCAGCGCAAGGAGCTGGTGGCGAACGTCTCGCACGAGCTGCGCACGCCCATCGCGGGCCTGCGCGCGGTGCTGGAGAACATCGTCGACGGGGTCACCGAGGCCGATCCCGAGACCATGCGCACGGCGCTGAAGCAGACCGAGCGGCTCGGCCGGCTGGTGGAGACGCTGCTGGACCTGTCCCGCCTGGACAACGGCGTGGTGCCGCTGAAACTGCGCCGCTTCGAGGTGTGGCCCTACCTGTCGGGTGTGCTGAAGGAGGCCAACATGGTCGCCTCGGCCCGCGCGGGCATCGCCTCCGACTCCGGCAGCCACTCCCGTACGGACGTCCATCTGCACCTGGACGTCTTTCCGCCCGATCTGACCGCGCACGCCGACCCCGAGCGCATCCACCAGGTGGTCGCCAACCTGATCGACAACGCGGTCAAGCACAGCCCGCCGCACGGGCGCGTGACGGTGAAGGCGCGGCGCGGCCCGCAGCCGCAGTCGCTGGAGCTGGAGGTCCTGGACGAGGGGCCCGGCATCCCGCGCTCGGAGTGGCACCGCGTCTTCGAGCGTTTCAACCGGGGCGCGGTGAACCGGCCGCACGGCCCGGGCAGCGACGGCGGCACCGGACTCGGCCTGGCGATCGCCCGCTGGGCGGTGGATCTGCACGGTGGCCGTATCGGGGTGGCCGAATCCGAGCGGGGCTGCCGGATCCTCGTCACTCTTCCGGGCCTGCCCTCTTTGCCAAGTTGACGTAAAGTTCGATCACGAACCCCAAGATCCACGAGCATCCGCGCAGGCGGACACGTGTGATCAGGACGGGGCCTGCATCCCACAGGGGTCAGGCCCGGGTCCCCCCTTCCCTGGCGCAGCGGAACTACGCTTGTTTCCCGCCATTTCAACCCCCGAAACCCGGGTTTTGATGTGACTTACATGACGAAGGAGTGGCCCGACCTGACCTTCCCCCTCTCGGGGGCGTAGCCTTTATTCCCGCTGTCCATCATTCTTGTGAAGCGGAAGAGGGCGGTTGCCGCCGTGTCGCCACAGTCCCCCAGTAACTCGAGCATCTCGACCGACACCGACCAAGCCGGGAAGAACCCCGCGGCCGCGTTCGGTGCCAACGAGTGGCTCGTCGACGAGATCTATCAGCAGTACCTCCAGGACCCGAACTCCGTAGACCGCGCCTGGTGGGACTTCTTCGCCGACTACAGGCCGGGGGCTGCCGCCCCGCAGGCCCCGGCGGGTACCGCGGCCGCGGGGGCCGCGGAGACCACCACCACGGCTCCGGCCGCCCCGGCCCGGCCCGCTCCCCAGGCCGCCGCCGCGCCCGCCGCTCCCGCGCAGGCCCCGGCCGCGCAGGCCCCGGCCGCGCCGCGGCCCGCGGCAGCCGCTCCGGCTCCCGCGAAGCCCGTGGCTCAGGCCCCGGCGCCGGCGAAGCCCGCCGCCAAGGCCGCGCCCGCCGCCGAGGCACCGGCGGGTCCGGAGTTCGTCACGCTGCGTGGTCCCTCCGCCGCGGTCGCGAAGAACATGAACGCCTCGCTGGAACTGCCCACGGCCACGTCCGTGCGCGCCGTCCCGGTGAAGCTGCTGTTCGACAACCGCATCGTCATCAACAACCACCTCAAGCGGGCCCGCGGCGGGAAGATCTCCTTCACGCACATCATCGGCTACGCGATGGTCCAGGCCATCAAGCAGATGCCGTCGATGAACTGGTCCTTCGCCGAGAAGGACGGCAAGCCCACCCTGGTCAAGCCGGACCACGTCAACCTCGGCCTGGCCATCGACCTGGTCAAGCCCAACGGCGACCGCCAGCTCGTCGTGGCCGCCATCAAGAAGGCCGAGACGCTGAACTTCTTCGAGTTCTGGCAGGCCTACGAGGACATCGTCCGTCGCGCCCGCGACAACAAGCTGACGATGGACGACTTCACCGGCGTCACCGTCTCCCTCACCAACCCCGGCGGTCTCGGCACGGTCCACTCCGTGCCGCGCCTGATGCCCGGCCAGTCGGTGATCATGGGCGTCGGCTCCATGGACTACCCGGCGGAGTTCCAGGGCACCTCCCAGGACACCCTGAACAAGCTCGGCATCTCCAAGGTCATGACGCTCACGTCGACCTACGACCACCGGGTGATCCAGGGCGCCGCCTCCGGCGAGTTCCTGCGCGCCGTCGCCAACCTGCTGCTCGGCGAGCGCGACTTCTACGACGACATCTTCAAGTCGCTGCGCATCCCCTACGAGCCGGTCCGCTGGCTCAAGGACATCGACGCCTCGCACGACGACGACGTCACGAAGGCCGCCCGCGTCTTCGAGCTGATCCACTCCTACCGGGTCCGCGGTCACGTCATGGCCGACACCGACCCGCTGGAGTACCAGCAGCGCAAGCACCCCGACCTGGACATCACCGAGCACGGGCTCACCCTGTGGGACCTGGAGCGCGACTTCGCGGTCGGCGGCTTCGCCGGCAAGACGCTGATGAAGCTGCGCGACATCCTCGGTGTCCTGCGCGACTCGTACTGCCGCACGGTCGGCATCGAGTTCATGCACATCCAGGACCCCAGGCAGCGCAAGTGGATCCAGGACCGCGTCGAGCGCCCGCACTCCAAGCCGGAGCGCGAGGAGCAGCTGCGCATCCTGCGCCGGCTGAACGCGGCCGAGGCCTTCGAGACCTTCCTGCAGACGAAGTACGTCGGCCAGAAGCGGTTCTCCCTGGAGGGCGGCGAGTCCGTCATCCCGCTGCTGGACGCGGTCATCGACTCGGCGGCCGAGTCCCGCCTGGACGAGGTCGTCATCGGCATGGCCCACCGCGGCCGCCTCAACGTCCTGGCCAACATCGTCGGCAAGTCGTACGCGCAGATCTTCCGCGAGTTCGAGGGCAACCTCGACCCGAAGTCGATGCACGGCTCCGGCGACGTGAAGTACCACCTGGGCGCCGAGGGCACCTTCACCGGCCTGGACGGCGAGCAGATCAACGTCTCGCTGGTGGCCAACCCCTCCCACCTGGAGGCGGTGGACCCGGTCCTGGAGGGCGTCTCCCGCGCCAAGCAGGACATCATCAACAAGGGCGGCACGGACTTCACGGTCCTGCCGGTGGCCATCCACGGCGACGCGGCCTTCGCGGGCCAGGGCGTGGTGGCCGAGACCCTGAACATGTCGCAGCTGCGCGGCTACCGCACCGGCGGCACGGTCCACATCGTCATCAACAACCAGGTCGGCTTCACGGCCGCCCCGGAGTCCTCGCGTTCCTCCATGTACGCGACGGACGTGGCGAGGATGATCGAGGCCCCGATCTTCCACGTGAACGGCGACGACCCGGAGGCCGTGGTCCGCGTGGCGCGGCTGGCCTTCGAGTTCCGCCAGGCGTTCAACAAGGACGTGGTGATCGACCTCATCTGCTACCGCCGCCGCGGTCACAACGAGTCGGACAACCCGGCCTTCACCCAGCCGCTGATGTACGACCTGATCGACAAGAAGCGCTCGGTGCGCAAGCTCTACACCGAGTCGCTGATCGGCCGGGGCGACATCACCCTGGAAGAGGCCGAGCAGGCGCTCCAGGACTACCAGGGCCAGCTGGAGAAGGTCTTCACCGAGGTCCGCGAGGCCACCTCCCAGCCGGCCTCCGCGGACGTCCAGGCGCCGCAGGACGGCTTCCCGGTCGCGGTGTCCACGGCCGTCTCCGCCGAGGCCGTCAAGCGCATCGCCGAGTCGCAGGTCAACATCCCCGACCACATCACCGTCCACCCGCGTCTGCTGCCGCAGCTGCAGCGCCGGGCGGCGATGGTCGAGGACGGGACGATCGACTGGGGCATGGGCGAGACCCTCGCCATCGGCTCGCTGCTCCTGGAGGGCGTCCCGGTCCGGCTGTCCGGCCAGGACTCCCGCCGCGGCACCTTCGGCCAGCGGCACGCGGTGATCATCGACCGTGAGACGGGCGAGGACTTCACCCCGCTGCTGTACCTGTCCGAGGACCAGGCCCGGTACAACGTCTACGACTCCCTGCTGTCCGAGTACGCGGCGATGGGCTTCGAGTACGGCTACTCGCTGGCCCGCCCGGACGCGCTGGTGATGTGGGAGGCCCAGTTCGGCGACTTCACCAACGGCGCCCAGACGGTGGTGGACGAGTTCATCTCCTCCGCCGAGCAGAAGTGGGGCCAGACCTCCGGCGTCACCCTGCTCCTGCCGCACGGCTACGAGGGCCAGGGCCCGGACCACTCCTCCGCCCGCCCGGAGCGGTTCCTCCAGCTGTGCGCGCAGAACAACATGACGGTCGCGATGCCGACCCTGCCGTCGAACTACTTCCACCTCCTGCGGTGGCAGGTGCACAACCCGCACCACAAGCCGCTGGTCGTCTTCACCCCGAAGTCGATGCTGCGCCTGAAGGCCGCGGCGTCGAAGGCGGAGGAGTTCACCACGGGTCAGTTCCGTCCGGTCATCGGTGACGAGACGGTGGACCCGGCGGCGGTGAAGAAGGTCGTCTTCACCGCGGGCAAGGTCTACTACGACCTGGACGCCGAGCGCCGCAAGCGGGGCGCGGCGGACGCCGCGGCTGCCGAGACGGCGATCATCCGCCTCGAGCGGCTGTACCCGCTGCCGGGTGCCGAGCTCCAGGCGGAGATCGCCAAGTACCCGAACGCGGAGAAGTACCTGTGGGCCCAGGAGGAGCCGGCGAACCAGGGCGCGTGGCCGTTCATCGCCCTGAACCTCATCGACCACCTGGACCTGGCGGTCGGCGCGGACATCCCGGCCGGCGAGCGCCTGCGCCGCATCTCCCGTCCGCACAGCTCCTCTCCGGCCGTCGGTTCCGCGAAGCGGCACCAGGCGGAGCAGGAGCAGCTGGTGCGCGAGGTGTTCGAGGCGTAACCGCCCCCGCGCGTCGTACCTGACCGGGCCGCACCCCCTGAACGGGGGTGCGGCCCGGTCGTTTCGGCGCACCTATCCTTGACCACATGTACTTCACAGACCGTGGCATCGAAGAGCTGGAGAAGCGGCGGGGCGAGGAGGAAGTCACCTTCGAGTGGCTGGCCGAGCAGCTGCGGACCTTCGTCGACCTGAATCCGGACTTCGAGGTGCCGGTGGAGCGGCTGGCGACCTGGCTGGCCCGGCTGGACGACGAGGACGACGAGTAGAGACCGACGTCCGTTCGGTGCGGGGCGCCCCCCAGGGGGCGCCCTGTTCGCATTTCGGGGGTCTGCCCTTGCCTCACCGGAACGAGTGTCTTGACTTCGCGCGGACGCGATATATCGTGGTTGCAGGCGACGCGATATGGCGTGTCGCGTCCCGTCCGGGGAGGTCTGCACCATGTCCGAGTGGTCCGTCGGTGAGCCCAGGAAGCTCACCTTCGACGAGCCGGTGACCGCACTCAACGTCCGCATCGTGCACGGAACGGTGAACGTCGTGGGTGCCGACGAGGGTCCGGCCCGCCTGGAGGTCTCGGAGATCGAGGGGCCTCCGCTGATCGTCACCCAGCAGGGCGGGACGCTGACGGTGGCGTACGAGGACCTGCCCTGGAAGGGCTTCCTCAAGTGGCTGGACAACAAGGGCTGGCGGCGCAGCGCCGTGGTCTCCGTGGCCGTTCCGGCGAGCGCGCGCGTGGAGCTGGGCGTGGTCGGTGCCGGCGCGATGGTCTCGGGAATCGACGGACGCGCCGAGGTCAAGGGCGTCTCCGGGGACACCACCCTGGTGGGCCTGACAGGCCCGGTGCGCGCGGACACCGTGTCGGGGAACGTGGAGGCGCAGGCCCTCTCCGGTGATCTGCGGTTCAACTCGGTCTCCGGCGACCTGACGGTGGTCGACGGCGCCGGTCCCTCGGTCAGGGCGGACTCGGTGAGCGGGTCGATGGTCGTCGATCTCGACCCGACGGGCGGCCCCACCGACGTCAGCCTGACCAGCGTCTCCGGTGAGATCGCCATCCGGCTCCCCCACCCGGCGGACGCACGGGTGGACGCGAACACCGCGAGCGGGACGGTGTCCAACGCCTTCGAGGACCTCAAGGTCGGCGGCCAGTGGGGCGCCAAGCGGATCACCGGCCGCCTCGGCGCGGGCAACGGCCGGCTGAAGGCGACCACCGTCTCCGGCTCCATCGCGCTGCTGCGGCGCCCGCCCACGGAGGACGGACCGTGGGAGGCGGAGCCGCGAAACGCCCGCCCGGCCGGGGATTCCAGCGGCGGCACCGACGGTGACGCGACCGGCAAGACCGATGGCACGACCGACAGGAAGGTGCTCTGACATGCCTCCCGTCTTCGCCCACGGCCGCCTGCGCCTCTACCTGCTCAAGCTGCTCGACGAGGCCCCGCGCCACGGCTACGAGGTGATCCGGCTGCTGGAGGAGCGCTTCCAGGGCCTGTACGCCCCCTCGGCGGGCACGGTGTATCCGCGGCTGGCCAAGCTGGAGGCCGAGGGCCTGGTCACGCACACCACCGAGGGCGGCCGCAAGGTGTACGCGATCACGGACGCGGGCCGCGCCGAACTGGCCGACCGCAGTGGTGAACTGGCCGACCTGGAGCTGGAGATCCGCGAGTCCGTCGCCGAACTCGCCGCGGAGATCCGCGCCGATGTGCGCGGCGCCGCGGGCGATCTGCGGCGAGAGATGCGCGCGGCGGCGTCCCAGGCCCGGGAGGGCACCGGGGAACACGCAGAGCACGGCGAGCACGGCAAGGCCGACGACAAGGAGGCCTGGCAGGCCGCCAAGGAGGAGATGCGGCGCGTCAAGCAGGAGTGGAAGGAGCAGGCGCGGCGCGCGAAGGAGGAGAGCCGCAGGGCGCGCGACGAGGCCCAGCGGGCCCGGCGGCAGGCCAAGGAGGCTCAGGAGCGGGCGCGGACCCAGGCGCAGGAGGAGTTGCAGCGCATCGCCAAGCGGGTCCAGGAGCAGGTGCAGGACCACTTCAACCGGGGCGACTGGCCCACGGGGGTACGCGAGGGCCTGACCGAACTCGCCAAGGAGTTCGGCGACTTCGGCAAGGACTACGTCGGCCGCGGCACGGCCCGCCCCGAGTACTCCACGACCCCGGAGGACTTCCCGGCCGACTACGAACCGGCCTGGGCGCACGAGGACCTCACCGGCGACCCGGCCCGCGACCTGGACCGCCTCCTGGACCGCTTCCGCGACGACATCCGCGACACGGCCCGGGACAACGGCATCACCGCCGACCAGCTCCGTGAGGCCCGTCGCCATCTGTCCACGGCGGCGGCCCACATCGCCTCGCTCCTGCACCGCCCGAAGGTCTGACGGCCGCCCGCCGGCCCACTCGGGCGGCCACCCCTCGACTCAGCCGGCCGCCCGTGCCTGTCCCCCGCCGTACAGCACGCGGGTCACCGACTCGTGGGTCACGCCGTGGTCGGCGAGGGCCTCGGCGGGCACGCCCGGGCGGACGGTCAGGGCGAGGAGGATGTGCTCGTCGCCGATGTGCCGGTCACGGTGGGCCAGCGCCGAGCGCAGGGCCTTCTCAAGGGTGTCCTTGGCACTCCGGCCGAAGGTGCGGCGGCCCGGCCGGGCATCCTTGCCCTGCCGGTCGCCGGACATCGCCCCGACGCCGTGCGCCTCCTCCACCCGGGAGACGATCTCGGAGACGTCGATACCCAGGCCCGCGAGGGCGTCGGTGTCGGCCCGGGACAGGCCGGCGTGCCGCCGCGCGTCGTGCAGCGCCTGCCGCACGGGCTCCCCGCGCTCGTCGAGCCCCAGCGCCGCCAGCGCGAAGGACCCACGGCTGCCCTCGCGGTCGAGAAGGGCGAGCAGCAGGTGCTCGGCGTCCACGGTCTGCGCTCCCGCGTCCTCGGCGTACTCCACCGCACCCCGCACCACGGCCCGGGCGTCCTTCGTGAACCGTTCGAACATCACTGCCTCCCGTACTTCTTGTGCACGGCCTGCCTGCTCACTCCGAGCTCGGCGGCGATCTCCTGCCACGACCAGCCCTGGTTGCGCGCGCTGCGCACCTGTACCGCCTCCAGCTGCTCGAGCAGCCGGCGCAGCGCGGCGACGGCCCGCAGCCCGACTCGGGGATCGCGGTCGCCTGCGCGCTCGGCGAGATCCGTTGCTTCGGTCATGCCGTCAACCTACATTGACACCGCGAGGGTCGTCAACCATGGTTGACGTATCCAGGGGGTGGAGACATCCGGGGGCCGGAGACGCCCGAGGCGCGGGCAGGCGAACGGCGGGCCCGGAAGACGCCCGGACCCGCCGCTTGGAGAACAGGTGGCGAGAGTCAGGACGTGGTGAGCACGACCTTGCCGAAGTGGCCGCCCGACTCCAGCCGTTCGAAGCCCTCGCGGGCCCGGTCGAGCGGCAGCACCTCGTCGATGACGGGACGGACCCCGGTGGCGGCGCAGAAGGACAGCAGATCCTCCAGTTCGTCCTTGGTGCCCATGGTCGAGCCGACGACCTTCAGCTCCAGGAAGAAGATGCGCGTCAGCTCGGCGTGGGACGGCCGGTCGCCGCTCGTGGCCCCGGAGATGACGATCGTGCCGCCGGGCCGCAGCGACTTGACCGAGTGCGACCAGGTGGCCGCGCCGACGGTCTCGATCACCGCGTCCACCCGCTGCGGCAGCCGCGCCCCCGGCTCCAGCGCCTCCACCGCGCCCAGCTCCACCGCGCGCCTGCGCTTGGCCTCGTCCCGGCTGGTGGCGAACACCCGCAGCCCGGCCGTCTTGCCGAGCACGATCGCGGCCGTGGCGACACCGCCGCCGGCGCCTTGGACGAGTACGGAGTCGCCGGGACGCACGCCGGCGTTGGTGAAGAGCATGCGGTACGCCGTGAGCCAGGCCGTGGGCAGGCAGGCGGCCTCCTCGAAGGAGAGCTCCTTGGGCTTGGGCAGGACGTTCCAGGTCGGCACGGCCACCTGTTCGGCGAAGGTGCCCTGGTAGCGCTCGGTGAGGATGGACCGGGGCTCCCCGGGCCCGACCCCGTGCCCGCTCTGTCCGATCACGGAGTGCAGGACGACCTCGTTGCCGTCCTCGTCGACGCCGGCGGCGTCGCAGCCGAGGATCATGGGGAGCTTGTCCTCGGACAGCCCCACCCCCCTCAGCGACCAGAGGTCGTGGTGGTTCAGTGAGGCGGCCCTGACGTTGACCGTGCTCCAGCCGGGTCGGGTCTCGGGGGCGGGGCGCTCCCCCGACTCCAGGCCGCTCAGCGGCTGGTCGCGGTCGATTCGGGCGGCGTAGACAGCGAACATGACCTTGACCATAGGGGTGCGCCCCGGCCGGCGGAACCACGCGCCTCTGTGACACTCACCCTCTTGCCGGGCAGGAGAGCACCGGGCAGGAGGACAAGAGAAACGGCCCCGTCCTCGGGGGACGGGGCCGTTCGGGCCGGCTCAGCGACGCGCCACGCCCTCGGCACGGGCCGCGGCGGCCACCGCCGCGGTCACGGCCGGGGCCACCCGCTCGTCGAACGGCGAGGGGATCACGTAGTCCGCGGCGAGGTCGTCCCCGACGACCCCGGCCAGCGCCTCGGCCGCCGCGATCTTCATTCCCTCGGTGATCCGGGACGCCCGCACCTGGAGCGCGCCCGCGAAGATGCCGGGGAAGGCCAGAACGTTGTTGATCTGGTTGGGGAAGTCCGAGCGCCCGGTCGCCACGACCGCCGCGTACTTGTGCGCGACCTCGGGGTGCACCTCGGGGTTCGGGTTGGCCATGGCGAACACGAAGGCGCCCTCGGCCATCGACGCCACGGCCTCCTCCGCGACCGTGCCGCCGGAGACGCCGATGAAGACGTCGGCGCCGGCCAGCGCGTCCTCCAGGGAACCGCTGATCCCGGCCTTGTTGGTGAACTCGGCCACCTCGCGCTTGACCTGCGTCAGGTCCGTGCGGTCGGCCGACACCACGCCCTTGCGGTCGGCGACCGCGACATCGCCGATACCGGCCCCGATCAGCATCTTGGCGATGGCGACACCGGCCGCGCCCGCGCCCGAGATGACGGCCCGCAGGTCCCCGATCGCCCGCCCGCTCAGCCGCGCCGCGTTGCGCAGCGCCGCGAGGGTCACGACCGCCGTGCCGTGCTGGTCGTCGTGGAAGACCGGGATGTCCAGACGCTCCTGGAGCCTGCGCTCGATCTCGAAGCACCGGGGGGCCGAGATGTCCTCCAGGTTCACGCCGCCGAAGGACGGCGCGAGGCGCACCACGGTCTCGATGATCTCGTCGACGTCGGTGCAGCTCAGCGCGATCGGCACCGCATCCACGCCGCCGAACTGCTTGAACAGGATCGCCTTGCCCTCCATCACCGGGAGGGAGGCTTCGGGGCCGATGTCACCGAGCCCGAGTACGGCCGTGCCGTCGGTCACGACGGCGACCACGGACGACTTCCACGTGTAGTCGTGGACCAGCTCCGGCTGCTCCGCGATGGCGGAGCACACGCGCGCGACGCCGGGCGTGTACGCCAGGGACAGGTCGTCCTTGTCGCGGACGGGCACGGTGGCCTGCACGGCCATCTTGCCGCCTCGGTGCAGCGCGAAGGCCGGATCGAAGGAATCGAGCGGCTCAGCCCCGCCGTCCTGATCCGTACCGCGGTCGCTGCGAGGATTGACGATCTCCGCTGCCACTTGGTTTTACCCCTTAAGTGTTCATGGTTTGAGGGTTGCCGCTCCTGGTGAGGAGCGGGCGGGACCGCGCACGGACCGTGAGTGATGCCTTCGGCCCTCTACGCGACGGGCGCGCCGCACACGCGCTCTGAGCCCCGGATGAGGGGTGTAAAGAACCTTCTTACCGGACGACCGGCGTCAACGACGAGTCCATAACGTCAAGGTCACATGACGGAGGCGCGGCACTTGGCCCAATATGGGGACAACTCGTCGTCGAATGCCCGACAGGGCCGCAAGTGCACTCAAACATCATGTCCCGGCAGACCGCATCCTGAGACGGGCCGAAGATCTTCCGGCCGAAAGAAGGCATTCCCGCAGATGGTCCGGCTTCGCCGAAGCCGCTCCGCGTGGTTCGGGGGTCACCCGTTATCCGATTTTGACATGGCGACGCCCCTGAATGGCGCAGCCCGAATGGCAAGATGCGGTCAATCACACGAGGTCGCAACACCCGAAGGTGTGCGTTCTCGTCGCCCCGTCGGCAGCTCCATCCATCAGCCGGAGGAACCACAATGACCGCACGCTCCACCCGTCGTACGACCGCCGCGCACTCCCGGCTAGCTGCGGTCGGTGCGATCGTGGTCACCGGCGCCCTGATCCTCACCGGCTGCGGTGACCAGACCGACAAGGGCGGCGACGGCAGCTCGAACGCCTCCTCGGCGCCGCTGGCCGGCAAGCTCCCCCAGGACATCCGCAAGGCCGGCGTGATCAAGGTCGGCTCGGACATCGCGTACCCGCCGGTCGAGTTCATGAAGGACGGCAAGGCCGTCGGTATCGACCCGGACATCGCCGAAGCCCTCACCAAGCAGCTGGGCGTGCGGTTCGATTTCCAGAATGGCAAGTTCGACCAGCTCATCGTCGGTATGCAGTCCGGCCGGTTCAACATGATCATGTCGGCGATGAACGACACGAAGAACCGCCAGGACGGCGTCGACTCCGAAACCGGCAAGAAGGCCGGAGACGGCGTCGACTTCGTCGACTACTTCACCGCCGGCACCTCGATCCTGGTCCAGAAGGGCAACCCCAAGGGCATCAAGAGCCTGGACGACCTGTGCGGCAAGGTGGTCGCCCTGCAGCGGGCCACCACCTCCGAGGGCATCGCCAAGAAGCAGAACGCCAAGTGCAAGCAGGACGGCAAGAAGGCCATCACGCTGCAGTCCTTCGACACCGACCCCGAGGCCCTGCTCCGGCTCAAGCAGGGCGCGTCCGTCGCCGACCTGAACGACTTCCCGGTCGCCGCCTACAACGCCAAGACGTCCGGCGGCGGCAGCGACTTCGAGGTCGTCGGTGACCAGATCGAGGCCGGGCCCTACGGCATCGCCGTGAGCAAGGGCAACACCCAGCTCCGCGACGCGATCCAGGCCGCCATGAATGCCATCATCAAGAACGGCGACTACCAGAAGATCCTCGAGAAGTGGAACGTCACGGACGGTGCTGTCACGGAGGCCAAGATCAACGGTGGTTCCTGAGCTCGCACAGCACTGACGACAGCGAAGGGCAGTCACCGTGACTGACATCGTGGAAAAGGTTCCCACTGCGGGGCCGCCACCGGAGCAGATCAGGGCCATACCCGTGCGCCACTACGGCCGCTGGGTGGCCGGCGCCGCCGTGATCGTGATCCTGGTACTGATCGGCGTGGCCTTCTCCAACGCGAAGATCCACTACAACACCATCCCGGACTACCTGACGGACGGCACCATCCTGTCGGGCGTCTGGCACACGCTGTACATCTCCGTGCTCGCCATGGTGCTCGGCCTGGCGCTCGGCGTGGTCCTCGCCGTGATGCGAATGTCGTCGAACCCGGTCACCAGCACGGTCGCCTGGTTCTACGTCTGGTTCTTCCGCGGCACGCCGGTCCTGGTCCAGCTGCTGCTCTGGTACAACATCTCGCTCATCTTCCCCATCCTCAACCTGGGGTTCTACAAGGACGAGATGAACCAGGTGATGACCCCGTTCCTGGCGGCCTTGCTGGGTCTGGGGCTGAACGAGGCCGCCTACATGTCGGAGATCGTCCGGGCCGGCATCCAGTCGGTCGACGAGGGGCAGACGGAGGCCGCGCAGGCGCTGGGCATGACGCGGGGCAGGACGCTGCGGCGCGTGGTCCTGCCGCAGGCGATGCGGGTGATCGTGCCGCCGACCGGCAACGAGTTCATCAACATGCTGAAGACCTCGTCGCTGGCGTACGCGGTGCAGTTCAACGAACTCATGAAGCGGTCCACGGACATCTCCAGCACGTCGCTGGCCGTGGTCGAGATGTACTTCGTCGCGTCGATCTGGTACCTGATCCTCACCAGTGTCTTCAGCGTCGGCCAGTACTACCTGGAGCGCCGCTACGCTCGCGGTTCCACCCGCAGCCTGCCGCCGACACCGCTCCAGCGGCTGAAGAAGAACCTCCGTCTGTTCGGTTCGTTCCGTCGCCCGGAGGTGGCCCGATGAGCCTGCTCGGCAAGGATGCCCTCAACAGCGGCAGCGGTGGACCAATGGTGCGGGCCGAGGGCGTGCACAAGTCCTTCGGGCTCGCCCACATCCTCAAGGGCATCGACCTGGAGGTGAACCCACGTGAGGTGTTCTGCCTCATCGGGCCGTCCGGCTCCGGCAAGTCCACCTTCCTGCGGTGCATCAACCACCTGGAGAAGATCAGCGCCGGCCGGCTGTACGTCGACGGTGAACTGGTCGGCTACCGCCAGAAGGGCGACAAGCTCTACGAGCTGAAGGAGTCGGAGGTCGCGGCGCAGCGACGGGACATCGGCATGGTGTTCCAGCGCTTCAACCTCTTCCCCCACATGACGGCGCTGGAGAACGTCATGGAGGCGCCGGTCCAGGTCAAGCGCGAGTCGAAGGCGGTGGCTCGGGAGCGGGCACAGCAGCTGCTGGACCGGGTGGGCCTCGGCGACCGGACCGGCCACTACCCCGCCCAGCTCTCCGGCGGCCAGCAGCAGCGCGTCGCCATCGCCCGCGCGCTGGCGATGCAGCCGAAGCTGATGCTCTTCGACGAGCCCACCTCGGCTCTGGACCCCGAACTCGTCGGTGAGGTACTCGACGTGATGCGGGACCTCGCCGAAGACGGCATGACCATGATCGTCGTCACCCATGAGATGGGCTTCGCCCGGGAGGTCGGCGACTCCCTGGTCTTCATGGACGACGGAGTAGTGGTCGAATCCGGCCACCCGCGCGAGGTCCTGACCAATCCGCAGCACGAGCGCACCCAGTCGTTCCTCTCCAAGGTGCTGTGACCGCCACGCGTCCGGTCCACGCCATGCACCCCGCCACACACTTCTGTGTGGCGGGGTGCATGGCGTCCGGGGCGATCATCACTGCCGCCCGGCGGCGATGAACGCCGCCTTCTCCGTGCAGAGGGGGACGCCATGAAGGCGAAGAAGAGGTTGCTGACCGCCGTACCACTGGCACTGGCGATGGTCGTCTGTGCGAACGCCCAGGCGAACGCGGTCACCAAACACTGGTCGAGTCGGACGTACAGCGACAGTTTCCAGAGTTGGTCCAAGCCGCTCGACAGGTGTGTCACGCTGATGATCACCGGCACCATGGAGTACCGCTGGTGGCTCAAGCAGCCCACGACCGGTCGCAAGGACATCTGGATCGACCAGATCAAGCTGAAGAATCCCCAGCTGAAGATGACCGTCAAGGGCAAATGCAACCGCAGTGGCGCACCGCGCGATGTGAGCAGCGTGAAGATGTCGCAGTACATCTACGACTACGGGTGCCACACCTCCACGGCCATCACCGTCAACGTACCGTTCGCCGTCGGTGTCACGCCGACCAAGAAGTGCGGCCGCATCAAGGTGGCCAAGGCGACGTCCTCGTTCCCCAAGAAGGGCCACGTCTACACCCAGAACAACACGGGCCGTCCCGTGACGTTCAACCCGAAGTCCCTGGATGCCAAGCCCTATGAGGGGCACAAGGAGATCTGCCTGCGGGCCGACGTGTCCGCCAGAGTGGTCCTGGGCAACGAGGACGACTCGTTCAGCAAGGCCCTCAAGGTCTGTGCGAAGGTCTTCAACTAGTGCCGGTCACCAACTGGTAACGGGACCGACTGGCCGACAACCGGCGCACGGCAACAGGACTCTCCACATTCAGTGACATCCGATCGCTGAAGGCGGGGGCACACCACAGTGAGGTACCGCATACTCGGACCATTGCGCGTGTGTACGGAGGCGGGGCAACCGCTGACGCTGCGGCGCCGCAAACCCCGCCTCCTGCTCGCCATGTTGTTCCTGCGCAACGGTCGCACCGTTTCCACCGTGGAACTCACCCGCGCGCTCTGGCAGGACGCGCCGCCGCCATCGGCCCGGGCCAATCTCCACGCCTACCTCTCGGCCCTGCGCAAGCAGCTGGGAGAGGGCCTGCTGACAACGGCACATGACGGCTACCGGGTCCAGATCGAGACGGACGACCTGGACTCGGACCTGTTCGGACACCTCGTCGCCGAAGCGCGCACCGCCGCTCGCACAGGCCGGTCGCAGCAGGCCGTGCGCCGCTTCACGGCAGCGCTGGACCTGTGGCGAGGCGACGTCCTGGAAGGCATGGAGCTGACGGCGTCCCTGTGTGACGAGACTGCCAGGCTTCGGGAGTTGCGTCTGGCGGCCGAGGACGAGCTGCTGGACGCGTACCTCGATGCCGGTGAACAGATGCACGTGATCGCGGAGTTCAGGAAGCTGGTGCGTGCCGAGCCGTTCCGCGAGCGCCGGTGGGGCCGGCTGATGGAGGCGCTGCACGGATCCGGCCGCGCCAAGGAGGCACTGGAGACATACCAGGAGTTGTACACCTTCCTGGACAGCGAGCTCGGGATCGAACCCGCCGCGGAGTTGCGGGCGTTGCACAGCCGGATCCTCGCTGCAGCCGGCACCGACAGGCACACGTCTCTCCCGCACCCTCGGTGGCGGGGCGCCCGGCCGTACGTCACGGTCGTCGGCCGGGACCGAGAGCGGGCCGAGCTCGCCGGACTGACGCTGGGCCACCGGCTGGTGACCGTCACGGGACCCGGCGGCTGCGGCAAGTCCACGCTGGCGCTGGACACCGCTCATATGGTGGCCGCCCGCTACACGGACGGGGTGACCGTCACCGGCCCGGCCGAGGCAGGGACGGCGCTCCCCGGGGCGCTGCCGGGCCCCGGCACCGGACGGCACGCCCTCGTCGTACTGGACGACTGCGAGCGCCTGCCTGGCTCGGCCGCTGCTGCCCGCAGGCTGCTCTCCCAGCCGGGCACCACCGTGCTGGCGGCCTCGCGGGCACCGCTGGGCATCAGCGGCGAGGTCACATGGCCGCTGGAGCCGCTGCCCGTCCCGAAGGCGGACGAGGAGACTGCCGCCACCCGGCTGTTCCTGCAGCGGGCCGCGGAGGCGGCGCCGGGTTTCCACGTCGGGGCCGGGCACAGGGCGCTGGTGTCAAGAATCTGCCGGCGCCTCGACGGCCTGCCGCTGGCCGTCGAACTGGCGGCGGAACGGCTGCGGGTCCTCTCACTCCAGGAACTCGCCGAACGGCTGGACGACAGCCTGGAGTGCCTGCTGGCCCCGGCATCCCCGCAGCACGACAGCCTCACGTCCGCCTTCGACTGGGCGCACGCCCGCCTGGGCGCCCAGGAGCAACTGCTGCTGCGCCATGCGGCGTTGCTGGAGGGAGATTTCCGCCTGGCGGACGCGGCGGAGGCGGTCTCACCGCACCTCCCTCCCGCCGGTGTACTCCAGGCACTCGCCGCGCTCGTGGAGCAGTCGTTCATCCAGTCGTGGGACACCCCAGATGGCCGCAGGTTCCGGCTGCTGGAGCCGATTCGCGCGTTCGTCGCTCAGCTCGAACCGCGAGAGCACGAGCGCGGGGACCACGGCGCGGCGCTCGGAGCCGGGACCTACTTCAGCGCCAGCAGGAGTGTGTCCGACGGCGAGCACCACACCGGGCGGGCCTCCGTGAAGCCCTGGTCGCGCAGTACGCGCGCGTGCCAGGCGGCGGACGGCATGTCCCCGTCGGCGTGTTCGCCGTAGATCTCGAAGCGGCGGGCCGTCGGTTCGGCCAGCGCCGGGTCCTTGGCGGCCAGCTGCCACCACTCGGCCCAGTCCAGGGCGCCGGCCCGCTTGGCCTGTTCCATGCGCGCGTGCCGCTGGGCGCGTTCGGCCGCGTTGATCCTGGGGGTGGTCTCGTCGATCATGTGGTCCGCGTTCATGAAGACACCACCGTCGCGGACGAGTTCCGCGACCCGGCCGTAGAGGGCGGCGAGAGGTTCGCTGTGCAGCCAGTGCAGGGCCGTGGCGGTCAGGACGGCGTCGTAGGAGTCGTACGGCAGCTTCGCCGGCCAGTCGGGGTCCTTGAGGTCCGCGGTCACGAAGGAGACCCGCTCGTCGCCGTCGAAGGTGCCGCGCGCGATGGCGAGCAGCGCCGGGTCGAGGTCGACGCCGGTGCTGGTGGCCCCGGGGAAGCGGGCGAGCAGCCGGGCGGTGATGCTGCCGGTGCCGCAGGCGAGGTCCAGGACGCGCGGGGCGGTGCCGACGAGCGCCTCGACCATGTCGAGCATGATGCGGAAGCGTTCCTCGCGGTCGGGCATGTACCACTCCTGCTGGCGGTCCCAGCTCTCCTGCCAGGCGGCCCAGTCGGCCCCCTCCGCGGTGATGCCCGTCCTCGTGTCCGTCATCGCAGCCCTCCCTGCCCACGTCACGTAATACCCTTGAAGGCCAGCCGGCTGTTACCCGACCGCTCCCTCGACCCTAGAGCGCCTCCGTAAGGACTACAAGTGGAACTGGCCTATTACTCGGATTACGCCGTACGGCTCGTCAACAGCGAGGAACCGGCCCGGGGCAAGGACACTCTGACCTCGGTCGACGCGGTGCGGGACCTGTTCGGCGCCAACGCCTCGGCGGCCCGCCGCGCCGCCGACGCCGATGTCACGCGCTTCCGCTCGGTGCGGGCCCGGCTGCGCTCGGTCTTCGAGGCCGCCGACCAGGGCGACGAGACGCTCGCGGTGGCCCTGCTGAACTCCCTGCTGCTGGAGTTCCCGGTGAGCCCGCAGATCTCGGGACACGACCACCGCGACGACGACGGCCGCCCGCTGTGGCACATGCACCTGGCGGACCACCCGTCCAACGCGACCGCCGGCTACGCGGCGATCGCGGCGATGGGGCTGGCCTTCCACCTCACGGAGTACGGCGTCGACCGCCTCGGCCTGTGCGAGGCCGCGCCGTGCCGCAACGCCTACCTGGACACCTCCACCAACCGTTCACGCCGCTACTGCTCCGACCGCTGCGCGACCCGCGCGAACGTCGCCGCCTACCGGGCCCGCAAGCGCCTGGAGGCCGACCGGTCGGTGAACACGGGCCGGGCCGCCGAGAGCGCCCAGCGCACCAGCGCCAGCGGCGAGCGCTGAGCGCGTCTGCGCGGCCGGTAGCGGAACCGCACCTTGCCCAGGACCAGGTCCTCGGGCACGGTCCCGTAGTCGGTGCTGTCCCCGCCCGCGTACGCGTTGTCGCCCAGCACCCACCAGCCGCTGTCGCGCCGCTCCGAGGCGCGCTTGACGACCAGCAGGTCCTGCTGGAACGGATGCCGCAGGACCACCACGTCACCGGGCCGGATCCGGGCGCCGTACTGCACCACGAGCCGGTCCCCGTGGTGCAGCGTGGGCACCATGGACGGCCCGGTCACCTCGGCCAGCCCGAAGGGCAGCACGGCGCCCCTGCGTTCGGTCTCCTGCGACAGCTCGGGCATCCCCGGCACCTCCCCGGTCACGTTCCTCCACCAGTCTCAGTCTCACCCCGGACTTTTGTCCTAAGCCCTAGGGGGCACTCGCGAAAACACGCCTGGCAGGGAGTAATGTCCCACCTGAGAAGACGATCACGAGGAAGGATGGCTCCATGCTTTCCCGCCTGTTTGCCCCCAAGGTCAAGGTCAGCGCACACTGCGACCTTCCCTGCGGTGTGTACGACCCGGCCCAGGCCCGCATCGAGGCGGAGTCGGTGAAGGCCGTCCAGGAGAAGATGGCCGCGAACGACGACCCGCACTTCCAGGCGCGCGCCACCGTCATCAAGGAGCAGCGCGCCGAGCTGGCCAAGCACCACGTCTCCGTGCTGTGGAGCGACTACTTCAAGCCCCCGCACTTCGAGAAGTACCCGGAGCTCCACCAGCTGGTCAACGACGCGCTGAAGGCCCTCTCCGCCGCCAAGGCCTCGACCGACCCGGCCACGGGCCAGAAGGCGCTGGACTACATCGCCCAGATCGACAAGATCTTCTGGGAGACCAAGAAGGCCTGACCTTCGATCACGTTTTTTCCGACCCGCGGTCTCCTTGACCGCAGGTCCCCCGGCCCGCACCCGGCCCGCAGAAACGCCGCACACGGCGTCCACGCGGCCCGGGTGCGGTCTTTTTCTCCCGCCCGCGTGGCCGGTGGCCGGCGTGGCATGCTGGCAAAGTGACGCCCGAGGATCTGGTGCGGCTGCGGCGGGCCCGTGACCGGATGGACCGTGAGTATGCCGAGCCGCTGGACGTGGCCGCGCTCGCGCGGACCGCGCTGATGTCGCCGGGGCACTTCCAGCGCAGTTTCCGGGCCGAGTACGGGGAGACGCCGTACGGGTACCTGATGACGCGGCGTATCGAGCGGGCGAAGGCGCTGCTCAGGCGGGGGGACATGAGCGTGACGGAGGTGTGCCTGGCGGTGGGCTGTACGTCGCTGGGCTCCTTCAGCTCGCGGTTCACCGAACTCGTCGGCGAGACCCCGAGCGCCTACCGGGCGCGGTCGCACGACGACAGCGCCGCGATCCCGGCCTGCGTGGCCCGGACCTTCACCCGCCCCAGGCGAGCGGGACCGCCGCCCGCGCCCTGAGCCGGTGAACCTTTCCGGTCACAGCACTAGCGTGAGGACATGGACCTCAAACTGCGCCAGTGCTTCATCGCCGTCGACGACCACGACAAGGCGCTCACCTTCTACCGCGACGTGCTGGGGCTGGAAGTCCGCAACGACGTCGGTTTCGAGGGGATGCGGTGGGTCACCGTGGGGTCGCCGCTGCAACCGGACGTGGAGATCGTCCTGGAGCCGCCCGCGGCGAATCCGGACGCCTCCCCCGCCGACCGGGAGGCCATGGCCCGGCTGCTGGCCAAGGGCATGCTGCGCGGGGTCATCTTCACCACCGCCGACTGCGACGCCCTCTTCGCCCGCGTCCAGGAGTACGGCGCCGACGTCGTCCAGGAGCCGATGGACCAGCCGTACGGGGTGCGCGACTGCGCCTTCCGCGATCCGGCCGGGAACATGCTGCGTTTCCTGGAGCGGTCGGAGGACGAGCGGTCCTGAGCCCGGCGGGTCCGCGGGGTCAGGGCCTGTCCCGGCCGGTGACGGGTTCGCGCCACATCGGCCACATCCGGGGGCCGTCCGGGATGTCGAGGGTGCGGTCGGCGTAGGTGAAGCCCAGGCGTTCGTAGAGCTTCGTGCTGCGCTCGCTGCTGGCCTCCAGATAGGCGGGCAGGCCCTCGCGGTCGCAGCGGTCGAGGACGTGCTGGACGAGGGCGCTGCCCAGGCCCTCCCCCTGGCGGGCCGGTGCGACGCCGATCATCCACAGGTACTCGTGGGCACGGTCCGCCGGATGCGACTCGGCCATCAGCCGGGCGATCTCCTCGACCCGCGCGTTCGCCGGGTCGACGCTCTCGCGCAGCCGCACGGCGTCGTCGCCCTCGTCCCCGCCGTCCCCGCCGTCCCCGCCGTCCGGACCGTCGTCGGCCGCCGGCATCGACAGCCACAGCGCGCACGCCGTACCGTCCTCGGTCACATCGATCCGGCCCTCGGCGAGCACGATGTCGGTGAAGGCGGCCATCAGCCGGTGGTGGGTCGTCCGGCGGTACTCCCGCTCCGGAAAGACCCAGCCGCTCACCGGGTCGTCCTGGAAGGCCTCGTCCAGCAGCCGCACGACCAGTTCCCGGTCGTCTTCCCCCGCCGCTCGGATCCCCACGCCCATCTTCCGCCCTCTCGGCTCAAGTCCCGTTCGATGTATGGGAGTTGAGCCTAAGCGAATGCGGCGGGCCCCGCACACCGTGGGGCAGTGCGGGGCCCGCCGGGGAGGTCAGCTGGTGCGTCTGGTCACGAACTCGGCCAGGGCCAGCAGGCCGCCCGCGTTCGCCGGCTCCGGTACGGCGCGGGCCAGGTCGTCCACGGCCCGGGCCATCCGGTCGGCCGCCTGGGCCTGCGCCCAGTCCCGGCCGCCGGCCCGCTCCACCACCAGCGTCATACGCTCCTCCTCCCCCGCCT
Organism: Streptomyces sp. NPDC091412; assembly: GCF_044756885.1. Classification (NCBI taxonomy): domain Bacteria; kingdom Bacillati; phylum Actinomycetota; class Actinomycetes; order Kitasatosporales; family Streptomycetaceae; genus Streptomyces; species Streptomyces sp. NPDC091412. The sequence goes on along the minus strand of NZ_JBIVTV010000002.1, from coordinate 471,811 downwards.
GGTGGGGCCGGGCGTACAGCTCGGCCAGTTCGGCCGCGGCCGGGGTGCCGGAGGTCAGCGCGGCGACCACCGGCAGGGACTTCTTGCGGGCGGCGAGGTCGGCGCCGGCCGGTTTCCCGGTGCGGGCCGGATCGCCCCATATGCCGATCACGTCGTCGATCAGCTGGAAGGCGAGCCCCGCCTGCCGGCCGAACGCGTCCAGCGCCCCGACCTCCTCCTCCCCCGCTCCCGCGTACAGGGCGCCCACGGCACAGGCGCAGCCGAGCAGCGCGCCCGTCTTGGCCTCGGCCATGGCGAGCACCTCGGCGAGCGTGACCTCGCCGGGGGCACGCCGTTCCAGGGCGGTGTCCGCACGCTGGCCCTCGCACAGTTCGACGACGCAGGCCGCGAGCCGGGCGGCGGCGGCCGGTGACGCCGGATGCGGGTTCTCGGCGAGCAGTCCCATGGCCAGCGCCTGGAGCGCGTCCCCGGCGAGGATCGCGTCGTTCTCGCCGAACACCGTCCACGCCGTGGGCCGGTGCCGTCGGGTGACGTCCCGGTCCATCACGTCGTCGTGCAGCAACGTGAAGTTGTGGACCAGCTCCACCGCCGCCGCGGCCCGCGCCGCCACCGCCCGCGCGGGCGGCCCGCCGAGCGCGGTGGCCGCCGTGAGGACCAGTGCCGGACGGATGGCCTTGCCCCCGTTGCCCGCGGCCGGGCTGCCGTCCGCGTGCTCCCAGCCGAAGTGGTAGCGCGCGATCCGGCGCATCCAGGCGGGCAGGGAGGCGACGGCCGCCCGCAGTTCGGGCTCGACCGACGCCCGGGACCGTTCGAGGATCACCGCCGCGTCGTGCCCGTCGAGCGCTGCCGGTCCGCCCGTGCCACCGCCGGCGGCGGGCCGGACAAGGGTCTCGGCGGAGCCGGTTCCCGTCGGCCACTTGGCCCCGGCGGGGCGGGGCACGCCGGCCGGGCGCCGCGTCGTCTCCGTCATGAACTCAACCATCCGATCCGCATCCGATCCCCCGCGAAGAGACCGCGGACGGTGGCGCTTCCCGCAGCCGGAACTGGGCGCCCACCCCCCGGATGTACCCGGCCCGGCGGGCCGGGACACCGGGAGCCGGCGCGCGTGGTCAGCGCCAACGGCCGACCTCGATGTTCTCCAGGACACCCAGCGCGTCCGGCACCAGCACCGCCGCCGAGAAGTAGGCCGTCACCAGGTACTTGATGACCGCCTGCTCGTTGATGCCCATGAACCGCACGGACAGGCTCGGCTCGATCTCGTCGGGGATGCCCTTCGCGCGCAGCCCGATGACACCCTGGTCGTCCTCGCCGGTGCGCAGGGCGATGATCGAGCTGGTCCGCGCCTCGGTGACCGGGATCTTGTTGCACGGGAAGATCGGCACACCGCGCCAGGTGGGGATGCGGTTGCCGCCCATGTCGATGGTCTCCGGGACCAGGCCCCGCTTGTTCAGCTCGCGGCCGAACGCGGCGATCGCGCGCGGATGGGCGAGGAACAGCTTGGTGCCGCGCCGCCGGCTGAGCAGCTCGTCCATGTCGTCGGGGCTCGGCACGCCGTCGTGCGGGTGGATCCGCTGGTCGTACTCGCAGTTGTGGAGCAGGCCGAAGTCGCGGTTGTTGATCAGCTCGTGCTCCTGGCGCTCCTTCAACGCCTCGACGGTCAGCCGGAGTTGCTGCTCCGTCTGGTTCATCGGCTGGTTGTAGAGGTCGGCCACGCGCGAGTGCATGCGCAGAACGGTCTGCGCGATGCTCAGTTCGTACTCGCGGGGGCTGGCCTCGTAGTCGACGAAGGTGTGCGGGATGTCCGGCTCACCGCTGTGTCCGGCGGCGAGTTCGACCGCCTTCTCCCCGTACTTGTTGGCGCCCTGCTCGGGGATCGAGACCCGCTGCCGGAGGTGGGCGCGCAGCGATTCGGCACGGTCGGCGACCTGTTCGAAGTCACGGCGGGACAGCACGAGGACGGTGCACGCGGTGTCCGCGCGGGCCGTGTACTCCCAGATGGCGTCCGGGTCGAGGAGCGACTGCTCACCGAAGTACGCGCCGTTGGCGAGGACGCCGAGGACCTGGTCGTCGCCGTAGGGACCGGTGCCGACCTTCTGGACCCTGCCGTGCGCCAGCAGGTACACCTCCTCGGTCTGGCTGCCGAAGGAGGCGATCACCTGGCCCGCCTCGATCTCGCGCTGGCGGCAGCGCTGGGCGAGCTCCGAGAGCACGTCGTCGTCCTCGTAGCCCCGCAGTGCCGGCAGTTCGCCGAGTTCGGCCGGGATGACCTCGACGCGGTCGCCGGTCTTCACGAAGGTGATGCGGCCGTCGCCGACGGCGTAGGTGAGCCGCCGGTTCACCCGGTACGTGCCGCCCTGCACGTCGACCCAGGGCAGCATGCGCAGCAGCCAGCGCGAGCTGATCTCCTGCATCTGGGGAACCGACTTGGTGGTGGTGGCCAGGTTCCGCGCGGCCGCGGTGCCGAGGCTCTGCTGCGGCCGGTCCTGCTCCGTGCGGACCTCTTCGCCTACCGACATAGACAATTGCCTTCCCGCTCATGCCCGGCACGCTCGGCGCCGTGCATCGATTTGCGTGCGTCAGCCTTCCAGCACGGAGCGTGGTCGTGCTATTACCCGAAAGAGCGGGAATGGATCACCGCCGCACCGGGCAGAAATGGCGGATTCCCCTTCCGTGACCAGCGGATTCGCGGCACCCCGGCGGCCGTGCCACTGCTCGGGCCGGGCGGGGACAATGGCCGGGTGACCAGCTCCGCCGCCCCCGGCCTCGCCGCGCTGTCCCCCCGGCTGCCCTCGCCCCTCCAGGAGGTCGCCGACGACCGCTTCACCCGTCGCGGCCTGCGGCTGCTCCTCAAGCGCGACGATCTGATCCACCCGGAGCTGACCGGCAACAAGTGGCGCAAACTCGCCCCGAACCTGCGGGCCGCGGCCGGCCGGCCGGTCGTGACCTTCGGCGGCGCCTACTCCAACCACCTGCGTGCGACGGCCGCCGCGGGCCGTCTGCTGGGCCTGCCGACGGTCGGCGTGGTCCGCGGCCAGGAGCTGGCCGAGCGCCCGCTGAACCCCTCCCTGGCGCGTTGCGTGGCCGACGGGATGCGGCTGCACTTCGTCGACCGGTCGACGTACCGCCGCAAGGCCGAACCCGAGACGCTGGCGGCCCTGCTGCGCGCCGCGGGCGCCGAGGAGGCCCATGTGGTCCCCGAGGGCGGCAGCAACGCCCTGGCGGTACGCGGCTGCCGGGCGCTGGGCGAGGAACTGGGCGAGCACGCGGACGTCGTCGCCCTGGCCTGCGGCACCGGCGGCACCCTGGCCGGCCTGGCCGCCGGGCTCGCACCCGGTCGGCGCGCCCTGGGCATACCGGTCCTCAGGGGCGGCTTCCTGGTCGCGGACATCGAGAGCCTCCAGGAGCGGGCCTTCGGCGCCCGCCGGGGCACGTGGTCGCTCGACGAGCGCTTCCACTTCGGCGGCTACGCCCGTGTTCCGGCCGAACTCGACGCCTTCGCCGAGGACTTCACCGCCCGGCACGGCGTCCCCGTCGAGCGCCTCTATGTGGCCAAGCTGCTGTACGGCCTGGTCGTCCTGGCCGGCGAGGGCGCCTTCCCGCGCGGGACGACCATCGCCGCGGTCGTCACAGGCAGGCCCTTCCCGGCATCACCCGCCTGAGCCGCGCGTCAACCGGGCGCCGCCACCCGGCCATCACGCCCGCCACCGTCCGAACCATCCCGCCACCACACCCGCACCCGTCCAAACCACTCCGCCACCACACCCCGCACCCCGCACCCCGCACCCCACACCCCGCACCCCGCACCCGGCACCCGGCACCCGCCTGAGCCGCCCCCCGCACCCCGCACCCGGCACCCGGCACCCGGCACCCGCCTGAGCCGCCCCCGGGACCCTCACGCCCCGACCCGACACCAGGGCGCCGTCAGCCGTCACCCGGCCTCCGGAAGGCCCTACCCCGCCCTCACCACACCACCCGGCAACCCGGACGCCCCACGCGGCCTCTCGTCCCGGAGGCCCCGCCCGCCCCCTCACGCCGCCTCCCGGTAGGCGGCCGCCTCCTCCAGGTCCAGCCTGCGCAGCAGGGTGCGCAGCATCTCGTCGTCGATGTAGCGGCCGTCCCGCAGGCGTACGAAGACCTCGCGCTCGGCGCTGATCACGTCCCGGGACAGCCGGCGGTAGGTGTCGTCGACCGACTCGCCGGTGACCGGGTTGACCTGACCGAGCCGCTCCCAGACGGAGTTGCGGCGGCGCTCCAGGACCGTGCGGAGCCGGTCGGCGAGCGGCGGGGGCAGGGCGTTGCGCTCGTCGGCCAGGAGTTCGTCCAGGCGCCGCTCGGCGGCCAGGGACGCCTGCGCCTGCGCGTTCGCCTCGGCCAGGGTCTCCGCCCGTACGTCGCGGCCGGGGAACCGCAGCACGCGGATCAGCGGCGGCAGCGTCAGTCCCTGCACCACCAGGGTCCCGATGACCGTCGTGAAGGTCAGGAACAGCAGCAGGTTGCGCTTCGGGAAGGGCGTGCCGTCGTGCAGCGCGACCGGGATCGAGAACGCGATGGCCAGGGACACCACGCCCCGCATCCCGGCCCACGCGGTGACCATCGCGCCCCTCCAGGTGGGGTTCTCCTCGCGCTCCCGGACACGCCGGGACAGCAGCCGGGGCAGGAACGTTGCCGGGTACACCCATACGAACCGGGTGACGACGACCACCAGGAAGACGGCGACCGCGTACCAGGCGGCCTCGGGCCCGGAGTACGCCCCGAGGCCCTTGAGGACGACCGGCAGCTGAAGTCCGATGAGGGCGAACACCGACGACTCCAGGACGAACGCCACCATCCGCCACACCGCGTCCTCCTGGAGCCGGGTGGCGAAGTCGACCTCCCACGCGCGGTGGCCGAGGTAGAGGGCGACGGTGACGACGGCCAGGACGCCGGAGGCGTGCACCTGCTCGGCGACGCCGTAGGCGACGAAGGGGATCAGCAGGGAGAGCGTGTTCTGCAGCAGCGCCTCCTTCAGGTGGGTGCGCAGCCAGTGCAGCGGCGCCATCAGCACCAGCCCGATCCCGACGCCGCCGATCGCCGCGACCAGGAACTCGCTCACGCCCCCGGCCCAGGTCGCGCCCTCGCCGACCGCGGCGGCCAGCGCCACCCGGTAGGCGGTGATCGCGGTGGCGTCGTTGAGCAGGGACTCGCCCTGGAGGATCGTGGTGATCCGTGAGGGCAGCCCGACCCGGCGAGCCACCGCCGTCGCCGCGACCGCGTCCGGCGGCGCCACCACCGCGCCCAGCACCAGCGCCGCGGTCAGCGGCAGTCCCGGCACGAGCAGGTACACGGCCCAGCCGACCACGAAGGTCGCGAACAGCACGTACCCGACGGAGAGCAGCGCCACGGGCCGCAGTTGCGCGCGCAGGTCGAGGTAGGAGCTGTCGATGGCGGAGGTGTACAGCAGCGGCGGCAGCAGCAGGGGCAGGACCACACCGGGGTCGAGGGCGTAGGCGGGGACCCCGGGGAGGTAGGAGACCACCAGTCCGACCGCGACCAGCAGCAGGGGCGCCGGCACGGGGGTGCGCCGGGCGGCCCCGGCCACCACGGCACTTCCCGCCACCAGGAACAGCAGCGGCACTACGTCCATGCTCCTCGCCCACCCATCGTTCGTCGCCCGTCCGCTTTCCGCGCGGTCACCCGCACGCCCGTCGTAATCTGGCAATCATGAAACAGTGCACGCACGCCGGCACGCTGCCGCATCCGGAGCCCGACCCCGAGAGCGAGACGTGTCCGGAGTGCCTGGCGGAGGGCACGCATCCGGTGCAGTTGCGGCTGTGCCTGTCCTGTGGCCACGTCGGATGCTGCGACTCGTCGCCGGGACAGCATGCGACCAAGCACCACAAGGACACCGGACACCCGGTGATGCGGACCTTCGAACCCGGCGAGGACTGGCGTTGGTGCTTCGTGGACCACGTACTGGTGTGACCGGAATCGGGGACGGTTCGACCGTCTGACGTCTGGGTACGTCAACCCGGCGCCCGCCGTTCCCATTTGGGCCCGCAGAACCCCTAGCCACGGAGCGTATCCGTAGCTTTACTATGAGTGACAGCAATCGGGTTGGGGCCCCGGGACAGGAAGGCCGGGCGCGCGGTAGCGTCACCGCTGAACCATGTATCGCGTTGTCCCGGGGGGATGCCCCCGGCCCTGAGAGAGCTTGTACCACCTTGGAGGTGAGGGTGTCCCAGATCGCAGGCGAGCCCGCGGCGAACCAGGACTTCGTGGAGGTCCGGCTGCCGGCTGCGGGTGCCTACCTGTCGGTGCTGCGGACGGCCACGGCCGGTCTCGCGGCCCGTTTGGACTTCACCCTCGACGAGATCGAGGACCTGCGCATCGCGGTGGACGAGGCCTGCGCGATCCTGCTCCAGCAGGCCGTGCCCGGCTCGGTGCTCAGTTGTGTCTTCCGGCTGGTCGACGACTCGCTCGAGGTCACCGTCTCGGCCCCGACGACGGACGGTCACGCGCCTTCGCGGGACACGTTCGCCTGGACCGTCCTGTCCGCCCTCGCGGGCAAGGTCTCCTCTGCCGTGGACGACGACAGGACCGTGTCGATCAGCCTCTACAAACAGCGCGGCGCGGGACCCGGGCCGGCGTGAGGAACGGGGACGGGCCGGTGCGGGACGAAGAGCGCGGCACACGGGAGATGCCGGCCGAGGGCGGGACTCCCGCGCGCGCGGACGGGACCGGAGCCCCGGGCGGTGCAGCCCGGGGCGGTCCGGCCGCGGCCCGGCGCGCGGCGGACGGTATCGACGGCATCCCCGAGCAGGCCAGGCCGCACCCGGAGGACGAGCCGCTGGTCGCCGGCCACGGCGGTCCTCCCCCTCACGGGGACTCCCCCTGTCCGAGCGAAGGCGAGACCGGTGAGACCGGTGAGACCGGTGAGACCGGTGAGACCGGCGACAGCGCGGGGAAGGAGGCGAGGGCTCGGGGAAGGGCAACGGGCGGGACGATGAGCGAGCACGAGCGAAACTCCGAGGACGGGGCGCGGGCCGCTCCGATCGTGCGCAACGCGCGACACGACCCTCAGGACCGCAGCGGCGCGCGTGCCATGTTCGTCGAACTGCGCTCCCTGAAGGAGGGCAGCCCGCAGTACGCCGAGCTGCGCAATCAGCTGGTCCGCATGCACCTGCCGCTCGTGGAGCACCTCGCGCGCCGCTTCCGCAACCGCGGCGAGCCGCTGGACGACCTCACCCAGGTCGCCACCATCGGTCTGATCAAGTCCGTCGACCGCTTCGACCCGGACCGCGGCGTGGAGTTCTCCACGTACGCGACGCCGACGGTCGTCGGCGAGATCAAGCGGCACTTCCGGGACAAGGGCTGGGCGGTGCGCGTGCCGCGCCGGCTCCAGGAGCTGCGCCTGGCGCTGACCACCGCGACGGCCGAGCTGTCCCAGCTGCACGGCCGCTCCCCGACGGTGCACGAGCTCGCCGAGAAGCTCGCCATCTCCGAGGAGGAGGTCCTGGAGGGCCTGGAGTCGGCCAACGCCTACTCCACGCTGTCGCTGGACGTCCCCGACACGGACGACGAGTCCCCCGCGGTCGCGGACACCCTCGGCGCCGAGGACGAGGCGCTGGAGGGCGTGGAGTACCGGGAGTCGCTGAAGCCGCTGCTGGAGGATCTCCCGCCGCGCGAGAAGCGGATCCTGCTGCTGCGCTTCTTCGGCAACATGACCCAGTCGCAGATCGCGCAGGAGGTCGGCATCTCGCAGATGCACGTCTCCCGGCTGCTGGCCCGCACACTGGCCCAGCTGCGGGAGAAGCTGCTGGTGGAGGAGTAGCGGAAGAGCCGCGAGGACCGCGGGGACCGGGACGGCCGGGGCGGAGGCCGGCCGCAGGGCTATCGCTGCCCGGTCTCCTCGGCCCGGCCCGGGCCCTTGATGCCGAGGGCCCTGGTCGTCTCCGGGTTCACGAGCAGCACCAGCGACGCCACGGCGACCGCGGCGAGCGCGACGCCGGCCGGGATGGCCACGCCGTCGGCCCGCAGCAGGGTGTAGGCGACGGGCAGCGCCATGATCTGCGTGATGACCGCCGGTCCCCGGCTCCAGCTGCGGCGCAGCAGCAGTCCGCGGGCGGCGAGCAGCGGCAGCAGCGCGAGCACGATCACCGTGATGCCGCCGGTGACTCCGGTCTGCCGGTCGCCCTCGTGTCCGGTGATGCCCGCGACGAGCAGCCAGATCCCGCCGGCCACCAGCACGAGCCCTTCCAGCGCGGCAAGCGCCGCCGCGTACGTCAGCCGCCGCGGGCGCGGACCCGCCGTGTCCGGGGCGTCCGTGCCGTCCGTGGTCCTGGGGGTGGGGTTGCGGTCACTGCTCACCCCAGCAGCGTAGCCCTCGCGGCACGGACCACCGTGTGCAGGCTCACGTCCCTGCCTCTTACCGGATCCCTACCTCGGGGTGGGGCCGGTACTGTCCGGTAGGTACGCTGCACCTCATGCGTGCACTACTCGTGGTCAACCCGGCGGCAACCACCACAAGCGCACGTACGCGCGACGTCCTGATCCACGCGCTCGCCAGCGAGATGAAGCTGGAAGCGGTCACCACCGAGTACCGCGGCCACGCCCGCGATCTGGGCCGGCAGGCCGCGGACAGCGACGACATCGACATGGTGGTGGCCCTCGGCGGCGACGGCACGGTCAACGAGGTCGTCAACGGCCTGCTGCACCGCGGCCCGGATCCCGAGCGCCTGCCGCGCCTGGCGGTGGTGCCCGGCGGTTCCACCAACGTCTTCGCCCGCGCCCTGGGCCTGCCCAACGACGCCGTGGAGGCCACCGGCGCGATCCTGGACGCCCTGCGCCGGGGCGGCGAGCGCACGGTCGGGCTGGGGCTGGCCTCGGGCACGCCCGGCACCGACGACGCGGCGGTGCCGGAGCGCTGGTTCACCTTCAACGCCGGGCTCGGCTTCGACGCCGGCGTGGTCGGCCGGGTGGAACAGCAGCGCGAGCGCGGCAAGAAGTCCACGCACGCCCTGTACGTACGGCAGGTGGTCCGCCAGTTCCTCGGGGAGCCGAGCCGCCGGCACGGGACGATCACCCTGGAGCGGCCCGGGGAGGACCCGCTCACCGAGCTGGTGGTGGCGATAGTCTCGAACACCTCGCCGTGGACGTATCTCGGCAATCGTCCGATGTACACGTCGCCTAAGGCCTCGTTCGATACCGGGCTCGACGTGCTCGGTCTCAGCCGCCTGTCCACCGCCGCGGTTGCCCGGTATGGCACCCAGTTGCTCACTTCGTCCCCCGAGCGCGGCCCCTATGGCAGGCATGCGGCCTCCCTGCACGATCTGAGCCGCTTCACCTTGCATTCGAAGGTGCCGCTCCCCCTCCAGATGGACGGTGACCACCTGGGGCTCCGTAGAAGCGTGACGTTCACAGGCGTACGCCGTGCACTGCGTGTGATTGTGTGAGTAGAAGGGCCCAAAGTCCTTTCACTCGAACGTTTAGGCCAGGATCCACCCCATGGAAGTACGGCTGTGACCTAGTCGACACCGAGGAATCAAAAAAAACTTTCCGGAAGGGGTTGTATCCGCCGCTGAGGTTTGCGAGTCTCTACGTGGCGATCGGGGCGGCCCACCACACGGGCCCCAGAGATCACCGGAACCCCTCTCCAAATCACAGGACCACGCCAGGGAACCTGGCAGTCGGCCCTTCCCTTGTTGAGGGATTCGTGAAAGCGTTCACATTCACAAGCAACCGTACGTAACACCAAGAGAGGTAGCAGCCATGGACTGGCGTCACAACGCCGTTTGCCGCGAGGAAGACCCCGAGCTGTTCTTCCCCATCGGCAACACCGGTCCTGCGCTGCTGCAGATCGAGGAAGCCAAGGCCGTCTGCCGTCGCTGCCCGGTTATGGAGCAGTGCCTGCAGTGGGCGCTCGAGTCCGGTCAGGACTCCGGCGTCTGGGGTGGTCTCAGCGAGGACGAGCGCCGCGCGATGAAGCGCCGCGCCGCCCGCAACCGGGCTCGTCAGGCCTCCGCCTGACCACAGCCACCCCGCTGACAGCCTGAGCTTGGCGGCGCGTACAGCGAGTACGCATCTCCCGCCCCCGAGCCGCAGCGCGCAGTACCCCCGATGCGCACACAAGCCGCAACGAGCGACTGGCCTCGGACCGATTTCGGTCCGAGGCTCTTTGCTGTGCGGGCTACTTGTGCGCTTGCACGGGAATGTCGAGGATCACCCGGGTGCCGCGCTCCGGGGCCGGCACCATGTCGAAGGTGCCACCCAACTCCCCCTCGACCAGGGTCCGTACGATCTGGAGGCCGAGGTTGCCGGAGCTGTGCGGGTCGAAGCCGTCGGGCAGACCCACGCCGTCGTCCTGGACGGTGACGAGCAGTCGGGCCTCGCGCGAGGTGCCGCCGCGGACCGCGGAGACCTCCACCGTCCCCGTCTCGCCCTCGCCGAAGCCGTGTTCCAGGGCGTTCTGCAGAACCTCGGTCAGCACCATCGACAGCGGGGTGGCGACCTCGGCGTCCAGGATCCCGAAGCGGCCGCTGCGCCGCCCGGTCACCTTGCCCGGGGAGATCTCGGCGACCATCGCCAGCACCCGGTCGGCGATCTCGTCGAACTCCACGCGCTCGTCCAGGTTCTGGGACAGCGTCTCGTGCACGATGGCGATCGAGCCGACCCGGCGGACCGCCTCCTCCAGGGCCTCCCGGCCGCGCTCCGACTCGATGCGCCGGGCCTGAAGCCTGAGCAGGGCCGCCACCGTCTGGAGGTTGTTCTTGACCCGGTGGTGGATCTCCCGGATGGTGGCGTCCTTGGTGATCAACTCCCGCTCGCGTCGGCGCAGTTCGGTCACATCCCGGAGCAGTACCAGCGAACCTATGCGCGTGCCCTTGGGTTTGAGCGGGATCGCCCGGAACTGGATCACCCCGTCGTGGGCCTCGATCTCGAACTCCCGGGGCGCCCAGCCGCTCGCCAGCTTCACCAGCGCCTCGTCCACCGGGGCCCGGGAGGGGGCGAGCTCGGCGGTGGTTTCGCCCAGGTGATGGCCGACGAGGTCGGCGGCGAGGCCGAGGCGGTGGTACGCGGAGAGCGCGTTGGGCGAGGCGTACTGGACGATGCCGTCCGCGTCCAGCCGGATCAGGCCGTCGCCGACCCGCGGCGAGGCGTCCATGTCGACCTGCTGGTCCGGGAACGGGAACGAACCGGCCGCGATCATCTGCGCCAGGTCCGAGGCGCTCTGCAGATACGTCAGCTCCAGCCGGCTCGGGGTGCGCACGGTCAGCAGGTTGGTGTTGCGCGCGATGACGCCGAGGACGCGCCCCTCCCGCCGCACCGGGATGGACTCGACGCGGACCGGGACCTCCTCGCGCCACTCGGGGTCGCCCTCCCGCACGATCCGGCCCTCGTCGAGGGCGGCGTCCAGCATCGGGCGGCGGCCGCGCGGGACGAGGTGGCCGACCATGTCGTTCTGGTAGGAGGTGGGTCCGGTGTTGGGCCGCATCTGGGCGACCGAGACGTACCGGGTGCCGTCCAGGGTGGGGACCCACAGGACGAGGTCGGCGAAGGAGAGGTCGGAGAGCAGCTGCCACTCCGAGACCAGCATGTGCAGCCACTCGAGATCGGAGTCGTCGAGCGCGGTGTGCTGGCGTACGAGTTCGTTCATGGAGGGCACGTCTGCGAGCGTACCCGGGCGTTTGTACGGTCCTGAAATAGGCGGAGGCGCGGGGCCCCGGAGACACCCGCGGGCCGCGGCGCCTGAGAGGGACCCTCAACCCTCCCGGCACCGCAGCCCGGAGCAGTATCGGCCGTGGGCGTGCGGTCCCGGTCGGCCGAAGGATGAGGAACCGGGGCAGTCAGGGCAGAGAGCTCCGGGTCCTCGGTCCGCCTTCCTGTGCGGGGAAGACGGAGGCTCGTGCGTTCACCTGTCGTGCGCGGACGGTGCCGCGCGCGTGCGCTCTTCGAGACGTCTCACAGCATTCTGGACTAGACCACTTGCCCTGTCCATGTGCGGGACGGCGGTTGTTGTGTTTTCTTCACCGAACGACCGGTCGGAACGGAGCCGGGCCGGTGTGCGGACCGGATCTCCCGGCGCGCTCCCCGCAGCCTAGCCCGCCCGGCTCGGCGGCGGGGCCGGATGGCGGGGTGGATTTCCGTGAGCGCCTCGCCTTCCCCCGGCTTCCCCCGGCTCACGCCGTCGCACGCCGGTCGCGATCCGCCCCGGGCGACCGCCCCCGCCCCTTCGGGCACGCGGGCGGAGGAGCACGGCACGGGCGGGCTCGACTCTGTTAGATTGGGCTTGGATTGGTCTAAACCACACGACCCCCGTTGTCGGGTCCGTCCCCTTCAGATCCTCCTCAGATCGGCAGGCCCAGCGTGGAAGTTGTCATCGTTCCGGATGCCAGAGCGGGCGGCGAACTCATCGCCGAGGCGATGGCGTGGCTGCTCCGGCGCAAGCCCGACGCCCTGCTCGGCGTGGCCACGGGCTCCACTCCCCTGCCCGTGTACGAGGCGCTGGCGGCCAAGGTGCGCTCCGGCGCCGCGGACATCTCGCGGGTGCGGATCGCCCAGCTCGACGAGTACGTGGGGCTGCCCGCCGACCACCCCGAGTCCTACCGCTCGGTGCTGCGCCGGGAGGTGCTGGAGCCCCTCGGCATCGGCATGGACGCCTTCCTCGGGCCCGACGGCACCGCCGAGGACGTCCGGTCGGCCTGTGCGGCCTACGACCGGGCCCTGGCCGAGGCCGGCGGTGTCGACCTGCAACTGCTCGGGATCGGGACCGACGGGCACATCGGGTTCAACGAGCCGTGCTCGTCGCTCGCCTCGCGCACCCGGATCAAGACCCTGACCGAGCAGACCCGCGCCGACAACGCGCGCTTCTTCGACGGCGACGTCGACCAGGTGCCGCACCACGTCATCACGCAGGGCATCGGGACGATCCTGGAGGCGCGGCACCTGGTGCTGCTGGCGACGGGTGAGGGCAAGGCGGACGCGGTCGCGGCGACCGTCGAGGGCCCGCTGGCCGCCGTCTGCCCCGCCTCGGCACTCCAGCTCCACCCGCACGCGACGGTCGTCGTCGACGAGGCCGCCGCGTCCAAGCTGAAGCTCGCCGACTACTTCCGCCACGCCTACACCAACAAGCCGGACTGGCAGGGCATTTAGCCACTCGCGCGGCCCCATGCACGGCGACGCCGGGCCCCCCCCCGCGGGGGGGGGGGGGGGGGGGGGGGGCCCCCCCGGGGGGGGGGGGGGGGGGGGCCCCCCCCCCCCCCCCGCGAGGTCAGGCGCCGGCCGGAGTGCCCGTCACCTTCAGGTGGCGGACGCG
>NZ_JBIVTV010000002.1:359798-458511 GCF_044756885.1 Streptomyces sp. NPDC091412 | reverse complement strand
CGGGGGCTGTTATTTCCCCCCCGGGCGCGCCCCCCGCCCGGCCCCCCCGGCCCCCCCCGCGGGGGGGGGCGGGCGTCGCCGCGTCGACAGCCGTAAGGCGTGACGGGGGCAGCCTGACACGCATGGTGCCGCCACGGCGGCGGTCGTGGCGGGGTCACAACCGCGGCGGCGGGCAGTCCCGCGGCACGGCCGCACCGGGCGACCATCTCGCCGGCTGGGCGCCGAGCGGGGCCGGCGCCGCCCCGCCCCCACCTCGCCACGAAAGCCCGAGCCGGCACGCCCGGGTCGGCCGGAGAGGCGTCCCGGGGCAGGTCAGCCCGCACGCCCGGCTCCCGGACCTGGGGTCTTTCGTTCGGATCAGGCCGGATCAGGGAGCGGGGTCCGGTGCCGTGCATCGCGAGGCGGAGGAGGGCGGCAGGGCGGAGCCCTGCCGACCGACGACAACGCGGCTGGGGGTACCCCCTGCTCGAAGAGCTTGGGGGAACGATGCCAGGCCCCGCGAGCCCGGCATGATCCAAACGAGAGGCCCTGGGGAAGGCCTCGCGGAACGGGTCCGCAGGGACCAGTACCGCCCCGCTCCTGGCCCACCGGGGCGCCGCTGTCTGCTGTGTGTCGCCGGTGGTGCGCCGGGAGGTCACGGACCCGGGCGGTCGAGTGGCCGACAGCGGCGGCGTGGGCGCCGGCAGGCGGTTCACTCGCCCGTGATGATCTCCGCCGCCGCTCGGCCGCAGACGCGGGCCGCGCCGTGGGTGGCGATGTGGAGGGCGCCGCGCGGGGGCGCCTGGGGGACGCCCATCTCGACGATCACCGTGTCCGGGCGGGCCGCGAGCAGGGTGTCCAGGGCGGCCGCCATCCAGGGGTGGCGGTGCTCGTCGCGGACGACGGCCACCACACGCCGGGTGCCGGCCTCCTGAAGGGCCGAGCGGCCCGCGCCCTCGCCGGCGAAGCTGCCCGTCCGGGTGCCCGGCAGGAGGCGGCAGAGCTCGGCGGCCACGCCCCACGGGGTCTCGTCGCCGACGGCGATGTTGGCGACGGGGGTGAGGGCGGCGACGTAGGGCGGATCCGTGAGCGGGGTGAAGCCCTCCGCGGCGGTGACACGCAGCGCGCGCCGGGCCGCCCGCAGCCCGGCCACCGGATCGGCGTCGCCGTCCGTCCCGGCCGGGCCCGCGGCCGCGGCGGTCCAGCGGGCGAGGGCGCGGACCCGGTCGGCGGCGTCCGCCAGCCGTTCCTCGGGCAGTTCACCGGAGCGGACCGCGGCGACCAGGGCGTCACGCAGACCGGTCACGGTCTCGTCGTCGGCCAGTCCGCCGCCCACGCAGATCGCGTCGGCTCCGGCGGCGATGGCCAGGACGCTGCCGCGCCGGATGCCGTAGTTGTCCGCGATGGCCCGCATCTCCATGCCGTCGGTGACGATCAGGCCCTCGTAGCCCAGTTCGCCGCGCAGCAGGTCGGTCAGCACCCGGCGGGACAACGTTGCCGGAAGCTCCGGGTCCAGGGCCGGCACCAGGATGTGGGCGCTCATCACGGCCTTGCTGCCGGCGGCGATCGCCGCGCGGAACGGGGCCAGTTCGCGCTCCTGGAGCACCTCGGCGCCCACGTCGATGCGGGGCATCGCGTGGTGGGAGTCCACGGCGGTGTCGCCGTGCCCGGGGAAGTGCTTGGTGCAGGCGGCGACCCCCGCGGACTGGAGGCCGGTGACGTAGGCGGCGGTGTGCCGGGCGACCAGGTCGGTGGAGGCCCCGAAGGACCGTACGCCGATGACCGGGTTGCCGGGGTTGGAGTTGACGTCCGCGGAGGGCGCCCAGTTGAAGTTCACTCCGCACTCGGCCAGCCGCCTGCCGAGTTCGCGGGCGACGGCCTGGGTCAGTTCCACGTCGTCCACCGCGCCCAGCGCGTGGTTGCCGGGGAAGCTGGAGCCGGTGCGCACCTCCAGACGGGTGACGTCGCCGCCCTCCTCGTCGATGGCGACCAGGACGTCCTCGCGTTCGGCGCGCAACTGGGCGGTGAGGGCGGCCAGCTGTTCGGGCGAGGCGATGTTCCGGCCGAACAGGCCGACCGAGGACAGGCCCTCGCCCAGGCGCCGGAGCAGCCAGTCTGGGGCCATGGTCCCGGTGAAGCCGGGCTGGAGGACCGTCAGCGCGTCGCGGGTGAGTGTGTCGGTGCCGGTGGCGATTGTCGTCATCGGGTGGCGTTATCCCTTCACGGCGCCCGCGGTCAGGCCACTGACGGCCTTGCGCTGGAGGTAGACGAAGAGGATCAGGATCGGGACGGCGAAGAGGGAGGAGGCCGCCATGGTCGCACCCCAGTCGTCGCCGAACTGGGTCTGGAAGCTGGACAGCCACAGCGGCAGCGTCTTGGACTCGGGGTCCTTGTTCAGCACCAGGACGAGGGCGAACTCGTTCCAGGCGGTGATGAAGCCGAACAGCGAGGTGGCCATCAGGCCCGGGGCGAGCAGCGGCAGGATGACCCGGCGGAAGGCCGTCATACGGGAGCAGCCGTCCACCATGGCCGCCTCCTCCAGTTCCTTCGGCACGGCGGCGACGAAGCCGCGCAGCGTCAGGATGGTGAAGGGCAGGATCATCATCGTGTAGAAGAGCGTCAGCGGCACGAGGCTGTTCAGCATCGACGCGTCCCGCACGATCATGTAGATGGCGATGATCATGACTTCCCAGGGCGCCATCTGGGCCAGCATGAAGCCGATGACGAAGCCGCGCCGCCCCTTGAAGCGCATCCGCGCCAGGGCGAAGGAGCCGGCCAGCGCGATGACCAGCGAGAAGATGACGGCGAGGACGGTGACGGTCACCGAGTTGGTGACGTACCTCCAGAAGTGGTCGACCGTCGTCGCCGTCCTGAAGTGTTCGAAGGTGAAGTCGACCGGGAACCAGACCGGGTCCTCGGAGATGATGTCGCCGGTCGGCTTGAAGGCCGTGGAGAACATCCAGTACACGGGGAAGACGAAGCCGATGAACAGGACGACGGCCGTGACGTTGGGCCACAGGCGGCCGAAGAGCGAACGCTTCACAGCTCGTCCTCCTCTTGCTTGAGCACGATCCTGAGGTAGTAGGCGGTCAGGCCGAGCAGGATCAGGATGGTCAGGACGGCGATCGCCGCACCCATGCCGTAGTGCTGGTTGCCCATGCCCTCGATGTAGGCGTAGACGGGCAAGGTCTCGGTGAGCCGGTCCGGGCCGCCGTTGTTGATGAGAAGGACCTGCGCGAACGCCTTGAAGACCCAGATGATCTCCAGGAAGGTCGTCGCGTAGAGGAAGGGCCGCAGGAACGGCAGGGTGACCGTGGTGAAGCTCCGCCAGGCACCGGCGCCGTCGAGGGAGGCCGCCTCGTACAGCTCGGCGGGGATGGTGGTGGTCGCCGCGTACAGGTTGATCGCGACGAACGGGATGGACCCCCACACGATCAGCGCGGTGATGACGAAGAACGTCGACATCCGGCTGCTGGTCCAGCTGTAGTCGGCCATCGAGTGCCAGCCGAGCTTGTCCAGCACCCAGTTGACGACGCCGAAGCGCTGGGCGAACAGCCACTGGTAGACGGTGCTGGCCGCCACGATGGGCATGGCCCAGGCCAGCACCAGGCCGATCAGCAGGGTGAACCGCATGCGCTTGCCGAGGCGGGCGAGCAGCAGGCCGACCAGCGTGCCCAGGACCATGATCAGGGCGACGTTGACCGCCGTGAACAGGATGGAGCGGAGGGTGACCCCCCAGAAGTCCTCACTGGTGAGGGTCTCCGTGTAGTTCTCGATGCCGTTCCACTCGGTGACGTGCTGGATCAGCTGCGTCATGTTGAGGTTCTGGAACGACAGCAGGAAGTCCTTCAGCAGCGGCCAGCCGAGCAGCAGCACAGTGGCCGCGCAGGCGGGCAGCAGCAACAGATAGGGGGCGAACCCGCCGCTGCGCGAGGCGGCTCGCGGTGTCGGACCGCCCGGTGCCCGGCCGTCCGCCCTGCGGGCGTCCACCGGGCCTGAGGGCGGCCGTTCGGTCTGCACGGTCATGCTCGCGATCTCTCTTCTCCGCCGAGGGGCCCTAGGTACGTCGACCCGCGTACAGGTGCCGGGGCGGGGCGGCCGTCCGTGGTACGGCCGCTCCGCCCCGGCTCACCCGGTGCTACTGCTTCTGCGCCAGGCGCTTGTTGAACTCGCCCTCGACCTGCTTGGCGGCCTCGGCCGGGGACTTCCCCTTCAGCACGGCGGTCATGTAGGCCTTGACCGGGTTCGGGTCGTTCTCCACCGCGGCCCACTCCGGGATCAGCGGCGTGGTGCCACCGCCCGCGGCGGCCGGGGCGGCGGCCTCGGCGACGGCGTTGCCCTGGAGGTTGCTCTGCAGCGACTCCTTGTTCGGGATGACGCCGTTCTCCTTGGCCAGCTGGCCCTCGTACTGGTCGGACAGGGCGATCTTCAGGAACTCGCGGGCGAGTTCCTGCTTCTTGCTGCCCGCGGCGACGGCGAGGTTGGAGCCGCCGAGGAAGACGCCCTCGGGCTTGTCGGCCGTGGCGCCCGGGATGGTGAAGTAGCCGATCTCCTTCTCGATCTTCGGGTTGGCCTTGATCGCGATGCCGGCCTCCCAGCCCATGCCGATGAAGGCGCCGACCTTGCCCTTGGCGAAGACCTCGCCCTGCTGCGGGTGGGCCTCGTCCTTGTCCTTGGGCGCCTTGGACAGGGCCTGGAACTTCTTGTAGGTCTCCATGGCGGCGGCGACCTTCGGGTCGGCCAGGTTGGAGACGTACTTGTCGCCGTCCTTCTTCACCAGCTCGCCGCCCTCGCCGATCACCAGGCCGACGAAGTGGTACCAGTTCTGGCCGGGCAGGTAGATCGGCTCGGCGCCGGTCTTGTCCCCGACCTTCTTGAGGTCGGCGTAGAACTCGTCGCGGGTCTTGGGGGTGTCCTTGATGCCGGCGTCGGCCCAGAGCTTCTTGTTGTAGAGGACGACGCGGTTGGCGAAGTACCACGGGGCCGCGTACTGCTTGCCCTCGTAGACGGAGGAGTTGTTGAGGGCCTCGGTCCAGTCGGCGCCGACCGAGGACTTCAGGTCCGCGAGGTCGGCGAGGCCGCCGGTCTTGGCGTAGGCCGGGGTCTGGGTGTTGCCGATCTCGAAGACGTCCGGCGGGTTCTCCTCGGACAGCGCGGTGGTCAGCTTCTGCTGGATGCCGTCCCACTGCTGGATCTCGAACTTGACCTTGGCCTTGGTCTTGGCCTCGAAGGCCGCGGAGACGTCCTTCTGCCACTGGTCCGGGGAGGAGCCGTCCATCACCCACACCGTGAGCGTCTGGCCGGCGTAGCCGTCCTTGCCGCTCTTGGCCTTGCCCCCGTCGTCGTCCTTGCCGCCCCCACACGCCGCGATGGAGACCATCATGCCCGCGATACCGATCGCGGCTACCAGCTTGCGCTTCACGCCACCCTCCTCAGGGATGCCACAAACCCCCCTGCCTCCCCGCGGTTGAGCGACATCCGAGCGTCGGCGTAACCGCCCGTGGGGCCGGGACCTGGACCAATGGTGTAGACCAGTACGGGGAGCTTGGCCCAGACCAATAGGGCTGTCAAGAGTGCGCCGACCCGCTCAGGTGGTCCGTTATGGGACCGCGATATGCAGGGACCTTTCATTGTTCGTCCGGCAAAATGGACGCTCGCGTTCCACTGGACCAGTGGCGACCGTACGCCACTCGCCGGCCGCGCCGGCCGCGTGGACCACCGACCCTGGCCGGGGTGATGGACTAGACCAGCCGGAGTCACGACGGTATACAGAGGAGATCACGGAGCGTACGGGTGACCACCCGGCACGCGAAGCCGTGCCACGATGTGAGCGGGGCCGACGGGACGTCGGCCGCTTCGGCACTGGAGCCGGGAAGGCGGAGCATGAGCACCGACGTCAGCAGTGCGGAGAACGAGGGTGGGGCGACCGTCCGTACCGCGCGCGTGCCCAAGTACTACCGCCTGAAGAAGCACCTGCTCGACATCACCCAGACGCTGCCGCCCGGCACTCCGGTCCCGCCGGAGCGGACCCTGGCGGCCGAGTTCGACACCTCGCGGACCACGGTGCGGCAGGCGCTTCAGGAGCTCGTCGTCGAGGGACGGCTGGAGCGCATCCAGGGCAAGGGCACCTTCGTCGCCAAGCCGAAGGTCTCCCAGGCGCTGCAACTGACCTCCTACACCGAGGACATGCGCGCCCAGGGCCTGGAGCCGACCTCGCAGCTGCTGGACATCGGCTACGTGACCGCCGACGACCGCCTGGCCGAACTGCTCGACATCACCGCCGGGGGGCGGGTGCTGCGCATCGAGCGGCTGCGCATGGCCAACGGCGAGCCGATGGCCATCGAGACCACCCACCTGTCGGCCAAGCGCTTCCCGGCGCTGCGGCGCAGCCTGGTGAAGTACACCTCCCTCTACACCGCCCTCGCCGAGGTCTACGACGTCCATCTCGCCGAGGCCGAGGAGACCATCGAGACCTCGCTGGCCACTCCGCGCGAGGCGGGCCTGCTCGGCACCGACGTGGGCCTGCCGATGCTGCTGCTGTCCCGGCACTCCCTGGACCGCGAGGGCCGGCCGGTGGAGTGGGTGCGGTCGGTGTACCGCGGGGACCGCTACAAGTTCGTGGCCCGTCTCAAGCGCCCGCAGGAGTAAGGGCCTTGTGATGGCGTAAGAATCTCGTGGCGGTCCGCGGCGTCATGTGCGCGAGGGATTCCGCGCGTGTGACACCGTGACCTAGATTGCCTGCGCACCGCACGGACGCTCGCCGGTGATCAGCTAGGGGACGGAGTCGCCACATGTCGAATGCCCCGGAAACCACCAGAGCGGTGGTGACACCCTTACGGGTCGTCATCGCCCTCTGTCTCGTCGTCCCCTTCGGGGCGCTGTTATGGGTGGGGTCGTACGCGAAGACGGATCCGGCGTTCATCGGGATCCCGTTCTTCTACTGGTACCAGATGCTGTGGGTGGTCCTCTCCGCGGCCCTGACGATGACCGCGTACCGGCTGTGGCTGCGTGATCAGCGCGCCGCCCGGGCCTCGCAGGCCGCCCCGACCGCCCCTACCTCCACGGCCGAGGACGGGGGTGCGGTGAAGTGAAGGACGGCGTCAACGGCGTCGCGCTCGGCGTCTGTGTCTTCTTCTTCCTGCTCGTCACCGTCATGGGCTTCCTGGCCGCGCGCTGGCGCCGTGCCGAGAACGAGCACAGCCTGGACGAATGGGGCCTGGGCGGCCGGTCGTTCGGCACCTGGGTGACCTGGTTCCTGCTCGGCGGCGACCTGTACACCGCCTACACCTTCGTGGCGGTGCCGGCCGCCGTCTACGCCACGGGCGCGGCCGGCTTCTTCGCGGTGCCGTACACGATCCTGGTCTACCCGCTGATCTTCACGTTCCTGCCGCGGCTGTGGTCGGTGTCCCACCGGCACGGATACGTGACCACCTCGGACTTCGTCCGCGGCCGGTTCGGCTCCAAGAGCCTGTCGCTGGCCGTGGCGCTCACCGGCATCCTCGCGACCATGCCGTACATCGCGCTCCAACTGGTCGGCATCCAGGCCGTCCTTGACGTGATGGGCGTCGGCGGCGGCGACAGCACCCACTGGTTCGTGAAGGACCTGCCGCTGCTGATCGCCTTCGGCGTGCTGGCGGCGTACACCTACTCGTCGGGGCTGCGCGCGCCCGCGCTGATCGCGTTCGTGAAGGACACCCTGATCTACATCGTGATCGCGGTGGCCATCATCTACATCCCGATCAAGCTGGGCGGCTTCGGCGAGGTGTTCGCCAAGGCGGACCAGAAGTTCAGCGAGTCGGGGACGGGCGGCCTGGTGCCGGCGGCGGCCGGTCAGTGGACGTACGCCACGCTGGCCCTGGGCTCCGCGCTCGCGCTGTTCATGTACCCGCACTCGATCACCGCGACCCTGTCCTCGCGCAGCCGCGAGGTGATCCGCCGCAACACCACGATCCTGCCGCTGTACTCGCTGATGCTGGGCCTGCTCGCCCTGCTGGGCTTCATGGCGATCGCGGCGGGCGTGCAGGTGAAGAACGGCCAGCTGGCCATTCCACAGCTGTTCGAGAACATGTTCCCGGACTGGTTCGCGGGGGTGGCGTTCGCTGCGATCGCCATCGGCGCGCTGGTGCCGGCGGCCATCATGTCGATCGCCGCCGCGAACCTGTTCACCCGCAACATCTACAAGGACTTCCTCCGTCCGCACGCGACGCCGAAGGAGGAGACCCGGGTCTCCAAGATCGTGTCGCTGCTGGTCAAGGTGGGCGCGCTGGTCTTCGTCCTGACCATGGACAAGACGGTCGCCATCAACTTCCAGCTGCTCGGCGGCATCTGGATCCTGCAGACCTTCCCGGCCCTGGTCGGCGGCCTGTTCACCCGCTGGTTCCACCGCTGGGCGCTGCTGGCGGGCTGGGCCGTCGGCATGGTCTACGGCACGGTCGCCGCCTACGGGGTCGCCTCGCCGACGCAGAAGCACTTCGGCGGCTCGGCGAAGGAGATCCCGGGCATCGGCGAGATCGGCTACATCGGCCTGACGGCGTTCGTGCTCAACGCGGCCGTCGCGGTGGTCCTGACGCTCGTGCTGAGGGCGGCGAAGGCGCCTGAGGGCGTGGACGAGACCCGGCCGGAGGACTACACGGCGGACGCCGGCGACCCGGACGTCGAGGTGGAACTCCCGCCGGCCACGGCGGCGGCCCCGCGCTGACAACCGGGAGGGGCATCCCACGGGCCGCCGGAGAAATCCGGCGGCCTGCCGCCGTGCCCGTGCGGCACACTCGGGCGCATGGACATCGTGATCCGGCCGGTGGAACCCGGCGAGTACGGCACCCTCGGTGAGATCACCGCGCAGGCCTACCTCCGGGACGGCCTCCTCGACTTCGGCGAGAGCGACGAGTATCTCGGCGAGCTGCGGGACGTGGCCAAGCGGGCGGCCGCGGCCGAGGTACTGGTGGCGGTGGCGGACGGGAAGGTGCTCGGCGGCGTGACCTTCGTCCCCGGCACGGGCCCCATGGCCGACCTCGCCGGTCCCGGGGAGACCGAGATACGGATGCTCGCCGTCGCGCACACGGCGCGCGGCCGAGGCGTCGGCGAGGCCCTCGTACGGGCCTGTCTGGACCGGGCACGGGCCGTGGAGGGCTGTGTCCGCGTGGTGCTGTCCACCCAGAGCGCCATGCACACCGCCCACCGCATCTACGAGCGCCTGGGCTTCGTCCGCACGCCGGGCCGGGACTGGAACCCCCTCCCGCACCTGGACGACATCATGCTGCTCACCTACGAGTTGACATTCTGACACGTTCCGGAATCGACACGGCACAACATATGGGGGTGCCCGACTCACTCAGCACAAGATGTATGCTCGTGCTCACTGTCGCCGCAGGGGAATCCGGTGCGAATCCGGAACTGTCCCGCAACGGTGTACTCGTGCGCGTATGCCCCCATGGGCCGTCACGAGCGTCAGTCCGAGGACCTGCCGACAGTGCGCCCGGCCGTCCGGTCCGGGTGCCCTGACGTCCGGGCTTCGTGGAATGGGCCGGTGGACGCGGCGCCGCGTGCGCTCGTGTGCTGCCCCCTGCCCTCGGCGAGGCCCCGTGCCGAGCGAGGGAGAGCTCCACGTGACCATCGCGCCAGCAGACCCGGTTTCAGCCACAGCTCCGGAAACCGACGGTCCAGGTGCCGTACTGCTGCGGACCCTGACCGAGCTGACCGCCGACCTCCCCGACGCCGACCCCGGCCGGGTCGCCGCCGCCGCGCTGCGCGGCCGGTCGGCGCGGGCCGACGAGGCCGAGTTGCGCGAGCTGGCCACGGAGGCGGCCGCCGGGCTCATCTCCGAGGACCCCGCCTACTCCCGGCTCGCGGCCAGGCTGCTGACCCTCGCCATCCGCGCCGAGGCCGCCTCCCAGGGCGTCGTGTCCTTCACCGACTCCGTCGCCGTCGGACACCGCGAGGGCCTTCTCGCCGACCGGACCGCCGAGTTCGCGCGCCGGTACGCCGACCGCCTCGACGCGCTGATCGACCCGGGCGCCGACGACCGCTTCGGCTACTTCGGCCTGCGCACCCTGCACAGCCGGTACCTGCTGCGGCACCCGATCACCCGCAAGGTGATCGAGACGCCGCAGCACTTCCTGCTGCGGGTCGCGGCGGGTCTCGCGCAGGACGACACCGCCCGGTCGGCCGACGAGGTCGAGGCGCTCTACGGATTGATGAGCCGCCTCGACTACCTCCCCTCCTCCCCCACGCTCTTCAACTCCGGTACGCGTCACCCCCAGATGTCGTCCTGCTACCTGCTCGACTCCCCCAGGGACGAGCTGGACTCCATCTACGAGCGCTACCTCCAGGTCGCGCGGCTGTCCAAGCACGCCGGCGGCATCGGCATCGCCTACTCCCGCATCCGCTCCCGCGGTTCGCTGATCCGCGGCACCAACGGGCACTCCAACGGCATCGTGCCGTTCCTGAAGACCCTGGACGCCTCGGTGGCCGCCGTGAACCAGGGCGGCCGCCGCAAGGGTGCCGCCGCGGTCTACCTGGAGACCTGGCACTCGGACATCGAGGAGTTCCTGGAGCTGCGCGACAACACCGGTGAGGACGCCCGCCGGACGCACAACCTCAACCTCGCGCACTGGGTCCCGGACGAGTTCATGCGCCGGGTGAACGCCGACGGGCAGTGGTCGCTGTTCTCCCCCTCGGACGTGCCGGAGCTGACCGACCTGTGGGGCGAGGAGTTCGACGCCGCGTACCGCGCCGCGGAGGCGCGTGGCCTGGCCAGGAAGACCATGCCGGCCCGCGACCTGTACGGCCGTATGATGCGCACCCTCGCGCAGACCGGCAACGGCTGGATGACCTTCAAGGACGCCGCCAACCGCACCGCCAACCAGACGGCGCAGCCGGGCCACGTCGTCCACTCCTCCAACCTCTGCACGGAGATCCTGGAGGTCACCGACGACGGCGAGACGGCGGTGTGCAACCTGGGTTCGGTCAACCTCGGCGCGTTCGTGGCCGGCGGGGACATCGACTGGGAGCGGCTGGACGAGACCGTCCGCACCGCGGTCACCTTCCTCGACCGCGTGGTCGACATCAACTTCTACCCGACCGAGCAGGCGGGCCGCTCCAACGCCCGCTGGCGGCCGGTGGGCCTGGGCGCCATGGGCCTTCAGGACGTCTTCTTCAAGCTGCGCCTGCCCTTCGACTCCCCGGAGGCGAAGGCCCTGTCCACCCGTATCGCCGAGCGGATCATGCTCGCCGCGTACGAGGCGTCCGCCGACCTCGCCGAGCGCAACGGCCCGCTGCCCGCGTGGGAGAAGACCCGTACGGCCCAGGGCGTGCTGCACCCCGACCACTACGACGTCGAGCTGACCTGGCCGGAGCGCTGGGCGGCCCTGCGCGAGCGGATCGCCGCCGTCGGCATGCGCAACTCGCTGCTGCTCGCGATCGCCCCGACCGCGACCATCGCCTCGATCGCGGGCGTGTACGAGTGCATCGAGCCGCAGGTCTCCAACCTCTTCAAGCGCGAGACGCTCTCCGGGGAGTTCCTGCAGGTCAACTCGTACCTGGTGAACGATCTGAAGGCGCTCGGCGTCTGGGACGCCCGCACCCGCGAGGCGCTGCGCGAGGCGAACGGCTCGGTGCAGGACTTCGCGTGGATCCCCGAGGACGTGCGGACGCTGTACCGCACGGCGTGGGAGATCCCGCAGCGCGGTCTGATCGACATGGCCGCGGCCCGCACCGCGTTCCTGGACCAGTCCCAGTCCCTGAACCTGTTCCTGGAGACGCCGACCATCGGCAAGCTCTCCTCGATGTACGCCTACGCCTGGAGGCAGGGGCTGAAGACGACGTACTACCTGCGGTCCCGCCCGGCGACCCGGATCGCGCGCGCCGCCCGGGCCCAGGCCGCCGCCACCGTCCCCGTCCAGCAGGCGGCGCCGGACGCCGACGCGATCGCCTGCTCCCTTGAGAACCCCGAGTCCTGCGAGGCCTGCCAGTAATGACCAGCG
This sequence comes from Streptomyces sp. NPDC091412, assembly GCF_044756885.1. Classification (NCBI taxonomy): domain Bacteria; kingdom Bacillati; phylum Actinomycetota; class Actinomycetes; order Kitasatosporales; family Streptomycetaceae; genus Streptomyces; species Streptomyces sp. NPDC091412. The sequence continues at coordinate 446,551 of NZ_JBIVTV010000002.1, read as the reverse complement.
AGACCAAGAACCTGCTCGACCCCGGCTTCGAGCTGACGCTCCGTCCGATGCGCTACCCGGACTTCTACGAGCGCTACCGGGACGCCATCAAGAACACCTGGACCGTGGAGGAGGTCGACCTCCACTCGGACGTCGCCGACCTCGCCAAGCTGAGCCCGGGCGAGCAGCACCTCATCGGCCGGCTGGTCGCGTTCTTCGCGACGGGCGACTCGATCGTCGCCAACAACCTGGTGCTCACGCTCTACAAGCACATCAACTCCCCCGAGGCGCGCCTGTACTTGAGCAGGCAGCTGTTCGAGGAGGCCGTGCACGTCCAGTTCTATCTGACGCTGCTGGACACCTACCTCCCGGACCCGGAGGACCGCGCCGCCGCCTTCGACGCGGTGGAGAACATCCCCTCCATCCGGGAGAAGGCCGAGTTCTGCTTCAAGTGGATGGACTCGGTGGAGAAGCTGGACCAGCTGGAGACGAAGGCGGACCGCCGGCGCTTCCTGCTCAACCTCGTCTGCTTCGCCGCGTGCATCGAGGGCCTGTTCTTCTACGGCGCCTTCGCCTACGTCTACTGGTTCCGCAGCCGCGGCCTGCTGCACGGTCTGGCCACCGGCACCAACTGGGTGTTCCGTGACGAGACGATGCACATGTCCTTCGCCTTCGACGTGGTCGACACCGTGCGCAAGGAGGAGCCGGACCTCTTCGACGAGGACCTCCAGCGGCAGGTCACCGACATGCTGCGGGAGGCCGTCGAGGCCGAGCTGCAGTTCGCGCGCGACCTGTGCGGTGACGGCCTCCCGGGGATGAACACCGACTCGATGCGGCAGTACCTGGAGTGCGTCGCCGATCAGCGCCTGACGCGCCTCGGCTTCGCTCCGGTGTACGGCTCCGAGAACCCCTTCTCCTTCATGGAGCTCCAGGGCGTTCAGGAGCTGACCAACTTCTTCGAGCGGCGCCCGTCGGCGTACCAGGTGGCGGTGGAGGGCACCGTCGACCTGGACGAGGACTTCTGAGCCTCGTCGCGGCTCTCGCGGGCCTCCCGGTCCTCGTGGGCCTGGCGGATCCGGCGGTCGGCACGTCGGTCGTGGACGATGCCGATCACCGACGGCAGGACCATGAGGACCAGGAGTCCGAGGACGACGAGCATCGAGATCAGGCCTTGCAGCTGTGTCGTAGTCATGGACACCAGTGTGGCGCCGGACGCTCCTTACCGTGAGTGGCAGGACTGCCGTACACCTTCAAAATCCTGCCACCGCGGGGGCACACTGGAGCCATGCTGAAAAACGTGGCCACCGTGCTGCTGGACGGAGTGCACCCCTTCGAGCTCGGCGTGGTCTGCGAGGTGTTCGGACTCGACCGCAGTGACGAGGGGCTGCCTGTCTACGACTTCGCGGTCGTCTCCGCGGAGGGCCCGGCGCTGAGCACCCACGTCCCCGGCCTCACGGTCTCGACACCGCACGGCCTGGACCGGCTGGAGGAGGCCGACCTGATCACGGTGCCGGCCACCGACGCCGTCACCTCGCGCGGCTACCCGCCCGAGCTCCTTGACGCGCTGCGCCGGGCGGTGGACCGGGGCGCGCGGGTGCTCAGCGTCTGCTCGGGCGTCTTCGTGCTGGGCGCCGCCGGTCTGCTGGACGGGCGGCGCTGCGCGGCGCACTGGAGGCACGCGGACGAACTGGCCCGGCGCTTCCCCCGGGCGATGGTCGAGCCGGACGTGCTGTACGTGGACGCGGACCCGGTGATCACCTCGGCCGGCACCGCCTCCGGTATCGACGCCTGCCTGCACATCGTGCGCAAGGAACAGGGCCCGGAGGTCGCCAACAAGATCGCCCGGCGGATGGTGGTGCCCCCGCATCGCGACGGCGGGCAGGCCCAGTACATCGAGCGGCCGCTGCCGAAGTCCTCCTGCGACACGGTCGGCGAGGTGCTGGTCTGGATGGAGCAGCATCTGGACCAGGAGGTCACCGTCGAACAGCTCGCCGCCCGCGCCCATATGTCGCCGCGGACCTTCGCCCGCCGCTTCCAGCAGGAGACGGGTACCACTCCGTACCGCTGGCTGCTGCGCCAACGCGTGCTGCTGGCACAGCGGTTGCTGGAGGCGACGGACGAGACCATGGACACGATCGCGGACCGTACGGGGTTCGGGACCGCGGCGGCGCTGCGGCACCAGTTCGTCCGCGCGCTGGGCACCACCCCGAACTCCTACCGGCGCGCGTTCCGGGGCCCGCAGGCCGCCTGAACGCGCGCCGTGCCGCTCACGTCACCTCAGCACCGGCCGCACCAGCATCCTCTCCGGGCGCAGGGTGATGCCGACCCGGGGCGTGCCGTCCGAACCGGGAACCTCCTCGAAGCGGAACTTCGTCGCCACCGCGGCGGTGAACAGACTCAAAAGCGCCATCGAGAAGTGGTCACTGGGGCACTTGCGGTTGCCCACGCTGAACGGGCTCATGGCGTATTTCGGTACGTCCTTGGCGCGTTCCGGAAGCCAGCGGTCGGGGTCGAACTCAAGGTTGTCCGGATACGAGCGCCGATCTCGCTGGACGGCGTACGGGCTGTAGATGATGTCCGCCCCGGCCGGAATGCGATAGCCACCGAGTTCGGTTTCGGTCACCGCCCGCCGCGTCAATACCCATACGGCCGGCCGCAAACGCATCGTCTCCACGATGACATTGTTGGTGTGTGTGAGTCTGCGGACGTCGTCGAATCCGACCGGGCGGCCGCCGGTGACGGATTCGACCTCCGCACGGATCCGGTCACCGTGTTCCGGGTGTATCGCGAGCACCCGGAGCAGCCACATGATCGTGGCGCCCACCGTTTCGCTGCCCGGGGTGAGTATCGCGACCACCTGGTCGTGGATCTCCTGTTCCCCGATGGGCTCGCCATTGTCGTCCTTGGCCGTCAGCAATGCCGTCAGCAAATCGTCCGGATTCCGACCGGATGCCCGGCGCTCGGCGATGATCTCGTCGACGAGGAGATGCAGATCGGCGAGCGCCCGGTTGAATTCACGGTTGGCCGGCAGCGGCAGCCGGTACAGCGGCCCGAGCGGCACCACCATCCGCTGGTACATCCCGCGGAAGACGGTGGCCAGCGCGTCGCACAGCCGGTCGGCGCACTCGTCCATGTACCGGCCGCGCAGCAGGCAGCGGGCCGCGATCCGCACGGCGATCCGGAAGGCCTCCGAGGCGCAGTCGATCGTCTCCCCGGGCCGCCAGCGCTCGGTCAGCGCGTGCGCCTCCTCCTCCATGACCGGCCCGTAGGCGGGGATGGCGTCGAGCCGGAAGGCGGGCTGGATGGTGCGGCGCTGGCGCCGGTGCAGCGCGCCGTTGGAGGTGGCCACCCCCTCCTTGCCGACCAGGCCCTCCAAGGACTCCCACAGCGGGCCGGAGATGATGTAGTCGGGGCTGAGGGCCACCGCGCCGGTGAGGGCGGGCGTGGTGACGGCGTACACCGTCTTCGGGCCGAGCTGGAGCCGGACGACGTCGCCGTGGTCGCGCAGTTGGGACATGAAGGCCAGCGGATCGCGGACCAGTTTCAGACCGTGGCCGAGGAGCGGCACCCCGCCCCCGGCCACCGGTGGCTCTTGTGGTCCCGGTGCGTTGTGCCGGGTTTCCGACTGCACTGATTCGGCGGTCATTTCCCACCCGCCCCTTCGTTGTCGACGTACGGGGGTGTGGCCGGGTCCTCCCAACTGTCGACCATGTACCGGCCGGACTCGTGGTGGAACCAGTAGACGGAACTGAACCAGTTCCGCATATTGCCGAGGCACGCCCTTACGGCGGCGCTCAGTTCCTTTCCCCGTACCGTGCCGTCCGCGAGGCCGTCGGCGAAGCTCAATCCCTCCTGCTCCGCGAGCACGAATTCAGATACGCATTCCTCGATGCGCCCGCGCATTTCCGCTATCGCCTCCTCCGGACTCAGCCCGTCGTGTTTGACGAGACTGATCCCGAGGTTGTGCACCTCCTCGCCCGCTATTTCCTTGGGCAGTGAGCACAGATCGTTGTACCAGGCGGCGAATTCCTGACTCAGCAGCGCCGGACGCCGGTACGCGGGATTCTTCCGGACGGAGTCCGGGAGTTCACAGCCGGCGCTCGACTCCAGCAGATCGGTCCAGATCCAGTGGGCGAAGGTGAAGCGGCGCAGCGCGAGGTATTCCTCGACCGTGGGCACAACGTCCTCGACGCGGTTCTGGAATTCCCGGTCATAGGCGTCGATCACCGCGTGGAAGTGCCGCGCGAAGCGGGCGTTCCACCGCGCCGACAGGAACGAGTAGAAGCGCAGCACACTGTCCGCGAACCCCGCGACCAGGGCGTCCTGGTGGTGCAGGTGGTCCTGGGGGGAGTCCAGGGCCGTGTGCAGCGCGCGGCACAGCCGCTCCCAGGCGGCCGGCCGCCCGTGGACGACGTCGCGGTCCTGACGGTCGTCCCAGAGGAAGAACCACGCGCTGAAGTCCGCTATCGCCTGGACCACCTCGTCGGGGGCGCCGATGTAGTACCCCGCCATGAGGTCCGTGTAGCAGAGGCTGTCGGCGTGTTCCTCCACCTTGTCCGCGGACATGAGCCGCTTTTCCAGCAGCCAGCCGCGTGTCTTCTCCTGGAGTTGGGGCCAATACCCGTGCAACTGCCTGGGAAACTCGGCCTCGATCACCGGAAGCGCGAGCGTTGGTGGGACTGTGACCGCTGTCGTTGTCGGTGTGGTGCTGTATGGGAAAGCTGGCACGAACAAACCCCTCTCAGCCGCCGGTGGCGCACACCCTTCCGCCGTGCCGGGCGCACGCCGTCGCGTATCTCCGCACCCCCATTCAGCACCACAACTGACCGTTCTGGGAATGGATTTGCTCCATTCATCACCCCGGGATGCCGAGAATCTCCCCTTGTGTGACTGATTACGAATCACCAGAAGCGCACAAGGGATCGAATGCGTGACGGACACAAGTACGGCGCCCGACCGGACGTTCCGGTCGGGCGCCGTGTGCACAGGCCACTCGCGCCCCAACGGGCGGCAGGGGGTCAGTCGTTGGCGACCACGGGGTAGCGCGGCTCGTTCTCGGCCATCTGCCGCAGGGCGTCCTTGCGCTCACGCTTGGAGAGCCGGTCGATGTAGAGGTAGCCGTAGAGGTGGTCCGTCTCGTGCTGGAGGCACCGCGCGAAGTAGCCGGTGCCCCGCACCTTGATCGGGTTGCCCTGCTCGTCCTGCCCGGTCACCTCGGCGTAGTCGGGGCGGGCGAGCGGAGCGTAGGCGGTGGGCACGGACAGGCAGCCCTCGTTGCTGTCGTCCAGCCGGCGCTGCTCGGCGGGCAGCTCGACCAGCCGGGGGTTGCAGACGACCCCGACGTGCCGGGCGCCCTCGTCGTCCGGGCAGTCGTAGACGAAGACCTTCAGGTCCACGCCGATCTGGTTGGCGGCCAGGCCCACGCCCTCGGCGGTGTGCTGGCTGGCGAACATGTCGGCGACCAGCTGCTGGAGCTCCTCGCCGAAGTCGGTGACGTCCTTGCACTCCTTGTGCAGCACGGGGTTCCCGACGACCGTGATGGGCCGGGAGGTGCCGCGCTCACGCCAGGCCGTCTCGCGCTCCTCGCAGTCCTCCGTGTCGACGACGTACCCCTCGTCGTCGACGGGGAGCACGCCCGCGTGCTGCTGATCGGTGTCCTGCTGCGCCATGACCGACGTACGCCTTCCTGACAAGAACGGGGAGTGAATTCTGATACAGGGTACGGGGCCCGCGCCCCCGACCCGGCCCAGGACTGTCCGATATGCGACCGTGCCGGGAGGACTCGGCCGGCCACAACGGGCCCGCACGCGGGCCCGGGGCGGACCGGCGTCCTCAACAGACCTCTTCCAGATCCCGCCAGTCCCGCGAGTCCGGGCTGTCGGCCACCCACCCGTCCAGCAGCCCGCGGACCAGGGAAGCCGGAGCGGCCACTCCGCACTCCCGCTCCGGCACCCACAGCTGCCCGTCGGTGCGGTGCCCGAGCGGTCCGGGGTGCCCCGGCTCGCTGTGGTCGTGCGGATCGAGGTGCACCCCGTCGCCCTCGTCGGACGGCATCCGCGACTCCGAGCACATCCGGCACAGCAGCCGTACGGACGACGACCAGTCCTCGGCGGCGAAGCCGGCGTCGGCGGCGAGCTGCTCCAGCGCGTCCCGGTCGGCCTCGGTGGCGGCCTCCAGCAGGACCACCCAGGTGGGCACCGGCGAGGGCGCCCACAGCTCGATCTCGTCGAACACGGGGTAGGTGTGGCCGGCCGCGGTGGTCCGCTCCCCGTGGGGCACGCCGTCGTGCAGTACGACCTCGCCCCAGCGCCGCCCCGAGGAGGGCAGCGGGATGGACAGCACCTCGATCCGGGCCGGATCCAGGCGCCGACCCCAGACCACCTCGGCCTCGCCCTCCGGCGACAGCCGCACGGCCGCGCTGCCCAGTTCCATGCCCATCGGTTCCCCGGCGGCGGCCGCGCCTCCGGGCACCTTCAGTCCGTACGCCTGCCAGGCCCGCCGGGCCAGCGGCCAGTCCTGGAGTGCGGTGGCGGCGATGCCGACGTTCCACCAGTCGGGCGCCCCGGTCTCCTTCTCCAGCAGGGCCACGGCCCGCAGGCCCGCCGCCCTCGCCTGCTCCCAGTCGTGCCGGAACTTGTGCAGCAGGGCGAGGTTGAACCAGGACTCGGCCAGCCAGGGCTCCAGGTCGGCGGCGCGTGTCAGCAGCGCGCCCGCGTCCTCGTACCGGCCGTCGCCGATCAGCGTGAACGCCCGGTCGGTGGCCTGCCGCCAGGAGGCGGAGGGCCGGTGCCGTCCCTTGCCGAAGATCCTCACGATTCCCGCCTGCCAGTTCCGTCGAGTGGGTCGGCTTCTGCCCCCGGACACCCTCTCATTCGCATCCAACCACGTACGGCTGGAGGGACGCTCATTACCCATGGGTTACCCCTCGGCGGGAACCGTCAGGCCGTCCCGCGACAGCACCCGGCCCAGCGACTCCACCACCTCGGGGGCGTACGCGCCGGCCCCCGCCAGCCGCAGTTCCTCCAGGGCCCTGAGCGGGCCGCCGGGCCCGGCGTCGCGCGCCTTCTCCTCGTAGGCGTTGACCGCCCGCACGATCCGCGCGGGCAGCGGCTGCTCCCGGCAGGGGTCGGCCTGCCGCTCCACCACCACCGCGACCCGGGAGTCGACCCCGGTCTGCCGCACCACGGCCCCGCCGAGCAGCGCGATCCGCCGCTGCTCCTCGGCGGGCAGCCCCACGGTGGCCCCGGCGGGCACCGGGTCGACCAGGCTGAGCTGCCCGATGTCGTGCATCAGGGCCGCGTGCTCCAGCACGGTCAGCTCCGGTTCGGTCAGGCCCAGGTCCCGGCCCACGGCCCGGCTGAGCGCGGCCACCCGCCGGGCGTGCCCGGCCGGGGTGTACCCGGCGACCTCGGTGGCCCGGGCCAGGGAGGCGATGGTCTGCCGGTAGGTCCTCCGCACGGCCGCGTACCGTCTGAGGGACAGCTGGGTGAGCAGCAGCGGCAACGAGAACACGGGCAGCGCCCACAGTCCGGCCACGGCGACGGCGAGGGCCATGACCGCGCCGGTCGCGCACACCGCCGAGCCGATCCCGAGCAGGCTGCGCAGCTCCTCCCGCAGCAGCGGGCCGAACGGCCACCGGGTGCGGCAGTGCGCCTGCGCGGCGGCGAGCACGGTGCCGCACAGCGCGGTGAGCACCAGGAGCGCGAGCAGCAGCAGGGCGTACGCCGGGCCGACCCACCCCCGGAACACCCCTTTGCCGTAGAGGGGTTGGAAGCAGACGGCGGCGAAGGCGACGGTGAGGATCCGCCGCACGAGGTGGTCGAGCGTCCGCCCGCACCCGCGCGCGATGTGCGGCACACCGCCCAGCAGGCAGGCGGCGAGCACCACGGCGACGACCTGGAAGGCCCCGTGGTGGCTGGATCGGCCGGCGTCCTCGCCCAGCAGGGCGTACGACAGCGCCCCGGCGGCGCCGAGCGGCGCGGCCTCCCGGGCCTCCGACCCGGTCCACCGGGTGAGTTCGCCGACGAGGACCAGCAGCCCGAAGGCGAGGGCGGCCCCGCGTTCCTCGAGGCCGGTCCACAGGGTGACGGCGAGGGACAGCAGCGCGACCAGGGCCGCCGAGCCGCGGATGAGGAGCAGCAGGAGGGACCGGCTCATCGACGGGCTTCCGGCCGGCCGCCCCCGGACCGCTCCGACGCGCCGCCGGGACCACCGCCCGCGGACCGCTCCGGCACGCCGCCGGGACCGCCGTCGTCGGCGGCGGCCCCCGCCGCCGGAACGACGGGCGAGTCCTCCGCGCCGCCGGGAGCCGCCGCCGGGCCCGTGGTGCCGGGGACGGCACGGAACGGTGCCGTCGGGGCCACGGGCGTACCGTCCTGCGCGGTGACCGCCGGGTGCCAGCCGTACCGGTCCAGGGCCCGGACCAGCGCCGTGACCATCCGCGGGTCGAACTGACTCCCCGCGCAGCGCTCCAGCTCCGCCAGCGCTGCGGGCACCGGCCGGGCCCGCCGGTAGGACCGGGTGGACGTCATCGCGTCGAAGGCGTCCGCGACGGCCACCACGCGTGCGCTCTCGGGGATCTGACCACCTGTCAGCCCGTACGGGTAGCCGCCTCCGTCGAGTCGTTCGTGGTGGTGCAGGATCGCCGAGCGTGCCTCGCCCAGGAAGGAGATCCCGCGCACCATCTCGTGCCCGTACTCGGGGTGCAGCTCGATCACGCGCCGCTCCTCGGGGGTCAGCGGCCCGTCCTTGCGCAGCAGCCGGGTGGGGACGCCCAGCTTGCCCACGTCGTGCAGGATGCCGGCGAACCGCAGCACCTCGACCCGCTCGTCGTCCATGCCGAGCTCGCGCGCGATCATCATGGAGGCCTGGCCCACCCGCTCGCTGTGCCCGCGCGTGTAGCCGTCCTTGATGTCGACGGCCTGCACCAGCGCGCGGATGGTGGCCCGGTGCGCGGACCGCTCCCGGTGGTACTGGGCGTACACCCAGCCGGACACGCACATCGGCAGCAGCACGAGCAGCGCGGCGACCGGCCCGTAGGGGCTGCGCCACAGCACGGCCATCATCAGTCCCGCGAGCCCGTGCACCGCGATGGGCGCAGGCGACCGGGCGAACATCCCCTGCCAGGCCCGCCGTACCGGCACGTGCTCGGCGAGCGCGAGGACCCCGCCGTCCAGGGCCGTCAGCACCAGGCAGAAGGCGAGCACGGCGGCACCCGCGGGGAGCAGGACGTAGGGGAAGTCGCATCCGCCGACGGCGTCCCGGCCGCCCAGCGCCCCGTGCACCCGGGCGGCCGCCCACACCGCGAGGGCGAGCTGCGCGGCCCGCCAGATCCGGCGCAGCCCCTCGGGCCGCCGTCCGGCGCGGGCGAACAGGACGCCGGGCAGCGGGACGAGCGCGGCGGCGGGCGGCGGCAGCAGGAAGGCCGCCGCGAGCAGTACGGGGTAGAAGGGTCCGGCGAAGCCGAACCGGGCGAACTGCCTGCACCCGGCGTACACCGTGGTGAGCAGGGCGACCGCCCGCCAGGAGGTGTGTGTCACCGGCAGCGGCAGCAGACAGGCCAGGGCACCGAGGGCGGCACAGGCGACGTACGCACGGGCCCGCGGTGGAACCGCCTCCATGCCGCCCCTCCCCCGTCATGCCTCTCCCCTGGGAGCGTAGGGCGCACAGCCGGAAGTCCACGGGCCGAAGACCCGGGGATTAGCACGTTCGGGTGAAGAGCGTCCGGGTGGGTGCCCGAAGCGGATCCGCAAGCATGTCCGAGGCGCGTCCGACGTCTGTGCGAGCACGGGGTGCGGGCGGTGCCGGGTGCGGGCGGCAGGCGCGAAGGGAGCCGACGGGGCGCCGCGCGGGTGTCCGCGCGCGACGGGTCAGGACTCGTGCTGAGTCACCGGTGCCGCGGTCACGTCGTGCTCGGGGACGGTCTGGCCGGAGCGGATCAGATCGATCCGGCCCATGACCTTGGCACGCAGGTCGGCGGGGACGTCGTCATGTCCGCAGCACCGCTTGACCAGCTTCTTCACGGCCTGCTCCAGGCCGTACTTCTCCAGGCACGGCGAGCACTCCTCGAAGTGGTGCTCGAACTTGGTGCGATCGATGTCCGGCATCTCACTGTCGAGGAACTCGTAGAGGTGGTCGAGTACCTCACTGCAGTCCGTCTCGTGCGGGTCTCCGCAGCTCATGAGCCCGAGCCTTTCGCTTCGTTCGACTCTCCGGCGCCGGCCGGGACCAGTCCGCGCTCGCGGGCGTAGTCCTCGAGCATGCCGCGCAGTTGACGGCGGCCCCGGTGCAGCCGGGACATCACCGTCCCGATGGGTGTCCCCATGATGTCCGCGATCTCCTTGTACGCAAAGCCTTCTACGTCCGCGAGGTAGACGGCGATGCGGAATTCCTCGGGGATCGCCTGAAGCGCTTCCTTCACGTCCGAGTCGGGCAGGTGGTCGAGCGCCTGCGACTCGGCGGAGCGCAGACCGGTCGACATGTGCGACTCGGCACGGGCGAGCTGCCAGTCCTCGATCTCCTCGGCGGCACTGCGCTGCGGCTCGCGCTGCTTCTTGCGGTAGGAGTTGATGAAGGTGTTGGTGAGGATCCGGTACAGCCACGCCTTGAGGTTCGTGCCCTCACGGAACTGGTGGAAGGACGCGTACGCCTTGGCGTACGTCTCCTGCACCAGGTCCTCGGCGTCGGCCGGGTTGCGCGTCATGCGCAGGGCGGCCGAGTACATCTGGTCGAGGAATTCCAGCGCGTCCCGCTCGAAGCGCGCGCTGCGCTGGGCCGTCGACTCCACGGATGCGCCCACGCTCGTGCCCCGGCCCTCGGGCTGCTCCGCCTGGCCGTTGTCGGTCCCTGCGTCGGTACCGGGAACCGGACCCACCTCCTCAAGCGATGTCGTGGCACCGAATGCGGTTCCACTCGAATCGGAGGATAGACGACGACCCGTGCCTGCCGCCGCTCGAACAGGAGCGGTCCTCGCCGCGTGCAGCACCGTCCAGTCCAGGTCAGTGCGGCTGCTGCGGCTCGGGCAAACGGTCGAACCCATGCGGCGGACTCCCTCTCGTGTGACGTCGGCGCCGCTGAGCGGCACTACTGACCCGCTCAACAGCGGCGGTCCGCCAGGCATTCCCGGGAGTCACGGGAGTGACGCGGTCCACTGGGCGACGCCCTCGGTGATGATCTCCAGGACCTGGTCCTGCGTGATCCCCGCCCGCTTCGGCACGGCGAAGGCGTGATCGCCGTACGGCACCTCGACGAGCCGGTAGGAACCCTCCGGGAACTCCCCGGGCCTGCCGAACGGGTCGTTGCCACCCTGGACGACGAGCGTGGGCACCCCCGCGCCGAGCAGTTCGTCGGCGCGGGACCTCTCGGGCCTGCCCGGCGGGTGCAGCGGGAAGCTGAGGGCGAGCACGGCGTGCGCGCCCAGTTCGGCCGCCGTACGGCAGGCGACGCGCGCCCCGGCGCTCCGGCCGCCGGCGACCACCGGCAGCCCCGGCCCGGTGAGGGCGGGCCACAGGCCGCGCCAGCCGGCGTCCAGCGTCCGCGGCGCGGGCGCCACCTTCTTGCCCGCCACCCGCCAGGGCTGCTCGACCAGCGCGACGGTGACCCCGTGCGCCGGGAGTGTGCGCGCCAGGGCCTGGAGGTCGCGGGCCCCGACACCGCCGCCGGCTCCGTGGCTCACGGCGAGCACCAGGCGTGCCCCGTGGGCCGGGTGCCAGGTGATCCGGGCCGCGCCCGCTTCCGTCTCGACGATCTCGCTCACGTCGCTCATGTTCATGTCGTTCATGTTGCTCGCGTCGCCCACGTCGCTCACGTCAGAAGAGTGTGCCCTCTTCCGGTGCCGCGAGCTCCTCGAGCAGCTCCGGTCCGTTGTTGCGGACGTTGCTGACGGCCGTGGACACCGGGTAGGCGCGCATCAGGCCGGGGGCCGGCGGGGTGAGCAGCGCGCGCAGTTCGTCCGGGTCGGTGCGGGCCGGGTCCAGCCAGGCGTCCCAGCGGTCCGGGGTCAGCATCAGCGGCATCCGGGGGTGGATGTCCGCCAGCGAGCGCGGGCCCTCGGCCGGGGCCACCGCCAGCGGGGTCCGCTCGGCGTCCGTGGTGATCACCGAGCAGGTCGCCCACCAGGCCCGCGGGTGGTCGTCGGGCAGTGTCCGGTCCCGCCAGAACTCGTAGAGCCCGGCCATCGCGAAGACCGATCCGTCGGCCGGGGTCACGAAGTAGGGCTGCTTGCGCGGCCGCTTGCGCCTGCCCTCGACTTCCAGGTCCCGCTCCTGGGTGCCGGTGACCCACTCGTAGTAGCCGTCGGCGGGCACGACACAGCGCCGGGTGGCGAAGGCGCGGCGGTACGACGGCTTCTCGTGCACGGTCTCCGCGCGCGCGTTGATCATCCGGGCGGCGCCCTCGGGGGACTTCGACCAGGACGGGACGAGCCCCCACCTCAGCTTCCGCACCTGGCGAACCGGGCGGCGGTCGTCCGCGTCCTTCAAGGGACGGTCCAGGACGACGTGGACCTCCTTGGTCGGGGCCACGTTGTAGTCGGGCTCCAGGGTCTCCTCCGGGTCCCACTTCTGGATCTCGAAGACCCCCGCGAGGTCCTCGGGGCCGCGACTCGCTGCATACCGTCCACACATACGTGCAACACTGCCAGACCGCGCACACGGACAGGGAGCCACTCGGAAACATGGACATCCTCGCCGCCACCGCGCTGCCCGATCTCTGGGACCGGCTCGTCGGCACCCAGCCCGATCCCGACGTGTGGGTGGTGCTCGTCACCGCGGCCGCCGCGCTCGCAGTGGTCGTCCCGCACGGCCTGTGGCGCGTCTCGCGCAACGCGATCACCATCGCGCACGAGGGCGGGCACGGGCTGGTGGCGCTGCTCACCGGACGCACCCTGACCGGCATACGCCTGCACTCCGACACCAGCGGCCTGACCGTCAGCCGGGGCAAGCCGCACGGCATCGGCATGATCCTCACGGCGGCGGCCGGCTACACCGCTCCCCCGCTGCTGGGCCTGGGCGGCGCGGCCCTGCTCGCCACCGGTCGCATCACGCTGCTGCTGTGGGTGGCCACGGCGCTGCTGGTCGCGATGCTGGTGATGATCCGCAACGCCTACGGGGCGCTCACCGTGCTCCTCACCGGCGGCACGTTCCTGCTGGTGTCCTGGCTGACCGGGCCCCAGGTACAGGCCGCGTTCGCGTACGCGGTGGTGTGGTTCCTGCTGCTCGGCGGGGTGCGCCCGGCCTTCGAGCTCCAGGCCAAGCGGGCGCGCGGGGGCGCCGGGGACTCGGACGCGGACCAGTTGTCGCGGCTGACGCACGTCCCGGCGGCGCTGTGGCTGTTCCTGTTCCACGCGGTGTCGCTGTGCTCGCTGATCGGCGGCGGGCGGTGGCTGCTGACGGGGTGAGGCGGTCCCTCCGCTCTCCCTCGTCCGTCCCTCGTCGCCGGGCACGGTGTCGCAGGTCACGTGGCGGAGCCACCTCTCCGGCGGCACCGCGCCGAGCGTGCGTACCGGGCGCCGGGGCGCAGGCAGCGAACTCGGAACAGGCCCTAAGGTGGGGACCATGGCCCCGAACCCCGCGCACACCGCCCTCTGGCCCGCCCCGCACGCGAGCGGAGCCGTCGACGCGACGGTCCACGTGCCGGGGTCGAAGTCCGTCACCAACCGCGCCCTGGTGCTCGCCGCCCTCGCCTCCGAGCCGGGCTGGCTGCGCCGCCCGCTGCGCTCCCGCGACACGCTGCTGATGGCCGGCGCGCTGCGGGCCATGGGCGTCGGCATCGACGAGGGCGTGGGGCCGGACGGCACCGGGGAGGCCTGGCGCGTGATCCCCGCGGGGCTGCACGGCCCGGCCACGGTCGACGTCGGCAACGCCGGCACGGTGATGCGCTTCCTGCCGCCGGTCGCCGCGCTGGCCGACGGCCCCATCCGCTTCGACGGCGACCCGCGGTCGTACGAGCGTCCGCTGAACGGCGTCATCGACGCGCTGCGCGTCCTCGGCGCCCGGATCGACGACGACGGCCGCGGCGCGCTGCCGATGACCGTGCACGGCAGCGGCGCGCTGGACGGCGGGCCGGTGGAGATCGACGCCTCCTCCTCGTCCCAGTTCGTCAGCGCCCTGCTGCTGTCCGGACCGCGCTTCAACCAGGGCGTGGAGGTCCGGCACACCGGGTCGTCGCTGCCGTCGCTGCCGCACATCCGGATGACGGTCGACATGCTGCGGGCGGTCGGCGCACAGGTGGACACCCCCGAGTCGGGCGGCGAGCCGAACGTCTGGCGGGTCACCCCGGGCGCCCTGCTCGGCCGGGACCTGGTCGTGGAGCCCGACCTGTCCAACGCCCAGCCCTTCCTCGCGGCGGCGCTGGTGACCGGCGGCAAGGTCGTCGTCCCCGACTGGCCGGCCCGGACGACCCAGCCGGGTGACCGGCTGCGGCAGATCTTCACCGAGATGGGGGGTTCCTGCGAACTCACCGACTACGGCCTGGTGTTCACCGGTTCGGGTGCTGTCCACGGCATCGACGTCGACCTCGGCGAGGTCGGCGAGCTGACCCCGGGCATCGCGGCCGTCGCCGCGCTCGCGGACTCGCCCTCGACCCTGCGGGGCGTGGCCCATCTGCGGCTGCACGAGACCGACCGCCTGGCCGCGCTGACCAAGGAGATCAACGAACTCGGCGGTGACGTGACCGAGACGGCCGACGGCCTGCACATCCGCCCGCGCCGCCTGCACGGCGGGGTCTTCCACACCTACGAGGACCACCGCATGGCGACGGCCGGCGCGATCATCGGCCTCGCGGTCGAGGGCGTGCAGATCGAGGACGTGGCGACGACGGCGAAGACACTGCCGGACTTCCCGGACCTGTGGACCGGGATGCTCGGGGCGTAGGGACGCGGGGATCACGCCATGCGCCGCTACGGCAAGCACACCGACGAGGACGACATCCGCAGCCGCCCCAACCGCAAGGGCAACCGGCCGCGCACGAACATCCGCCCCAAGCACGAGGACGCCGCCGAGGGCATGGTCCTCACCGTCGACCGGGGACGGCTGACGTGCCTCGTCGACGGCCGCGCGGTCGTCGCCATGAAGGCCCGCGAACTCGGCCGCAAGGCCGCCGTCGTGGGCGACCGGGTGGCCCTGGTCGGTGACCTGTCCGGGACGAAGGACACCCTCGCGCGCATCGTCCGCATCGAGAAGCGCGGCTCGGTCCTGCGCCGCACCGCGGACGACGACGACCCCTACGAGCGCGTGGTCGTCGCGAACGCCGACCAACTGGCCATCGTCACCGCGCTCGCCGACCCCGAACCGCGCCCCCGGCTGATCGACCGCTGCCTGGTCGCGGCGTACGACGGCGGTCTGGAGCCGCTGCTGGTCCTGACGAAGTCGGACCTGGCCCCGCCGGACAAACTCCTGGAGCTGTACGGGGATCTGGACATCCCCTACGTCGTCACGAGCCGTGCGGAGCTGGACGCCGGCGCCGCCGCGGACCGGGTGCGCGAGCATCTCGACGGGAAGGTCACGGCGTTCGTCGGCCACTCCGGCGTGGGCAAGACGACACTCGTCAACGCGCTGGTGCCGGCGGAGCGGCGGCGGGTGACGGGACATGTGAACGCGGTGACCGGCCGGGGCCGGCACACCACCACCTCCGCGCTCGCGCTGCCGCTGGCGGGCGCGGCCGGCTGGGTCGTGGACACCCCGGGCGTACGGTCGTTCGGGCTCGCGCACATCGATCCGTTCCGGGTCATCCACGCCTTCCCCGACCTGGAACCGGGCACCGAGGGCTGCCCGCGCGCGTGCAGTCACGACGAGCCGGACTGCGCGCTGGACGCGTGGGTCGCCGAGGGGCACGCGGACCCGGCCCGGCTGTACTCGCTGCGCCGGCTGCTGGCCACGCGGGAGCGCAAGGAAGGCGACTGACCTCCGCGTTGTTTGGGTGCGGTGCGGTCCGGCAAGTGCATAATCGCACGGAGCCGGATCATGACCTGCCCCAAGCACGACCGAGCGGTCACGGCATGCGGACCCACGGGAGGACAGCACATGGCGTGGCTGCTGGTCATCGTTGCCGGGTTGCTCGAGACCGGCTTCGCCGTGTGCCTGAAGCTGTCGCACGGCTTCACCCGGCTCTGGCCGACCATCGCCTTCTGCTGCTTCGCCCTGGGCAGTTTCGGTCTGCTCACCCTGTCCCTGAAGAAGCTCGACGTGGGCCCCGCGTACGCGGTGTGGACCGGCATCGGCGCGGCGGGCACCGCGATCTACGGCATGGTCTTCCTCGGCGACCTGGTCTCCACGCTGAAGCTCGTGTCGATCAGCCTGGTCGTCATCGGGGTGATCGGGCTCCAGCTGTCCGGTTCCGCGCACTGACACGACGGCGCGGAGGGCGGACGGGTCAGCCCGGTTGGCGCGAGAGCGCGCCGCGTACCAGTTCGGCGACCCCGCCCCGGTCCGGCGGCGCCGCCACGCACGACAGGGCGAGGCGGATCACCAGCTCGCAGGCGCGGGCCAGTTCGAGGGTGTCCGCCCTGGGTGTGCCGGGGGCGGAGAGCAGGGTCACGGCACGGTCGCGGACGATCGCCACGAAGTCGCCGGGCGACGGCAGCGGGCCGTCGGCCCGGCGCTGGGCCGGAACCGCGCTGAAGGACGGCACCGCCGCCAGCGCCGGCAAGGGCAGCCGTTCGCTCCAGCAGCCGGTGAGCATGGCCTTCACCAGCGCGTTGTCCCGGGCGGCGGACACGGTCCACTCGGCGGCGGCGGTGAGCCGCTCACGCGGGTCGGCGGGAATGGTCAGGGCCCGGTCGACCCCGATGAGATAGCCGTCCGCCTCCCGCCTGACCAGGGCCCGCGCGAACCCCTCCTTGCTGCCGAACTCGTTGTACAGCGTCTGCCGGGAGACCCCGGCCGCCGCGGCCACGTCGACCATCCGCACCGCGGCCCACGGCCGCCGTGTCAGCGCCGTGTAGGCGGCGTCCAGCAGGGATTCCCGCGCTGCAGGCATCATCGCCTCCCTGGGGCGAGCGGCTCTGCGCCCAGATTTGACGCCCCCGAACGCACTGTCAAGGGTCCGTGACAGCATGTGTGCGCCACCGCGGGCGCCGCGCCCTCACTGCCATGGGGCCTCTCCCGGTTCGCGCGGCACTTCCGCACGCCGGGCCGCCCCGCCCCCCGTAGCCCCGTGTCGCCCCAGGCGGATACGGTTCTCGCATGCCGGACTACCTCGACGACCTGCGCCTGGCCCACGTCCTCGCGGACGCCGCCGACGCCGCCACCATGGACCGTTTCAAGGCCCTCGACCTCAAGGTCGAGACGAAGCCGGACATGACCCCGGTCAGCGAAGCGGACAAGGCGGCGGAGGAACTCATCCGCGGCCAGTTGCAACGCGCCCGCCCCCGCGACGCGGTCCTCGGCGAGGAGTACGGCATCGAGGGCACCGGTCCCCGCCGCTGGGTCGTCGACCCGATCGACGGCACCAAGAACTACGTGCGCGGCGTCCCGGTCTGGGCCACGCTCATCTCCCTGATGGAGGCCGGCGCGGGCGGCTACCAGCCCGTCGTGGGTGTCGTCTCCGCCCCCGCCCTGGGCCGCCGCTGGTGGGCCGCCAAGGGCCACGGCGCCTTCACGGGCCGCCGCCTGGCGCAGGCGAGCAGGCTCCAGGTGTCCCGTGTGGGGGAACTCGCGGACGCCTCCTTCGCGTACTCCTCGCTCGGCGGCTGGGAGGAGCAGGGCCGCCTGGACGGCTTCCTCGACCTGACCCGCGCGGTCTGGCGCACCCGTGCCTACGGCGACTTCTGGCCGTACATGATGGTCGCCGAGGGCTCGGTCGACTTCTGCGCCGAGCCGGAGCTGTCCCTGTGGGACATGGCCGCGAACGCGATCATCGTGACCGAGGCCGGGGGCACCTTCACCGGCCTCGACGGCCGCCCCGGCCCGCACAGCGGCAACGCCGCCGCGTCCAACGGGCTGCTGCACGACGAGATGCTGGGGTATCTCAACCAGCGCTGACGCGCGAGGGGGGACGCCTGCGCACGCCCCCGGCCGCCTGCGCACGCCCTCTTGTTGACCCCCGGTTTGCCTGAGACTCTGGGAGTTCCCCCACTTGTGAACTTGTGCAGTGCTCAACAGGCGCCGTCGGCGCCGGGCACGCATCAGCCGGATTCCCCGAGGAGGTGGCTCCATCCCATGCTCGTCCGCGACGCCATGAGCACGGTGGTCCTCACCATCGGTCCCGCACACACCCTCCGACAGGCGGCGGCGCTGATGTCCGCGCGCCACGTCGGCGCCGCCGTCGTCCACGACCCGGACGCAGGCGGCATCGGCATCCTCACCGAACGCGACGTCCTCAACTCCGTGGGTCTGGGCCAGAACCCGGACACGGAGCGCGTACACGCGCACACCACCACGGACGTCGTGTTCGCCGCGCCGTCCTGGACCCTGGAGGAGGCGGCCCGGGCCATGACCCGCGGCGGCTTCCGGCACCTCATCGTCCTGGACCACGACGAGCCGGCGGGCATCGTCTCGGTCCGCGACATCATCCGCTGCTGGGCGCCGGTCCGGCAGCACGCTGCGGCCGCGGGCGCGGGCACGGCCTGAGCGCACGCCGGCGGGCCGGGCCCCCGAGGGGACCCGGCCCGCCGTCCACGACAAGCGGTCCAGTGCTGGAGATCAGCCGCGCAGGGCCTGGACCGCGGCCTCCAGCCGCTTGCCGAAGTCGTCGTCCGCCTGACGGAAGTTGCCGATCGCGCGCTCGGCGATGTCCTCGCGCGAGACCTGCGAGATCGCGCCCGCCAGGTTGCCGATCAGTCGCTCCTTCTCCTCGTCCGACATCAGACGGTAGAGGTTGCCGGCCTGGACGAAGTCGTTGTCCTCGGCGTGGACCGCCGCCTCGTGGTCACCGGTGACGCCGGAGACCGGAACGGGCTGCCACAGCGGCCGGTCCGTCTGGAACGGCCCGCCGAAGCTGTTCGGCTCGTAGTTCTTCGCACCCTTGTGGCGGCCGTCGTACAGGTAGCCGTCACGGGAGTTGGTGCGCGCCTCGGTGGCGTGCGGACGGTTCACCGGCAGGTGGTCGGCGTTGATGCCGACGCGGTAGCGGTGGGCGTCGCCGTACGCGAAGAGGCGGCCCTGGAGCATCTTGTCCGGGGAGGGCCCGATGCCCGGCACGAAGTGGGCGGGGCTGAAGATCGACTGCTCGACCTCGGCGAAGATGTTCTCCGGGTTGCGGTTGAGCTCCAGCTTGCCGATCTCGATCGGCGGGTAGTCCTCGTGCGGCCACACCTTGGTGAGGTCGAACGGGTTGAAGCGGTAGGTCGCCGCGTCGGCCGCCGGCATGATCTGCACCTGCACGGTCCAGGTCGGGTACTCGCCGCGCTCGATGGCCTCACGCAGGTCGCGCTGGTGGGAGTCGGGGTCCTCACCGGCGAGCCGGGCGGCCTCCTCGGCGGTGAGGCTCTTGATCCCCTGGTCGGTCTTGAAGTGGTACTTGACCCAGAAGACCTCGCCGGCCTCGTTGCTCCACTGGTAGGTGTGGGAGCCGTAGCCGTTCATGTGCCGGTACGACGCCGGGATGCCGCGGTCGCCGAACAGCCAGGTCACCTGGTGCGTCGACTCCGGAGACAGGCCCCAGAAGTCCCAGACGTTGTCCGCCTCCTGGCTGCCCGTGTACGGGTCGCGCTTCTGGGTGTGGATGAAGTCGGGGAACTTGATGGCGTCCTTGATGAAGAACACCGGGGTGTTGTTGCCGACGAGGTCGTAGTTGCCCTCCTCGGTGTAGAACTTCAGCGCGAAGCCGCGGGGGTCGCGGACCGCGTCGGCGGCGCCGAGGTTGCCCGCCACGGTCGAGAAGCGGAGGAAGGTCTCCGTCTCCTTGCCGACCTCGGAAAGGAACGTGGCGCGCGTGTACGTGGTGACGTCGGCCGTGACCGTGAAGGTGCCGTAGGCGCCGGCGCCACGGGCGTGCACCACGCGCTCCGGGATGCGCTCGCGGTTGAAGTGGGCGAGCTTCTCCAGCAGGAGCTGGTCCTGGACGAGCACCGGGCCGCCGACACCCGCCGTCTCGCTGTTCTGATTGTCGGCAACCGGAGCACCGGCCTCCGTCGTGAGCGGCCCCTGGGTCACGTCGCCTCCTGGGTCATTTCCATCGTGCCTGTCTCTTGGCCAAAGCCAGTTTCGATCCTACAATGGACTTAGTCCAAGTCAAGTGGAGCTCCAAAGTCACACTGGTTCGGGAACTATTTCCCCTTGCTGTTAGGCTGGTCGGTATGAGTGACCTTCTGGAACGGCTGCGCGGACGCGGATGGCGGATGACCGCGCAGCGGCGCGTGGTGGCCGAGGTCCTCGACGGCGAACACGTCCACCTGACGGCCGACGAGGTCCACGCCAGGGCTGTCGCCAAGCTGCCCGAGATCTCCCGGGCGACCGTCTACAACACGCTGGGCGAGCTGGTCTCCCTCGGCGAGGTCCTGGAAGTCGCCACGGACAAGCGCGCCAAGCGGTACGACCCCAACGCGCACCAGCCGCACCACCACCTGGTCTGCGCCGGCTGCGGCGCGATCCGCGACGTCCATCCGAGCGGCAACCCGCTGGCCGACCTGCCCGACTCGGAGCGCTTCGGCTTCACGGTCTCGGACGTGGAGGTCACGTACCGCGGCCTCTGCCCGAACTGCGCGGCGGCCTGACGGCCACACTCGTGAAAGAAGGACCCCCGGCACCTCGACGGTGCCGGGGGTCCTTCTTTCGTGATCCGTTCCGGGAAGCACGCCCCCGGAAACACCGAGGGCCGGAATCCTTGATCGGATTCCGGCCCTCGGTTTTCAGTAGCGGGGACAGGATTTGAACCTGCGACCTCTGGGTTATGAGCCCAGCGAGCTACCGAGCTGCTCCACCCCGCGTCGGTGAATGCAACATTACGTGAACGGCGGACCGAGAAGCAAATCGTTCACGGAGACGACGGTGATCACGTCAGGCCGACAGCTCCTCGCGCAGCGCGTCCCGCAGCCGGGCGGCCCGCTGGGCGACCTCCGCCGGCCCCAGCGCCACGGCCCGGTCGGCCCACCCCTGCCCCTCGGCCAGCTCGCCGCGCCGCGCGTGCACCAGGGCGAGCCGCAGTGCCGCCCGCCCGTGCCCGGCGTCGGCCGCCCGCGCCCACCACACGGCCGCCTCGGGCTCACTGCCCTCCCGGGCGAGCAGCAGTCCCAGGTTGAAGGCGCCGTTACGGGACCCGGACTCCGCCGCCCTGCGGTACCACCGCGCCGCCTCGACCGCGTCCCCGCGGGCCGCGGCCAGCATCCCGACCCGCACCTGCGCGCGCCGGTGCCCCTGTCCGGCCGCCCGCTCGTACCACTCCTCGCACTCGGTCTTCTCCTGGATCGCCGGCTCCCCGAGCCCGTGCGCGGGCGCCGGCGGCCGCCGGGCGTCGAGCACGGTGGCCAGCCGGTACGCGGCCTCCGCGCTCCCGCCGCCGGCCGCGCACCGCAGGTGCCGCTCGGCCGCCCGCTCGTCGCCCGCCCGCAGCCGGGCGATCCCCACCTGCAACGCGGCCTCCGTGTGCCCGGCCGCAGCCGCCCGCTCGTACCACCGCAGGGCCTGGGCGTCCAGGTTCCGCCCGGCGTAGAGAATCCCCAGGTTGAACGCGGCGTCGACGCTCCCGGCCTCCGCCGCCTTGGAGAACCACGGCTCGGCGCCGCCGGTGTCCCCGCCCTGGAGCAGCAGGACGGCCAGCGCGTTCGACGCCTCCCGGTGCCCGGCGTAGGCCGCGCGCCGGTACCACTGCTCGGCCTGCGCGGTACGGCCCTGCTCGGCACAGAGCAGCCCGAGGTTGTAGGCGCCGTTGATGTCGCCCGCGTCCATCGCCGCCCGGTACCACCGCTCGGCGGTCTGCGTCTCGCCGCGCTCGGCGTGCAGCGCGCCCAGCGCGTTCGCCGCGTTGCCGTCGCCGTCCTGCGCGGCCCTCAGCCACCACAGGGCGGCGCTCTCGGCGTCACCGGCGTCCCGCAGCAGGAACCCGAGCGCGCAGGCGGCCCTGGCCTCGCCGTCCTTGGCGGAGGTCAGGTACCAGCGGCCGGCCTCCTTGAGGTCGCCGCGCCGCTCCAGGATGGCGCCCAGGTGCAGGGCGGCCCGCCGGTGTCCGCGCGCCGCGGCCTGGCGGTACCACTGCTCCGCCTCCGCCATCAGCCCGGCACCGTCACCGCCGGGCTTCCCCCCGGCCCGCCGGTCCAGCGCCCGCGCCAGCCGGTACTCCGCCTCCCGGTGCCCCCGCTCCGCGGCGACCCGCATCCAGCGCTCGGCCCCGGTGTCGCCGCGGTGCTCCAGGAGGTCGGCGAGGACGTAGGCGCCGAGGACGTGCCCCTGCTCGGCGGACTGGCGCAGCCAGTATTCGGCGGCGGGTTCGTCGCCGCGCTCGCGGTGGTGCCGCCCGAGCGCGTGCGCGGCCGCCGCGGATCCGGCGACGGCGGCGATACGCCACCACCCGGCGGCCTCGTCGGCGTATCCGCGCTGGTGGAGCAGGACTCCCAGGTTGTTGGCCGCGGCGCGGTCACCGCCCGCGGTGGCGGAGCGCAGATGGGGTTCGGCTCCGTCGAGATCGCCGCGGCGCAGCAGCATGGCCCCGAGGACGCTCATGGCCTCGACGTCGCCCGCCTCGGCGGCGAGGCGACGGCGCGCCAGCTCCGCGGCCTCGTCTGCGGCCGCCACGGACTCGTCCCGGGTCTCGTCCCGGGCTTCGCCTCCGGTCTCCTTGGAGTCGGAAGCCTGCACAAATCGCCCCGTCCCGAACAGAGTTGCCTTGTCCCCCATAACGTCCATCGTCGCACCACCTGCAACCCGGGTACATCTGTAATACCCCAGCCAGTGAGGTCACTTCAGCGTTTTGTCGACATGCCCACAGAGAGACAAGTCAAACACAGATCGCCCAACTCCCCACGGCGGCACGGCCGCCGGGCACGTCGGCACATGCGTTCGCCCACGGCGAAGGGCCCGGATCCGCGGTACGGATCCGGGCCCTCGGGCTCGACAGGGAGCGATCAGCCCCCGCTCGGGCTACCGCTCGGACTGCTGTCCGGTGCCGGACCGGCGCTCGCACCCGGGCTCGCGCCGCCCTTGCCGTCAGTGGCCTTGCCGTCGGCGGGCTTGCCGCTGCCGCCGGCCTTCCCCGCCTGCGCCTGCGCGTCCTCGGCCCGCTTCAGCGCGTCCTGAAGGTCCTTCTGCGCCTGGCCGTACGCCTGCCAGTCACCGTTCTTCAGGGCGGTCTGACCGTCGTCGAAGGCCTTCTGGGCGTCCTTCAACGCCTCCTGGACCGTCGGGTTGTTCGACGGCGGCGGCTTGGTCTCGCCACTGCCGGTCCCACCGCCGCCGGTCTCGGAGCCGGGTGGCTCGGTGGTCGAACCCTCCGTGCCGAAGACCTTGTTGAGCGCCTTGTCGAGCGTGTCCTCGAACGCGGTGTTCCCGCCGTACGTCACCAGGACCTTGCGCAGCAACGGGTACTTGAGCCCGCCGCCACGCAGGTAGACCGGCTCCACGTAGAGCAGTCCGCCGTCGAGCGGCACCGTCAGCAGGTTGCCGTACTCGACCTCCGAGTCGCCGCCCTTCAGCAGCCGGATGGACTCGGCGATGGAGGGTTCGGAGTTGAACTGGCTCTGCACCCGCTTCGGGCCGTCGATCGTCTTGCCCGTCGGCAGCTTCAGGATGCTGATCTTGCCGTAGTCGCTCGTGTTCGCGTCGGCGTTGACCGTCATGAACGCGCTCAGGTTGTCACGGCCGTTCGGCGTCATCGTCGTCGTCAGCGAGAACGTCTGCGACGACTCACCGGGCATCTTGAGGCTCAGGTAGTACGGCGGCACCGCGTCGCCCGACTTGTTGGTCGGGTCGTTGGGGATCTGCCACACCTCGCTGCCGCTGAGGAAGGTCTGCGCGTCCGTGACGTGGTAGCGCGTGAGCAGCTCGCGCTGCACCTTGAACAGGTCCTGCGGATACCGGATGTGGGACATCAGCTCCGGAGAGATGTCCTTCTTCGGTTCGACCGTGCCCGGGAACGCCTTCATCCAGGTCTTCAGGACCGGGTCCTTGGTGTCCCACTGGTACAGCTTGACCTCGCCCGTGTACGCGTCGACGGTCGCCTTCACCGAGTTGCGGATGTAGTTGACCTGGTTCTGCTGGGCCACCACCCGCTGGTTGTTGGCGGCGGTCAGCGAGTCCAGCGTCGTGTCACCGAGGGTGGTGCGCGAGGCGTACGGATAGCCGTTGGTGGTCGTGTAGGCGTCGACGATCCACTGGACCCGTCCGTCGACCACCGCCGGGTACGAGACCCCGTCGATCGTCAGCCACGGGGCGACCGCCTCGACGCGCTGCTTGGGCGTGCGGTTGTACAGGATGCGCGAGCCGTCGCCGATCGCACCGGAGTAGAGGATCTGCGGCTCGCTGAACGCCATCGCGTACGCGGCCCGGTTCAGCGGGTTGGAGAGGCTGACCCCGCTGTCGCCCTTGTAGCTGGTGGTCTTCTCACCGCTGTCGTCGGAGTAGTCGATCTCCTTCTGGGGACCGCCGACGATGGAGTAGGTGGTGGTCTTCTCGCCGTAGTAGATCCGCTGCTGGTACCGCGGGAGGTCGCCCGTGGACGGCAGGTTGTACTCGGTGAACACCGGGCGGCCCTCGGAGTCGGCCTCGGTGCCCTTGGCCGCGACCACGCCGTAGCCGTGGGTGTAGCGGAAGTGGTCGTTGATCCAGTTGTTCTTCGGGATCCCGGCGAGGTTCAGCTCGCGCAGGCCGATGACGGTGTCCTGGACCTTGCCGTCCTTGGTCTTGTACCGGTCGACGGCCAGGTTGGACGGGAACCCGTAGTAGTTGCGCACCTGCTGGAGCTGCTCGAACGTCGGCGAGACGATGTTCGGGTCCATCAGCCGGTAACTGGCCGCGTCGACGGCCGCGTCCCGCAGCTTCGCCTTGTCCTGGGTGCTGCTCGTGCCCGCGTAGTCGGCGACCTTGGAGTCGTCGATGCCGTACGCCTCACGGGTGGCCTTGAGGTTCTTCTGGACGTACGGGGCTTCCTTGGCCTGCTCGTTGGGCTCGACCTGGAACTTCTGCACGATCGCCGGGTACAGGCCGCCGATGAGTATGGCCGAGAGCACCATCAGGCCGAAGCCGATGACCGGCAGCTGCCAGGTGCGCCGCCACAGGGTGGCGAAGAACAGCAGCGCGCAGATGACGGCGATGCAGAACAGGATCGTCTTGGCCGGCAGATAGGCGTTGGCGTCGACGTACCTCAGGCCCGTCCAGTTGCCGGTCGCCTTGAAGTCGCTCGACTTCACCGCCAGTCCGTACCGGTCGAGCCAGTAGGCCACCGCCTTCAGCGTCACGAAGACGCCGAGGAGCACCGACAGGTGCCCGGTCACCGCGGCCGTGGCACGCGCGCCGGGGCTGGTGACGCGCAGCCCGCCGTACAGGTAGTGCGTGAGCACCGCGGCGATCAGGGACAGGATCGTGGCGGCGAAGCCGAAGCCCAGCAGGAAGCGGTACCAGGGCAGGTCGAAGGCGTAGAAGGAGACGTCCAGGTGGAACTGCGGGTCCTGCTTGCCGAACGGCACGCCGTTGACCCACATCAGCCAGGTCCGCCACTCGCTCGCGGCGGAGGCACCGGCGATCAGCCCGACGAGCGCCGTGATGCCGCACAGCAGCCACTTCTTGTACGGCGCGATGCTCATCCGGTAGCGGTCCAGGCTCTGCTGCTCCATCGACATGGCGCTCAGCGGCGGCCGCAGCCGGTGCGCCAGCCAGATGTTCAGGCCGACCGCGGCCGCCATCAGCAGGCCGAAGACGAAGAACAGTCCGATCTTGGTCCACAGTGTGGTGGTGAACACGGACGAGTAGTGCACCGACCGGTACCACAGCCAGTCCGTCCAGAAGCCCGCGAACATGGCGAAGACCATGCCGAGGACGGCGAGGACGCCCAGTGTCATGAGCAGGGTCCTGGCACGCCGGGACGGACGGCCCACTCTCATCCGCGGCCCTGTCGGGCCTCCGCCGCGGTCCGGCATCTGGAAAGCCAAGGTGTGCACCTCGAAAATCGCTGTTGATTCGGTTTCGTTGCGTCAGGCCCCCGAGTCCGTGGACCGTACGGTGGGCCCCCGGAATCGTGGGCCCACACCTATGCAACTTACTCACCGTTTACTCGGTTCCCGATTCCGCCCAGGAACGAGGCAGGATTGTGACCATGTCCAACACTCCCATGGCAGCGAACCCGCTCACCCGGGCGGTACTCGAAATCGACGAGTACGCCTCCGGTCTCGGCTGGGACCAGCCCGCTCGCCTCTTCGCCCTCGTAGACACCGCGCAGCTGCGGTCCCAGGAACCCGCCCTCGCGGCCCAGCTCGGCCTGGAGGACGAGCAGGAGACCTCCGGTCTCACCCCGGTCGAGCAGGACGAGGTCCCGGCCGACCGGCCCCTCGACGAGTTCCTCGCCACCATCGCCTGGCCCGGGGCGGTGGCCGGCTGCGCGCTGACCGTGGAGCGCCTGATGCTGCCCCCGTCCGCCGAGGCGCAGGTCCCGCAGGGACTGGACGGGCCGAAGCTGGCGAAGTGGGTGGCCGGCCACCCCGAGCGCCAGGAGGTCCGCATGACGGTCGCGGTCCTGCGCGACGGCGCCCGGGAGTCGGCCCTCCGCCTGCGCGAGAAGGACTCCGCCACGGAGGTCCTCACCGGCGCCGACCTGGTGCCGGGGCTCGCCGAGGCCCTGGCCGCGACCTTCGAGGACTGAGTTCCGCCCGCCCTTCGGTATCCGTCCGGTACACGGCCGGGGCGCTGCCCGTCAGCCCTTGGCCGTGCACTTCGGCAGATCGGCGGTCCTGCCGCCGCGGATGTCCTTCAGTGCGGTGAGCGCGTCGCCGAGCGTGTGCACCTTGACGAGGGTGAGCCCCGAGGGGGTGTCCTTGGCGGCGGCCGCGCAGTTCTCGGCGGGGGTGAGGAAGAACCGGGCACCCTTGCTGCGCGCGCCGACGGTCTTCATCTCGATCCCGCCGATCGGGCCGACCTTGCCGTCGTCGTCTATCGTCCCGGTGCCGGCCACGAACTTCCCGCCGGTCAGGTTGCCCGGCGTGAGCTTGTCGTAGATCCCGAGCGCGAACATCAGGCCCGCGCTCGGGCCGCCGACGTCGGCGAGCTTGATGTCGATCGTGAACGGGAACGTGTGATCGGTCCCGGCGGAGATCCCGACGATGGCCCGCTTGGCCCCGGTGTCGGCGGACTGCGTGGTGGTGAGGGTGACGTCCTTGGTGACGGTCGCCGTCCGGTGCTGCTTCGCGGCGTCGGCCTGCTCCTTGGCCGGCACGATCGTGAAGACCACGTTCTGCCCGGGCTCGTGCTTGGTGACCAGCTTGGAGACGTCGGAGGGCTGCTTGACCGGCGTGCCGTCGACGGCCCTGATGACGTCGCCCGCGTGCAGCTTGCCCTGCGCCGGGGTGTCCTTGACGACCGTGGAGACGATCACCCAGGACTGCACCGGGATGCGGAGTTGCTTCAGGGCGGCGACCTTGGCACTCTCCTGGGAGAGGGTGAACTCCTCGGCGTTCTCCTGGGTCGACTGCTCCTCCGTCTTGCCGTCGGGGTAGAGCGTGTCGTGCGGGACGATCTTGCTGTCGTGCGCCAGCCAGCCGTAGACGGCCTCGACGAGGTTCATGCGGTAGTCGGCACTGGTGACCCGGACGGTGGTCATGTTGAGGTGGCCGTCCGCCGGGTAGGTCTTGCGGCCGGAGATCTGCAGCACCGGCTCGCCGACGTGCTCGCCCAGGGTGTTGACCGTCGGCCCCGGTGACATCTCCGAGTAGGGCACGGGGAACAGGACTCCCGCGCACAGGAGCGCGATCAGCATCAGGGTGGAGGCGAGCATCGTCGCGGTGCGGCGTGGCATGACTCGACAGTACGGGACGGTTCTGTCAGCGCATCGTCAGGGCGGAACGCTCATGTACCGGAGTGGGACCTCTCCATGGCCTCACGGAAACGGGCGTAGCCGTCCAGCTCGGGACCGTCGCTGCGCATCTTGCGGGTCCGGTTCGCCCAGCTCCCCCAGAGTCCGGCGCCTATCGCGGCCATCAACGGAATCAGCAACCAGGCGAGCGCCGCCATGTCGGCCTCCCAACCCCAAAAGAGCGACAGCAACTGACTGATCAGCAGATTAACCATCCGCACTGACAACGCTCACGTCGGGGGTTCGGTTACGCAAGCGGAGCCGCGGCGACGGGCTCCGAGCGCTGCGCACGGGCGAGCCGGGCGCCGGCGGGCCAGTGCTGTGACCGGAAAGGTTCACCGGCTCGCGACGCCCGGCACGGCACTCCCCCAGCCTTCGGCCGGGGGTACCCCCACGCCGCGTTGTCGCATCACCCGAGTACATCCCGTACGCGGGCAATGCTCCGCCTCGCGAGGCTCCCCCACTGCCCGAAGGGCGTGGGAGGTGCCCCCAGCACCGGACGCCGCGAGCGTCCCGGCAAACCTTCCCGGCCACAGCACTAGGCGCCGACCCATTCCTCGGTACCGTCCGAGAACCTCTGGTGCTTCCAGATCGGCACCTCGTGCTTGAGGTCGTCGATCAGCTTCCGGCAGGCCTCGAAGGCCTCGCCCCGGTGCGGACACGACACCCCGACGACGACGGCGAGGTCCCCCACCTTCAGATCCCCCACACGGTGCACGGCCGCCAGCGCCCGGACCGGGTACCCGGCGGCGACCTTCTCGGCGACCCGGCGCATCTCCGCCTCCGCGCTGGGATGGCAGGAGTACCCGAGCGCGTCGACACCGGCGCCCCCGTCGTGGTTCCGCACGGTCCCCACGAACAGCGCGGTCCCGCCGGCGGCGTCGTCCCCGAGCGCCTCGAAGACCTCGTCCAGGGAGAGCGGGGTCTCCCTGACGCCGATCAGCTTGATGGGGTCCTCGGCGGCGTACTCGCCGGGATGATCGTTGGTGGCTGCCATGTGTCCATCGTGCCGCACACGCGGAAGGCCGGGGAACAGCGCGATCACCCGGCACGCGCGCGTGCCGGTTCGGAGTCTCGTACAGGGGGTGCCTTGTAACAGCGGTGCCTTGTACAGGGGGTGCCTCGGACCCTCGTACAGGGACCGCCTCGGACAGGGACGGCCGTGTCCGAAGTGCCCCGCGGCCCGCCCCTCAGCGCCGGCGTGCCTTCCGTGCCCGCCGTACCACCGCCGCCGCGCCCAGCAGGGCCACCGTCGCCCCGGCCGCCCCCGCCGCCGTCGCGTCCTTGCGGCCCAGGCGCCGTCCGGCGACCGTGTGCCGCCCGGACACCTCCTCCAGCAGCGCCTCGAGGACCTCCTCGTTGGTCCACCGCGGCCGCCACCCGGCGTCGTGCAGCCGGCTGCCGCTCACCACCCACGGGTACATGGTGTACGCCAGGTCCCCCGCCGGAGACGGCGTGAGCCCGATCCGGTGCAGCCGGGCCGCCGCCCCCAGCGCGACCGCCGACGGCAGCTCCATCCGGCGGATCCCGCTGAGCTCCTCGACCTCCTCCTGCTCCAGCCACCCGTCGCACCCGACGGCCAGCTCCCCGTCGACCTTCTCCAGCACGGCGTACTCCAGGGCGCTGCACAGGTCCTCCACGTGGCAGAACTGCCACGCGGGCCGCGACCCGGCCACGACCAGCAGGCGCGGCGACTCGAAGTACCTGGTCAGCGCGGTGTCCGTACCCCCGACCAGCACCGCGGGCCGGACCACGGAGACGTTCAGCCCGGGGTGCGCCCGCGGCGCGCGCCGCGCCAGCCGCTCGATCTCCAGCAGGTCTCCGACCCCGGTCGCCTCGGCGGTCGCCCGCAGCTCCGCGTCCTCCGACAGCGGCAGCTCGTTGTCCGGCAGCGCCCCGTAGACCATCGAGGAGGTGCACAGCACCACGCGGTGCACCCCGGCCGCGGCCGCCGCGGTCAGCACGGTCTGCGTCCCCCGGACGTTGTACGCCGTCCGGGCGGCCGCATCGGTCTCCAGGTCGAGGTCGAGCGCCAGGTGCACCACGACGTCCGCGCCACGCAGCTTCTCCGCGATCGCCGGATCCCGCACGTCGAGGACGTGCCACTGCGCCGCCGCGCACTCCCCGCGCCGCTCGTCGATGGCGATGACCTGTCTGACCGCGGCGGACTCGGCGAGTCGCTCGGTGAGCAGCGCGCCGACCCCGCGCGCGGCTCCGGTGACCGCGACGACGGGCCCGCGCACGGCGGGAGTGCTCTCGTGGTTTCGCGCTGCGCGAACCTGTGGATCTGGGGAACTCACCGGGCGTCTCCAGCGGTTGTCTTCACATACGGGCGCGAATGACGCGTACGTACCAGGTGGCATCCATCCTGCCGCAGGCGTTCTGTCGGCGAAGCACCGAGGCCCGAACCGCTCGCGGTGTCTACGCTGGGTGGTGTTGTCGGGCAGCCGCGCCGCCGGAGAGAACCGGTGGCCTTACCAGCCGAGGAACCCCGTGAGTGACACCCCATTCGGATTCGGCCTTCCGCCGGAGGAGCCGGACGACGGCGACGAGGGCAAGAAGAAGGACCAGCAGAGCGGCGGTGAGCAGGGACCGGCCAACCCGTTCGGCTTCGGACTGCCCGGAGCCGGAGGCTTTGGCGGGCCCGGCGCCGACAATCCGCTCGCAGCCATGTTCGGTTCGCTGAACCCCACCGACCTGGGCGCGGCGTTCCAGCAGCTCGGCCAGATGCTCTCCTACGAGGGCGGGCCGGTGAACTGGGACATGGCCAAGCAGATCGCCCGCCAGACGGTCTCCCAGGGCACCTCCGACGGCACCAAGGACGCCAGTGTCGGCCCGGCCGAGCGCACCGCGGTCCAGGACGCCGTCCGGCTCGCCGACCTGTGGCTGGACGACGTGACGTCCCTGCCGTCGGGCGCCGGTTCCGCGGTGGCGTGGTCCCGCGCGGAGTGGGTCGAGGCCACCCTGCCGGCGTGGCAGGAGCTCGTCGACCCGGTCGCCGAGCGGGTCGGCACCGCCATGGGCGACGTGCTGCCGGAGGAGATGCAGGCCATGGCCGGCCCGCTGATCGGCATGATGCGCTCCATGGGCGGCGCCATGTTCGGCACGCAGATCGGCCAGGCCGTCGGCGTGCTGGCCGGCGAGGTCGTCGGCTCGACCGACATCGGTCTGCCGCTCGGCCCGGCCGGCAAGGCCGCGCTGCTGCCGGTGAACATCGAGGCGTTCGGCAAGGACCTGGGCGTGCCCAAGGAGGAGGTGCGGCTGTACCTCGCCCTGCGCGAGGCCGCCCACCAGCGCCTGTTCTCGCACGTGCCGTGGCTGCGCTCGCACCTGTTCGGCGCGGTCGACGGGTACGCGCGCGGGATCAAGGTCGACACCGCCAAGCTGGAGGACGTGGTCGGCCAGTTCGACCCGCAGAACCCCGAGCAGTTGCAGGACGCCCTCCAGCAGGGCATGTTCCAGCCGGAGGACACCCCGGAGCAGAAGGCCGCCCTGGCCCGCCTGGAGACCGCTCTGGCCCTCGTCGAGGGCTGGGTGGACGCCGTGGTGCACGCGGCGGCCAAGCCGCGCCTGACCTCCGCCGACGCGCTGCGCGAGACGCTGCGCCGTCGCCGCGCCTCGGGCGGCCCGGCCGAGCAGACGTTCGCCACGCTGATCGGCCTGGAGCTGCGCCCGCGCCGGCTGCGGGACGCCTCCCGTCTGTGGGCCTCGCTCACCGACGCGCGCGGAGTCGAGGGCCGCGACGGCCTGTGGGCGCACCCGGACATGCTGCCCACCGCCGCCGACCTGGACGACCCGGACGGCTTCGTGCACCGCGAGCAGATGGACTTCTCCGAGCTGGACAGGATGCTCGGCGAGGCGGCGGGCGGTTCCGCGCCGAAGCCGGACCTGCACAAGAAGGCCGAGAGCGACAACGGCGACAACAGCAACAACAGCGACAAGGACAACAAGGGCGACGGCGCCGAGTGAGCCTCCATGACGACGCGGTCCTCGTCCTGCGGGAGTACGGGGACCAGGAGGATCTGCGCCCGCTCTACCTGGAGCACCTGCGGACGCGTCCGGACGGCATGTGGAAGGCCTGCACGGACGGGCACATCACGGCGAGCGCCCTGGTGATCGACCCGGAGCGCGGCCGAGTGCTGCTGACCCTCCACAGGAAACTGCGCATGTGGCTCCAGATGGGCGGCCACTGCGAGCCGGAGGACGTCACGCTGGCGGACGCCGCGCTGCGCGAGGCGACCGAGGAGTCGGGCATCGAGGGGCTGGCCCTGCTGCCCGGCGGTCCCGTCCGCCTCGACCGCCACCACACGCCGTGTGCCTGGCATCTCGACGTCCAGTACGCCGCGCTCGCGCCCAGCGGGGCAGTGGCGGCCATCAGCGACGAATCCCTGGACCTGCGCTGGTTCGCCTACGACGACGTACCGGACGTGGCGGACAAGTCGGTCGTCCGCCTGCTGGAGGCCACGCGCGCCAGGCTCTGACCCTGCTCCGACGGTGCGCGGGGCGGCCACCACGGTGGTCGCCCCTGCCCGTGGCCTCGGCTCAGCCCCAGACGTTCCCCTGGTTCTGTCCCCGCGCCCCCTGCTGCCCCATGCCGAACTGTGCGGCGAGGCCCTGCCCGATCACCGCGTTCTGCGGCGGCAGCAGCTCGCTGGGCTGGACGAGCGCGTAGCCGCTGCCCATGAAGCTGAGCTCCCAGCCCTCGCCGGTGTTGCCGCGGCGCCGCCACACGCCGGAGGAGTGCGTCTGGGCCTGCATCTGTACGCGCAGTCCGGTGGACCAGGCGACGATCGCGTCGGCGTCGCAGTTGACGTACTTGTCCGGCGTCACCTGCATCAACAGCGGCGCGCCGGAGGTCATCAGGGCGACCCTGCCGTGGCCTGTGATGTTCAGCTGGTACTTCCCCGAGCCGGAGATGCCGTACATGCTGTCGACGGCGACGGCCTCGTGGTACAGCGAGGAGTCCATCGCCAGCACATAGCCGCTGTCGACGGTCAGGCCGTCCTGTTCGACGTCCATGATGTGCACGTACTGGGCGAGGTTGGCGAGGTAGACCGTGCCCTGTCCATGGCAGCGCATCAGGTCCAGGCCCTCGCCTGTGTACGCGCGCGTGCGTGCCTGGCTGCCGGTCTGGTACTCGGCGTCGAACTCGATCATGCCCTGGTAGGCGACCATCGTGCCCTTGCGGGCAAGGATGTCGTCGTGGCCCTCCAGGGTGACGCGCAGCATCTGCTTGTTCTGCAGGCTCCAGCGCTCCTGCGTCTGGGCGTCGTTGAAGGCGAAAAGCGGGCTCTGCATGGTCTCCTGTCTCCCCTTCAGCCGCGCATCCGCAGGCGGTCGGTGCTGTCCTCGCTGGGCTGTACGACGACGATGCCCTGACCGGAGAAGGCCATCTGGTAGGCCTCTCCGCTGCCCCGGCCGATCAGGGACTGCGCCCTGAAGCTGCGCTTGCCCTTGACCTTCAGGTTCGGCGACCAGGCGACGAGCGCGTCCGGGTCGACGTAGGTCTCGTTCTCGCCCTCGCCGCAGTCGACGACGATCGGCTCGCCCCGGGAGGTCAGCGCCACCCAGCCCTGTCCGGAGATCCTGGTGTTCCACAGGCCCTGCCCGGCGAACTTCGCCAACCCCTTGACCCGCTCGACGCCCCAGGTCAAGCCGGCGTCGAAGGCCAGCAGGTTGGTGGCGTTGACGGAGATCGCGTCACCGCCGAGGTTGATGACGACGACGTTGGCTCCGTAGTCGGCGAGGTAGAGCAGTCCGTCGCCGGTGCACTTCATCAGGGGGGCGCCCTCGCCGGTGACCCAGTCGCGCGCGATCTGGCGCACGGCCGACGGGCTGGGCTCGTACTGGATGAAGCCTTCGTAGGCGACCATCGACCCCACGCGCGCGAAGAGGTCGTTCCCGGTCTGCATGGCGACCTTCAGCATGTGGCTGCCGTGATTCTCCATGCGGGCGGTGACGGGTGCGGGGGCGTAACCCGCGAGCGGCTGGTTCATGACGGGCTCCCTCAGACCTCGTAGGGCTGGACGACGACGAAGTTGCCGGGGGCGGCGCGGAACTGGAGGTTGACGCCCTCTCCGGTGTCGCCCGGGTAGGCGTTGCGGCGCATCCGCACCTGGCTGGAGACGATCACCTGGGCCGCGGCCGACCAGGCGACCACGGCGTTGGAGTCGACGAACGTCGTCGGGGTCACGGGCAGGACGACCGGTGTGCCGTGCGTCTTGACGACGATCGTGCCGGTGCCCTGGAACTGCATCGTGAACAGGGCCCCGCCGGGGATGCCGTGTCCCTCGACGCGGCGGACCTCGTACTCCAGGCTCTCGTCGAAGGCGAGCACGTTCTCGGCGGAGACGCAGATCGCGTCGCCCTGGAGCTCGACGGGGTGCAGGTGGGTGGAGTTCTCGGCGAAGAACACCTGGCCCTGGCCGGTGCAGCGCATCAGCTGCATCTCCTGGCCCGTGACGTTGCCCGTGATCCGGCCCGCGAAGCCGGCGCCCTTGTAGGTGAAGTCGACCTTGCCCTGGTAGAGCACCATGCTGCCCTGCCGCGCCAGCACGGGCCGGCCCCCCTCCGTGCCGAGGTCGGCGCGGATCAGCTTGCTGTTCTGCAGGGTCCAGCGACGGCCGGCGGGCGCCTCCTTGTACAGGTTCAGCGCGGCGGACACCCCGGCGGCCTGGGGAGCGGCCTGCGGCGCCGCGTACGGCGCGGACTGGCCGGGGACCTGGCCGAACGGCGGCTGGTGACCGTAGCCGGGAGGCGGGGGCGGCGCCTGGTACTGGGCGGGCGGCGGGGGCGGGGTCCGACCGTGCGCCTGGCCGTACGGCGGCTGCCCGTAGGGCGCGGGCGCCGGGGCGGGCGGCGGGACCGGGCCGCCGGGCGGGGTCAGGGGGGCGATGATGGTCGGCGCCGCGTGCACCGAGGGCGCGGGGCCCGGTGCCGGGGGCGGGGGCGGCGGGGTGGCTCCCGGGGGCGGTGTGAAGCCGTGCGCGGCGGGTGGCGGCGCGGGGGCGGCCGGGAGTGGAGCGGGGGCGGCGGGCGCGGGAGCGGCAGGGGCCGGTGCGGCCGGCCCGGAGGGAACGGCGAATTCCGGGGGCGCGGTGGCCTGGGCCGGCGGGGCGAAGCCCGGAGCGGCACCGGGCTGCGCGTCCTGGCCCGCGGCGGGGTCCTCCTCCTCTTCCAGGACCTCGCCGCCGAAGTTCTTCAGCAGCGCCTCGAGGCCCCCGTCGAAGCCCTGGCCGACAGCCGCGAACCGCCACACGTCCTTGAGGTAGAAGTCGCCCAGCATCACGGCCCGTTCGGTGGAGAACTCCGAGCCGTCGAACGCGTACCGGGCCACCTCCTCCCCGCCCGCCACGATGCGCAGGTACCCGGAGTCGATCTGCGCCATCTGCCCGGCACCGTCGACGGCGGCCGTGAACGACAGCTTCCGGATGTGCGACGGGATCTTCTCCAGCGTGACCCGGAAGGACTCCGTGTCGCCTGCCTGAGCACCCAGCAGCTGGATGGCCTCCTCGGGGGACTTCGGCTGGTTGAAGAAGACGAAGTACCGGTCGTCCGAGAGGCGTTCGTCGGCGTCCAGCCCGAAGCAGCTGATGTCGACGGTCAGTCCGGGTGCCGAGATCTGCACGCCTACGTACAGATCCGTCCCCGCGGTCAGGTCACTGATCCTGGCCTTGTGGCCGCGCTGGAATTCCCTGGGCATGCGTAACGACCGTCCCCCGTCCCGAGTGCGAGTGCGTCGCGCCAGGCTAACGGCAAACTCCGACACCGGACGAAGTCGGTACAGACCCGGTACACAAACACAGTCCGGCGGTACCGGACGTCCCCGGCGGCCCGCTCACTCGTCGCGCGTTCCCGGCGGATGCGGCAGCCGCGCGGCCGCGGCCACCCCCTCCAGGTAGCCCCGGGCCCGCTCGGTGCGCGGGTACGCCTCCAGCAGCCGCCAGAAGTCGGGGCCGTGTCCGGGGACGAGCAGATGGGCCAGCTCGTGGAGCAGTACGTAGTCGACGACGTACTCGGGCATCCCCTGAAGACGGTGGGAGAGACGGATGCTGCCCTCCGCCGGGGTGCACGAGCCCCAGCGCGTGTTCTGGTTGGTGACCCAGCGGACCGAGGCGGGCCGGGCACGGCCGTCGAAGTACTGGGCGGACAGCCGCTCGGCGCGTTCGGCCAGCTCCGTGTCGCCGAGCGTCCGCCGGCTCTCCTGGGCGGCCAGCTTGTCGAGCATGACGGTCACCCAGCGCCGCTCCTCCGCCTCGGACATCCGGGCGGGGATGAGCACGACGGTGCGACCGCCCTCGCGGTACGCGGAGACCGTCCGGCGGCGCCGGGCGCTCCTGCGGACCTCGATCTCGCTCGCCGCCGCGCCCTCCGGGGGCCGGCTCGTCTTGCCGCGCTGTGGCGTTCCGGCACGGTTCAGTGGGTCGGCGGACACGCCCCGACGTTACCGGGTGCGAGGACGAGAAGTCCCGGGTGCGGAACGGTTCCGTGCGGATCCTCCACCGAGAGTCCGATTCGTACGACGAGTACCCACCGCCTGTGGACAACTTCCAGCACCCGCTGTCCGGACCGGGCATGCTGGCCGTCGTGACAGTCGTCGGTGGCGACTCGGACCGGCTCACCCCGGCGCATGAGGACGTTTTCGATGCCTTCCCTCCGCTTCCTTCGCTTCGTTCGCTCTCTTCACTTCGTTCCCTTCGCTTCGTTCGCTTCGCTTCGTTCGTTTCCGACGCTTCTCCTTCTTCGGGCTACGGGGGCTCGCATGCATCCGATGGTGAAACCCGCGCTCCGGCGCGGCTGGCGTGATCTCGGCACCGTGCAGTTCGGGATGACTCCCGCGCACGCGATGACACTGGGCCCGCTGGACACCGCGACGGGCAGTTTTCTGGACCTGCTCAACGGCACGCGCGGACTGCCGCTGCTGCGGGAGGAGGCGCGCCGCATGGATCTGCCCGACGGCCATGCCGACCGTCTGGTGGAGCGGCTGGCCCGGGCCGGGCTCCTGGACGACGCCCGGGGCGGCGGCGCGGCGGCCGACACGCTGCGGGAGCGGAAGGAGGCCATGGACCGGCTGGGGCCCGATCTCGCCTCCCTCTCCCTGATCACCCGCGAACCGGGCGAGGCGATGGAACGCCTCGCCGCCCGACGTGAGGCGCGCGTGCAGGTCAAAGGCGCGGGCCGGGTGGGCGCCGTCCTGGCCGCACTGCTGTCCGGGGCGGGGGTCGGCGAGGTCGACGTGCGGGACGGCGGCTGTGTGGAGCCGGGGGACGTCGCCCCGGGCGGGCTGTCCGCCGAGGCCGTCGGCGAACGCCGGGACGCCGCGGCGCGGCGGGCCGCGCGAGCGGCGGCCCCGGACCGTCCGGCCCGCCGCACCCCCCGGACGCGGCCCGAGCGGGAGGAGCGGGGATTCACCCTGGTGGTCCTCGCCCCGCGGGACGACATCGCCGTGCACGCGCCCGACCCGTCCGCGGCCGCCGCCCTGATCGAGTCCGGCACCCCTCATCTGTACGCCGGGGTGGTGGAGGGCACGGGCGTTGTGGGCCCGCTCGTCCTGCCCGGCGGGACCGGCTGCGCCGGCTGCCTGCACCGGGACCGCACGGACCGGGACGGGACGTGGCCGCGTCTGGTGGCGCAGTGGCGCTCGGGCGGATCACGTCACGTTCGTCCGTGTGATCTGCCTCTCGCCGCGACCGTGGCCGCCCTGTCGGCCGCGCACGCACTCGCCTTCCTGGACGGGGAGTCGCCCTCCAGCACGGGCGCCCGCTGGGAGGTTTCACTGCCCGGCCTGAACTGGCGCGCGCGACCGGTGTGGCCGCATCCGTCCTGTCCGTGCGGCGCGGCCGGGAAAACCGAGAGGGAGCGGGCCTCAAAGAACGGGGAGCCACGCGCGACAATGGCTGAGCAACGGCCGTCATCGACGCCCTGCCGTCGGGCAGACGCGGCGCGGCTTGCTGGGACTTGGAGGGCGCATGTCTGATCTTCCCCGGAAGGCGGTCACCCGGACCGCCAAGCTCGCCGCGCTCCCGCTCGGTTTCGCCGGGAGAGCGACCTGGGGACTCGGCAAACGGATCGTGGGCGAGTCAGCCGATCTCGTCGGCCGTGAGCTGCAGCAACGCACGGCCGACCAGTTGTTCAAGGTGCTCGGCGAGCTCAAGGGCGGGGCGATGAAGTTCGGGCAGGCGCTGTCCGTCTTCGAGTCGGCGCTCCCCGAGGAGGTCGCCGGCCCCTACCGGGTCGCGCTGACCAAGCTCCAGGAGGCGGCGCCCCCGATGCCGACGCGCACGGTGCACTCCGTACTGGAGGAGCGACTCGGCGCGCACTGGCGCGAGCTGTTCGAGGAGTTCGAGGACAAGCCGTCCGCGGCGGCCTCGATCGGGCAGGTGCACCGGGCGGTGTGGCACGACGGCCGCGAGGTCGCGGTCAAGGTGCAGTACCCCGGCGCCGGTGAGGCCCTCGTATCCGATCTGACCCAGTTGAGCCGGTTCGCCCGCCTGCTGGGGCCGCTGGTTCCCGGCGTGGACATCAAGCCCCTGATCGCCGAGCTCAAGGACCGCGTCTCCGAGGAGCTGGACTACGGACTGGAGGCGCAGGCCCAGCAGGCGCACGCCGAGGAGTTCGCCGACGACCCGGACGTCGTCGTCCCGGCCGTCGTCCACCAGCGCGAGCAGGTCCTGGTCACCGAGTGGATGGACGGTGTTCCGCTGTCCGAGGTGATCGCGGACGGCACCCCGGCCCAGCGTGACCGGGCCGGCCAGCTGCTGGCCCGTTTCCTGTTCTCCGGCCCGGCCCGCACCGGCCTGCTGCACGCCGACCCGCACCCCGGCAACTTCCGTCTTCTGCCCGGCGGACCGGACGGCGAGGACGACTGGCGCCTGGGCGTCCTGGACTTCGGCACCGTCGACCGCCTTCCGGGCGGCCTGCCGACGCCCATCGGCTCAGCCCTGCGCATGGCGCTCGACGGGGAGGCGGAAGCGGTCTACGAGATGCTCTCCGCCGAGGGCTTCGTGAAGGAGTCCATCGAGCTGGACCCGGACGCCGTCCTCGACTACCTCCTGCCGATCATCGAACCGGCCCAGGTGGAGGAGTTCACCTTCACACGCGGCTGGATGCGCAGCCAGGCGGCCCGGATCGCCGATCCCCGCTCCCCCGCCTACCAACTGGGCAAGCAGCTCAATCTGCCCCCGTCGTACCTGCTCATCCACCGGGTCACGCTCAGCACCATCGGCGTGCTGTGCCAGCTGGGGGCCACGGTGCGGCTGCGGGAGGAGCTGGAGGAGTGGCTGCCGGGTTTCGCCGCCCGTCCGGAGGGCGAGGAGCCGGACGACGAGCAATCGGCCGTCGAGGCGTGAGCGCGCGGGGGGACTACCACCAGGCGGAGTCCAGGCGCCCCTCGATCGAGCGGAGGTTCTCGCGGGAGCAGGCGTCGCAGAAGTAGCGCCGGGCGCCGTTCTCCACCGAGCAGGTCCACGTGGGCGGCAGGCCCTCGGCCGGGGTGCCGCAGCGCGCGCACACCAGGGCGGGACGCTCCACGCGTTCGCCGTCACGGTCCGTACCGTCACGGTCCGTGCCGTGGTGCGCCGTGCCCGCGGGGGCCGCGCTCGCGTGGTTCGTGCCTCCGGGAAGACTCGTCACTCCGCGACCATACCGCCGGGCCGCTGATCGGCGGGAACAACGCACCGCGGGGGCCGGTCCGTTCGAACGGACCGGCCCCCGCGGGGAGAGTTCCGGCCTCCCGGACCGGGAGGCCACCGCCAAGCGGTGTGGAACGGCGTTGTCGGTCAGTGCATCACTGCCATGGCGAGCGCGCGGCGGGCGCGCAGCGAGGCGCGCTCGGCGCGGCGCTGCATCCGGCGGGCGGCCGCCAGGCGTACGGCCTGGCGTTCCCTCTCCGCCTCGTGCAGCCGCTCGTGCATATGCGCACGAGCCAGCGCTTCTGGGATGAGTTGCATCTCTCGGTTCCTGTTCTGACGCGATTCGTTCGCGCCGGTGGTGGTGACGTCTTCGGTCGCGGAGCCTGCGGGCTCGCTGGCGGACGGCTTCATCGGGGCCTGCTTCTGGGGGTCGTGCGTGAGGGGGCGGTCGATCGTTCCTGCGGTGTTCATGCTGTGACCGGGTTCTTGCGCGGGCGGCCACGCGGCCGCTTCCGGGCGACGACGACACCTTGGACGAACAGCTCGCCGCCCCAGACGCCCCAGGGCTCGCGCCGCTCCTTGGCGCCGGCGAGGCAGGCCTCGATCAGCGGGCAGGTGCGGCAGAGGGACTTGGCGTACTCCACGTCCGCCGGCGACTCGGCGAAGAAGACCTCCGGGTCGTAGGAGCGGCACGGGACGGGCACGCCGAGGTTCTCGATGGCGTCGTCGAGCGCGGTGAGTGCGGTGAGCGGGGTGAGCGCGGTGAGCGGGGTCAAGGCGGGGTCCTCCGTGAGACCAGGCTTGGGGATCGTGTCGGAAGGCGGTACGGACGGGACGTGCGCTTCGAGTTGCACGGTTCGTCTTCCTCGTCTGTTCGGGTCGGCCGGTCGGCCGGGTGTCGGCTGGCTACCGGGTTCTTGTCTTGTCCCGAGGCCCCTTCGCTCCGCTGTCCCCGTTCGGGGAAAACAGAAGGGCCGCGGATCCCGGATGGGGTTCCGCGGCCCTGAAGGCGCCGGCCTGATCGGCGATCAGGCTGGATCACTCCAGGGTTCTGGCCCACGGAAGGCCCACGTCAGGTGGTGCTGCTTCGTCTGCTCCCGGTTACCGGCACCGGCCGCCTGAACGGCATAGGCCTGTGCCTTTGCCGCTACTGCTTCCAGTGCCTCGGTCGGTCGCTCGTCACGCTCACGGACGGGAAGACCCGCGAGGGACATAAAGGACTCCGGACGCGCGGCAGCGATGCCGGACAGACCGGTGCCCTGGTTGAAGGCGCCGAGCATGCACAGGGAGACGACCGAGCGATCGGTCATTTTGGCGGTGCTGATGGAGCTGGTCTTGATAGTGATCACTGGGCTCGCCTCCTCTCGGCGTCTGGGGGACTGGGGTGAGCCAGTCCGTACGGATATGCAAGTAGAACACGGAATCAGGGCCTCAGGAAGGCCACCGTTCCCGTGACCAAGAACCTATGGGGACGGACGGCGGGTGCGCAAACTATTTTTTCGACGAGTTCCCCTCAGTCCTCGGTCAGTCCTCGGTCGCTTCTCCCGCGGGCTCCCGGCCTGCGCAGATGGCGAGAACATCCGATCCGTAGCGGCGGAGCTTGCGCATCCCCACTCCGGGGATGCGGGCCAGTTCCCGCTCGTCGTCCGGGACGGTCTCGGCGATCGCCATCAAGGTCTTGTCGGTGAAGACGCAGAAGGCGGGCTGTCCGCTGCGCCCCGCCTGGCCCGCCCGCCACTCGCGCAGCCGCTCGAACAGGCCCTCGTCCATGTCGGAGGGGCAGCCCTCGCAGCGCATCAGCTTCATCTCGCCGGCGTCGGCGAGCGTGCGGCCGCAGACCCGGCACCGGGCCGGGGTGCGCTGTGTGCGCCGCGGGGCGGGCGCTCCCCGCGTCCCCACGGCCGCGGTGAAGCCGCGCTCGATGCCCCCGGAACCGCCGGGTGCGGTACGGCCCGCCGTACCGGCCGAGCCGGGGCGCAGCCCGTCGAGGAAGCGGCTCGGGCGGCGGCTGGGACGGCCGCCGGGCGAGCGGGACAGCGACCAGGAGACGTGCAGCCGCTCGCGCGCGCGGGTGACGCCCACGTAGAGGAGCCGGCGCTCCTCCTCGATCTGTTCGTCGGTTCTGGCGTAGGTGATGGGGATCATGCCCTCGGCGACGCCGACCAGGAAGACGACGTCCCACTCCAGGCCCTTGGCCGAGTGCAGGGAGGCGAGGGTGACGCCCTGGACCGTCGGGGCGTGCTGGGCGTTCGCCCGCTCGTCGAGTTCCGCCACGAGGTCGCCGAGCGTCGCGCCCTGCCGGACGGCGGCGAAGTCCTGTGCGAGGTTCACCAGGGCTGCCAGCGACTCCCAGCGTTCCCTGACCGCGCCGGATCCGGCCGGCGGCTGCGGGGTCCAGCCCTCCCCCGACAGCACGGCACGCACCTGTGAGGGCAGGTCGACGGCGTCGTCGAGGAGGGAGTCGTTGCCGCCGAAGCGTGCGGCGGCCCGCAGGGCGACGCCGGCCTTGCGCACCTCGGGCCGGTCGAAGAAGCGCTCCGCGCCGCGCAGCTGATAGGGCACGCCGACGTCGGCGAGGGCCTGCTCGTAGGTCTCGGACTGGGCGTTCGTCCGGAACAGGACGGCGATCTCGCTCGCCGGGACGCCGGAGGCGATGAGGTCGTGGATGCGGTGGGCGGCCCCCTCGGCCTCGGCGGGCTCGTCGGTGTACTCCGTGTAGGCGGGCTCGGGGCCGGGGGCGCGCTGGGAGACCAGTTCCAGCCGGTGGTCGGCGGCCCGGCCCCGGGCCTGGGCGAGCAGTCCGTTGGCGAGGTGGACGACCTGCGGGGTGGAGCGGTAGTCGCGGACCAGCTTGACGACGGTGGCGCCGGGATGACGGGTGCGGAAGTCGAGCAGGTGGTCGGGGGTCGCTCCGGTGAAGGAGTAGATCGTCTGGCTGGCGTCGCCGACGACGCACAGGCTGTCGCGGTCGCCCAGCCACAGCTCCAGCAGGCGCTGCTGGAGCGGGGAGACGTCCTGGTACTCGTCCACCACGAAGTGCTGGTACTGGGCGCGGACCTGTTCGGCGACGTCGGCCCGGTCCTGGAGGACGGCGACGGTCAGCAGCAGGACGTCCTCGAAGTCGATGACCGAGCGGGCCCGCTTGAGGTCCTCGTACACCGAGTACAGCTGGGCGATCTCGGCCGGGTCGCGTGGGGCGGTGCGGCCGTCCTTCGCGGCCGCGAGGGCGTAGTCGGCCGGGACGGTCTGGGTGACCTTGGACCACTCGATCTCGGCGGTGACGTCCCGCAGCTCGCCCCGGTCCAGGCGGATGCGGCAGGCGGCGGCCGCGTCCGCGACGAGCTGGATCTTGCGATCGACGAGCCGGGGCATGGAGCCACCGATCGCTTTCGGCCAGAAGTACTGCAACTGCCGCAGGGCGGCGGAGTGGAAGGTGCGGGCCTGCACGCCGTGCGCGCCGAGCTGGCGCAGCCGGCCCCGCATCTCCCCCGCGGCACGATGGGTGAAGGTGACGGCCAGCACGCTGGAGGGCTGGAGGACACCCGCGCGCACTCCATAGGCGATGCGGTGGGTGATC
This sequence comes from Streptomyces sp. NPDC091412, assembly GCF_044756885.1. Taxonomy (NCBI): domain Bacteria; kingdom Bacillati; phylum Actinomycetota; class Actinomycetes; order Kitasatosporales; family Streptomycetaceae; genus Streptomyces; species Streptomyces sp. NPDC091412. The sequence goes on along the minus strand of NZ_JBIVTV010000002.1, from coordinate 403,441 downwards.
GCCCGGGTCTTGCCCGTGCCGGCGCCCGCCAGGACGCACACCGGCCCGTGCAGGGACGTGGCCACCTCGCGCTGCTCGGGGTCCAGCCCGTCGAGCACCGCGTCGGCGGAGTCCGGGACCCGAGGGAAGAGCGGGGAGTGCGTTGCTGCTGTCACACAGCCATGCTGCCAGGTCGCCGTGGGACCCATGAGCCGGTTGTCCACAGGCAGCCCCTGCGGTCGTACTAATGCCGCGCGCTGACGCGGCGCCGCGCGTCCTCGTGCCGCGCGTCACGCCCTGCCGCATACCCCCGGTGGGAATGCCGGAGCGATGGCGTACGTTCCTTCCCTGCGACGAATACGTCCCCGAGCCGCCGAAGGAGCGCGAGAGACATGCCGGGCACTGTGACGATGTACAGCACCACGTGGTGCGGCTACTGCCGCCGGCTGAAGAGCCAGATGGACCGCGAGGGCATCGCGTACACCGAGATCAACATCGAGCAGGACCCGGAGTCCGCGGACTTCGTCGAGAAGGCCAATGGCGGAAACCAGACGGTTCCCACCGTGCTCTTCCCGGACGGTTCGACCCTGACGAACCCGTCGCTGGCCCAGGTCAAGGAGAAGGTCGGCGCCTGATCACGGCGCGCCGCACCGCAGACGCCGAAGGCGGCCTCCCCGGCATCCCGGGAAGGCCGCCTTCTCGTCGTCCAAGGGGCCTCAGACGGCGCTCCTCGTCGGCAGCGGCTTGCCGTACCAGAGCTCGATGAGCCGGGCCGCGATGGAGATGCCGTAGGGCGGCAGGACCTCGCCGGACTCGAAGGCCGCGCGCAGTTCCTCGCGGGAGAACCAGCGCGCCTCGTGGATCTCGTCGCCGTCGACGGCGATCTCGGTCGAGAGGGCGTGCGCCATGAAGCCCAGCATGAGGCTGGAGGGGAACGGCCAGGGCTGACTGGCGACGTACTCGACCTCGCCGACGGTGACGCCCACCTCCTCGTGGACCTCGCGGCGCACCGACTGCTCGATGGACTCCCCGGGCTCGACGAAGCCGGCGAGCGTGGAGAAGCGGCCCTCGGGCCAGTGCACCTGGCGGCCGAGCAGGATGCGGTCCTCCTCGTCGGTGACCGCCATGATCACGGCGGGGTCGGTGCGCGGGTAGTGCTCGGCGCCGCAGGCCGGGCAGCGGCGGATGTGTCCGGCCGCGGCGATCACGGTGCGCTCGCCGCAGCGGGAGCAGAAGCGGTGCAGCCGCTGCCAGTTCTCCAGGGCCACCGCGTGCGCCATCAGGCCGGCGTCCCGGGGTGACAGCAGCAGGCCGGCCTCGCGCAGGCCGGCCGGGCGGGCGGACTGGTCCATGCGGCCGGGCAGGGAGTCCTTCTGGAGGGCGAAGTAGCTGACGCCCTCCGCGTCCGTGCCGAGGAAGTAGCGGTGCGCCTCGGTGAGGGGCGCCTCGAAGGAGGGCGTCGTGACCAGTTCGGTCCGGCCGTCGGGTGTCTCGTCGATCAGGGCCTGACCGCCGGAGACCACGAAGCAACGCGTCGAGGGGTGGCTCCACGCCGCGGCGAGCCAGGCCTCGTCGAGCCGGTGGTGGGCGGCCCGGTCGATGCCGCTGGGCGCGGTGAGCGAGATGGGTCGGTCGGCGGTGTGGTCGGTCCAGGTGGTCACGGGTGCTTCCAACTCCCCCGGTGGAACGGTTGTTTCGGCGGCGGTTCAGCGGGACGTGCGGCAGGAGGCGTCCGCGTCCGGCGGGGCCTGGGGGCACGGGACGGCCTTACCAGTGTGCGCCCGGCACGACACCGCCCGGGCCGGTGGGCGCCCGTCAGGGCGCATCGTGCCAGTGCTCCGCGAGGTCGCCCCACAGGTACGCGCTGGTCTCGACGCCCTTGAGCAGGAGGTCGAGCTCGACCTTCTCGTTCGGCGCGTGCCAGCCGTCGGAGGGGACGGAGATGCCCAGGAAGAGGACGGGCGCGCCGAGCACCTCCTGGAGGTCGGCGGCCGGGCCCGAGCCGCCCTCGCGCGTGAAGCGGACGGGGGCCTCGAAGGCACGGCCCATGGCACGGACCACGGACTGCAGGGCCGGGTGGTCCAGCGGCGTCAGGCACGGGCGCGTGGCCGCGCCGAACACGATCTCGTGCCGTATCCCCGCGGGCACCTGCTCGGCGGCCCAGGCGCGGACGGCCTTCTCGATGTGGTCGGGGTCCTGGCCGGCGACCAGGCGGAACGACAGCTTGACCATCGCCGTGGAGGGGATGATCGTCTTGCTGCCGGGGCCCTGGTAGCCGCCGCCGATGCCGTTGACCTCGGCGGTGGGGCGGGCCCAGATGCGCTCCAGGGTGGTGTACCCGGCCTCGCCGTGGGTGGCGTACGACTTGGCGGTGCGCACCCACTGCTCCTCGGCGAACGGCAGCTCGGCGAAGAGCCGGCGCTCCCGGTCGGTGAGTTCCACGATGCCGTCGTAGAAGCCGGGGACGGCCACGCGCGCGTGCTCGTCGTGCAGGGCGGCGACCAGGCGGGCGGCGGCGGTCGCCGGGTTGGGCACCGCGCCGCCGAAGGAGCCGGAGTGGATGTCCTGGTCGGGTCCGTACAGCCGGATCTCGCACTCGGCGAGGCCGCGCATTCCGGTGCACACCGTGGGGGTGTCCGCGGACCACATACCGGTGTCGGAGACGATCACCGCGTCGGCGGCCAGGCGCTCCGCGTGCTCTTCGACGAGCGCCCGGAAGTGCGGGGAGCCGGACTCCTCCTCGCCCTCGATCAGCAGCTTCAGGTTGACTGCCGGGGCTGTGCGGCCGGTCGCGGCGAGGTGGGCGCGGACGCCGAGTGTGTGGAAGAACACCTGGCCCTTGTCGTCGGCCGCCCCGCGCGCGTAGAGGCGGCCTTCGCGGACGACGGGCTCGAAGGGCTCGCTGTCCCAGCCGTCCTCGCGGGCGGCGGGCTGGACGTCGTGGTGGCCGTAGACGAGGACCGTGGGGGCCTCGGGGTCGTCGGAACGCCACTCGGCGAAAACGGCGGGGGCACCCGGGGTGGGCCAGACCTCGGTGGTGGTGAAACCGGTCTGCCGGAGTTTGCCGGCGAGCCAGTCGGCGCTGCGCCGTACATCGGGCGCGTGGTCGGGCTGAGCCGACACGGACGGGATGCGCAGCCATTCGGCGAGGTCGTCGAGGAAGGCGGTGCGGTGCTGCTCGATGTACGTACGGACGGCGCTGTCCGGGGTCTGGCTCATGGCTCCGAGCCTATCGGCCCGCGGTGGCTTCCCGTTCGGGCGGTTCGTCACACTGCGGCTCGGCGTGCGGCTCCCCCGTCAGCAGCCGTTCCAGCTCGGCGCGGCCCGGGAGGTCGTCGTGCCGCACCACCTCGCCGGTGCGCACGTAGACGAACGCGGCCGTGACACGGTCCAGGGGGATGCCCCGCTGTTCGGCCCAGCCCAGCCGGTACACGGCGAGCTGGAGCGGGTCCGCCGTACGGGAGCGGAGCGTCTTCCAGTCCACGATCTCGTACGTCGCCCGCTCGCCGTCACCCTCCTTGTAGACGGCGTCGATACGGCCCCGGACGACACGGCCGGCGAGAGCGAGCTGGAAGGGCGCTTCGACGCGATGGGGCGTGCGGTGGGCGTACGGGGTCCGTTCGAAGGCCTCCTTGAGGGCTTCGAGGTCGCGTTCGTCGGCGATCTCGGCGTCGCCGCCGGGCAGTTCGCCGGGCTCCAGCATGGGCAGCGTCAGCTCTTCGAAGCGGGATTCCACCCAGGCGTGGAAGCGGGTGCCACGGCGGGCGGCCGGTTGCGGGGGGCGCGGCATGGGGCGCGCGAGTTCCCGCGCGAACCCGTCGGGGTCGGCGGCCAGGTGCAGCAGCTGCGACGCGGTCAGGGTCGTCGGCAGGGGTACGTCGGTGACGGTCTGCCGGGCGCGCCGGAGTTCACCGCTCAGCGCTTCGAGGTCGCGGTCCCAGGAGGCGACCATGCGGGCCTCCTCCGGGGTGAGGGGGCTGGATCCGGGTGCACGGTCCGGGTCGGGGTGCGCGGTGTGCCGGCGTGCGGGCGGGGGCGCGGTGTGCTGGTCGGGTGGGGGCGCCTGGTGCGGGACGGTCGGGCGTTCGCCGCTCCAGGAGTCCCAGTCGTCGGTGTCCTCCTCGAAGGAGTTGTCGTCGCCGAAGGAGGTGTCGTCTTCGAAGGGGGCGTCCTCACCGAAGGGGGCGTCCTCACCGAAGGGGGCGTCCTCGCCGAAGGGCGGCTCGTCGTCGTACGGAGGCACCTCGTCGTGCAGAGGTACGTCGTCGCGTAGAGGCACTTCGTCGCGTGGAGGTGCGTCGTCCTGCGGCGCCGCGGGCCAGTCGGGGTCGTCGTGGGACGTGGGGTCGTGCGTGGCCTCCGGGTGGCCGTTCGCGCCGGCGGCGAGGTCCTCCAGGTGGGCGAGGACGATCGCGGCGGCCTCACGGCGGCGGGCCAGGGCGGCCTCGTCCAGCGGCAGGGGCCACACCTGGTCGGCCGTGGCCCGGTGCAGGGCCGGGTTCTCCTCGTCCTCCCCGGGCTCGTCCGCCCAGGCCTCGATCTCGCCGTGCCCGGCGGCGCAGTGGTCGTACAGGGCCTGAAGGAACGCGGACGGGCCGCGTGGCCGCTTCTGGCTCGGGCCCCACCAGTGGCCGGAGCCGAGGAGCAGGGAGCGGGGGCGGGTGAAGGTGACGTAGCCGAGGCGCAGCTCCTCGGTGTGCTGGTGGTCCTTCAGGGCCTCGTGGAAGGCCTTCATGCCGCGTGCGTCCCAGCCGTCGATGTCGGGGAGAGTGTCGGCGTCGCCGCGCAGGGCGTGCGGCAGCACCTTGCCCTGGCTGGTCCACTTCTCCCGGCCCTGCCCGCTGGGAAAGGTGCCGGTGACCAGGCCGGGGACGGCGACGACGTCCCACTCCAGGCCCTTGGACCTGTGCGCGGTGAGCACCTTGACGGTGTTCTCGCCACCGGGCAACGCGTTGTCGAGGCCCTTCTCGTACTGGGCGGCGGTGCGCAGGAAGCCGAGGAAGGCCAGCAGGCTCGCCTCGCTCTCGTTCGCGGCGAAGGATGCGGCGATGTCCAGGAAGTTCGCCAGGGTCTCGCGGCGGCGGGCGGCCAGGGCGTGCGGGGAGGCCGACAGCTCCACCTCCAGACCCGTGACGGCCAGGACGCGGTGCAGGACGTCCATCAGCGGGTCGGACAGTGAACGCCGCAGGTCGCGCAGTTCGGCGGCGAGCCGGGCGAACCGCACGCGCGCGTCCGGGGAGAACGGCAGCCGGTCGTCGTCCCCGGCGCCGTCCAGGGGCGTTTCGAGGAAGGTGTCGAGAGCGTCCGCGAGCGAGATCACCTCGGCCGGGTCGACGCCCTCGACGGCCTCCGCGAGCCGGCTGTCGGGGTCGTCGGCGGCGTCCACGCGCGCGTGGGCGACGAGCAGTCTCGCCCGGCGGCCCAGGAGCGCGAGGTCGCGCGGGCCGATGCGCCAGCGCGGGCCGGTGAGCAGCCGTACCAGCGCGGCGTTGGCGCCGGGGTCCTGAAGAACCTCGCAGACCGCGACGAGGTCGGCGACCTCGGGCAGGTGCAGCAGCCCGGACAGGCCGACCACCTCGACCGGGACGTCACGGGCGACCAGGGCACCCTGGATCTCGGCGAAGTCGCCCGCCGTACGGCACAGGACGGCGATCTCGCCGGGTGCCGTCCCGGTCCCCACGAGGTGGGCGATGGAGTCCGCGACCCAGTCGATCTCCTCGGCGTGGGTGGGCAGCAGCGCACAGCGCACCAGGCCGTCACGCTCCGCGCCGGGGGCCGGGCGCAGTGCCTCCACGCCCGCGTGCATGGCGCGCAGGGGTTCCGCGAGGCCGTTGGCGAGGTCGAGGAGGCGGCCGCCGCTGCGACGGTTCTCGCTGAGGGCCTGGCGGGTGGCGGGGCGGCCGTCGGCGTGCGCGAAGTGCTCGGGGAAGTCGTCGAGGTTGGCGACGGAGGCGCCGCGCCAGCCGTAGATCGCCTGGCAGGGGTCGCCGACGGCGGTGACGGGGTGGCCGGTGCCGTCGCCGAAGAGGCCGGCCAGCAGGATGCGCTGGGCCACGGAGGTGTCCTGGTACTCGTCGAGCAGGACCACCCGGAACTCCTCGCGCAGGACGCGGCCGACCTCCGGCAGGCGGGCGAGCCGTGCGGCCAGGGCGATCTGGTCGCCGAAGTCGAGCAGGTCGCGCTCGCGTTTGGCGGCCCGGTAGCGGAGCACCAGCTCGGCCAGTTCCCGGCGGGCGGCGGCCGTCTCCGGGACCTTGCGCAGGTCGGCGTTGGTGAGCTTGGCGCCTTCCAGGGTGCGCAGCAGCCCGGTGTCCCAGGCGCTCAGGTCCTCCGGGCGTACAAGGTGTTCGGCGAGCTCGGCGTCGAGGGCCAGGAGGTCGCTCACCAGGTCCGGGAAGGATCGGGCCAGCGCCGGGTAGGGGCCGGGGGCCTCGCGCAGCACGCGCGCGGCGAGCTGGTAGCGGGTGGCGTCGGCGAGCAGGCGGGCGGTGGGTTCGAGCCCGATGCGCAGCCCGTGGTCCTTCAGCAGACGGCCGGCGAAGGCATGGTAGGTGGAGATCAGCGGCTCGCCCGGCGGGTTGTCGGGGTCGATGGCCTCGGGGTCGGTGACGCCGGCCCTGATCAGGGCCTTGCGGACACGTTCGGCGAGTTCGCCGGCGGCCTTGTTGGTGAAGGTCAGCCCGAGGACCTGCTCGGGGGCGACCTGTCCGGTGCCGACCAGCCACACCACGCGCGCCGCCATCACGGTCGTCTTGCCGGAGCCGGCACCGGCCACGATCACCTGCGGGGCGGGCGGCGCGATGATGCAGGCCGTCTGCTCCGGGGTGAACGGGATCCCGAGGAGCTCCTTGAGCTGCTCGGGATCGGTGATACGGGCGGGCACCTCACAGAGGCTAGCGGCGGGCACTGACAATCCGTGCCAGATGGCCGCCGGGGTCGAAAGACGCGCAGGTCAGCACGGGTGGTGCCGTTCGTCACGCGGGTCAGCACGGATGGTGCCGCTCGTCACGCGGGTCACTCGACGATGTGGCGCCCCTCCGGCCGCGCGCTGCACGACGCCCGGAAGGCGCAGTGCGCGCAGTGCTGCCCGGCCGTCGGCGTGAACCGCTCGTCGAGAACCTTCCCGGCGGCGGTCGCCAGCAGCTCGCCGGCCCACTCCCCCTCCAGCGGCTCCTGGGTCTGCACCTTGGGCAGGTCGTCGCCGCCGTCCCGTTTGGCCGCGCCCTGGCGCAGCTGGACCAGCTCGGCGCCGCCCGGCTCGGGACGTGCCCCGTCGAAGACCCCGTCGACGGCGCCCTCGCGGACCGCGAGCTGGTAGACGGCGAGCTGCGGATGACGGGCCACCTCGGCCCCGGTGGGCGCCTGCTTGCCGGTCTTGAAGTCGACGACGTAGGCACGTCCCTCGCCGTCGGCCTCCACCCGGTCCATGGAGCCGCGGATGCGCACCTGGTAGCCGCCCGCTTCCAGGGTCACGTCGAAGTCGTGCTCGCCGGCCACCGGGGTGCGGCCGGAGCGCTCCAGGACGTGCCAGTTCAGGAAACGCTCCAGCGCCACGCGCGCGTGCTCCTTCTCCTGCGCCGACTTCCACGGCGCGTCGAAGGCGAGCGCGTTCCACACCGTCTCCAGGCGTTCCATGAGAACCGCGAGGTCGGCGGGGCTGCGCCCGGAGGCGACCTCGTCGGCGAGGACGTGCACCACGTTGCCGAAGCCCTGGGCGGCAGTCGCGGGGGCGTCGGCCTTGACCTCGCGGCTGAGGAACCACTGGAGGGCGCAGGTGTTGGCGAGCTGGTCGAGGGCGCTGCCGGACAGCGCCACGGGCTGGTCCCGGTCGCGCAGCGGCACCTTGCTCTCGGTCGGATCGGCCATGCCCCACCAGCGGTAGGGGTGGGCCGCCGGCACCAGCGGACGGCCCTCGTCGTCGGCGAGCGCGGCCAGCCGGGCCAGCCGGTGCGCGGCTGCCTGCCTGAGGGTGCCGGAGACGCGCGGGTCGACGGTCGTGGCACGCAGCTCGGCGACGAGTGCCGCCACCGCCAGCGGGCGGCGCGGGCGGGAGGTGACGTCCCTGGGTTCGACACCGAGTTCCGTGAGGAAGCGGGAGGGCTGGTCGCCGTCGTCCGCGGGGGCCTTCACCGCGGTCACCACGAGGCGTTCACGCGCACGCGTGGCGGCCACGTAGAACAGCCGCCGCTCCTCCGCGAGCAGCGCGCCGGGGGTGAGCGGGGCGGCGAGTCCGTCGCGGCCGATGCGGTCGGCCTCCAGCAGGGAGCCGCGCCGCCGCAGGTCCGGCCACAGACCCTCCTGGACGTCGGCGACGACGACCAGGCGCCACTGCAGGCCCTTGGAGCGGTGCGCCGTCATCAGCCGCACGGCGTCGGGACGCACGGCGCGCCGGGTGAGCGTGTCGGCGGCGATGTCCTCGGCCTCGACCTCGGCGAGGAAGTTCAGGGCGCCCAGGCCGCCGGTGCGCTCCTCCGCGCGGGCGGCGGTCGCGAACAGCGCGCACACGGCGTCGAGGTCGCGGTCCGCGTTGCGGCCCGCCGCGCCGCCGCGCCGGGCCGCCCGCTCCAGGCGGGAGGGCCACGGTGTGCCGTCCCACAGGTCCCACAGCGCCTCCTCGGCGGTCCCTCCGCCCGCCAGTCGCTCCCGTGCCTTCCTGAGCAGCGCGCCCAGGCGCTGCGCGCCACGCGCGTACGTGGGGTCGTGAGCGACCAGGCGCTCGGGCTCCGCGAGCGCCCTCGCGAGCAGCTGGTCCGAGGGCGGGGGCAGCGGGTTGCCCGCGGCGCGTTCCTCCTCGCGCAGGGCACGGCCCAGGCGGCGCAGGTCGGCGGCGTCCATGCCGGCCAGCGGCGAGGCGAGCAGGGTGAGCGCGGTCTCGGTGTCCAGCCAGCAGGCGTCCGCCTCCGGATCCGCCTCGGGCCGCCCGGAGGCCTGCGCCACGGCGGCCGACTCCCCGGTGACGGCGGTCTCCTCCCCGGTGAGGACGGCCTGTTCCAGGCTGCCGGCAGCCTGCTCCTCGGTACCTGCGGCCGACACCCTGGCACTGGCCGCCTGCGCCTCAGTGCTTGCGGCCGGCCCCCCGACATCGGCCACCTGCTCCTCGACGACCCCTTCCTCCGATTCCTCCGATTCCTCCGACCCCCCCGCTTCCCCCGCCTCCTCCGAGCGCCGCACCGTCTCCGCGGTCGCCACCGCCCGCCGCACCGTCTCCGCGGTCGCCACCGCCCGCAGCGCCGTCAGCAGAGACGCCACCGCCGGCTCGTGGCGCAGCGGCACGTCGTCACCGTCGACGTCCAGGGGCACTCCGGCTGCCGTCAGGGCGCGGCGCAGGCCCGGGAGGGAGCGGGCGCCGGCGCGCACCAGGACGGCCATCTCGCTCCACGGGACGCCGTCCTCCAGGTGCGCCCGGCGCAGGATGTCGGCGATGTTGTCCACCTCGGTGCCCGCCGTCGGATACGTGTGGACCTCGACGCGGCCGCCGTCGCGCACCGGGGTGAGCTCCCGGTGGGCGCGGACCTTGTCGGCGGGCAGGCGGGTGAGCGGCATCCGCCGGGTCAGCAGCCGGGTCGCGGTCAGCAGGGCGGCGCCCGAGCGCCGGGAGGTGCGCAGGACCCGCACGGGCGCGGGAGCGCCGTCCGCGCGCGGGAAGGTCTGCGGGAACTGCAGGATGCCGTTCACGTCCGCGCCCCGGAACGCGTAGATCGACTGGTCGGGGTCGCCGAAGGCGAGCAGGGTGCGGCCGTCCCCGGCCAGCGCGCGCAGCAGCCGTACCTGGGCGGGATCGGTGTCCTGGTACTCGTCGACGTAGACCACGTCGTACCGCGCGGCGAGCCGTTCGGCGACCTCGGGGCGGCGGGCGAGGAGCACCGCGCGGTGGACCAGTTCGGCGTAGTCGAGGACGCCCCGCAGGTCGAGGACGTCGAGGTACTCGGCGAGGAAGGCGGCCGCGGCCTGCCAGTCGGGGCGGCCGATACGTCGGGCGAAGTCGGCCAGGGCCTCGGGGCCGAGGCCCAGCTCGCGGCTGCGGGCGAGGACCGCGCGGACCTCGTCGGCGAAGCCGCGGGTGGTCAGGCAGGCGCGCAGCTCGTCCGGCCAGCGCACGTGCGCCAGGCCCAGCCGCTCCAGGTCGACCTGGCCGGCCAGCAGCGAGCGGACGGCCACGTCCTGCTCGGGTCCGGACAGCAGCCGCAGCGGCTCGACGAACAGTTCGCCGGCCTGGTGGGCGCGGACCAGGGCGTAGCAGAACGAGTGGAAGGTGGTCGCCTGCGGGACGTGGGCCGCGCCGGTGCGAAGTGCCATGCGGTCGCGCAGGTCGACGGCGGCCCTGCGACTGAAGGTCAGCACCAGGATCCGCTCGGGGTCCTGGCCGCGGGCGATCCGGGCGGCCACGGACTCGACCAGCGTGGTGGTCTTGCCGGTGCCCGGACCTGCGAGGACGAGCAGCGGACCGGTCCGGTGGTCAACCACGGAGCGCTGTGCGGCGTCCAGACGAGGGGGATCCGGTCTGGTCGGCGGGGTACGCACCAGTCGGTAGGCGCCACGGTCCCCCTGCCGCACCCGGGGGTGCGGCAGGCGCCTGGTGGAGGAAGAGGAGCTCACGTGGTTCGCCGGTCCTGGTGGGTGTGCTGGGCTCTGTCACGGCCGGCGCGAAGCGCCGTCGTCGCGGGGACGGACGGCCCGAGGGGTGGGGCGGTGGCCGCTGGGGTGAGGGGGACACGCGGAGCCGACGCTACGCCGCGGCCGGGCGCGGAAGGAGGGCTTCGCCTTCTTCCCCTGCTTCTCCCGGTCCTCCCTCGGCACCGCCGTCACGTGTGTCCCTCGAACCACGAACGTACGGCATGCCACGAACGTGCCTCGTTTCCCCCGTACGGGCCATGGGCTCCCCACGACCCCCTCGAATGGCGGAAGCTGTCAGGTGTGACCCTGCGCACGTTCGCCGCCGTCCCACCGGGCCCGTCTCATGTCGAGGCGGGGCAGGTGGCCCTCGGCCGCCCTGCTCGCCTCCTTCAGGGGTGTGCCCTCCGTGCGGTAGTGGGCGAGAGCGCGCAGCTCGTGGCCGGGGAGCAGGACCCCGTCGGCGCGTACCACCCGCCACCACGGGACGGCGCCGCCGTAGAGGGCCATCACGCGGCCCACCTGGCGGGGGCCTCCCCGCTCCAGCCATTCGGCGACGTCGCCGTACGTCATGACGCACCCGGGCGGGATCATCTCGGCGACCTCCAGGACCCGCTCGGCGTACTCGGGGAGCGCGTCGGGGTGCTCGGGGCGGCCGTCGTCCGGAGGGCTCACTTCGCTCATCCGTCCCATCCTGCCCCACCCCACCGACAGCGGACCGCGCCGCGTCCGGGGCGTGGCCCTCGCTCCCGGGCGGTGCCTCGGGCAGACTGTGCGGCCCCGCATATGCACCCTGATGCCCCTGTGTGCCGGTGGGACGTGCCACCATCGTGCGGGCGGTGACCGGTGATACGAGACCAAGAAGAGACCATGAAGCAGCAGGGCGTGCATCCCGATGACGCGGAGGGCACCTCTGGAGTTTCCTCGCGCCCCGGCACCGGCGGCACGGACGCCCAGAGGGCGGGGGGCACGGGCTCCCCGAAGACCGGCGGCACGGACGCTCCGAAGGCGGGCAGGAAGCCCGCGGAGGAGGACGTCGTGACGCACGCCGACGAACTCGAGGGCGACGAGCCGTTGCTCCCCGCGCGCGTGCACCGTCCCTCGGACCTGATGCGGCTGCTGGTGGGCGTGCTCGCCATCGTCGTACTGCTGGCGATCGCCGGGTTCGCGCACGGCACCACCTCGGGCCTCGAACAGGACATCAACAAGGGCACCGGTCAGGCCCCCGACCTGCTCATCAAGATCGCCGGGCTGGCGTCCAGCATCGCGATCCTGCTGGTCCCGGTCGCCTTCGCGATCGAGCGGCTGATCAAACGGGACGGACTGCGGATCGCCGACGGCGTGCTCGCGGCCGTCCTCGCGCACGGGGTGACGCTCGCCACCGACCTGTGGGTCGCCAAGGGCGCCCCGCACTCGATCCAGGACGCGCTCACCCAGCCCTCCCCCGGCAACGTCCACGCGCTCACCGATCCGGTGCACGGCTACCTCGCCCCCGTCATCGCGTACATGACGGCGGTCGGCATGTCCCGCCGGCCACGCTGGCGCGCGGTGCTGTGGATCGTGCTGCTGCTCGACGCCTTCTCGATGCTGGTCACCGGATACACCACGCCGTTCTCGATCATCCTGACGGTGCTGATCGGCTGGACCGTCGCCTACGGCACCCTGTACGCGGTCGGCTCACCGAACGTCCGCCCCACGGGACGGACCCTGGTGGCGGGCCTGCGGACCGTCGGCTTCCACCCGGTCAGCGCGGCCCGCGAGGAGGCGGCCGAGTCCGCGGACATCGGCGACCGCGGCCGGCGCTACTTCGTCACCCTGGAGGACGGACCACCACTGGACGTCACGGTCGTCGACCGCGAGCAGCAGGCACAGGGCTTCTTCTACCGCGTGTGGCGCAACCTCACGCTGCGTGGTTTCGCCACCCGCCGCAGCCTGCAGTCGCTGCGCCAGGCCCTGGAGCAGGAAGCCCTTCTCGCCTACGCGGCCATCGCGGCCGGCGCCAACGCGCCCAAGCTCATCGCGACCTCCGAGCTCGGCCCCGACGCCGTGATGCTCGTCTACGAGCACACCGGCGGGCGCACGCTCGACTCGCTGGCGGACGAGGAGATCACCGACGAGCTGCTGCACCACACCTGGCAGCAGGTGCGGGCGTTGCAGTCACGGCGCATCGCGCACCGCAGGCTGGCCGGTGACGCGATCCTGGTGGATCGTTCCCGCAAGGTGATCCTCACCGATCTGCGCGGCGGCGAGATCGCGGCCGGCGATCTGCTGCTGCGCATGGACATCGCCCAACTGCTGACGACGCTCGGCCTGCGGGTGGGCGCGGAGCGCTCCGTGGCCTCCGCGGTCGGCGTCCTGGGACCCGACGCGGTCGCCGACTGTCTGCCCATGCTCCAGCCCATCGCTCTGACGCGCTCCACGCGCGCGACGTTGCGCAGGCTGGCCCGGGAGCGGGCGCAGCGGGAACGCGAGGCGGTGCTCGAGGCGTCCCGGCAGGCCAAGCAGGCCCGCCTGGAGCAGGCCGCCCAGGACAGTGGTGACACCGGCCCGGCCGCCCTGGAAAAACCAGAGAAACCAGAAAAACCCGAGAAACCGGAAAAAGCAGGGAAGCTGGAAAAGCCGGAGAGGCCCGATAAGAAGGACAAAAAGGCCGAGCGTGCCGAGGCACGGGCGGAGAAGCGGGCCATCGGCGAGGCACTGGAAGAAGCCCGCGAAGAGGATCTGCTCACCCAGATCCGCCACCAGGTGCTGCGGATCAGGCCGCAGGCGCCGGTCGAGCCGGCCCGGCTGGAGCGGGTCCGGCCCCGCACCCTGATGAGTTTCATCGCGGGTGCCATCGGCGCCTACTACCTGCTGACCCAGCTCACGCACATCGAGTTCGGCACGCTCTTCGCCCACGCCCAGTGGGGCTGGGTGATCGCGGCGGTGCTCTTCTCGGCGCTCAGCTATGTCGCCGCCGCCATGGCGCTGCTGGGCTTCGTACCGGAACGCGTCCCGTTCGTACGGACGGTGGCGGCGCAGGTCGCCGGCTCGTTCGTGAAGATCGTGGCACCGGCCGCGGTCGGCGGCGTGGCCCTGAACACGCGCTTCCTGCAACGCGCGGGCGTGCGCCCCGGTCTCGCGGTGGCCAGTGTCGGCGCCTCGCAGCTGTTCGGGCTCGGCTGCCACATCCTGATGCTGCTGTCCTTCGGTTATCTGACCGGCACCGAGAAGACGCCGTCCCTGTCACCGTCCCGGACGGTCATCGCGGGCCTGCTGACGGTCGCGGTGCTCGTACTGGTGGTCACCTCGGTGCCGTTCCTGCGGAAGTTCGTCGTCACGCGCGTGCGTTCGCTCTTCGCGGGTGTCGTGCCGCGCATGCTGGACGTACTCCAGCGACCGCAGAAGCTGGTCACCGGCATCGGCGGCATGCTGCTGCTGACCTTCTGCTTCGTGATGTGCCTGGACGCCTCGATCCGGGCCTTCGGCGACCAGTCGACCTCGCTCAGCATCGCCAGCGTCGCCGTCGTCTTCCTCGCCGGCAACGCGCTCGGCTCGGCCGCCCCGACCCCGGGCGGCGTGGGCGCGGTCGAGGCCACCCTCACCGTCGGCCTGATCGCGGTGGGCCTGCCGAAGGAAGTGGCCGCGCCCGCGGTGCTGATGTTCCGGCTGCTGACGCTGTGGCTGCCGGTCCTGCCCGGCTGGCTGGCCTTCAACCACCTGACCCGCAAGGGCGCCCTGTAGGCACGGCGGCCGCGCGTACTCCGAACGGCCCGCGTCCCGCGCGGGAGGCCGCCGGCGGCGTGAGGATGGGGGCATGCACAAGCGCCACGGGCTGCGCGCCGCCGCCCTGACCACGACCACCGTCCTGTTGAGCGCCCTGACGGCGGGCTGCGGCGGGCTCTCCGTCGGCGGGGGTTCGACGGACCCGGGGCTGGACTGGAAGGACTGCCCGGCGCCGTCCGCGCCGGAGGGCGGCGGGGCGGCACCCTCGCCGCCGCCCAACGGTGGCAAGTGGCAGTGCGCCAGCATGAAGGCGCCGCTGGACTGGAGCAAGCCCCAGGGCAAAACGATCGACGTCGCGCTGATCCGGGCGAAGGCGACCGGGCCCGGCAAGCGCATCGGCTCACTGCTCTTCAACTTCGGCGGCCCGGGCGGCTCCGGCGTCACCACGCTGCCCGCGATCGCCCAGGACTACAACAAGCTGCGCACCCGCTACGACCTGGTGAGCTTCGACCCGCGCGGGGTGGGGCGCAGCGCCGGTGTGAAATGCAAGACCGACGCACAGCTCGACCAGTACTTCCAGCAGGACGTGGTACCGCAAACCGCCGCCGAACGTGCCACGTTCGTGAACAACACCAAGCAGTTCAACGCCGCCTGCGAGAAGAACTCCGGGAAGATCCTGCCGCATGTGCGCACCACCGACGCCGCCCGCGACATGGACCTGATCCGCCAGGCACTCGGCGACTCCAAGCTGCACTACTTCGGGATCTCCTACGGCACCGAACTCGGCGGCGTGTACGCACATCTGTTCCCCAAGCATGTGGGGCGCGCGGTCTTCGACGCGGTAGTCGACCCCACCAAGACCCCCGAGCAGACCTCGCTCGGCCAGGCCAAGGGCTTCCAGCTCGCCCTCGACAACTTCGCGAAGGACTGCGCCTCGAAGGGCACCAAGTGCCCGATCGGCAGCAGCGTCCGGAACGTCGAGGACCGCATCGCCGCTCTGCTCAAAAAGCTCGACACCAATCCGCTCCCCGGCATCTTCCCGCGCCGGCTGACCCGGTCCGCCGCGACCAACGGCATCGCCCAGGCCCTGTACTCCAAGGAGCTCTGGGCCCCGCTCACCGAAGGGCTCCAGCGGGCCTACGCCGGCGACGGCCAGATCCTGATGCTGCTGTCCGACGCGATGAACGGCCGCAACACCAACGGCGAGTACAGCAACCTCTCCGCCGCGAACACCGCCATCAACTGCGCCGACCAGAAGCAGCGGTACACCCCCGCCTTCGTGGAGCAGAAACTGCCCGAGTTCCGGGTCGCCTCGCCCGTGTTCGGGGACTTCCTGGCCTGGGGCGTGCTCAGCTGCACCCAATGGGCAGTACCTGGTGCGGCCGCCCACGCCGACGTGAGCGCGCCGGGTTCGGCGCCGATCCTCGTGGTGGGCAACACCGGCGACCCGGCGACTCCGTACGGGGGCGCCAAGAGGATGGCGAACGCGCTGGGCAAGGGTGTCGGGGTCGAACTCACCTGGCAGGGCCAGGGACACGGCGCGTACAACAGCAAGAACCCGTGCGTGCAGAACGCGGTGAACAGCTATCTGCTCGACGGAAAGGTGCCACCGGCCGGGACGGTCTGCGCTTAGCCGGGCGAAGGGCCGCGACCTCCCCACCTCACACGAAAAATAGCAGGTCAGAGGGTTATCCACAGGCTCCCACGGGAGTGATGGGATCCGCCTACCATGGCCTGAACACTCCCCTCGGCCGATCCGCGGGGAGCCTGTGAGGGGGGAAGCACATGGCGCGTCTGACGCAGTGGGCGGCCGCGGTCGCCGCCGCGGTGCTGCTGGCCGGATGCGGCGGCGATCCGGCGGGCCGAAGCGCGGACGACGGAAAGAACCGGTCCGCTCCCGCGCCGGCCGCACAGTCCGGCTCGCCGTCCGCGCGGCTGCCTTCCTCACTCACCTCGCAGCAACTCGACTGGGGCCACTGCGAGGCCACGGCCGACTCGCCCGCGCCGGGCGACGCATGGCGGTGCGCGACGCTCAAGGCACCGCTGGACTGGTCCCGGCCGGACGGCGAGACCATCGGCCTCTCCCTCATCCGCGCCAGGGCCACCGCGGAGCGCACCGGTTCCCTGCTGTTCAACTTCGGCGGCCCCGGCGGCTCCGGCGTGGCCGCGCTGCCGTCGTACGCCTCCGAGGTCACCGCCCTGCGGCAGCGATACGACCTGGTGAGCTGGGATCCCCGCGGGGTCGGCGGCAGTTCGGGCGTGCGCTGCCGCAGCGACCGGCGGATCCAGGCCGCCGAGGCGATCGACGTGACACCGGACACCGCGGCCGAGGAGCGGGCCTACTTCCAGGACGCGGCCGACTTCGGCCAGGGCTGCCGGAAGGCGGCCGGGAAGCTGCTCGCGCACGTCTCGACGACCGACACCGCCCGGGACATGGACCTGATCCGCCACGTCCTCGGCGACGCCGGAATGCACTACTTCGGCATGTCCTACGGCACCGAACTCGGCAGTGTGTACGCCCACTTGTTCCCGCAGCGCGTCGAGCGGGTGGTGCTGGACGCGGTGGTGGACCCGACAGCGGACTCCGTGGGCCACGCGCTGAACCAGGCGAGGGGCTTCCAGCGGGCGCTGGACACCTACCTGAAGTCCACCGGCCAGGATCCCGAGCGCGGTTCGCGGAAGATCGCGGATCTGCTGCGGCGAATCGACGCCGAGCCGCTGCCCACGACCTCCTCCGGGCGGAAGCTGACGGAGGCCTCGGCGCTCACCGGCATCGCGCTGCCGCTCTACAGCAAGAGCGGCTGGCCGGCCCTGACGAGCGCCCTCGCCGCGGCGGAACAGGGCGACGGCTCGGGGCTGCTGTCCCTCGCCGACGCCTACAACGACCGTGACGACTCGGGCCACTACGGCACGACGACCCACGCCCAACGGGTCATATCGTGCCTGGACGCCAAGCGGCGGCCGACGCCGGAGGAGGCGAGGAAGCTGCTGCCCGAGTTCGAGCGGATCTCGCCGGTGTTCGGCGCCTTCATGGCCTGGGACACGGCCGGCTGGTGCCACGACTGGCCGGTGCCCGGTCAGTACGACACCCCTCGGGTCAGCGCGCCGGGGGCGGCGCCGATCCTGCTGATCGGCAACACCGGGGACCCGGCGACGCCCTACGAGGGCGCCCGGAGAATGGCGGACGCGCTCGGCAAGGGCGTCGGTGTGGAGCTCACCTGGAAGGGCGAGGGCCACGGGGCGTACGGCAGCGGAAGCGACTGCGTGGACTCGACGGTGAACGCGTATCTGCTGTACGGCACGGTGCCGAGGGACGGCAAGGTCTGTTCATGAGAGAGCCCGTCGCCAAGCCCAGCGGTTGAAGTCGTCGCGGTTGACCGGGCGACTGCGATCCCGATGGAGGAGCAGTGATGCCGTAACCGGCTCTCCGCCGACCGCCCGCCACGGCAGGGTCACAGCGGCCGGCGGATGATGACGCCGTACCGGTCCGCGGCCCACGTTCCGCGGGAGGTCCGAAGATCGTGTGGAGTTATGTCGGTGAGGCGGGCCGCCGAGACAGCAGGGTCGAAGTACGCCGTGCACCACTGGTTGTAGCGCAGCGGCTTGCCCGCGGGCATGGTGAACAACAGCGCGCATTCATCGCCGGGCAGCTCTTCGAGGTACGCCACGAGTCGCTTCGCCAGTGCCGTGAGCCGTGCTCGGTCTCCGATCTGCGGTTGGTGCTGGTTTGCGCCACCGCGGACACCAGAGACTGTCAGGGACCAAGTGCAGCTGTGGCGCTACCGTGCCCGATCGGTCGGGGAATCGCGGGGAACGGCGGTGTCCGACGGGCAGTGCGCATGACGACGCCCCCCGACCGTAACGCCTGGTCAGGGGCCGTAAATCATTGTGGTGGGTGTGGGGTTTGAACCCACGGTGACTCGCGCCGCGACGGTTTTCAAGACCGTTCAGGCATTGGCTCGCCCATCACGGTTCCGCCAACTTCCGACGAGGAGTGGCACCGACATCAGGAGCAGGGCACCTTCGACGGCCAGGCTGACCAGCCCGAGCGATTCGGTCCAATTGCCGATGTCCTCGCTGTAGGCGGGCAGTCCCGGCCCCCTGGAGAGGACATAGCCCAGCAAGGGGCCGGCGGCGACCCCGGCTGCCAGCAGCCATCCCAGTTGGACGAGGCCGATGAGGAGCAACACGGCGGTGACCACGGCCGCGATCTCCAGGACGCGGTAAGCGACGCCGATGTAGTAGGGGTCCACTGTTGCCGTGATACCGCCTTGGTCAGTGACATGGATGGCGGCCACCGCGAGGGACAGCAGAGCTCCCGCCCCCCTGGCCACCCAGGTAGCCCCCGGCACCGCCGCGGTGTGGTGTGACATGCGGAGGCACCTCTTGCTTCCTTCGGCGCGGCGCACGGCTGCGGCGCCGCGGTTCCGTCCACGCGCTTGGCTCCTGAAGAGACGGCGCGCTCCTGTGTCAGGCCCCAGCCTCAGCGGACGGCGGCTTGACGTCGCCCCCGGCGGTGCAGAGGAGTGACGCGGAAGAGGCGCCGCCGCAGGCGGCTCTCCTCCATCAGCGGCCCGGGTGCCCACGGCGTCGGGACTCCGCAAGGTTGGTTGGCAGAGCACCGTTGCCGCGCGAGGTGGGAGGACCACCTCGTGGAGGCCGACGCCGAGATCTTCGGCACGTGCGTCGACCCCAACGCCACCGGGCTTTTTGTTCGCTTCACGCTGCGTGACAGGGACCGGGCAGGCCACTGGCCAAACCAGCTCCGTCGCCCGCGCGGACCACTGCCCCGCGTGGCTGCTATCGCAGTTGTGGTCGGACCGTAGTGAACCCGTTCGGCATACACCGCACGAAGCTTGAACGGCCGTGCACTTGTCCGCCGTTCGCCGACAGACGGGCCGTCCGAGTGAAACCCTCCAGCCGAGGTGAGCATGCCGAAAGTGTCCGTTAGATTCCCTTATAGCCCGACGATGATTCAGGCGACCGGCGCCATCGGTCACGTGTTCGGGGATGCGTGACCACATTCGGAAGAGGTGACCTCGGCGCCACGATGACAGGTGCTGCTCTCGCCTGCGGCCTTTGATGAACGCAGCGCCAGCCCCTGCCGCAACTTCTCACGCCACGCGGCACGATCCTCACGAGCCAAGCGACGGTGGCAGCTTGCGACGCGGGTTATCCGCCGGCGACGTGACCACAAGGAGTGAACATGGGCATAAGGCCCAGCTTGGCCCGGGCGTTCGTGGTGATGGTCGCGTACGCATCAATCGCTGCTTGCGCGACGCCCGGGACGCAGGAATCTGTGAGGTCGAACGCCAGCCCCTCAGTACAGGGCACGCTGATCCAACCTCCAGCGCTGCCCGGGGCGCAGCCGATCTCGGGGAACGACCGGGTGTACACCGCCGACCAGGCCTCCAACACAGTGAGTGTCATATCCGGCGACGAACACGGTGCTGGGCACGATCGCTCTGGGCAAGCCGCGGTTGGACCCCAGCGCGGACGTGCTGGGGGCCATGTACGACGGGCAGATCGACGTGCACGGCCTGGGCTTCTCCCGGGATGGGAAGTGGCTCAACGTGATCGATGTGACCACCAACGCCGTCCATGTCATTGGCACCGCGACCAACAAAGTGGTGAGCACCGTGTACGTCGGCCGGGCGCCGCACGAGGGATTCTTCTCGTCGGACGGCACGCGGCTGTGGGTGGCGGTGCGCGGTCAGGACTACATCTCGGTGATCGACTGGCGGGCCGGCAAGGAGGTCGACCGGATCCACACCGAGGACGGGCCGTCGAAGGTGGTCTTCAGCCCCGACGGCAAGCTCGCCTACGTCAACCACCTGCGCGCCCCGAGGCTGGACGTGATCGATGTGGCCTCCCGCCGGATCATCAAGCGTGTGCAGATCCCCGCGGAGGCGGGCGGGTCCTCCGACGAGGCCATCTCACCCGACGGCCGGGAGATCTGGCTCGGTATGCCCACCAACGGCCGGACCACCGCTGTGCTCAATGCACGCACCTACCGTGTGGAGGCGGTGCTGAAGACGGGGCCGCGCACCAACCACCCCAACTTCGTCACGGTCGGCGGCGTCGACTACGCCTACCAGACCGTGGGCGGACTGAACCAGACCTTGGTGTACCGCCGATCGCACACCGGGGGGCCGCCCACGCTGGTGAAGACCATCCACAACAGCGGCCACGGTCCCCACGGCATCTGGCCGAGCCCCGACAACACCAGGGTCTACGTCGCCCTGCAGAACTCCGACGCGGTCGACGTCATCGATACGCACACGAACTCGGTGATCAAGACCCTTCCCATCGGCCAGTCACCCATGGCGCTGGTGTACGTGGCGCGCAGCACTCCGGCCACCAGCACAAACAATGTGGGCCGGCAAGGTCTGGGCATGCGCACGCAGAACCTCCCGCTGCGCGTCTCCGGTAGCTCCGGCCAGGGCACGGCCCTGATCCGGGCACTCCCCGGCATCGACGAAGTCACCATCGGAGCCACTGGGTTGCCAGCCAACCAGCAGTTCACCGCCTACGCCGGCGACGGCACCCGCACGACAGCGCTGATGTCCATGATGAGCAACCAGTTCGGCAACATCGACGAAGGCCTGTCCTCTTCGTACTTCTTCGCCAACCACTACACCTCCGTCACCCTCAAGCCCGGAACTCCACCGGGCGAGCACGAGCCAGGCCCGGCAATGCCCCAGGCATGACGAACCAAGGGCACAGGGCGGCGCAGTCGGTGCGGTCGGCGCGTGATGGGTGACCTTCGCTGCGACCCGGGCGGCTTCCGCAGCGCCGACCGCCTGGCCGACGGCAGGCCGGTGCTGCTGTCGACGAGCAGGGAGCCGTACGACCTCACCGCCGGCGCTCTCGTCGTCCTCCCCGAGGGAGGGCCGCACGCCGGGGCATGTGTCGTGAACCGGATGGCCACGATCGGCATCACCGTCAGCCACGCCGTGGAGCAGCCCGAGCCCAGGCAGGCGACCACCGAGGAGGCGTCGCTCCTGGGCATCCACAAGGCCGCGCTCAGCAGGGGCGGCCGGTGGGGACAGCGGACATCGTGGTGCCCGCCGCTCACTGCGAGATCGTGTACGAGATCCCGATCAACCGCTCGCCACACAAGCGGGCATCGCGCAGCAAAACGGGCCCTGACCGTTTCACCTGGTCAGGGCCCGTTCACCCTTTCAAGATCGCCCTGTCGACCGCGGCGCCCCAGTAGAACGCCGCCCACGGTGTGCGGGCAGGGAGCGCCGCGGCCCGGGGCGAATTCGGTTTCAACCTTTAGGGTCCGGCAGCGCTCTGAAGAGGTGTGACAGGGCAGGGCTCCTTGACGGGGCCCGGAAAGGAGAGCAGATGCCGGAGAACGGCCAGGGCTCCGAAGCGCCAGAGGGGTCCCAGGCGCCCGAGAGCTTCGAGGCCTTCGCACAGGCGAGCCAGAGACGGCTGTACCGCACCGCGTACCTGCTGTGCGGGGACCCGGACACGGCCCGGGACCTGACGCAGACCACGCTCGCCAAGCTGTTCCAGCACTGGCGGCGGGCGAGTGCCGCCGACCACATCGAGGCCTACGCCAGGACCGTGCTGGCCCGTACCTACCTGGCCGAGCGGCGGCGTCGACTGCGGGACCTGCTGGCGCACTCCCGCCCCGATCCCCGGCCCGCGCCCGACCACACGGATCTGCGGGTGACTCTGATGTCGGCACTGGCCGGGTTGCCGCCCAGAGCGCGAGCCATGGTTGTACTGCGGTACTGGGAGGACCAGAGCGTCGAGTCCGTCGCCGAGCTTTTGAAGTGCAGCGAGTCCACCGTCAAGAGCCAGTGCTCACGCTCCCTGGCAAAGCTGCGCGCCCAATTGGGCGAGGCCCACATCTACGCCACGGGGAGTTGAGGAACCGCGATGACACCCAACATGCCCGAAGAAGACCGCCGCAGCGCCCTACTGATCAGGGACGTAATGGAGCGTACGGTGGCGGAACTGCCCTCGTCGCACGACCTGGTGCCCGCTGCGGTCGCCCAGGGCCGGCGCCGCAGAGCTCGTGCCCGTCTCGCGGTCGCCGCCGGGATCGCATGCGTGGCCGGGGCCATGGTGTTCGGCTCCCTGGCGCTTACCACCGGGGGCGACGCCGACAGGACGGTCCGCCCTGCCACGAGCGGCACCCCCTCGCCACATGAGTCACCCGAATCGGTCCAGCCGGAGCCCTACCGAACGCCGGTCCACATCGACCCCACGAGCGACGACGAACGGTCCATGGCCAACCTGCCCTCCGCCGAGCGGAAACGGCGGGCGCAGTTCCAGCAACATGTGTCTGTCCTCCTCGACAAGCTGCTGCCGGACTCTGTCGGCCTGATCCGGCCGGTCGACCTCGACGTGTCGCGCTACCAGGGCGAGACCGAAGACGGCAAGGTGTTCACCATCATCTTCTCCGTACGGCCCTCCGGCGACGGTCCTGAATCGAAGCCCTGCCCCTCCGCTGCTCTTGCCGCCGCGGGCGGAAGCTGTAAGCAGGCCACTCTGCCAGGCGGTATCAAGGCCAGATCGCTCCGCGTGTTCACCGACTCGCCCGAGACCATGTCCACCGACGTCCATTTCCGCTATGGGCACAGCGATGTCGGACTCACCGTCGCCCCCGACGTGGACGCCAAGGCCTCCGCCTCCGTCACCAGCGAGGAATTGCTGGCGGCTGCCGGCGATTCCCGCTTCCTCGACCTGGTGAGGTACGCCGACGAGCACCCGATGCAGAAGCGGCAAACCACCATCGCGGGCGGCTGAAAGCGGATGGCACGCTGGGACCACGCCCGGTAGGCGCGGAACGGCTGCGTGTCCACCTGCGTGACAACGCCGACGCGCTGCGGCGGACAAGCGCGGACGTCTGCGCAACGACAGAAGCCCACGGCATCTGAGCTGGTCAGAGCCGTGGCCTTCTTCTGTTCCGCTGGTCGGCGGAACGGTTGATCAGTAGACCGGCAAGTCAGGCCATTTGTGGCGTGACCTGCGCGTTTCCCGCATCCTCACCCCTCCTGAGCCGTCGTGGGGCCGTCATCGATGTCCGGGCCGTCCGCGAAGGCACGGTTCACTGCCTCCCGGGTCCGCTTCCGCCAGGCGCAGTCGAGTACCGCGCGCCGCGCGACTACGGTC
Source organism: Streptomyces sp. NPDC091412 (assembly GCF_044756885.1). Classification (NCBI taxonomy): domain Bacteria; kingdom Bacillati; phylum Actinomycetota; class Actinomycetes; order Kitasatosporales; family Streptomycetaceae; genus Streptomyces; species Streptomyces sp. NPDC091412. The sequence goes on along the minus strand of NZ_JBIVTV010000002.1, from coordinate 380,011 downwards.
AAAGCGAACGTCCGGCGGGGGATCGGCCGGCACTCGGATGGAGGGGGCGCCGTCGACGGCTGCGGGCCCGTCCTGGTGTCTGCGGGGGAGCTGGGAGCCGGGCAAGTGGTGGGTTGAGGCGGTGGCGAAAACCGGTGTCGACCTCGCCAGTTGCGACGTTGAAGCAGAAAGGTGACGGTGGATGGAGAACACATAATCGAGTACCGAACGGAGCTTCTCATGCAAGCGAAAAAGGCTGAACTGTACGCACTCGATCTGAGCCAAACACGCTGGGTCAAGAGCAGCAAGAGCCCCTACTCGTCCACCTGCGTCGAGGTAGCGGACCTTGGTGGCGGAGCTGTTGCCGTCCGTGACTCGAACCATCGAGACCTGCCGCCTCTGCGGTTCACCGCAGAAGAATGGGCAGCCTTCCGAGACGGTGTGCGCGAGGGCGAGTTCGGTTAGAACATCTCGCGTTGACCAATGCGGCCGGGCCCGGCTTCACACGCTAACTGCAGCGATTTCAATCAGTGTTGTTCGCACTCGGACTCAGCGGCCCTTACGCCCGCACTTCGCAGCGACTGGGGGACCGCCTGGCCGACGGAGTTCTATGGAGCGGCGCCGCGGCCCGGGTCGAAACTCCTCATGCGGGACTCACCACCGGGCAGATCGGCCCACGGTCCGCTGGTCGATCCCGGCACCGAAGAAGCCCACGGCATCGGTCTCCGCTCTCACTCGACGCCGGCCGCGGCTGCAGGTGAGGCACGGGCCAGCCCGGGAGACCTTGAGACAGCCTGCCCGTCTCCGGGCCGTGCGTTGTCAGCCGACGCCGACCGACAACGACAGAAGCCCACGGCATCTGAGACCGTGGGCTTCTTCAGTCTCGCTGGTCAGGCGGACCGGCGATCAGTAGACCGGCTTGTCCGGCTCGATCTGGTTGACCCAGCCGATCACGCCGCCGCCGACGTGCACGGCGTCCGCGAAGCCCGCGGACTTCAGCACGGCGAGGACTTCCGCACTGCGGACACCCGTCTTGCAGTTCAGGACGATCTTCTTGTCCTGCGGGAGGCTCTCCAGGGCGGATCCCATGAGGAACTCGTTCTTCGGGATCAGCCGGGCGCCCGGGATGGAGACGATCTCGAACTCGTTCGGCTCGCGGACGTCGATGATCTCGATGCTCTCGCCGTCGTCGATCCACTCCTTGAGCTGCTTGGGAGTGATCGTCGAGTCCGCGGCCGCCGCCTGGGCCTCCTCGGAGACGACGCCGCAGAAGGCCTCGTAGTCGATGAGTTCGGTGACGGTCGGGTTCTCGCCGCAGACCGCGCAGTCGGGGTCCTTGCGTACCTTGACCTGGCGGTACTGCATCTCCAGGGCGTCGTAGATCATCAGGCGGCCGACCAGCGGCTCGCCGATGCCCGCCAGGAGCTTGATGGCCTCGTTGGCCTGGATGGAACCGATGGACGCGCACAGCACGCCCAGGACTCCGCCCTCGGCGCAGGAGGGGACCATGCCGGGGGGCGGCGGCTCCGGGTAGAGGCAGCGGTAGCAGGGGCCGTGCTCGGACCAGAAGACGGAGGCCTGGCCGTCGAAGCGGTAGATCGAACCCCATACGTACGGCTTGTTCAGCAGCACGCAGGCGTCGTTGACCAGGTACCGGGTCGCGAAGTTGTCCGTGCCGTCGACGATCAGGTCGTACTGGCTGAAGATCTCCTTCACGTTGTCGGCCTCGAGCCGCTCCTGGTGAAGGACCACGTTCACGTACGGGTTGATGCCCTTGATGGTGTCGCGCGCGGACTCGGCCTTGGGACGGCCGATGTCGGACTGGCTGTGGATGACCTGGCGCTGCAGGTTCGACTCGTCCACCTCGTCGAACTCCACGATGCCGAGCGTGCCGACGCCCGCCGCGGCCATGTACATCAGACCCGGCGAACCCAGCCCGCCGGCACCCACAAAGAGCACCTTGGCGTTCTTCAGCCGCTTCTGCCCGTCCATCCCCACGTCGGGGATGATCAGGTGGCGGGAGTACCTGCGGACCTCGTCTACGGTGAGCTCGGGAGCGGGCTCGACCAGGGGTGGCAGCGACACGGGGACTCCGTTGGTCGGTCAAACACTACGGTTGTTCTCCTCGTAACACTGCCACGACCTTCTTCATTCCGAGACACCTCGTCCGATCCGCGAGACGATTTCGTCCCAGTAACCGGGCATGTCCTCCCAGGGGGCGGCCGTGCCGCCGCGGCAGGAGCGGTCGGTGAACCAGATGGTCGCCGCCCCCTGCCAGCGGGCGATGCGCAGCGCCTCGTCGAGGTGGCCGCGCGGAACGCCGTGCACGAAGTGGCAGAAGCGCTCGGGCGGATAGTCGGCGGTCCACTCCGCGGCCTGCGACCAGCGGTAGTCGCTCCACGGGCCGCGGAAGGTCACCAGTTGGTCGGCGTTCTCGGCGTAGCCGGGGTGCGGGTGGGTGCCGTGGCCGAGGACGACATGGGCATCGTCACGCACGGCCCGCAGCGCGCCGATCGTACGGCGGACCTCGGACAGCCCGGCGCGGTCGGCGGGGCAGCGGTCCAGCAGGAAGCCGTCGGCCCGGTACCACTCGAGGTACCGCCGCGCTTCGGAGATCAGCTCGGTGAAGGACCGGGCGCCGTGCGCCGCGTCGAGGTGGCCGAGGACGCGGACGCCCGCGTTCCTCAGCCGTCCCGCCGCCTCCAGGCAGTGCGGGTCGGGCTGGACGCCGGGGCCGTCGGCGACGTTGAGGACGACCCAGTGCAGGGGCGTGCCGGGCCGGGTGAGTTCGCTCCACTCGGCCGGGGCGAGAAGGGGGTGGGCCCAGCCGGGGACACCGAGTCCGGTGCGCAGTCCGGTGCTCGAGATGCCCACGGGGGTGCTGGTCAGATACGGCATGCCGCCTCCATCCAGATGTCGGCCAGGGACTCTTCGAGGTTGATCCGGGGCCGCCAGCCGAGCCGGTCGCGGGCGGTGCGCACATCGGCCTGCTGCCAGCTGCCGCAGCCGTCGGGGTACGGGTACGCGACCGGGGCGGGATGGTCCGACTCGGCCCGGGGGTGCCCGATGGCGGCCCTGAGGTGGCCGCCGGGCGGGCCGTCGAGCTCGTGCAGGGCACCCCCGTATCCGGCGACGCGGGCGAGGATCGCCGCGGCGTCGCGCAGCCGGACGGCGCGGCCCGAGCCGATGTTGATGACGCCCTGGGCGGCCGAGAGGGAGGCGGCGTGGACGGCGCGGGCCACGTCGCGGACGTCGACGAAGTCGCGCTGGACGCCGAGACCGCCGAGTTTGAGGTCGCTGTCGCCGGACTGCATGGCGCGGCGCATGGCCTCGGCAAGCCGGCCGAGCGGCGAGCCCGCCGGGGTGCCGGGTCCGGCGGGCGAGAAGACACGGAGCACGACGGCGTCGAGACCGGAGCCGAGAACCAGTTCGGTGGCGGCGAGCTTGCTGACGCCGTACGGGCCGCCGGGGCGGGGCACGGCGTCCTCGGCCGTGGAGGAGCCGGGCTGGCTGGGGCCGTACTCGGAGCTGCAGCCGACCTGCACCAGGCGGGCGCCGCAGCCGCTGCGGCGCAGGGCCTCGCAGACGGTGGCGACGGCGACGGTGTTGTGCCGGGTGAGGTCGCGGGCGCCGCCGCGGGTGGCGCCCGCGCAGTTGACGACGACGCCGGGGTGGACCGCGTCCAGGAAGCGGGTGAGAGCTCCGGGGCTGCCGGCCGCGAGGTCGAAGCGGACGTCGGCGTCGTCGCCGCGGCCCAGCGCGGTGAGCTGGACGGCCGGGTCGGCGAGCAGACGGTCGGCGACGAAACGGCCGAGGTATCCGTTGGCTCCGATCAGCAGAACCCTCATCGGGCGGCTCCCGGGGTGTGCGCTCCGGTGGCTCCGGATGCTCCGGACGCTCCGGATCGGGCGGTGATCATTTGGTGTTCTCCTTCTGGGCGGTGGTGCGACGGGCTCCGGCGGTGGCTCGGGGCCTGCGTCGGCTCAAGTGCCTGCGGTCGGCGGGGAAACGCGGGCGGCACCCGTGGCTGCGGCCGTACGGGGGCACGCGGGAGTGATCGGGGCCGGCCCCGTGTCCCTCACGGCTGCGGCTCCGCTCGCGCATGGGCGGAGGCCCGGGTCAGCGTGCGGGTCGCGTGCAGGAGGAGGGCCAGGGCGGCGGCTCCGCAGACGAGTGCGGGTACGCCGCCGGGGCCCCAGGCGGCCACGAGGGTGTCGACAGGGGTGGCGAGGGCGCCGCAGCCGGGGAGGCGGGCGGTGAAGACGCCGGCCTGGGCCGCCACTTCGGCCGCGGCCGCGGTGCCGAGGGCGACGGCCGGGGCGTGTGTGAAGCCGTGCGTGGTGAGGAGGCGCGCGAGCAGCAGCAGCGCGCCCAGCGTGAGGGCCGGGGCGTAGCCGGCGGGCTCGTCCAGGATCGCGCCGCACACCGCGAGCAGGGCGGCCAGGGCGCACAGGAACAGGCCGAACGCGCCGAGCAGCAGGGGCCGTACGGACGCGGCGAACTCCTCGAGGCCCCGGCTGGCGGTCACCTTGCGCCGGGCGCCCACGGCGAAGAGGTGCGCGGTCCAGGCCGCCGGTCCGCAGGCCAGGGCGAGGGCCAGCACGGGGGCGGTGGTCATGGGCCAGGGCCCGGCCGCGGTGCCGTCGGGAAGCCCGTCGGGACCGCCGCCGACGGCCGCGCCGAGCAGGCCGTCGCCGAGGAGGGCGTAGCCGAGGAGCCAGCACGTCCACATGCGCGTGCCGGGCGTGTGCGGGCCCGGAAGCGTGCGCTCCTCGGCGCTCAGCGGGCCACGGCGGAGCACGGCGCGCAGGCCCAGGCCCACGGCCACGACACCGAGCGCGGCGACGGCCAGCCGTGTCCGGCCCTCGGTCAGGCGCAGCCCGGCCACGGCGGCGGCGCACAGGGCGCCGGGCAGCAGGCCGAACGCGACCCGGCCGAGGCCCAGTCGGGGTACGGCGGCGGCCTCGTGCCGCGGGGGTGTCTCGGCGTCTCGGCTGATCCGGGCGTACATCTCCTCGGCGAGGGAGAAGACGTCACGGTGGCGGAAGCGGGCGGCGGTGCGGTCGGTGACGCCGTGCGCCTCCAGGCCCGCGGCGATCTCCAACGGGTCGACGGCCCTTTCGCACAGCTCGCGGTGACGGTGCATCAGCACCTTGACCGGGTCGGCCGCACCGCGCCGGGAGGGCACGGAGGGGCTCTGATCGAGGGCCGGCTCGCCGAAACCGCCGACCGGACCGCCCCGGCCGGTCGGGGTACCGAGGTCGTCTCCTGTTCTCGGGCCGCTCATCGGGAAGCCTCCGTGGTGGTCGTGGGGGCCGCGCACCCCGTCGGTGAGCCGGTGGCCCAGCTGGGGCGCGAGCGTGCCGCGACGTGGTCCACGGCCCGGGTCCAGCGGCCGGGCACGTGAGCCTCGGCGGGCGCGGCGAACGGAAGGGGCTCGCCGGTCTCGTCGAGGACGACGCGCTGGACCGGGCAGTGCGAGACGACCTCCAGGTAGATGCCGTGGAACGCCGCGATGTTCTGCTCGGTGGTGAACAGTTCGAGCGCGCGGGCGCGGGCGGCGGCGCCCAGGCGCGCACGGCGCTCGGGGTCGCGCAGCAGGTTCACGCACACCTCGGCGAGCGCCCGCGGATTGCGCGGGGGCACGACCACCCCGGTGCCGCCGACGATCTCGACGACCGCGCCGACGTCCGTGGAGACCGTCGCTCGGCCGCAGAGCATGGCCTCGATCAGGCCGAGCGGGAAGCCCTCGACCACGCTCGACAGGACGACCACGGCGCCCGAGGCGTAGGCGTCGGCGAGGGTCGGCACCTCCGGGCCGCCGATCTCCTCGAAGGACACCGGGTTGTGCCCGACGGTGTGCGGGCCCTCGGCCTCGTCGGGGAAGAGCTGGGCGGCGAGCGCCCTGCAGTGGCCCAGGTAGGCGGCGCCGTCGGAGCCGGTTCCCGCGCTGACGATCCGCAGTCGTGCCTTCGGTTCCTGCTTGCGCACCTCGGCGAAGGCGTGCAGCAGGGACACCAGGTCCTTGGCCGGCCCGACACGGCCGACCCACACGAGCGTGTCCGGGTCGGCGGCCTCCGGCGACTCCCCGGCCTCGGCGAAGGGGGCGGCGTCCATGCCCGGGTGGATGGTGCGCAGCTTGGCGCGGTCGGCGCCGCAGCGCTCCTGCCAGCGTCGGGCGTGCGCGTTGCCGTGGGTGACGACGGCGGCCCGCTGGTAGACCTCGACGGCGAGACTGCCGTGGAAGGCGGCGAGCAGGGCCCGCACGGCCGGGGTGGTCCCGTCGGCGCCGGCGGCGAGGTAGTGCGCGCGCAGGTGTACGCCGTACTCGGTGACCAGCAGGGGCACGCCGGTGAAGTGGCGGGCGAGCAGTCCGGACAGGGCCGCCGTGCCGCCGGCCGCGGCGTGGCAGAGGTCGGTGGCGCCGAGTCCGTCGTCCTCGTACCAGTCGAGCGACAGCGGGCTCAGTGCCTGTCGCAGATGCGCGGCGACCGCGAGCAGATCGGGGACGCGGGCCTCGCGCGCCGCCCGCGGTGCGCCGGGCGCTCGGCAGGCGCGTTCCAGCGCGCGGACGGCGGCTTCCGAGCGCAGGGCGCGCGCCAGGCCGCCCTCGTCGCGGGCGAGTTCGGCGAGGCCGTACAGCCCGCTGCTGAAACGGTCCGCCTCGATTTCGGCACCGCCCGTGGCCGTCGCCCCGCCGGGCTCGCCGAACTCGCGCAGATCGCCGCCGCTCGCCGCGACCAGCGCCGACGCCAGCTCCCCGTAGCACTCGGCGAAGCGCCGGCGCGCACGCCGTCCGTACACGGTCCCGTCGTCCTCGGCCGCCCATGGGGACGCGGTGCGGACCCGGCTGACCTGTGGCGGCAGCGGCACCCAGCCCTCGTCCTCCTGCTGCCGGCTGCGGCTGAGCGCGTAGAGGTCGAACTCGTGCCGTTCGAGCCCGCGCACGAGCCGTTCGCACCAGAGTCCGGCGTCACCGCTCACATACGGATAGCCACCCTCCGTCACCAGTCCGATGCGCACGCGTGCACCCCCGATCTCCCGTCTGTCCCGTGTGGGGAGCCGCCGTCGCACCGGCGGCTCGCAGCGGGACGAACGTATGCGGACATGACGGTGGCGTGATGGACGGTTGTCCATCACGCCACCAAAAGGGGTGAACAGTCGTAACTTTCCCGCGCGGACGGCGTTCCGTCGCGCTAGGAGATCAACCGGACACGAACCGTCACGCCGCGGTCCGGTCCGGTCGGCCTCCGGTCACTTCCCCGGATAGGGCCAGGCATTGGGCAGGCAGTGGATTCCGTCGTGGTCGAGGAACTTCGTCTGCTGCTGCATGACGGGCGCCGGCGCGCCGTCCTTGTCGCAGGTGACGTGGCCGAAGCCGAGCCGGTGGCCGACCTCGTGGTTGATCAGCATCTGCCGGTAGGCGTACATCTCGTCGCCGTAGGTCTGGGAGCCCTGCGCCCACCGGTAGGCGTTGATCATCACGCGTTCGGTGGCGGCCGAGTCGCAGGAGACGTTGTCCACGGTGGTGTCCAGGCCGGACTTGGCGCACCAGATGGCGGTGGTGCCCGGGCTGGCGAGCGTGATGACGAAGTCGGGGCGGCCGGAGGAGATGCGCTCGAAGGCGCGGGCACCGTTGTGGGCCCAGCTGCGGTGGTCGTTGAGCGTCTTCTGCACGGCCGCGGCGAAGAGCTCGCCGTCCAGGCCGAGGCCCTGCTCCACGTCGACGCGGTAGGTGTACTTGCGTCCCGTGCCGGGCGCCTTGGCGAAGCCCGGAACCGCGTCGAACCGGCCGGAGCCCTTCAGGGCGGGCCTGAGCGGGTACTTCGTGCTCATCTTCTGGTCGTACGTCAGTGCCGACACGTTCGGCGGCGCGGACGGGGCCGCCTCGCCGTCCCCGCCCGCGATGCCGGCGGTGCCGGGCCCCGCCCGGTCGGTCGCGGACTGGGAAAGCACCCCGGCGCCGGACTGGTCCTCGGCGACCTGCCCGGCGACGACGACGGCGAGCACGGTGGTGACGGCGGCGGCCGCTATGCCGGTGAACGCCTTCCCCTTGGTCGCGGTCCCCCGTACGGACTCGCCGGCCGGTCGTGCGGTGTCGTCCCCGCCGTCCACCGCGTCCTGCCCGGCCGGAGCGAAGGGCGGTGCCGCGGTCGGGTTCGCGGTGCTCACGCCACCGCGGGGCCGGGGGGCGAAGACGTCGTCGTCCTCGTCGAAGGCGTCGAGGTAGTCCTGCCGCGGCCCGGCAGGCGACGCCCGCCGCTGCCGGGGAATCGGAGCGCGGGTACGCACGGAGGCGGCGGTGGGAGCGGTGGAGCCGCCGAGGCCCGTCGAGCTGCCGAGACCGGCGGCCGTCGGCCCCTGCGCCCCGCCCCCGTTCATGCCTTGCGTTCCCAACTGCCCCCAGCCGCCACCGGTTTCCCGATGCTCCGGGTGCCCACCTCGAACCGGCGGAATCCCGCCGGCCGGGGTCCCGTCGGGCAACCGCGGAACCCCGCGAGCCGGTGTGCCGTCGGCGAGTCGGGGACCTCCCCGCGCCGGAGCGCCGGTGCCGTCGGCGAAACGCGGTGTCCCGTCCTGGAAGCGGGGCCCGCCGTCGGCCGGCCCCGCGGAGGTGGTCCGCTGCCCGAGTGCCGGGCCGGGGTTCGGCCCCGCACCCGGCCCCGGCCGACCACCGGGACCGTGCCAGGGCTCGGCGCCGTCCCGGTTCTCGCGGGCGTCCCAGCGCTCCGGGCCGCCGTGCGGCCCGTGGCCGTCCCGTGGCCCGTACCCCTCCTGGGGTGGGCGGTCGTCCCGGCCGGTGCTCGTGCTCTTGGTCCTGCCCTTGGGCGCGGGCCCGCGGCGGCTGTGGCGTCCCACGTCGGCCCTCAGCCCCCCGCCGCGCCGGAGGAGGCTCCACCGCCGGCCTCCGGGCCGGAAGCACCACCGACCGCCCGGGCGCCGGAAGCGCCACCGCCGGTCCGCGCGCCGGAAGTCCGGCCGGCCGTCCCGGCCCTGGAAGCCCCACGGCCGGCTTCGGCACCGGCGGACTCGACGCCGGTCCGTACGCCGCCGTCACCCCCGACCCCGGCGGCCGCTCCCGGTTCCGTCATCGATCCGGCCTCCAACTCTCCCGTGTCCAGCAGTAGTTCGCGGAAGGCGGTAGCCACGGTCTCCGGGTACTCCATCATCGCCACATGGCCGGCGTCCGGCAGGGTGAGGAGGCGGGAGTCGCGGAAGGCACGGGCCGCCCGCTGCGCCATGCGGAAGCCGACGAGCTGGTCACGGCCGCCGTAGATCAGCAGTGTGGGCGCGAGGACCCGCGCGGCCTGCCGCCACAGGCCGTGCTGACCGCCCAGCGTGTACGCGTCCACGATCCCGCGTGCGGAGCGCGACATCGCGTCCCAGAAGTATGGCAGTTGAAGCCGCCGCTCCATCTCCCGCACCGCGTTGCGGAACCCCTCGGGCGTCACCTGCCCCGGGTCGCCGTAGCAGAGGGCCATGACCCCGCGGACCCGCTGCTCCGCCGTCCACTCCCGGGTGAGCCGGGTGAACAGGGCGGTCACGCCGGGCACCGCGAGCAGGCCGGTCGGGACGGCGGTGCGCTGCACCCGGAGTTCGGGCAGCGCGGGCGAGACGAGCGTGAGCGTCCGCACGAGATCGGGCCGCAGCGCCGCGACGCGCGTGGACACGGCGCCGCCCAGCGAGTTGCCCATCAGGTGCACCGGTCCGCGGTCCGAGGCGTCGAGGAAGCGGATCACCGCGCGCGCGTGGCCGGTGACGGAGTAGTCGCCGTCGTCCGGTGGCGGGGAGTCGCCGAAGCCCGGCAGGTCGACCGCCTCGCCGTCGACGACACCGTCGAGCAGTGGCATCAGCGCGGACCAGTTCCGGGAGGAGCCACCGAGGCCGTGCACGTACAGCGCGGGCGGCAGTCCCTCCCGCGCGGGCGGCCGCGTGCGTACCGACAGTGTGATCCCCGGCAGTTCGACCGAGCGCAGCCGCTCGCCCTCCTCGACCCCGACGGGCGTCACCCGTGGGAAGACGTTGGCGGGCGGCACGAAAGGCAGCTCGGTCGAAGACATGCGGGCAATGTTACGAGACGATCACGTAGCGACTCCTGCGTTCGCCTGTGTTCGCGGTCACAGATCGTGCGCGGGCAGGACCGCCGATCGGGCCGCGGATCGCATAGCGTCGCCATCGGGTGTCTCCTAGGCTCATACAGAGGGCACCCGCCCATGGCCCCTGCTTCTTCCAGGGACATTCGCAGGGACATTCCGCAGGAAGGGAGCCCAGCATGGCATTCGACCCCACCGATCCCGAGACGTTCGAGGACGGCGACGCCACGGAGATCGCCGTCGAGGCCCCGGAGGGCGACGCCGCCGAGCAGCACGCGGACGTGGCGCCGGACCACGACGAACCCCTCACCGGGGACCCGGACAGCGCCAACGAGGCCGATCTCATCGAGCAGGCGCGGGTCGTCTCCATCGACGAGGACGACTACCGGTGAGGGACGGGGCGGACGGGGTGGCGCATGAGGCGACGCTCGGGACGCGCGGCGGGAGAGACCGCCGCTGAGCAGGAGCGGAGGGTTATGCCCACCTTGAGCCTGTTTGAAACGCTCTATGCCGCTTTTGTCGCCGTCCGGTCCGTGAAATCCTGCGCTCGCACCGCGCACACCACGGTTACCGAAAAGTACGATGGCGGCGCGGCGCACACCGCATGTGGACGACTTTGGGAGGCGGCGTGACAGCCATCGAGCAGACAGAGGCGGCACGCCCGCGAGGCACGCGCCTGCCGCGCCGTGCCCGACGGAACCAGCTGCTGGGCGCCGCCCAGGAAGTCTTCGTGGCACAGGGCTACCACGCGGCCGCCATGGACGACATCGCCGAGCGCGCCGGCGTCAGCAAGCCGGTGCTCTACCAGCACTTCCCCGGCAAGCTCGACCTCTACCTCGCCCTGCTGGACCAGCACTGCGAGGCGCTCATCCAGTCGGTACGGGGCGCGCTCGCCTCGACCACCGACAACAAGCAGCGCGTGCGCGCCACGATGGACGCGTACTTCGCCTACGTCGAGGACGACGGCGGCGCCTTCCGGCTGGTCTTCGAATCCGACCTGACGAACGAGCCGGCGGTGCGCGAGCGCGTCGACAAGGTCACCAACGAGTGCGCCGAGGCGATCTGCGAGGTCATCGCGGAGGACACGGGCCTCTCGCGCGCGGAGTCGATGCTGCTGGCCTCGGGCCTCGGCGGACTCGCCCAAGTGGTGGCCCGTTCCTGGCTGAACAGCGACCGCAGCGTCCCCCGCGACCAGGCGGTCCAGTTGCTGGCGTCCCTGGCGTGGCGCGGCATCGCCGGCTTCCCGCTGCACGGCGCCGAGCAGCACCACTGAGCGCGGGCGGCACCCCCGCACCCCGCCGGGGCACCGCCGTACGGGGGTTCTGTTCCCGTGGGCTGTTCGCTCCTGGCGTTCCCGGGCGGAGCGTGCTCGTCCCCTCACCGGGCTAATGTGTGCTGGTACGGCGCGGAAGGTCGCGCACTTCACTGACCGTCGGAGGGACATAGCCGTGGAGGTCAAGATCGGCGTGCAGCACGCGCCCCGCGAGATCGTTCTGGAGAGCGGTCAGACCGCCGAGGAGGTCGAGCGGGCGGTGTCCGAGGCGCTGGCCGGGAAGTCGCAGCTGCTGACCCTCGTCGACGAGCACGGCCGCAAGGTGCTGGTACCGGCCGACCGCCTCGCGTACGTCGAGCTCGGCGAGCCGGCCCCGCGCAAGGTGGGCTTCGGCGCGCTGTAGTCGCTGCGTCGCGGATGACGGGAGGGGCCCGGCGGTGGAGAACCGCCGGGCCCCTCCCGCGTCTCCCTTTCCCGGGTGGCGCTTTCACGGGTGGCGCACAATCCGCTCACAGAGAGGGTTGCATTCCGCAGGTCAGGGGTAAGACCGGCTACGACCGCCAGCACCGGCCGATCGTGTGGGAGGGAACCGGCATGTTCTTGGAAACGCTCGGCTCGGCGCTGATCGGCCTGCTGTTCGGCTGGACCGCGCTCCACCGTCTGTCCCACCGTCTGCCGTCCCGTCTCCTGGTGCAGTCGACCGGTGTCGCGGGGGGCCTCTTCGGTGGTTTCGTCACGCACAGCGCGCTGGGCTCCGGCAGCCTGCTGCCGACGCTGCTCGGCGCGGTGGTCGTCTCGGCCGCCTCGCTGTCCCTGCTGGTACGCCCCGCGGGAAGACTGCGCCGTCGGTCGGCGCCGGCCTGATCCGACGCCGACGGCGGCGCACCCCCTGACCACGTCTCCCGGCAGTCCTACGCGGCCAGCCCCAGCGCTGCCATCCGCTTGGTGTGCGCCTCGGTGATCCGCGAGAACATCCTGCCGACCTCGGCGAGGTCGAAGCCGTCCGCGACGCCGCCGACGAGCATCGTGGACAGCGCGTCCCGGTCGGCCACGACCCGCTGGGACTGCGACAGGGCCTCGCCCATCAGCCGCCGCCCCCACAGCGCGAGCCGGCCGCCCACGCGCGGGTCCGCGTCGATCGCCGCGCGCACCTTCTCCACCGCGAAGCCGGCGTGTCCGGTGTCGTCCAGGACGGCCAGGACCAGCTCGCGCGTGTCGGAGTCCAGACGGACGGCGACCTCCCGGTAGAAGTCGCTGGCGATCGAGTCGCCGACGTAGGCCTTGACGAGCCCTTCCAGCCAGTCCGAGGGCGCCGTCTGCCGGTGGAAGCCGTCGAGCGCGGCCACGAACGGCTCCATCGCGAGTGTCGGCTCCTCGCCGATCTCCGTGAGCCGGTCGCGCAGCCGCTCGAAGTGGTGGAACTCGGCCGACGCCATCTTCGCCAGCTCGGCCTTGTCCGCGAGGGTGGGCGCCAGCTTGGCGTCCTCCGCGAGCCGCTCGAACGCCGCGAGCTCTCCGTACGCGAGGGCGCCGAGCAGGTCCACGACCGCGGCGCGGTACTGCGGGTCGGCGGCGGCCGTCGCCCAGTCCTGGGCGGCGATGCCGGTGGGTTCGGCGGGCGTGTCGGAGGCGTTGTCAGACTTGTCAGAGCTCGTCATGAAGCGCACAATAGCCCGCTCTCCGCGCCTGCGAAGGACCTGATCAACCAGTGTGACGACGACTACGTGACCGAATCGGCCATCACGTGTGCGTGTTTCCGGGGTATGGTGGTAATGCGCCTGCTGAGTACGCCGACGTGTTTCGGCGTACGTCGACAGGCCGCACGCATGAGGATGCCCGGTCGGTGGCCCGATCGGCTCCGACCCGACAGCCCTCCCTGACCGTACGGCACTGTGTGTACGACGGTCGGAGGGACCTCCAAGCGGTTCGAGCGCTAGAGCGTCGGCTGTGGTCCCGTGCCACACGGCCCGCCCGCGTGGGCGGCCGACGTCCCCGGCCCGGTCAGACACGACCCCCGCGCTCGCCTCGCACCGCGCACACAGAAGAGGCAGCACCCTGACTACGACGTTCCGAGCACTCGGGATCCTCCCCGAGACCGCCGAGGCCCTGGAAGCCGTCGGCATCACCACTCCCTTCCCCATCCAGGAGATGACGCTGCCCGTGGCCCTGACGGGCACGGACGTCATCGGCCAGGCCAAGACCGGCACCGGCAAGACGCTCGGCTTCGGCCTTCCGCTCCTCGAGCGCGTCACCGTCCCCGCCGACGTCGAGGCGGGCCGCGCCCAGCCCGAGGCCCTCACCGACGCCCCGCAGGCGCTCGTCGTCGTCCCCACGCGCGAGCTGTGCGTCCAGGTCACCAACGACCTGCTGACCGCGGGCAAGGTGCGCAATGTGCGGGTCACCGCGATCTACGGCGGGCGGGCGTACGAGCCCCAGGTGGAGGCCCTGAAGAAGGGCGTCGACGTGGTCGTCGGCACCCCGGGCCGTCTGCTGGACCTCGCCGGCCAGAAGAAGCTGAACCTGAAGCACGTCAAGAGCCTGGTACTCGACGAGGCCGACGAGATGCTCGACCTGGGCTTCCTGCCCGACGTCGAGAAGATCATCGGCATGCTGCCGGTCAAGCGGCAGACCATGCTGTTCTCGGCCACCATGCCCGGCGCCGTCATCGGTCTGGCCCGCCGCTACATGTCGCAGCCGACGCACATCCGTGCCACCGCGCCGGACGACGAGGGCGCGACGGTCGCGAACATCACGCAGTTCGTCTACCGCGCGCACTCGCTCGACAAGCCGGAGATGGTCGCCCGCATCCTGCAGGCCGAGGGCCGCGGACTGGTGATGATCTTCTGCCGGACGAAGCGCACGGCGGCCGACATCGCCGAGCAGCTCCAGCGCCGCGGCTTCGCCTCCGGCTCGGTCCACGGCGACCTCGGCCAGGGCGCCCGCGAGCAGGCGCTGCGCGCCTTCCGCAACGGCAAGGTCGACGTGCTCGTGTGCACCGATGTCGCCGCGCGCGGCATCGACGTCGAGGGCGTCACGCACGTCATCAACTACCAGTCGCCCGAGGACGAGAAAACGTACCTGCACCGCATCGGCCGTACCGGCCGCGCGGGCGCGAAGGGTACGGCGATCACACTCGTCGACTGGGACGACATCCCGCGCTGGCAGCTGATCAACAAGTCGCTGGACCTGGACTTCAACGACCCGGTCGAGACGTACTCCAGCTCGCCGCACCTCTTCACCGACCTGGGCATCCCCGAGGGCACCAAGGGCGTCCTGCCGCGCTCGGAGCGCACCCGCGCCGGACTGGAGGCGGAGGAGCTGGAGGACCTCGGCGAGACCGGCGGCCGCGGTACACGCGGTCGCGGTGGCCGGGGCGGCCGGAGCGAGGCACGCTCGGCGGACCGTGAGCGTTCGGCGGACCGTGAGCGTTCGGCGGACCGCGAGCGCCCGGCGCGTACGCCGCGCCGCCGTCGCCGCACCCGTGGCGGCGCTCCGCTGGACCCGGCGGCGGTCACGCCGGCCGACGGCACGTCGGCCGACGCCGCGCCGGTCGAGTCCACGGTCGCGGAAGAGGCATCCGCCACGCGCACTCCGCGCCGCCGGCGTCGTCTGCGCGGCAGTGCGACGGCGCAGCCGGTCGCGGCCGGCGAGCCGACGACACCGTCCGAGCCCGCTGAGCCCGCTGAGCCCTCCGAGTCCGCCGAGTCCGCGGTGACGACGGCCGAGGGCCCCGCCCTCGACGCCACCGAGGCGCCCGAGAAGCCGCGCCGCCGCCGCACCCGCAAGGCGGCGGAGCAGACGGTCACGACGGCCCCGGCCGAGACCGTGACCGAGGTCGCCCCGGAACCGGAGGCTCCGGCCGCGACCGGCGCCGAGACGGCCCTGGACACGGTCGAGTCCACCACGGACCAGCCGGAGGCCAAGCCGCGCCGCCGCACCCGCAAGACCGCGGCCACTGCGCCGGAAGCCGCCGAGGGCACCGCCGACGAGGCGGAGACCAAGCCGCGCCGCCGGACCCGCAAGGCCGCGGCCACCGCGCCGGAAGCCGCCGTGGACACCGCCGAGGGCACCACCGACGAGGCCGAGACCAAGCCCCGTCGCCGCACCCGCAAGGCCGCGGTCACCACGGACGCGCCGGAAGCCGCTGCCGCGGCCAAGCCGCGCCGCACCCGCAAGACCGCCGAAACGGTCGCCGCGGAGATCCCGGCACAGCTGGCCGACGGGCCGGACAGCGCCGCCGAAGCGGCGGTCGACGTCGCCGAGGGTGCGGAGGCCAAGCCGCGCCGCCGCACCCGCAAGGCGGCCACCGCGCCCGAGGCCGTGACGGACACCACCGAGGGCACCACCGGCGAGGCGGAGGCCAAGCCGCGCCGCCGGACCCGCAAGACCGCCGAGACGGCCGACGCACCCGTCACCGACGAGGCCACGGCAGTCAAGCCCCGCCGCACCCGCAAGGCCACGGCCACCGCGGACGCGCCGGAAGCCGCCGTGGACACCGCCGAGGCCAAGCCCCGCCGCACCCGCAAGGCGGTCGCGGCGACGGCGGAGGCCGAGGCGGAGGCCAAGCCGCGTCGCCGGACCCGCAAGGCCGCCGAGGCCCCCGCGGAGGCCGTCGACATGGCGGTGAGCACGGCCGCCGAGCCGAAGCCGCGCCGTACGCGCAAGACGGCGGCCGCCGCCAAGGCAGCGGTGGACGCCGCCGAGATCCCGGCGCAGACCACCGGGAAGACGGCCACCGCGGTGGAGTCCACGGAGGCCTGATCCAGCGCTCCAGGCGCCCGTACGACCCGGCGGCCCGGCCCACTTAGTGTGGGACCGGGCCGTCGGCGTACGCGCGATACCCGGCCGGTCCATCCCGACCGCCGACCGGTTCACCCGAACCGCCATCCCACGCCCCCGAGGACGCCGTGCCCGGTAGCCTCGGCGCATGAGCAGGCCTCCTACGTTCGTCCCGCCGCCCGGGGCGCGCGCCTACCGGCTGCGCACCGCGCGCGGCGAGTTCGCCGTGGTCGACGCGCCCGTCGCGGCCGGTGCCGAGCCGCGGGGCACCGTGCTGCTGCTGCCCGGGTTCACCGGGAGCAAGGAGGACTTCAACCCGCTGCACGGGCCGCTCGCGGCGCGCGGGTACCGCACGGTGGCCGTGGACGGCCGCGGACAGTTCGAGTCGGACGGACCGGTGGACGACGACTCCGTGTACGCCCAGGGGGAACTCGCCCGGGACGTCCTCGCGCAGGCGGAGGCGCTCGGCATGCCGCTGCATCTGCTCGGGCACTCGCTGGGCGGGCAGATCGCACGCGCGGCCGTGCTCCTCGACCACTCCCCCTTCGTCTCGCTCACCCTGATGGCCTCCGGCCCGGCGCAGATCTCCGCCTCCCAGCGGCAGCGCGTGAAACTGCTGCGGGACGCGCTCGGCGTGATGTCGATGGCCGAGGTGTGGGAGGTCATCCAGGCGATGGAGCCGCCCGAGGAGACCGACACCGGCGCCGGACTCGACGCGGGCCTCGACGACCGCGCGGACCTGCGCCGCCGCTGGCTGGGCCACAAGCCCGCCCAACTCCTGGCGACCGGGCTCCAGTTGTGCACCGAGTCGGATCGCGTCGCCGAACTCGCCGCCCTGCCAATGCCGTTCCACGTGCTCTCGGGCGCACGGGACGACACCTGGCCGGTGCCGCTCCTGGACGACATGGCCCGGCGGCTGGGCGCCCGGCGCACGGTCGTCGAGGGGGCCGAGCACTCCCCCAACTGCGACCAGCCGCTCGCCACCGCCCGCGCCCTCGCCGTCTTCTGGGACACCGCCACCGAATCGCCGGAGGACCGGACAGGCGGCTAGAACCGCGTCTGAAGGTGCTCCCAGAAGCCGTCCCGCAGCGCGCGCCGCAGGTCCGCCTGGCCGCGCAGGGAGTACTGGAGGATGCCCTCGGCCTCGACCAACAGGTCCTGGTCCACCGACCCCGGCAGATACGGGTGCCCGGGGAGCAGTTCCGCCAGGGATTCGCGGCCGCGCGCCACGAGCCACTTGCCGGCGATCTGCGCGCCCACGAAGCGGACGTTCTCGCGGGTCGGGCGGGCCGTCTGGTCGGGGTCGTACGCCGGGGCGGTGCGCCGGGAGACGTACGGCTTGAAGAACTCGAGGTCGAGGGTGCGCTGGCTGTCGACCTCCCAGAGCAGCGCCTCGGCCTGGTTGCGGGCGTCGGGGGCCTCGATGCCCCACAGGTGCACCCGGGCGCCGTAGCCCTGGGCGGCCTCCACCGCCGAGACCAGGTCCTCGTCGCCGCCGAGCAGCGCGGCGTCACTGATGGCGCGGTGCCGGGCCAGTGACTCCAGGTCCGTGCGGATGAGGGAGTCCACGCCCTTCTGCTGGTTGTTGGCGTTGAGGTTGCCCAGGCGGACCTTGACGTCCGGCAGTTCGGCGATCGACTGCTGCTCGGCGGTGTGGATGCGGCGCCGGGCGCCGTCGTACCAGTAGACGCGCAGCAGCCGGCTGTCGGCGAAGATGGTGCGGGCCCGGTCGATGAGCGCGTCGATCAGCCCCTCGGCGTCCAGGTCGAAGGCGCGGCGGTCCTCCGTCCCGGCCACCAGCCGCCCCGCCGCCGCGTAGAGGTACCCGGCGTCGACGAAGATCGCATGGGTCGAGGGCGTCTTCGCCACCTCGGCGAGCATGCGTTTCAGCAACTCGTTCGTGCGGTCGATGCGGGCGGACAGCGCCGCGAGGTCATCGTTCATCGCCTTCCATTGTCCCGGCGGTCACGCAGCGAACACAACCGGTCCCGGTCGGTCAATTGAAGCTGTCTTACCGGTCACTGATTAGACATTCGAAAAATTTCCTTAGCGTAGGGAATGTTTGCATCGTGCAGCTCGTTGTACCGGGTGAAGCCAGTAGTTCTCCTCAGGAGGATGACCAGACGAAGGGAGAGGCAATGCGCTTCGAAATCATGCGACTCGACGAGGTCGACGGCACGCCCGTGGACTGCACCGTCGTGGACGCCGCCTCCGTCAACCGGATCGTTCAGCAGGCCGCCGCTGTCGGACAGCGGCTGTGGATCCGCCCGGCCGGGACCACGGCCTCGTAACAGAGGCCGAGACCCCGGCCTCAGCACAGACGCGGACCACCGCAGAAGCTGCTGCGAAGCCCCCGTACGACTGCCGTACGGGGGCTTCGCGCATGTGCGCGCTCAGGCGCCCTGGATCACCTGCGTGACCCCGTTGATGATCTGCTGCACGGCGATCGCGGAGAGCATCATGCCCGCCAGTCGTGTCACCAGGACCACACCGCCGTCCTTGATGACCCGGATGATCAGCAGCGAGTAGCGCATGACCAGCCACAGCACCACGTGGATCGCGAGGATCGCCGACCACACCGAGATCTGGCCGGCCAGGCTGCCGGCCTTCTGCACGGCGAGGATGACGGACACGATCGCGCCGGGACCGGCGAGGAGCGGCATGCCGAGCGGGACCAGCGCGACGTTGACGTCCTTGGTCTGCTTGGGTTCGTCCGTCTTGCCGGTGAGCAGGTCGAGCGCGATCAGCAGCAGGAGCAGTCCGCCGGCGATCATCAGCGCCGGGACGGACACGTGCAGGTAGCCGAGGATCTGGTTGCCGAGCACGCCGAAGACGGCGATGACCCCGCCGGCCACGCAGACGGCCTGGAAGGCCATCCGCTTCTGCGTCTTGGCGGGCCGTCCGGCGGTCAGCGCGAGGAAGATCGGGGTGATCCCGGGGGGATCCATGATGACGAAAAGGGTGAGGAACAGGGAGCCGAAAACGGCAGCGTCGAACATCGGTGAGAGGCCTTGAGGAAGAGAGAAGTGACGTGAGAGCGGGGGAGGTGGGCCTCAGACCCCGCCGGTCCCCGGGACCGGGAACGCCCCGGTGGCCCGCCGCGTGATCTCCCCGTACACGTCGGGATGCGTCGTGAACTCACCGAGCGAGACGGTCTTGCGACTGCCGTGGTAGTCGCTGGAGCCGGTCGCGAGCAGTCCCAGGTCGCCGGCCAGCCCGCGCAGCCGCTCGCGGGTGTCGGGGTCGTGGTCCATGTGGTCGACCTCGATGCCGTCCAGCCCGGCCGCGGCCATCTCGGCGATGCGGGACTCCGGCACCGTACGGCCCCGCTTGGCCGCCGCCGGGTGGGCGAAGACACACACTCCGCCCGCGCCCTTGACCAGCCGGATCGCCTCGAAGGGGTCCGTCTCGTGCTTCTCGACCCAGGCGCGGCCGCCGTCTGCCAGCCAGTCCTGCGTGAAGGCGTCGCTCACGGTGGGTACGACGCCGAGCTCGACCAGCGCCGAGGCGACGTGCGGCCGTCCGACCGAGCCGTCGTTCGCGATCCGCGCGACCTGCTCCCAGGTGACCGGCACGCCCAGCGTGTTCAGCTTGGCGATCATGGCCTTGGCCCGCGGAACCCGGTCGTCGCGGACCAGTTCGCGCTCGGCGAGCAGCGCGGGCTCCGCGGGGTCGAAGAGGTAGGCCAGCAGGTGCATGCTGATGCCGTCGACACGGCAGGAGAGCTCGGCACCGGTGACGAGGGTGAGCCCCTCGGGGAGCGCCGCGATCGCCTCGGTGTACCCGCGGGTGGTGTCGTGGTCGGTCAGCGCGACGACGTCCAGACCCGCCGCGGCGGCGTTGCGCACCAGCTCGGCAGGGGTGTCCGTGCCGTCGGACGCGCTGGAGTGGGTGTGCAGATCGATGCGCACGACACGGACTCCAGGCTCTGACGGGACGGAAGGGGACACCCCAGGATAACGGGCGCCCGAGGGTGCCGTGTCACACCCGCGAAGGCCGTGCGCCCCCTACGGCTGCACGCCCTGCGGCTCGCGCACCCGACGCCTCACGCACCCCTGCGGCTCGCACACCCGACGCCTCACGCACCC
>NZ_JBIVTV010000002.1:292589-359701 GCF_044756885.1 Streptomyces sp. NPDC091412 | reverse complement strand
CCCCTGCGGCTCGCACACCCGACGCCTCGCCCACCCCTGCGGCTCGCACACCCGACGCCTCGCCCACCCCTGCGGCTCGCACACCCGACGCCTCGCCCACCCCTGCGGCTCGCACACCCGACGCCTCGCGCACCTCTGGGGCTCCCGACTGCTAACGACCCTCGGCTCCTACGGATGGAGCAGGCGCGGCGACAGCGCCCCGCACGGGACCAGTTCGAGTTCGGCGCCCGCGTCCCGCAGGTCGGCCAGCACCAGCTCGTCGTACATCAGCAGCCCGGACTGCTCGGGCCACACCACCGCCCACAGCCACAACCCGAGCGCCTCGCCCGCGAAGACGGCACGGTCGTCCGGTGCGCCGGACACGTGCCACAGCGGGGTGGGGCGGCCGCCGGCCAGGACCTTGGCGTCGGGCGGCTTCTCCACGTCCAGGTAGGTTCCGGGGTCCGGGCCGTCGATGCCGGCGTAGCGCGCGCCGAGGCCGACGCCGAGTTCCTCGGCGACCAGGATGAGTTCGCCCATGCCGCCGAGCGGCCCGGGTCCGGAACAGGCCACGGCCGTGGCACGGCCGCCGCTGCGGTCGTCCCCGGCGTAGACCACGCCGGTGAACAGCCAGCCGACCGGCAGGGGCCACGGCATCCACACGGGCACCTGGGTGCGCCGCACCACGACACCGAGGGCCTCGACGCTGGGCGGGATCACGGGCTGCAGGGGATACACGGTCCCGTGCACGTCGCACTGCCAGGAATCGCTGAAGAGTCCGGGAGCCCTGACCCGGCCACCGCACTTCGGGCAACTGGGTTCGCCCCTCATAGGGCCCCACGGTCCTACCCCGGCAGCGCCACGTCAAGGACGATCACCCGTCCGGCCCGGGTGCCCGGCCACGACCAACTAGATGCATGTTGCATCAATTAGGGCAGCTAACTTATTATGTGTAAACAGCAACGATCGGAAGGAGCAGCATGCACAGCAGCACAGGAGGTCCCGCGGAGGGCGACGACCCGTTCGACGCGGGCGCGGGAAGCATCCTGCGGCAGCCCAGGGCGGTCTGGGCGACGGCCGGCGCGTCCGTCGTCGCCTTCATGGGCATCGGGCTCGTCGACCCGATCCTGCCCTCCATCGCCAAGGGGCTGAACGCCACCGCGAGCCAGGTCTCCCTGCTCTTCACCTCGTACTTCCTGATCACCGCCATCGCGATGCTGGTGACCGGCTTCGTCTCCAGCCGCATCGGCGGCCGCAAGACCCTGCTGCTCGGCCTCGCCTTCGTGGTGGTCTTCGCCGGGCTCGCCGGCACCTCGGGCTCCGTCGCCCAGCTCGTCGGCTTCCGGGCCGGCTGGGGCCTCGGCAACGCGCTCTTCGTCTCCACCGCCCTCGCGGTCATCGTCGGCGCGGCGGCCGGCGGCAGCGCGGCGGCGATCCTGCTCTACGAGTCGGCGCTCGGCCTCGGCATGGCCTGCGGCCCGCTGCTCGGCGCGCTGCTCGGCAACGCCAGCTGGCGCTATCCGTTCTTCGGCACCGCGTTCCTGATGGCCGTCGGCTTCCTGTGCATCACGGTGTTCCTGAAGGAGCAGCCGAAGCCGGCCCGCAAGACCTCCCTGCTGGACCCGGTCAAGGCGCTCGGCCACGGCGGCCTGGCCTCGGCGGCGGTCTCGGCGTTCTTCTACAACTACACGTTCTTCACCGTGCTGGCCTTCACGCCGTTCGTGCTGAACATGACCCCGTACAAGTCGGGTGCGGTGTTCTTCGCCTGGGGTGTGCTGCTCGCACTGTTCTCGGTGGTGGTGGCGCCGCGCATGCAGGCGCGGTTCGGTTCGCTGAAGGTGCTCGGCGGCTCGCTGGTGCTGCTGGCCGCCGACGTGGTCGTGCTCGGCTACGGCGACCACACCACCGCCGTCGTCTGCACCATCCTGTCCGGCGCCTTCATCGGCGTGAACAACACCGTCTACACCGAGCTGGCCCTCGGAGTGTCGGACGCCCCCCGTCCGGTGGCGAGCGCGGGCTACAACTTCGTGCGCTGGTTCGCGGCCGCCGCCGCGCCCTTCCTCGCGCCGAAGATCGCGGAGTGGACCGACATCCACGTGCCGTTCGTGGTCGCGGGAGCGACCGCGGTGGCGGGCGCGGTGGTGGTCGCCGTCCGGCGCGGATCCCTCACCCACGAGGCGGAGGAGCTCCAGCCGCGGCACGCCACCGAGGACAGCGTCACGGTCTTCGCCAACTGACGGCGACCGGCGGCCTGTTGGTGAGCTTGCTCACTCCAGCGGGACGGAACCGCGGGCGGGGTCCCGCAGGTCCGTCCCGTGGCTCAGCCAGCGCTCGCGCAGGGCCTGCGCGCCGTGCACCCGCTTCCAGGCGGCCTCGTTCGGGGTCATCGGCAGCAGCGGCAGGAACCGTACGGGGTCCAGTGGCTCGTCGAGTTCCAGGTCCTCCACCAGGCCGCCCGGCTCGGCCACCAGGACCGAGGTGAACAGCGCGCCGGGCCACAGCGGCTCGCCCACGTCGAGCGAGGCACCCGGCGCCACGACCACTCCCTCGACCTGCGGAGACGCTCCCAGTACGGCGAGCGGGCGGAGCACCTTGTCGGTGTCGGCGAGTCCGGCGCGGACGGAGAGGACCAGCTCCGCGCGCGGCCCCTTGACCGGGTCGGCGAGCAGCGCGGTGGGGTCGGTCATGGGCCGCGCGGACATGCCGAGCGTGGCGTACCGGACGATGTCCCCCTCGTGGAAGCGCAGCACCTCGAGCCGGTCCGTGCCGAGGAAGGTGACTGCCGCGCGGGCGTCCGGTTCACCCAGCGCGGAACACAACCGGGCCTCTACCAGAGGAAGAACATCAGCCATGCGGCGAGCATAGAACTCGTCAGCGGCAGGCAAAGCGGCACCTTGACACACCGGGCTGCTGATACTCTTGGCCGGTCGTCCGGGGCAGCGCACAGCGGGATGCCCCCCAGGTGTTCAGCCCTGGGAGGTCTCGATCCGGCCCTGACGCCGATGGGACTCCCTTACGAGGGACCGGCCGGAGGAGGTGGGGCTGTCATGGATCGAAGTCGACCGTGCAGTAGCACCCGCTCTTCCCGCCGCTGATGTCGTCGCTCTGACTCCGGTCGGCCGCCACCTCTCGCGTTCGTGCCCCCGCGCACGTCATACGGAAGAGCACTTCGTTTCGTTTGATCTGTCTGATCTGAACCAGTGACGAAGCTCGCCACCGCGACGGTGCGGTGCTCCCCGCTTTGTGGACGTGCCAAACATCCCTGAGGCCACCACGTCCTCATTCCGGGCAGTTCCAACCGCCGTCGGCGGCCCTCGTCGCTCGCTGCGAAGGAGCCCCGCCATGTCGATGATCCGCGACCTGCGTTCCGTGGTCCGCCCCTCCCGCACGGCCGCGCGCCAGGACGACGGCGCGTACGACACCACGCGCGACCCGGCCACGCCCTCGGCCATCGTGGACTGCGCCGTCTACCGCGACGGCTCCCGTGTCCCGACCGACCGCCCGCTCACGCCGCAGGAGGCCATGCGTCAGGTGCGGCGCGACGGGGGCTTCGTGTGGATCGGTCTGCACGAGCCGAACGAGGCCGAGTTCGCCGGTATCGCCGGGGAGTTCGGGCTGCACCCGCTCGCCGTGGAGGACGCGGTCACGGCCCATCAGCGGCCCAAGCTGGAGCGCTACGACGACACGCTCTTCACGGTCTTCAAGACCATCCACTACGTGGACCACGACGAGCTGACCGCCAACAGCGAGATCGTGGAGACCGGCGAGGTGATGTGCTTCACCGGCCGGGACTTCTTCATCACCGTCCGGCACGGCGGGCAGGGCTCGCTGCGCGCGCTGCGGCACCGGCTGCAGGACGACCCCGAGCTGCTGGCCAAGGGCCCCTCCGCGGTGCTGCACGCCATCGCCGACCACGTCGTCGACGGGTACATGGCGGTCGCGGACGCGTTGCAGGAGGACGTCGACGAGGTCGAGACGGAGGTGTTCTCGCCGGGCCGGGGCGGCACCCCGCGCGGCACCGACGCCGGCCGGATCTACCAACTCAAGCGCGAGGTACTGGCGTTCAAGCGGGCGGTGTCGCCGCTGCTGCGGCCCATGCAGCTGCTGAGCGAGCGTCCGATGCGGCTGATCGACCCGGACATCCAGAAGTACTTCCGGGACGTGGCCGACCACGTGGCCCGGGTGCAGGAGCAGGTCATCGGCTTCGACGAGCTGCTCAACTCCATCCTCCAGGCCAACCTGGCGCAGGCGTCCGTCGCCCAGAACGAGGACATGCGGAAGATCACGGCCTGGGCCGCGATCATCGCCGTACCGACGATGGTCTGCGGGGTGTACGGCATGAACTTCAAGTACATGCCCGAGCTGCACCTGAAGTACGGCTACCCGCTGATCGTGGCGGTCACGGCCGCGATCTGCCTGGGTATCCACCGCACGCTCAAGCGCAACGGCTGGCTGTGAGCGGGCTCGTTACTCTTCTGCCATGAACACCGAGCTGCTCGACCAGGCCCTCGTCGAGGAGGCCACGAAGAAGTCCGGCCTCATCTGGGTCAAGGGCCCCGGCGTCCCGGCCCGTGCCCTGTGGCACGTCTGGCACGAGGGCGCCGCGTGCGTGGTGGGCGACGGGCCCGGCGAGCAGCCGCTGCCCGGACTCGCCGACGGGGCCGCCGCCGAGGTGACGGTGCGCAGCAAGGACAAGGGCGGCCGCCTGGTCACCTGGGCGGCGCGGGTCGTGGAGGTCGCGCCGGACTCCCCGCGGTGGCCGGAGGTCGTGGCCGAGCTGAAGGGGAAGCGGCTCAACGCGCCCGACGGCGAGGCCATGACGGCGCGCTGGGCCCGCGAGTGCCGGGTGCTGCGCCTGGAGCCCACGGGGACGACCGCGCCGCTGCCGGAGGGCTCGCTGGCCGAGGCACCGCTGCCGACCCCGGCGACGACCCGCCGGCCGGCTCCGGACGGGCTGCCGCGGCTGCTGGTGAAGAGACGGCGCCGGAAGTAGCCCCCTCCGAGGGAGCAGGGCACGGAGGTCAGGACGTCGGCAGCTGTTTGCCGTAGTCGACCGTCTCGTCCTTCTCGGGCTCGGCCACGGCGAAGTCCTTGCCCCAGTCCGAGAAACTCAGCGTCCCCGCGTCGCCCGCGCGCACCAGGCGCAGCGGGTAGGGGGTGCCCTTCAGGGAGACGTCCAGGGTGCCGCCGGTGCCCTTGCCGCCGGTGATGCGGATGGTGCGCACGCCCGCCTGCTCGTGGTGCCCGTCGGTCGCCAGCGTGCCGTGCAGTGTCAGCAGCCCGTCGAGGAGGACGTCCTTGTCCGTGAAGCCGCTGAACCGCTTGTACGCGGGATCGCCCTGCGGCACCTTCACGTACTTGCCGTCCAGCTTGTCGGCGGCCCCGGTGGCCTTGCCGCCGCCGTCGACCTGGCCCCAGAACCCGGCGTCCGCCTTCAGATACAGGTGTTCCCCGACGCGCAGCAGCCCGAAGGTCACCCCCTCCGAGGTGACCGAACCGGAGCCGCCGTCGTCCTTCAGACGCATGTCGAGCCGGTACGTGCGGCCGTTGGTGACCACGTTCCCGGACAGGTGCACCGTGTCCGCGGCGGCGGCCGCCGCCTTCGTCCTGGCCTGGATCTTGTCGGCCGGGAGTCTGCCCACCCCGTTGGTGCCCGCGTCCGGATCGTCCCCGGAACACCCCGTCAGACCCGCGCCCGCGACGACCAGAGCACACAACGCGCTCGTCAGCGCGGTCCGGCGGGTACGGCCCTGGGGAATCACGGTCACAGGTGGAGCTGCCTTTCTGACGGGTGTCCTGAGCGGCGTACGGCAGCGTACCGGGGCCGGAGGCGCCCGGCGGACCCGGCTCGTGCGGACCCTCACCAGGGCGTATCCGGGGTGGACGGGCTAGCCTGAAGCGCACCTGAGCGGGCATTTGGGAAAAGAAACCCGGCACACACGACACGCACCACACGCACCACACAGCCGTGCAAAGGAGGCGCAGCCATGGCAGCGGGCGCCCCCCGGATCTTCGTCTCGCATCTCTCCGGAGTCGCCGTCTTCGACCCGACGGGCGACCAGGTGGGCCGCGTACGCGATCTGGTCGTCATGCTGCGCGTCGGGCGCAAGCCGCCCCGTCTGCTCGGGCTGGTCGTCGAACTCGCCACCCGGCGCCGCATCTTCCTGCCCATGACCCGGGTGACCGGCATCGAGTCGGGCCAGGTCATCACCACGGGCGTGCTCAACGTCCGGCGCTTCGAGCAGCGCCCCACCGAACGTCTCGTCTTCGGCGAACTGCTCGACCGGCGGGTGACGCTCGCGGAGACCGGCGAGGAGGTCACGGTCCTGGACATGTCGGTGCGGCAGCTGTCCGCGCGCCGGGACTGGGAGGTCGACCGCGTCTTCGTACGCAAGGGCAGGAAGGGCGGCGCGTTCCGGCGCAACCGGGGAGAGGCCCTGACCGTGGAGTGGTCCGCGGTCACCGGCTTCTCGCTGGAGGAACAGGGGCAGGGCGCGGAGAGCCTGCTCGCCACCTTCGAGCAGCTGCGCCCCGCCGACCTGGCCAACGTGCTGCACCACCTGTCCTCCAAGCGGCGTGCCGAGGTCGCCGCCGCGCTGGACGACGACCGGCTCGCCGACGTCCTCGAAGAACTCCCGGAGGACGACCAGATCGAGATCCTGGGCAAGCTGAAGGGCGAGCGCGCGGCCGACGTGCTGGAGGCGATGGACCCTGACGACGCCGCCGACCTGCTCGCCGAGCTGCCGAAGGCGGAGCAGGAGCGGCTGCTGGGGCTGATGGAGCCCGCCGACGCGGCCGGCATGCGCCGGCTGATGTCGTACGAGGAGCACACCGCGGGCGGCCTGATGACGACCGAACCGATCGTGCTGCGTCCGGACGCGACCGTCGCCGACGCCCTGGCCCGCGTCCGCAACCGCGACCGCTCCCCCGCGCTGGCCGCCCAGGTCTACGTGTGCCGCCCGCCCGACGAGACCCCGACCGGGAAGTACCTGGGCACGGTGCACTTCCAGCGGCTGCTGCGCGACCCGCCCTACACCCTCGTCGGATCGATCCTCGACGACGACCTGCAACCCCTCGCGCCCGACGCCACGCTGCCGGTCGTCGCCGGGTTCTTCGCGACCTACGACATGGTGGCGGCGCCCGTCGTCGACGAGTCCGGCTCGCTGCTCGGCGCGGTCACCGTGGACGACGTCCTGGACCACATGCTGCCGGACGACTGGCGGGAGACGGAGTACGACCTGGACGAGGGGGCGGCGACGCATGGTGGCTGAGCGAGAGGGCCTCCGCGAACGGCCGGTGGGGGCCACCGCCGCCGGACGGCCGCGGGCCGGCCGGCTGGACCAGCCGCGCCCGCCCCGGCGCCGGCTGCTGCCGGAGTGGGACCCGGACGCCTTCGGGCGGCTGTCCGAGCGCATCGCACGGTTCCTGGGCACCGGGCGGTTCATCGTCTGGATGACGGTGGTGATCATCGTGTGGGTGCTGTGGAACGTGGCCGTGCCCCGGCATCTGCGGTTCGACGAGTACCCGTTCATCTTCCTGACCCTGGCCCTGTCCCTTCAGGCCTCCTACGCCGCCCCGCTGATCCTGCTGGCGCAGAACCGGCAGGACGACCGGGACCGGGTCAACCTCGAACAGGACCGCAAGCAGAACGAGCGGTCGATCGCCGACACCGAGTACCTGACCCGCGAGATCGCCGCGCTGCGCATGGGCCTGGGCGAGGTGGCGACCCGCGACTGGATGCGCTCGGAGCTCCAGGACCTGGTCAAGGAACTGGAGGAGCGGACCGTCGACGGTCACCGGCGGCACGGGGTATTCCCGGCGGATCACCCGCACACACGTGACATGGACGACCGGTGACGGGGTCCCGGGGCCCGCACGGAGCGCCGTACCATCGTCCTTATGGCTACGGAAGACGCGGTGCGCGCAGCTCTGGCGACGGTTGACGATCCCGAGATCCACCGGCCCATCACCGAGCTCGGCATGGTCAAATCGGTGGAGATCGGCGCGGACGGAGCGGTCGCGGTCACCGTCTACCTGACGGTCTCCGGCTGCCCGATGCGCGAGACGATCACCCAGCGGGTGACCGACGCCGTCTCGCGTGTCGAGGGCGTCACCCGGGTCGACGTCACGCTCGACGTGATGAGCGACGAGCAGCGCCGGGAGCTGGCGACCGCGCTGCGCGGCGGCCAGGCCGAGCGCGAGGTCCCCTTCGCCAAGCCCGGCAGCCTCACCCGCGTCTACGCCGTCGCCTCCGGCAAGGGCGGCGTCGGCAAGTCCTCGGTGACGGTGAACCTGGCGGCGGCGATGGCGGCCGACGGTCTGAAGGTGGGCGTGGTCGACGCCGACATCTACGGCCACAGCGTGCCGCGGATGCTGGGCGCTGACGGCCGCCCGACCCAGGTCGAGAACATGATCATGCCGCCGTCGGCGAACGGCGTGAAGGTCATCTCCATCGGCATGTTCACCCCGGGCAACGCGCCCGTCGTCTGGCGCGGGCCGATGCTGCACCGCGCGCTCCAGCAGTTCCTGGCGGACGTGTACTGGGGCGACCTGGACGTCCTCCTGCTGGACCTGCCGCCCGGCACCGGCGACATCGCGATCTCCGTGGCCCAGCTGGTGCCGAACGCCGAGATCCTGGTGGTGACGACGCCTCAGCAGGCGGCGGCCGAGGTGGCCGAGCGGGCGGGCTCCATCGCCGTCCAGACCCACCAGAAGATCGTCGGCGTGGTCGAGAACATGTCCGGCCTGCCCTGCCCGCACTGCGACGAGATGGTCGACGTCTTCGGCACGGGCGGCGGCCAGGCGGTCGCCGAGGGCCTGACCCGCACCACGGGTGCCACGGTCCCGGTGCTCGGCTCCATCCCGATCGACGTCCGCCTGCGCGAGGGCGGCGACGAGGGCAAGCCGGTCGTCCTGACCGACCCGGACTCCCCCGCGGGCTCGGCCCTGCGGGCGATCGCCGACAAGCTCGCGGGCCGGCAGCGGGGCCTCGCGGGGCTGTCGCTGGGGATCACCCCGAAGAACAAGTTCTAGCCCGTACGAGGGCCGTGGCGGCCCGCACCGCCCGTAAGGCGACAGGGGCGCCGTCCCGCGTGGACGGCGCCCCTTCGTGTCGTCAGCCGTGTGCCGCGTGGCGTCAGGCGTACGCGCTGATGTCCTTGATCATGGCGAAGCCGAGCCCGTACGCGCTCATGCCCCTGCCGTACGCCCCCAGGTGGACGCCCTGGGAGGTCGAACCGGCGAGCACCCAGCCGAACTCCGACTCCCGGTAGTAGAACGGCGTCGGGGCGCCGTCCACGGGCAGGGACAGCATGGACCACTCCGGGCCGGACAGGTCGTCGGCCAGCTCCCACGCGGTCTCCGTCTGCTGCTCCAGCCAGTCGTCCCGCAGGGTGTGGTCCACCTGCCCGGGCCAGGTGAACGACAGCAGGCCCACCGCGGCCAGCCAGGCCGCCGAGGAGACCGAGGTGGCCTCCAGCTGGCCCGTGCCGTCGGCGAGGCGCCGTACGGGCTGGGCGGCGACGGTGACGACGACCGCGAACTTCTCCTTGGACTCGTCCGGCGATCCGGACACGAACTCGTTGCGTACGGACGGCTCGTCGCCGTGCCCGGTCGAACCGTGTTCCACGGAACCGTCGGCCGAGGTGCCGACCTGCATCAGCCAGCGCGGCCCCGTGAATGCCTCGTCGAGGCCATACCAGGGAAAGGGCGCCAGCAGGTAACCGTCGGCCGTGCGCCGGGCGAAGGGGGACTGTTGTCCGCCCTCCGCGGCCGGCGTCTGCGCGCCTGCCCGACTTGTCGTCTCCATGTGCCCGGTGGCCTCCTCGCTCTCGTCGGACCGAGGTGTCCCGCCCCCACTTCGGGCGTACTCGTCCGGTCCGCACAACAACTCGGCAGCATATCCATCCCGCTTCGGACAGCCGGGAAACCGCTCGGCGCGTGGGTCGCGGGTACAGCCGTTTCACGCCGCGCACGGGTCGAGCGCGGCGTGAAACGCGTCACATGGGAACGCGGGTCAGGTGGCGTCCGCGTCGAAGGGCGGGCGCTCGTCCTGAGCGGGGGCCTCGGGCTTCTTGGTCATGTCGATCCGACCGCCGGCCGAACCCGAGGAGCCCGAAGCAGAAGACGTGGAGGACGACGAGGCCGACGAGGCCGACGAGGCCGACGAGGCCGACGAGGCCGACGAGGCTTCGTACTCGTCGCCGTTCACCGCGTCCGTGATCTCGGCCATCTCCTTCTTCAGGTCGAAGCCGTTGCGGATCTCCTGCAGCCCCAGGTCGTCGTTGTTCAGCTGCTTGCGGATGAACGTCTTGGGGTTGAGGTCCTCGAACTCGAAGTCCTTGAATTCCGGGCCGAGTTCGCTGCGAATGTCCTGCTTGGCGCTCTCCGAGAACTCACGGATCTTCCGGATCGTGCGCGTCACGTCCTGGATGACCTTCGGGAGCTTTTCGGGACCGAACACGAGCACGGCCACGATGATGATCGTCAGCAGCTCGAGCGGTCCTATGTCATTGAACACCTGAAGCTCCTTGCGATGTCCTCGGTCCTCGGCCCTCGGGTGGTCCGGTCTGTGTGGGGCTGTCCGTGGTCCGGGCCGGATCCACGGTACCCGGCCCACGTGCCCGACCGGTACCGTCCCGAGGTGTCGGACTGCGTGTACACGACGGATTTTCCGGCTTGTTCCGCACGGTTTGTGTCAGTTGCTGTTCGAGGACCCGAGTACCAGGGAAACCTTGCGTGCCTTTCCGTCGCGTTCGACGGTCAGCTCCAGACGGTCGCCGGGGCGGTGGGCACGTGTCTTGACGATCAGCTCCTCACCCGAGTGGACGCGCTGGCCGTCCACGGCGGTGATGACGTCTCCGCCCCTGATGCCCGCCTTGGCACCGGGACCGCCGGGGGTGACCGGCGGTCCGCCGTCGCGGCCCTTGACGCCGACCCTGGCTCCGTCGCCGGGGTAGTTCATGTCCAGGGTCACCCCGATCACCGGGTGGCTGGCCTTGCCGTGGTTGATCAGCTCCTCGGCGACGCGCCTTGCCTGGTTGACGGGGATGGCGAAGCCCAGGCCGATGGAGCCGGCCTGGCCGGTCTGGAGGTCGGAGCCGGTGTCCGCGGAGCGGATGGCGGAGTTGATGCCGACGACCCGGCCCCGGGCGTCGAGGAGGGGGCCACCGGAGTTGCCCGGGTTGATCGGGGCATCGGTCTGGAGGGCGTCGACATAGGACACGTCGCTGCCGTCGCCCTTCTCGCCGCCCGCCGTGATGGGGCGCTCCTTGGCGCTGATGATGCCGGAGGTGACGGTGTTGGCCAGGTCGAAGGGCGCGCCGATGGCGATGACCGGATCGCCCACCTGCACGTTGTCGGAGTTGCCGAGCGGGATGGGGGTCAGGCCGCGCACACCGCGGACCTGGACGACCGCGAGGTCGTATCCGGCGTCCCGGCCGATGATCCTGGCCTTGGCGGTCTGCCCGCCGCTGAAGGTCACCGATATGTCGCCGCCGGAGGCCGCGTTCTCCACGACGTGGTTGTTGGTGAGGACGTGGCCGAGGCCGTCGAGCACGAACCCGGTGCCGGTGCCCTGCTCGCCGGAGCCGCTGACGTGCAGCGTCACCACGCCGGGCAGGGCCCGCGCGGCGATCCCGGCGACGCTGTCCGGGGCACGCCCGGCGGGCTCCTTCCCGGCCTGCGGCAACTCCACGGTGCCCACGCCGCCGTTGCGCTCGATGTACGCCCCGGCCAGCCCGCCGAGCGCTCCGGACACGAGCGCGAGCACCACGGCCGCGCCCACCAGCGCCCGTGTGACCCGCCGGTGCCGCTGCTCGACGCTGAGCACGCCGGCTCCGGTCTGCTGCAACGGCGCGGCGACCCGGCCACCGGCCCAGGGGTCGTAACGCCCCCAGGGGCCGGCTGGGGCGGCACCGTGGTGGGGCTCTGCGGCGCCGGGGGCGGGCATGCCGTACCCGTCACCCACAGCCTGGGCGGGCACGCCGTGCGACGGGCCGCCCCCGAGCGGGGTTCCTTGCAGCACGCCCGCCGGCATGGCGTCCGCGGGTGGCGCCTCCTGCGGTGCGGCGGCCGGGGCCTGCGGCTGCGAGGGGAGGCCGGAGGGCGCGGGGTGGGTGGGAGCCGGGGGCACCGAACCGTACGGCTGGGTGTCCGCGGCGGGCGGGCCCTGGGGGGCGGGTGCAGAGGGGCCGGAGGACGGTGTGCCCTGGGCGGGCGTCACCGCCGGGTGCTGCACCGGCGGGGCGGGCGCCCAGGGACCGGGCTCACCGTACGGAGGGGTGCTGTAGGGATCGGGATCGTGCAGTGGCCTGGGCCGCTCGCCGGAGACGACGGAGGTGTCAACGGCCCCGGAGGGCCCCTCCACGGGACGGTTGGCGACCGTCTCGGCGGAAGCCCCGGGGACACCGGGAACGGCCTCAGCCACCGGCACGGCGGGCCCAGCGGGTACGACGGGTGCAGCGGGTGCAGCGGGTGCAGCAGGTGCAGCAGGATCGCCGGGCACCGCACGCATGCCAGGTGCGGCAGGTACGGCAGGCGCGCAGGGCACGGCAGGCTCGCCAGGTGCGGTGGATACGACCGGCTCGACAGGCACCGCAGGCACGCCAGGTGCGGCAGGTACGGCAGGCGCGCAGGGCACGGCAGGCTCGCCAGGTGCGGTGGATACGACCGGCTCGACAGGCACCGCAGGCTCACCAGGTGCGGCAGGCGCGCAGGGCACCGCAGGCTCGGTACGTGCGGCAGGCTCCGCAGGCTCGGCATCCGTGCCAAGCGTGGCGGGCGTGGTCGACGCGGCCGGTGCCGCCGGTGTGTGGTCCGTTCCGGCGGCAAGGGTGGACGGGGTGCCCTCCGCCTCGGGGGACGCCGGGCGGGGCCGAGCGAGCTCGAAGTCGCCCGTGTCGGGGGCGGCGCCGGAGGTCTGGAGCGGGCGGTCCAGTTCGTAGTCACCGTCTGCGTCGGCGCGTGCGGGGGGCGCGGCCTGCGCCTGCTCGGCCACGGGCCCGCCGGCTGCCGCACCCTGGGCCGGCGTCCCGGCTGTGTCGGCGGCCGGGGCGGGACCGGACGTGCCCTCCGGCCGGTCGTCCGGAGGGACTGAGCGGCTCCACCACTTCGGGCGGGCGGACTTCGTGGGCTTGCCCTCGTTCATGTTCTCCCCACAGCGGGTCGCGGCACGGCTCGTCGTTCGGTGGCCGTACGGCGTCGACTCCGCGCCCCGACCGGTGTCATGGGCGCGACCACTGTGGATTCAACCAGGTTCCCGCGCCGGGGCGCAGGGACCGGTCAGCGCGCGGTGCGGGAGGAGGCGGTGGGAGAGGGCGCGGCGAGCAGACCCGGGGTGGTGAGCCCCGGGTCTGCGGACCACGAGGTCAGGGAGATCGGCGGGGTCGCGGTGAGCGGACGTATCAACGGCGACATGACGGCCGCGCCGGCGACCACCGGGGTGGTGAGCGGATGCATCACGTTCTGCGTCTGCCCGCCGGGAGGCACGGCCCCCGGCAGCAGCGGTGCGGCCGGCGGCGTCGAGGCCGCCTGCACCGAGCCCGACGACCGCTGTCCCCGGCCCGACTGCGGCGCGGCCGACTGGCGGCGCCGCGCGGTGTCGGAGGCCGACGCCGCGCCCGCGCCCGCACCCGCGGTGCGCGCCGGAATCACGTTGCTGCCGGCCCCGGAGCCACCGCGCGCTTCCGCGGCGGTGTCACCCGCCGAGCCGCCGGTGGTCACCCCGCCCAGGGCGAGGGCGGCCAGCGACACCGCCCCGGCGGCGACGAACGCGAACCGCAGCCCGCGCGAGGCGGACCGCTCGCTGTCGGGACGGCCGACGGGGTGGACCCGGAAGCCCCGGTCCTCGGCGGGGACGGCGGGGTGCGACCGGGCCGGCACATACCCGAACTCGAACTGCTCGCCGCGCTCCACCCCGAACACCCCGGAGCCCGAGGACAGCCCCCCGGGCAGCCCTCCGCCGCCCAGCGGCGAACCACCGCCGCCACCGGTACCACCCCCCGGGAGGCCCTGCAGGCGGGCCAGGAAGCTCTCGGAGGGAGGCGGTGGGGCCGCCTGGGCGAAGACGTTCTTCAGACGGCGCTGTGCGTCGACCTCCGCCTTGCACTTCGGGCAGGTGGCCACATGCGCCAGGACACGCTCGCGCGTGTCGTGACCGAGCTCGCCGTCCACGAGGGCGGCGAGCCGGTCTCCCAGATGCTGTTCCGCGAGGCGCCCCGCGGGGTCCGGCCGTGATCCACTCACGCGGTCGCGCCCCCTCCCCCCAGCGCGGGGACCGTGGCCACGAAGCCGCGGCGCTCGGCCCGGGCCTGCGGCGAGCGGTGCGCGAGGGCCTTGCGCAGCTGCGAACGGCCGCGGTGGATGCGGGAGCGCACCGTGCCCAGCTTGACGCCCAGGGTCGCGGCGATCTCCTCGTACGACAGTCCTTCGATGTCGCACAGGACGACCGCGGCGCGGAACTCGGGCGCGAGGGTGTCCAGGGCCTGCTGCACGTCCGCGTCGAAGTGCGCGTCGTTGAACAGCTGCTGCGGAGTGGGCTCCTTGCTGGGCAGCCGCTCGGCCGCGTCGTCGCCGAGCGCGTCGAAGCGGATGCGCTGCTTGCGGCGGACCATGTCCAGGAAGAGGTTCGTGGTGATGCGGTGCAGCCAGCCCTCGAACGTGCCCGGCGTGTAGGTCGACAGGGAGCGGAAGACGCGGACGAAGACCTCCTGGGTGAGATCCTCGGCGTCGTGCTGGTTGCCGGTGAGGCGGTAGGCCAGGCGGTAGACACGGCCGCTGTGCGTGCTGACGATCTCCTCCCAGGTGGGCGGAGTCCACGCCTGCCCGTCCGCGTCGGTCGAGAAGGTCGCGGTCTGGGTGGATTCGGCGGCGTGGCTCACGTCAGCAGCGGTGTTGGTCACGGATTTCGGCCTGCCCGCCGATCCGAGAAAGCGCCGTAGCACTCCTCCCCGATCTCCAGGCGCGGCCGCACCTCCCCTGTCAGCTCTGGTGGTGTCCAGTGGAGCCCCTACCATAGCCACCTCGCCCGTTAGCTCCGGATAAGCAGTTTTACGAGAATTTGACACGTGCTGGCACGGCTGGTGCGTCTGCGTCAGCACTTGCTCGGTGTCCCGATCCATCCCATACCCCCCGTCCACGCCGTCGTCGCGCCCCGTGTCGTTTCCTCACCCCATCAAACGACCGGTCCCATCTGCGGGTTCCCGGCCCCAACGGATACAGTCACGCCCAGGCATCGACGGGGACAGGAGAGGGTCATTACCGGCAACCGGCAGACGAGCTGGGCGTTCGCCGACGCCTATGTCGCCGAGGACGAAGCGCTGCGCTGGGCCCGTGAGCGGGCTCGTGACGCAGGGCTGCGCTCGGTGTCGCCCGGCGCGGGCGCCGCGCTGCGGTTGCTGGCCGCCACCGTGGACGCGAAGGCGGTCGCGGAGATCGGCACCGGCACCGGGGTCTCCGGGATCCACCTGCTGCACGGCATGCGGCCGGACGGGGTGCTGACCACCGTCGATCCCGAGCCGGAGCACCAGCAGTTCGCCCGCCAGGCGTTCCGCGCCGCGGGCTTCGCCGGCAACCGTGCCCGCTTCATCCCCGGCCGCGCCCTGGACGTGCTGCCCCGGCTCGCGGACGCGGGCTACGACCTCGTGTTCTGCGACGGCGACCGGCTGGAGTTCCCCGAGTACCTCGCTGAATCGTTGCGCCTGCTGCGACCGGGAGGCCTCGTCGCCTTCGAGGGCGTCTTCGCGCACGGGCGGACGGTGGACTCCGGACCGCAGCCGACGGAGGTCGTGCGGCTGCGGGAGTTGCTGCGCACAGTGCGCGAGAGCCCCGACCTGACGCCGTCCCTGCTGCCGGTGGGCGACGGGCTGCTGTGCGCCGTCAAGCGCTGAGCGCTCCCGTCACCCGTGTGCCGCGCGCCCCCGCACAAACAGCGACCCCGACACCGCGTACGATGCCGGGGCTACTGAAAGGGTATGGTCGCTTCCGCGTCAGCCGACGACCTTCTTGAGGGCGTCGCCGAGCGCGTCGGCCTCGTCAGGGGTCAACTCGACGACGAGCCGACCGCCGCCTTCGAGCGGAACGCGCATGACGATGCCCCGCCCCTCCTTGGTCACCTCGAGCGGGCCATCACCCGTCCGCGGCTTCATGGCCGCCATGCTCGTTCCCCTTCCTGAAACCCAGCTCATCGTCAAAGCCGACGGCCCACCGACAGGGCACGCGCGCGATCCCTGCCCAGAACGGCACAGGACACGCGACACCGGCATCGAACACATTGCTTCCAAGCCATTATCCCGCATCCCAGGACCCGATGACCAACATCAGTTGGCATCGCTTGGGCAACGCGCGCGAGCAAAACCACTCAATTCGGCGATGTGGCTGCGATACTTCGCGCCCACGCCTTCGTGTGCCCGCCGCGGACGCGCCGGAATTCTTTGACGCAGGTCACATGCCGGGTCCGCGCCCCGGCCGGTGATCTCCGTCATGCTGTCCTCGGACCAGGACCGACCATGACGTACCGAGCGGTACGTCGTCGAGGCGACACCGGAGGGGATGCCCCATGGCCGACACCGTGCTCTACGAGGTGAGCGACGGGCTCGCGACGATCACGCTGAACCGCCCCGAGGCGATGAACGCGCTGAACGTCGCCGCCAAGGTGGCCCTCCGGGACGCGGCCCGGGAGGCGGCGGACGACGACGCCGTGCGGGCGGTGCTGCTGACCGCCGCCGGGGACCGGGCGTTCTGCGTGGGCCAGGATCTCAAGGAGCACATCGGGCTGCTGGCCGCCGACCGGGAGTCCGGGTCGGGGCAGACCATGAGCACCGTGCGGGAGCACTACAACCCGATCGTGCGGGCGCTGGCGGGGGCGCGGAAGCCGGTGGTCGCCGCGGTGAACGGGGTCGCCGCCGGGGCGGGCTTCGGTTTCGCGCTCGCCGCCGACTACCGGATCGTGGCGGACACGGCGTCCTTCAACACCTCATTCGTGGGGGTCGCGCTCACCGGGGACTCGGGGATCTCGTGGACCCTGCCCCGGGTGGTGGGGCCGGCCCGCGCCGCCGACCTGCTGTTCTTCCCGCGCCGCGTCACCGCCCAGGAGGCCCACGAACTGGGCATCGCCAACCGGGTCGTAGCCGCCGCCGAACTGCGGGCCGAGGCCGAGAGGACGGCGCGGGCGCTGGCCGAGGGGCCGACGGTGGCGTACGCGGCGCTGAAGGAGGCGGTGGCCTTCGGACTGACGCACTCCCTGGAGGAGACCCTCCAGAAGGAGGAGGAGCTCCAGACCCGGGCCGGGCAGTCCGAGGACCACGCGATCGCCGTCCAGGCGTTCGTCGACAAGGAGAAGCCGAAGTACCTGGGCCGCTGACCGCGGCGCAGGCGGGTGCCGCCCCTGACCGGCCGGGTCAGGGGCGGCGCGCCACGCAGTCCGCGAGGTGGTCGTCGACCAGGCCGCACGCCTGCATCAGGGCGTACGCCGTCGTCGGGCCGACGAAGCGCAGACCGCGCTTCTTCAGGGCCTTCGACAGGGCCGTCGACTCGGGGGTGACGGCCGGGACGTCGGACAGGGTCCTGGGTGCCGGGCGGACGGCGGGGTCGGGGGCGTGGGACCAGATGAGGCCGTCCAGCTCGCCCGGGGACCAGTCGGCGATCACGCGCGCGTTGGCCAGCGTCGCGTCGATCTTGGCGCGGTTGCGGATGATGCCCGGGTCGGCGAGCAGCCGCTCGCGGTCGGCGTCGGTGAAGTCGGCCACCGCCGCGATCTTGAAGTCGGCGAAGGCGGAGCGGAAGCCGGCGCGGCGGCGCAGGATGGTGATCCAGGACAGGCCGGACTGGAAGGCCTCCAGGGCGAGGCGTTCGTAGAGCGCGTCGTCGCCGTGGACCGGGCGGCCCCACTCCTCGTCGTGGTAGGCCACGTACTCCGCCGTGGACAGGGCCCACGGGCAGCGCAGGGCGCCGTCCGGGCCGGCGATCGCGGCACCCGGCGTCAGGGCCTCTTCCGTCACCGCTGGTCCTCCGGTTCGGGCTTGGTCAGGTGGACGTGGGGGGCCGCGGCCCGGGCACCGGCCAGCGCGGACTCCAGGTCGGCGATCCGCGCGTCGCGCTCGGCGAGTTCGGCGCCGAGACGGCCGAGGGCGTCGTCGACGTCCGCCATGCGGTAGCCCCGGACGGTCAGCGGGAAGCGGAGGCTCTCCACGTCCGCGCGGTCCACCGGGCGGTCCGGTGGCAGCGGGTCCACGAGCCGCTCGGGCGCCGCCTCGGGCAGCGGTCCGGTTCCCTCGCCGCCGCCCACCACCGCGAGGGTCACCGCGGCGACCACGACGGCGAGCGCGACGACCAGGAAGAAGAACATAACCATCGCTGGGGTCCCCACGGAGTCTGTCGTAAGTGTCAGGGTCCGATCGTGCCATGCGAGGCTGACAGTTAGGGTCGCCGGACGACCGAAGACCGGGAAAGGCCCGGGAAGACCGGGCAGGACCGGGCAGAACCGGGAAAAAGAGGAGAGGCCACAGGGGATGCTCAGGCTGGGCAGGCGCGAATTCGACGCGCACGAGCCGGTGATCATGGCGATCGTCAACCGGACCCCGGACTCCTTCTACGACCAGGGCTCGACCTTCCGTGACGAGCCGGCCCTCGCGCGCGTGGAGCAGGCGGTCGCCGAGGGGGCCGCGATCATCGACGTCGGCGGGGTGAAGGCCGGGCCCGGCGACCAGGTGACGGCCGAGGAGGAGGCCCGGCGGACGGTCGGCTTCGTGGCCGAGGTGCGGCGGCGGTTCCCGGACGTGGTCATCAGCGTCGACACCTGGCGGGCCGACGTCGGCGAGGCCGTGTGCGAGGCGGGTGCCGACCTGCTGAACGACGCGTGGGGCGGGGTGGACCCGCGGCTCGCCGAGGTCGCGGCGCGCTACGGCACCGGCCTGGTGTGCACGCACGCCGGCGGCGCGGAGCCCCGGACACGGCCGCACCGGGTGACGTACGACGACGTCATGGCCGACATCCTCCGGGTGACCGTGGGGCTGGCCGAGCGGGCGGTGGCGCTCGGCGTGCCCCGGGAGTCGGTGATCATCGACCCCGGGCACGACTTCGGCAAGAACACGCGGCACAGCCTGGAGGCGACCCGGCGTCTGGGCGAGATGGTCGCGACCGGGTGGCCGGTGCTGGTGTCGCTGTCCAACAAGGACTTCGTGGGCGAGACGCTGGACAAGCCCGTGAAGGAGCGACTGGTGGGGACGCTCGCGACGACGGCTGTCTCGGCGTGGCTGGGTGCCCAGGTGTACCGGGTGCACGAGGTGGCCGAGACACGACAGGTGCTGGACATGGTGGCGTCCATCGCGGGACACCGGCCGCCGGCCGTGGCCCGGCGCGGGCTGGCGTAGGGCTTTCCCGCCGCCGGCGACCCGGTGGGGCCGGGCCGGGCGCACAGCGCCCCGCGGGCTGGTGGGGGCCGGGCGCACAGCGCCCCGCACCCCGCCGTACGGGCGCGCCAGTGCTGTGACCGGGAAGGTCTGCCGGAAAGCTCGCGGCGTCCGGTGCCGGGGGCACCTCCCACGCCCTTCAGGCAGTGGGGGAACATCGCAAGACGGAGCATCGCCCGCGTACCGGATGTACTCGGGTGATGCGACAACGCGGCGTGGGGGTACCCCCGGCCGAAGGCTGGGGGAGTGCCGCGCCGGGCGCCGCGAGCCGGTGAACCTCTCCGGTCACCGCACTAGCGGCCCGCCTCCTTCGACATCAGGGCCACCGCCTCCGCCACGTCGTCCGTGACGTGGAACAGGGTGAGGTCCGCCTGGGCCGCCTTGCCCTGGGCGATCAGGGTGTTCTCCAGCCAGTCGACCAGGCCGCCCCAGTACGCGGTGCCGAAGAGGACGATCGGGAACCGGGTGACCTTCTGGGTCTGCACCAGGGTCAGGGCCTCGAAGAGCTCGTCCAGGGTGCCGAGGCCGCCGGGCAGGACGACGAAGCCCTGCGCGTACTTCACGAACATCATCTTGCGGACGAAGAAGTAGCGGAAGTTGAGGCCGATGTCGACGTAGGCGTTCAGACCCTGCTCGAAGGGCAGTTCGATGCCCAGGCCCACCGAGACGCCGCCGGCCTCCAGCGCGCCCTTGTTCGCCGCCTCCATCGCGCCCGGGCCACCGCCCGTGATCACCGCGAAGCCCGCCTCGACCAGGCCACGGCCGAGCCGCACCCCCGCGTCGTACTCCGGCGAGTCCACCGCCGTCCGCGCGGAGCCGAACACGCTGATGGCGGGCGGGAGTTCGGCGAGCGTGCCGAAGCCCTCGATGAACTCCGACTGGATACGGAGGACGCGCCAGGGGTCCGTGTGGACCCAGTCCGTGGGGGCGCGCTCGTCCAGCAGCCGCTGGTCCGTGGTGCTCGCCTGGACCTGGCCACGCCGCCGGAGGACCGGTCCGAGTCGCTGCTCCTCCGGTGGCTGCTTCTTGCCCTCGGGATTGCCTGTTGGCATGTGCGCTCCCTCCGTGTGCGTGACGTTCCACCTCAGCGTAGATCCGCGGGGGTTACGAGAGGGGGACGTCGGTATGTCCGCCGTGAAGCGCCGTGCGGACGCCTGTGGCGGCGGTCGGACACTCGTGGCGGCGGTCCGGACGCCCGTTGCGGCGGTCCGGACGCCCGTTGCGGCGGTCCGGACGCCCGTTGCGGCGGTCAGTCCGTCAGCCAGGCCCGCAGTCGCTCCTCGCCTGCGAGGATCTTGGCCGTCTCCACCCGCTCGTCGCGCTTGTGCGCCAAGTGGGGGTTGCCGGGGCCGTAGTTGACGGCGGGGATGCCCAGCGCCGAGAAACGCGAGACGTCCGTCCAGCCGTACTTCGGGCGCGCGGTGCCGCCGACCGCCTCGATGAACGCCGCCGCGGCCGGGTGGTTCAGCCCCGGCAGGGCGCCGCCGCTGTGGTCGTCGATCACGAACTCCTCCACCCCGCAGTCCGCGAACACCTCGCGGACGTGGGCGACGGCCTCCTCCTCGGTGCGGTCCGGGGCGTAGCGGAAGTTGACCGTGACCACGCACTCGTCGGGGATGACGTTGCCCGCCACCCCGCCGGAGACGCCGACCGCGTTGAGGCCCTCGCGGTACTCCAGGCCGTCGATGACCGGATAGCGCGGCTGGTACTCGGCGAGCCGCCGCAGGATCGGCGCGGCGGCGTGGATGGCGTTGGAACCCATCCAGCCGCGCGCCGAATGGGCGCGCTCGCCCGTGGTCCTCAGCAGCACCCGCAGCGTGCCCTGGCAGCCGCCCTCGACCTCGCCGTCGGAGGGTTCGAGCAGCACGGCGAAGTCGCCGGCCAGCCACTCCGGGTGCGCCTCGGCGACGTGCTTGAGGCCGTTCAGCTCGGCGGCGACCTCCTCGTTGTCGTAGAAGACGAAGGTCAGGTCGCGGTTGGGGGCGGGGACCGTGGCCGCGATGCGCAGCTGGACCGCCA
The DNA here is from genome assembly GCF_044756885.1 of Streptomyces sp. NPDC091412. NCBI lineage: Bacteria > Bacillati > Actinomycetota > Actinomycetes > Kitasatosporales > Streptomycetaceae > Streptomyces > Streptomyces sp. NPDC091412. The sequence goes on along the minus strand of NZ_JBIVTV010000002.1, from coordinate 338,297 downwards.
CGCCGGACTTCATGTCGCAGGTGCCGCAGCCCCACAGGACGCCGTCCTCGTCGAGCCGCGAGGGGACGTTTCCGGCGATCGGGACCGTGTCGATGTGGCCGGCCAGGATCACCCGCTGCGCGCGCCCGAGGTTCGTGCGGGCGACGACGTTGTTGCCGAAGCGGTCGACCGTCAGGTGCGGCAGGGCCCGCAGGGCGGCCTCGATCGCGTCGGCCAGCGGCTTCTCGGTGCCGCTCTCCGAGGGGAAGTCGACGAGTCGCGCGGTCAGGCGTGCGGCGTCCAGCGTGAGGTCAAGCGGGTTATCGGCCATGCGGTCGACCCTAACCCGGCGAACCGCCCGTACGTCGCCGCGCGTTGTTCACACCTGCCTCATGCGTCCCGCCGGCCTCCAGTACCTTGTAGGCGTGCCGCACCCTCCCCCCTCATCCAAGCGTCGTGGCCGCCTCCTCCGGTTCGGGGCGGCCGTCGTGGTCCTTCTCGGGCTCGCGGGCTACCTCTCGGTGCAGTACCTCACCGGAGGCACCGGAGGCCCGGGCTGCGAGGTCGTCTCCGGCAAGGGCGACGGCGCGTCGTACCGGTTCACACCGGAGCAGGCGGTGAACGCGGCGACGATCGCGGCCGTCGGCACCGGGCGCGGCATGCCCGAGCGGGCGGTGACCATCGCGCTGGCCACCGCCCTCCAGGAGTCCGCCCTGCGCAACATCGACTTCGGCGACCGGGACTCCCTCGGCCTGTTCCAGCAGCGGCCCTCGCAGGGCTGGGGCACGCCGGAGGAGATCATGGACCCGGCCTACTCGGCGGGGATCTTCTACGAGCACCTGAACAAGGTCCCCGGCTACACGCGGCTGCCGCTGACCGTGGCCGCACAGCGCGTGCAGCGCAGCGGATTCCCGCAGGCGTACGCCAAGCACGAGCCGGACGCGACGCTGCTCGCCGCCGCGCTCACCGGGCGCTCCGGGGCCACGCTGGCCTGCCGGGGCCGCCCGGGTCCCACCCGGACCAGCGGACCCGACGCGGTGCGTGCCGCGCTCGTACGGGACTTCGGCCGGGACGTGGTGCAGGAGGCGGGCGCGGAGGTCGGCGGCAAGCCGTCGCCGACGCCCACCCCGAGCCAGGCCGCGAGCGGGGACGGGCGGACCGTGACGGTGCCCGTGCCCGACGACACGGCCGCCGCCGGGCGCGGCGCGCGGCAGCGCGGCTGGCAGCTGGCGCACTGGGCGGTGGCCAACGCCTCCGCGCTGCACATCGAGCAGGTCTCCTACGGCGGCTGGCAGTGGACGGCCGGGATGACCGACAGCCGGTGGCGGACGGCGCAGACACGGGGTGCCGCCGGAGCGGAGCGGGCGGCGGGCTCGGTCCTCATCACCACGACCGGGCGTTAGTACGGGTCCTCACCCCGACGTGTCACCCCTCCCAAGGGCGCCGGAGCCCTTGGGAGCAGGGGCGGCAAGGGGTTTTGCCGCCGCCCTCCGGCGAGCACCGAGCGCCCTTTGTCCGGTTTTACGCGTACCCGATAATGCGACGCGTTACCAACTCTTTACGTTGGCCCGCCGCAACCTTCGCGGACTTCGAGCGGTAGTCAGAGCGTCCGTTCCCTCCGTCGAAGGAGCAACATGTCCCTCCCCCTGACCCGCCGGATCGCCCGTGCCGCGCTGCTCCTCGCTGCGGGAGCGGCCGCGGGGGTCGGTGCGGCCGGAGCCGCGAGCGCTGCCCCCGAGCTGCCGGCCGCCCCGAACCTCGGTGGGCTGACCGCCCTGGACGGGGTGAGCGTCGGCAACACCGTGGACGGCGCCGCGCAGCACGTCGCCGGGGTCGCGGGCGACGCCGGTGGCAAGGTCGTGAAGCAGGCGACGCCGACGGCGCGGAAGGCGGCGGGCGACGCGGCGGGGTCCGCCGGAGGTCTCCTCGGCGGCGCCACGAACAAGGCGGCCAAGGGCGGGCTGCCGACACAGTCCCTGCCGGTCCCCGGTCTGCCTTTCGGCTGAGCGCCCCTCGAACGACCGACGGGGTCCGGGGTCTTCTCCCCGGACCCCGTCGGCGTGCGGAGCCCGTCCGCGCGTGGACGCGGGTACGGCCGTCGCGGACTACGCGGCCAGGCGCTCCACCGCGGCGCGGACCCGCTCGTCCGTGGCCGTCAGCGCGACGCGTACGAAGTCCGCGCCCGCCGGGCCGTAGAAGTCGCCGGGGGCGACCAGGATGCCTCGTTCGGCGAGGTGGGCGACCGTGGTCCAGCAGGACTCGTCGCGGGTGGCCCACAGGTAGAGGCTCGCCTCGCTGTGCTCGATGCGGAAACCGTGGGCGAGGAGGGCCCGGCGCAGGTCCGTGCGGCGGGCGGCATAGCGCTCGCGCTGCTCGCGGACGTGGGTGTCGTCGCCGAGCGCGGCCACGACCGCCGCCTGCGTCGGCGCCGAGGTCATCATGCCGCCGTGCTTGCGGATCTCCAGCAGAGGGCCGAGGACGGCCGGGTCGCCGGCCAGGAAGGCGGCGCGGTAGCCGGCCAGGTTCGAGCGCTTGGACAGCGAGTGGACCGCGACGATGCCCTCGTACGAGCCGCCGTTCACGTCCGGGTGCAGGACCGAGACCGGGTCCGCCTCCCAGCCCAGCTCCAGGTAGCACTCGTCGGAGAAGACCAGCACGCCGTGCTCGCGGGCCCAGGCGACGATCCTCTTCAGCTCCTCCTTGGGCAGCACCTGGCCCGTGGGGTTGGAGGGCGAGTTCAGCCACAGCAGCTTCAGGCCCGCCGGGTCCAGCTCCGTGGGGCCCGGTACGCCGGTGCCCGGTGTCGCCGAGTAGACGAGGTGCTCGGCGCCGGCCAGGCGGGCGCCGACCTCGTAGGTCGGGTAGGCCAGGCGCGGGTAGGCGACCTTGTCGTCGGGGCCGAGGCCCAGTTGGGTGGGGAGCCAGGCGACCAGTTCCTTGGAGCCCACGATCGGGAGGACGTGCCGGTGGGTGACGCCCCGCGCGCCGAGGCGGCGCTCGACCCAGCCGGTGATCGCGTCACGCAGTTCGGGCGTGCCCCACACCGTCGGGTAGCCCGGGGAGTCCGCGGCCGCGATCAGCGCCTTCTGGATCAGGTCGGGGACCGGGTCCACCGGGGTGCCGACCGACAGGTCGACGATGCCGTCCGGATGGGCTGCGGCCGTCTTCTTGTACGGCTCCAGCTTGTCCCAGGGAAAGGCGGGGAGCCGGTCGGAGAGTGCGGACACGGGGATCAGGCTCACTTTCTGGTCCGGGAAACGCCTCGGTCCCGTGCGGCGGGCGGAGCGCTGGAGTGCGATCAGGCCGTACGGGACCGAGGCGGCGCGAAGGCGGGCCGCTCTTACTGGTTCTGCGGCGGCAGCGCGGCGATGATGGGGTGGTCGCGCTCGATCAGCCCCAGCTTGCTGGCGCCACCGGGAGAGCCGAGCTCGTCGAAGAACTCGACGTTGGCCTTGTAGTAGTCCTTCCACTCCTCGGGAGTGTCGTCCTCGTAGAAGATCGCCTCGACCGGGCAGACCGGTTCACAGGCTCCGCAGTCGACGCATTCGTCCGGGTGGATGTACAAGGACCGCTGGCCCTCGTAGATGCAGTCGACCGGGCACTCCTCGATGCACGCCTTGTCCTTGACGTCGACACAAGGCTGCGCGATGACGTAGGTCACGCTGTCGTTCCTCCTCGATAGGGCGCTGGCGGGCCTCCACAGGCTCCGCCGCCTGGCGCGCGGGAGCGCGGCGTCGTCGATGCCCGCCCCTAGTATCTCCGTTCTGGGGCATGATCCGAACAGGAGGGGTGAACAGACCTGTGGAAATATCGGCTTCAGGACGCCTCGAGGTCCGAATCACCGCTGCTGACGTGGGCAAACGGGTCTCCATACGGCGCTTGAGCGAACCTGGCGCGCCGGGTGAGAAGTTCACCGACACGGTCGGAGTTCTCACATCATGGGACCACGGTGTGCTGCTGATCACACGAAAGAGTGGCGAGACCGTGCGGATCGCGGAGTCCTCCCTGGTCGCGGGCAAGGTCGTACCGGCCGCACCGGCCCGGCGGCGGGGCCCGGTGGCCACGTACGAGGAGCTCGCGCGCGCGGCGGCGCGGGCCTGGCGGCCGGTGGAGAGCGAGCCGTTGGGCGAGTGGGAACTCCGGGCGGCCGCGGGATTCACCCGCCGCGCCAACTCGGTGCTGCCGCTCGGCGATCCCGGACTTCCACTCGACGCGGCCCTGGCCGCCGTACGACGCTGGTACGGCGAGCGCGGCCTGCCCGCGTACATCCAGACGGCCACCGGCGCCGACGGCACGCAGGAACTGCTGTGCGCGGAGCTGGAACGGCGGGGCTGGGTGCGCGAGGTGACCGCCGAGCTGTGGATCGGGGCGCTCGCGCCGGTCGCCGACCGGGCCGAGGGCTCCGAGGTCGTGCTGTCCCGCACGGCCGACGAGGCGTGGCTTGCGCGGTACCAGCGCAAGGGGGTGAGCGAGGTGGCCCTGAAGGTGCTCGGCAGCGGGCCGTCGGTGTGGTTCGCGACGGTGCCCGGTGAGGGCGCTGTCCCCGCGGCGATCGGACGGTGCGTCGTCGACGGCCGCTGGGCGTCCTTCGCCGCAGTCGAGGTGGATCCGGCGCTGCGGCGACGGGGGCTCGCCACCACCGTGCTCGCCGCGCTCGCCCGCAGGGCCCTCGACGAGGGCGCGTCGGCGGCCTGGCTCCAGGTCGAGAGCGACAACGCCGCGGCGCGGGCGCTGTACGCCGGAATGGGCTTCGGCGCGCACCACGCGTACCACCACTACCGCGCCCCGGAATCCGGCGACGGCGGCCACCCGCGGCCGTCACGGGCGGAGTCCGCGCCGGGGCTCCCGTCGGGGCCCCCGCGAAACTCCGGCGCTCGTCCGTCGTAGGGATCGTCGTGAAAGGGCACGAGCCTGCTATGCGTCCCCTGCATCCGCCGTCTCCGGAACGGTCCGCCGCGGTGCGCCGGTGGTTCGGCGAGGAGGTACGGTCCGAGCGGCCGGACCTCGCGACGCTGTGCCTGCTGGTGGGCGCGGCGGCCGACGGGGCGCTGGACGAGGCCGGCATGGACGCGGCGCAGCTGGAGCTGGACCGGCTCGCGGGGCAGCTGCCGTACCGGCCGGGCGGGCCGCGGGACTGGGCGCGGGCCCTGTGCGAACTGCTCGGCGAGCGGTACGGCTTCCACGGCTCGGCGGCGGACTACCAGCGGCTGGAGTCGTCCCTGTTGCACGAGGTGCTGGTGCGGCGGCGCGGGCTGCCCATCCTGCTGTCGGTGGTGTGGATGGAGGTCGCGCGGCGGGCCGGAGCGCCGGTGTACGGGGTCGCGCTGCCCGGGCACTTCGTCGTGGGGTTCGGGGAGGCCGGGGAGCAGGTGCTCGCGGACCCGTTCGACGGGGGCCGGGTGCTCACGGGGGCGGACGCCGAACTGCTGGTGGTCGGGGCGACGGGCGCGCCGCTGCACCCGTCGATGCTGGTGCCCGCCTCTCCCTCGGAGGTCGTGTCCCGGATCCTGAACAACATCCGGGCCTGGGCGGCCATACGGCCCGAGCGGTCGGACGTGGCGCTGTGGGCGGTGGAGCTGTCGCTGCTGCTGCCGTCGCATCCGGCGCGGCTGCGTTACGAGCGGGCGCAGTTGCTGGTGCAGCGCGGGGACTTCGTGGGCGGGGCCCGGGAGCTGGAGGCGTACGCCGACGTGGTGGGCGCGGTGGACGAGCCCGCGGCCGAGCAGGTGCGGGGGCAGGCGCGGGCCGCGCGGGCCCTGCTGAACTGAAGCCGGGCCGAGGCCGCCGGGGGCGCTCGCGCGGCCGCCCGGCCCACCCGGCGAGCGCTGCTACAGCCAGCCCTTCTCCCGTGCGATGCGCACCGCTTCCGTCCTGTTGCGCACCGCGAGTTTCTGGATCGCGGTCGACAGGTAGTTGCGGACCGTGCCCTGGGACAGGTGGAGGGCCGCGGCCAGCTCGGCGTTGGTGGAGCCGTCGGCCGCGGCGCGCAGGACCTCGCGCTCCCGGTCGGTCAGCGGGTTGGCGCCCTCGGCCAGCGCCGCCGCGGCCAGCGTGGGGTCGATGACCCGCTCGCCGCCGAGGACCTTCCGTACCGCCGCGGCGAGTTGCGCGGCCGGGGCGTCCTTGACCAGGAACGCGTCCGCGCCCGCCTCCATGGCGCTGCGCAGATAGCCGGGGCGGCCGAAGGTGGTGAGTACGACCAGTTTCACCGCGGGCAGATCCTTGTGGAGCCGGGCGGCCGCCTCGATGCCGGTGCAGCCGGGCATCTCGATGTCGAGCAGGGCCACGTCGACGCCGTGGGCGTGCGCCGCCGCCACGACCTCGTCCCCGCGCGCCACCTGGGCGACGACCTCGATGTCCTCCTCGAGGCCGAGCAGGGCGGCCAGTGCCTCGCGGACCATCGACTGGTCCTCGGCCAGGAGGACCTTGATCGTTCGGCTCATGCCGGGGATCCTACGTCCGCGGGGGAGGCGAGAGGCACCCGGGCGACGAGCCGGAAGCCCCGCCCGGCGCGCCCCGCCTCCAGTTGCCCGCCCGCCTTCCCCAGGCGCTCGGCCAGTCCCGTCAGACCGTTGCCGGGGCCCTTGCCCACGCTGCCGGAGCCGCCCGAGCCGTTGTCCTCGACGCACAGTTCCAGGAACGGCCCGTCCAGGGTCTGGCGGCGCACCAGGTCGACGGTGCACCGGGTCGCGCCGCTGTGCCGTACGACGTTGGTGATCGCCTCGCGCAGCGCCCAGGCGAGCGCGGACTCGCTCTCCTCGGGGACGCCGTGCAGGTCGGGCTCGGCGGGCACGTCGGCGGCGACGTCGGCGGCGGTCAGCGCCACCTGGGCGCCCGCCAGTTCGGCGTGCAGGCGGGGGCGGCGGTAGCCGGTGACGGCCTCGCGGACGTCGACCAGGGCCTGGCGGCTGACCTGTTCGATGTCGGCGACCTGCTGGGCCGCCTTGTCGGGGTGGTCCGGCAGCATCCGGCCGGCCAGCTCGCTCTTCAGCGTGATCAGCGAGAGTGAGTGGCCGAGCAGGTCGTGCAGGTCGCGGGCGAGGCGCAGCCGCTCCTCGTTGGCGGCGAGCTGGGCCACGGTGGCGCGGGCCTTGCGCAGGTCGATCGTGGTGCGCACGAGTTGCCGTACGCCGGTCATCGCGAAGCCGACGAGCATCACCAGCAGGAACAGGGTCCACTCGCCCTCGGCGCCCGTGTGCCGGGCGACGAGCAGCATCACGGCCGTGGTCAGCGGGATCGTCCAGTAGGCGATCCGCAGCGGGTTCGTCGCGCCGCAGGCCACGGAGACGTACACGAACAGGCCGATCCACGGTGAACCGAGGGTCAGGCACAGCACGACGGAGAGCGCGCCGAGCACGGCGACGAGCCAGCCGACGACCGCCCCGGAGAACGGCCGGCCCATGTTCCGGTAGACCAGCGTCAGATAGGTGCCGGTGAAGGCCGCGAGGCCCGCCCAGCCGGCCGCGGTGGCGGCGGCCGTGTGGGCGCCCGAGACCAGATCGTGCACCGGCGAGCTGAGGAAGATCAGCCAGGGCAGGATCCACACCAGTTTGCGCAGCGCCTCGCCCCCGTTCCGGGGCGGTTCCCCCATGCGCATCAGCCGGTCCGCGCGGGCTTCGCCGGGCCGCAGGTCTTCCGTCATGGCGCTCACGCCTTCAGCGTGTCCTTCCGGTACAGCCAGGCCGCGCCGCCCGCGAACAGGGCGAAGAAGACGACGAGGATGGCGATGTCCTTCGCGTGCGGGGCCTGGCTCTCCTCGATCGCCCGCCCCAGTGCAGCGTACGCGTGCGTGGGAAGCCACTCGGCGATGTCCTGAAGCCACCGCGGGAAGGTGGTCGAGGGCATCCACAGACCGCCGAGCATGGACAGACCGAAGTAGATGATCATGGTGATCGGGCGGACGGCGTCCCCGGTGGCGAGGTAGCCGATGGCGACGCCGAGCGCGGCGAAGACCAGGCTGCCGGCCCAGATCGCGCCGGTGAGGGCGAGCCACTGCCAGGCCTCCAGGCGGACCTGCTTGACGGCGGCGGCGACCACGAAGACGACGACGATGGACGGCAGGCTGACCACGGCGGCGCCGGCGGTCTTGGCGAGGACGTAGCCGCGCCCGGGCAGGGGGGTGAGGCGCAGCTGCCGTACCCAGCCGCTCTCACGCTCCTTGGCGATGCGCTCGCTGTTGCCCATGAGCACGGCGGTGAGCGCGCCGAAGGAGGCCATGGAGACCATCATGTACGTCGGGACGGTCAGGCCGGTGCCGTCGACCTTGGTGACGCCGTCCGCCTTGCCCGCGATGATCAGGAAGAGGATCGAGGGGTAGAGCACCGAGAAGAACAGGAACTTGCGGTTGCGCAGGGCGCGGGCGAGCTCCAGCCGGATCAGACTGTTCACGACTGCCTGGCCTCCTCGGCCTCGGTGATGGCGACGAAGGCCTGCTCGAGCCCGAGCCCGGCGACTTCGAGGTTGCGGGGGTAGACGCCGAGCCCGTACAGGGCGTGCACGGTCGCGTCGGCGTCGGAGGACTGGAAGCGGACGGTCTGCCCGCTCACGGTCATCGAGGTCAGGAAGGGCAGACCGCGCAGGGCGGCCTCGTCGATGGGGCCCTGAAGGTCGAAGGAGACGCGTCGCGCCCCCGCCGTCGCCTTGATCTCGGCGGCGGTGCCGTCGGCCAGCAGCCGTCCCCGGTGCAGCACCAGCACCCGGTCGGCGATGGCGTCGGCCTCCTCCAGGTAGTGCGTGGCGAACAGGACCGCGCGGCCCTGGTCGGCCTGTTCGCGCATGGTGGCCCAGAAGGCCTGGCGGGCGGAGACGTCCATGCCGGTGGTCGGCTCGTCCAGCACGACGAGGTCGCTGTCGCCGGCGGTGGCCAGGGCGAAGCGGACGCGCTGGGCCTGCCCACCGGAGAGCTTGTTCACCTTGCGGTCGGCGATCCGGGAGATGCCGGCCCGGGCCAGCACGTCGGCGGTCTTGTACCGCTTGGGGTGCAGGTCGCAGGCGAGCCGCACCAGTTCCGCGACGGTGACGTCCTCCATCAGCCCGCCGCTCTGCAGCATGGCGCCCACGCGCCCGGCGACGATCGCCTCGCGCGGGCTGGTGCCGAAGACGCTGACGGTGCCGCTGTCGGGCTGCCGGAGGCCGAGCAGCAGGTCGAGGGTGGTCGACTTGCCGGCGCCGTTCGGGCCGAGCAGGGCCACGGTCTCGCCCGGACGCAGGGCGAGGGTCAGCCCGTCCACGGCCCGTACGTCCCCGTAACTCTTGGTCACCTGGTCGAACCCCACCACCGTGGTGGTGCCGGCTCGCTCCGCTGTTGTCGTCATGGCCGCCATGCTGGCCGACGGGCGGGGGCGCCGGGCAGTGTCGGCGGTCCTGACTACCGCATGACAGATGTCATGGCGCCGCGCGGCGGCCGGCCGGCCGCCGGCTCAGCTCAGCGGAGCACCTGGGCCGCCTTCCGCAGAGCGCTCTGCCACCGCTGCCGAACGTCTTCGAGGTCCTGCTTGTTGGCCTCGATGATCTTGTTCTGGTAGGTGGTCTCGACGGACTGCCAGACCGTCACGTAGTCCACCTGCTGCTTGCATTTCACATCGGCCACCGCGGTGGCGATCTCGGCGGCACGGGTCTTCTTCAGGGCGGCGGAGTCTCCCTCGCCCTCGGTCCACCAGGCCGGGTCGCCGGCGGCGGCATGGGGATCCGCGTAGGTGTGGCCGGCCTTCTTCATACAGGCACTCCACTTGGCGTTCACGGCCTTGGCCCGGCTGTCCGCCTCCGTACGCTTCCATCCTTGCTGCTGCGCCAGGTCAACGGCGTTCAACGCCTCCAGCCGGAGCAGGCCGAGCTGCTTCAGGGCCTCGCCGCGGCAGCCGCCCGTGAGGCTCGTTCCGGTCGTCGCCCCGTCACGGCCGGTGTAGGCCTTGGTGAGCGCATCCGTCATGAGGGCCTTGCGCTTCTTCTCCTGCCGCGTCTCCTCGGCCAGTTGCTCGGCGGTCACGCCGGCCGGCGGAGCCAGGTGATAGCCGTACACGCGCACGGTGCCGGGGTCGGTGACCCCGTAGCGCCGCTCATTGGCCGAACGCGCCACGCCCAGCCGCTTCGGACGAGCGGGCCAGGTATATCCCTTCGCCTTCATGCACGTACCGGCCAGTTCGTCGACGGCCTGGTCGAGAACGGCTCGCTGCTCCGCGCTGACGCCATAGGAATCAAGGGGAAGGACCGGCGCCGGGACACCGGCAACGGTCTTCGTGACCGGAGAGGAAGAGATCTCGGGTTCGCTCCCCGTCCGGCCACCCGATTGACATGCCGACAGCACCACGACGGAAAGGACGGCAACGCCGACGGCCACTGAGCTCTTCCGCATCAATTCAGACGCTTTCTTCGCTGGAGAAGCTCCGAACGGGATGCGCCCCGAGAAAGGGGCGCATCGTCGCGTTCAGTTCGGGCAGGCGGAGTTCGAGCCGAAGCAGTGCGAACTCGCCGTGTTGTCGTTGGGTACCTGATTGATCTGTTCACCCGGGGGAATGGCGGTGAGGTTACCGGTGTAACCGGAGTACTGGTAGAAGTACACCAAGGTGTCAGGGTCCATGTTCTTCACCGAGGACATGGTGTTGTCGATGAGGGTGCTGGTGCCGTAGTACGTGCTGCCGTTGTAGTTGGGCTTGCTGTAGAGCGTGTCGTACAGGCCGCCGCTGTAGTTCGCGAGTCTGTAGATGCACACCTCGCCACCACCCGAGGACTCACACACACCGTTGTAACTGCCGGCGAAGGCGGTGCCGCTGAATCCCAGAACCAGCGCCGCGCTCGCCAGCCCCACGAGGGCTTTCTTCCTTGCGCTCATCCACTCACCAATCCTGTCCTCATACCCACTGAAGTCGGCAGGGCGCTGGAATGAGCGCACAACGAATCCCCGACCCCATGGGGTGAACTTGGTTCGGCCCATGCGCCGGAGTGATCCTAGGGGGTCACACAAGTACAGGAGGGATCAATTTCGGTCATTCGCAAGCAGCATCCGGATGCCCTCCGAACGTCAGAGGGCGCCCCGGCCATGGACCGGGACGCCCCCTCGAACTGCTCGCCGCCAGTGCTGCGGCCGGAAAGGTTTGCCGGGAAGCTCACGGCGTCCGGTGCTGGGGGCACCTCCCACGCCCTTCAGGCAGTGGGGGAACATCGCAAGGCGGAGCATTGCCCACGTACGGGATGTACTCGGGTGATGCGACAACGCGGCGTGGGGGTACCCCCGGCCGAAGGCTGGGGGAGTGCCGTGCCGGGCGCCGCGAGCCGGTGAACCTCTCCGGTCACCGCACTAGCTCGGGTTGGTCTCGATCACACCGACCCGGTCCGCCGCCGTCTTGCCGAGCAGGGCCTTGTGCATAGCACCGATGACGTCCTCGGGCGTCACGGGGGTCTTCTTGCCGTTGCCCCGGGTGATCAGCACGCTGTCGTAGGCGCCGCCGTACAGCTCCTTCAGCGCGGCCTTGTCGTAGTACTCGACCAGCTTGTTGCCGACCGGCTTGACGGCGAGGAACCTCCACAGGGAGTTCTGGGGGCTGAACTTGACCTCCACCCCGCCCGCCTCGATCGCGACAATGCCCGACATCGCCGGCTCCGCGAACTCCTTCATCATCCGGTCGACCTCGGCGTTGGACACTGTCGGCTGCTTGGTGACCGTGGGCAGCTGGGCCGGCGTGGCCGTGCCCGTCTCCACCTGCGTGCGGTACGCCTGCTGGACCAGCCGGGTCGAGCCGCCGACGTCGATGCCCTTGCCCGGCTTGCCGTACACGGCGACGGCCTTGCCGGACTGGAACTTGATGCCGCCCTCGGTCATCGACCCGTCGCCGCCCGAGACGCTCTGCAGGGCGACCTGGAGCTTCTCCTCGTCGACCGGCATCCGCGGCTCGATCACCCGGTGGTTGCCGAACAGCGAGCCGATCACCGACATGGGGTTGTAGTCGCTCGTCGCGGCCGAGCTGGCTGTGGCCTGGGTGTCCAACTGGAGCCCGGCCTGGTCGGGCTTGAGGGTGACGGTCCTGCCCTCGACCGACAGCTTCAGCGGCTGGTTCACCCGGCCGCCGAAGGCGTCGTCGAGCTTCTTGACCGCGTCGTCACGGGTGCCGCCGCCGATGTCGACGCCGAGCACGGTGGTGCCCTTGGGCACGTCGGAGTGGTTCATCAGCAGCCCGGCGCCGTAGGCGACACCGGCGACGACGATCACGGCGCCGCAGAGCAGGACGAGCTTGTTGCGGCCCTTCTTCTTGGCCTTGGGCGCGGCGGGGGCCGCGGCGGCGCTCTGCGGGGCCGGCTCGGACAGTCCCGGCGGCATGTGCGCCTGCGGCCCGCTCCAGTCGGCCTCCGGCCCGAACGGCGAGCCGGGACCGGGCTGGATCACGGGCATGCCGCTGGTGACGGTGTTCCCGGAGACGTTGTCCGGCCGGGCGCCGTAACCGGGGGTGCCCGGCTCCGGAACCTGCTGCTGCGGGGTGAGGACCGCGGTGTCGTCGCTCAGACCGCCGCCGGAGCGCGCCGTGTGCGCGCCGTGTGCACCGGCCGGGTGTCCCGCGCCCGCGGCGGGACCCGCGGGTGCGCCGACCCCGGGCGGCCGCAGCGGTCCGTCGCCGGTGACGGGGCCGCCCGTCGGGCCCGTGGGGCCCTGCGGGCCGCCCGGCACACCGGGGGCGCCCGGACCGCCCAGGCCGCCGGTGCCGCTCGGGCCGCCCCGGCCGTCGTGCCCGTTGTCGGAGAAGTACGCAAGGTCCTCGCGGCGCGGCTCGTCGCCGGGGCGGGGGCCGCCGGAGAGCGGGCCCGCGGCCAGCGCCTCGGTGACGTCGAAGGACCCGGTGCCGCCGCCGTGGCCGGGGGCGACGGGGCCGCCGGTGACCCCGGGCAGCCCGGCGCCGTTGGTGGAGCCGGGGCGGGAGCCGTTGGCCGCGCCGGGCACGTTCATGGAGCCGACCACGCCGCCGGGGCGGGCCCCGCCGGAGGAGCCCGGAACGGAGGAGCCGGCGCCCGAGGACCCGGGGACGGAGGTTCCCGGACCGGAGGCGCCGGGGCCCGAACCGTTCGCCGCGGGTGCGCCCGAACCGCCCGGCAGTCCCGCGCCGTTGGTGGAGCCGCCGCCCTGACCGCCTTTGTTCGCCTGGGGCTTGCGGGGCGCGAACCAGTCGCTCGTCACCTTCTCCTCGGCCGGTGCCGCGGGTTCGGCGGGCGGCTCGACGGCGGCCTCGGGCGCCGGGGCGGGCGGCTGCTGGGCCTCGCCGCCGGTGTCCTGGGCGCTGTTCTCGGATCCCTCCGAGGAGACGGGCGTACGCACGACGACCGGCGGGATCGGCCGGGATCCGGGGATGTTGATCCGGATCCGGGTCGTCAGCGTGGTCTCCGTCTTGCGTTCCTCGGGCTGCGTGGCCGAACGGCCCGCGTCCGCACGGTCGTCGGAGACCGCCGGGATTCCGTACGGCGGGGTCCCCGAGGGGTAGGCGGCTCCGCCGCGCCCGTTGGGCCCGGACGACGGAGTGTCAGTTTCACGACTCAAGGCAGGTTCTCCCGATTGGCTCCGCCGCACGTTACGACCTCAGTGCGGGCGGCTCGGCGGCGCGCGCACCACCATACTGGCCACTCCGGGCCCTTATCCCAGGACCGCTGGGTAAACCCCCACCGGACACGCACCGGTCCCACGGGAAGAAGTGGTACGTCACTTGCCAAGTCGGGCGTCGCGGTCGTGCCGTTGCCGCCCCGGCGCAAGGGTGGCGCAGATCACAGCAACGGCCATGCCGCCGAGCAGGAAGAGATAGGAGCCGCTCGCGGCCGCGAAGAAGAAGTCGCCTTCGGGGCGGCCGGCGGTGAGCACGAACACGGTGACCACCCAGCCGGCCGCGCCCGCCACGGCCCCGCCCCGGCTGCGCGCGGCCCGGGCCCCGCCCAGGAACAGCCCGGCGGCGCCCGCGAGCGCGAGCAGCAGCCCGCCGGGGAACCAGGCGGCCTGCACCAGGGCGCCCGCGACCGCGACCACCGCGCCGAGCAGGAAGAGCCCGAGATACGCGGCGGCCCGCCCGGCGGAGGGCGGCTTGAGGGGCTGCGCGAGCATCGGGCCCCCTCCCTCTGAACTCATGACGCCTCCTTCTCGGCCGCGGCGAACAGATCGATCCCGGCGAACAGGTCGGTCTCCCGCTCCCCCTTCCCGGCTCCGGGTTCCCCGCGCACCAGCTCGTAGAACTCGGTGGTGAAGAGCGGCTGGGCGAGCTGGTTGGACAGGGCGAAGTACGGCTCGGCCATCGCGATCTGGGTGGCGTGCGCGGCCATCGCGGCGGTCTTGGCGGCGGCGTACGCGCTGCCGTCGACCGCCGTGGTGACGCGCTCGTCGCCGACGACTCCGGGAACGTCGCCGATCGTCGCCGGCTCGTCGAACGGCAGCCCCGGCAGGTCGTCCTTCAGCCGTGCGAAGGCGGCCTCGGCGACCGGACGCGGGACGCGGTTCCAGTACACCTTGGCGATCCGCCAGGGCTCGCCGAGGTCGGGGCGTACGGCGGGGTCGGCAGCCAGGTCCGCGGCGCGCATCGCGATCCGGTGGGCCTGGATGTGGTCGGGGTGGCCGTAGCCGCCGTTGTCGTCGTAGGTGACGAGGACCTGCGGGCGCACCTCCCGGATCACGGCGACGAGGTGTTCGGCGGCGCTGTCGAGGCCGGCCTGCCACAGGCAGTCCGGGTCGTCGTTGTCGGCGAGCCCCATCATCCCGGAGTCCCGGTACCGCCCGGCCCCGCCGAGCAGCCGGAAGCCCTCGACTCCGAGCTCCCGCATGGCCGCGGCCAGCTCCTGCCTCCGGTACGCCCCGAGCCCGGCCGACCCCTCCAGGTGCCGCAGCTCCTCCGGGATGACCTCGCCCAGCTCCCCGAGCGTGCAGGTCACCAGCGTCACCAGGGCGCCCTCGGCCGCGTACCGCGCCATGGTCGCGCCGTTGTTGATCGACTCGTCGTCGGGATGCGCGTGCACCAGCATCAGCCGCCGAGCGGCCCGTTCCGTCATGGGGCCAACCCTACGAGGGGCCGGTGAGCCGCCCGGCTGCGGCGTCGGCGATCACCGGTGGCAACGTGATCCATTAGACATGTGCACGCCGTAAGTTGGCACCATGTCGACCCAGCCGCAATGCAGTTCTCCCGTCCGGTCGGCCTCCGCGGTACCCGTGCCTCCCCGTCGCCCTGTCGGCATCCTGGTCGCCGTGCTGGTGATCGGCCTCTTGGCCGGCGGAGGCACCGTGGGCGCGGCATGGGGTCTCAGCGGTGACAGCCGGACCAGTGCGTCTGCCCCGGCAGACGACGCACGCGATGCGTGCCGCGCCCTCGATCGACTGGATGAAGCAAAGCTCGAGACCAATGGGTCGGAGTTCGACGTGTCGATGCACCGGCTCGCGGGCGCCAGTGACCTTTCGGCATCGGCAGCCGCGGGCGACCGTCAGTACAAGCCACTCGCGGAAGCCGTCATGCAAGTGATGTTGGGCTATGAGCGGATCCATGACATCGACAAGGAGGGCAAGCAGTCCCTCCAAAAGGCAAGGGGCATCTGCGCCGGCCTCTGACAGCAGCGGGCCGCTGGAACGGGCTGATACGCCGGCTCTGGCTGTGGCCACGCGTGGCGTGAGCGCGATCAGCCTGATTGTTCACCGCCGACGGTATCGGTCCGAGTGCTCACGCATCGGCTGCCGCTGTGCTCTCGTCCTGGTAGCGCGGCAGCCCGTCCGTCGAGATCGTCCAGTCGCCGATGGTGACGTCCTCGCCGTAGACGAAGTCCTTGCGGGTCGCATAGCGGGGGCCGTCCGGGGTGGGGTGGATATCGGTGAAGACGGCGCCTTCGCCGGTGCGCGGGTCGAAGACGGCGTAGACGGGAATGCCGAGCAGCGGATAGTCCCGCGCTTTGCCCACCCAGTCATTGCTCGGGTTCGAACGGGAGACGATCTCGATGGCGGCGATGAGCGTTCGGGGATCGATGGACCCCTCGGTGTCCATGTCCTCTTCGGCGATCACCATCACGTCCGGGCGGCGCATGACGCCTTCGGGCTCGTTCTCCACGTCGGGCTCGCCGGTATGGGCGACGATCTCTTCCGGCATCACCTTTTCCAGGCGCTTCCGGAGCCGCAGTGCGGTCAGCTCGTGGCGGCCGCTGGGCGACATCCTGTCGTGGACGATCCCTTCCCTGGTGATCTCGAATTTGCCCGGCAGCGTGTCGTCCGCGGACTGAACGAAGTCGCGCATGGCCCGGTACAGGTGGGAGCCGCCCTGCTTCGCGTTGTCCGGTACGACGGCCATGGCGCTCGCTCCTCGTCGTCTGTGCCCAGGGGCAAGGATCGTCACGTTCATGCTAGGCGTCCTCCTGGAGATCGGTTCGGCAGTCGCGGCAGCGGCCGGGTTCGGGGGCGCGGAAGGCGCGGTCGCAGCCCGCGCAGGTCTGGAGCGGATGCCGCACGGGCGGAGGGGCGGCCGGGGCGCGGAACGGGAGTGGCGGCGGGAGCTGGGCGGCGAGGCGGTGGGCCAGAACGGCAGCGGGCCGCCGCAGTCCCTCGGGCGGGAGATCGGCGGTCAGGGCATGGCGTACGGCGGCGGGGCCCACTTCACGTTCCAGCCAGGCGGCGACTCCCGGGGCCAGGTGGGCCGTGTCGCAGGCGGAGAGCAGGAGGCGGGAGTCGTGGCGGCGGAGGCCCCCGAGGAGGTCGGAGGCCGCCTTGAGGAGGGCAGGGGCGGGGTACGCGGGGCGCGGGACACCGGGAAGCGGCTTGCGGGGAGCGCGCTTCTCGCGTGCCCGGCCCATCTCGCGCGCCGCCTGCTTCTCACATTGCTCCCGCTTCGGCTCTGTCGTCGCCGGGCGGTGCGGTGCGTCGGGCGCGGTGTGGGGCGCTTCGTCGCGGTGACGGCGGCCTGCGGCCGGCTGGTTGCAGGAGATCGTCCGGGTGACGATACGGCCGCCGGGCACGCGTTCGCGGACGCGGCGCAGGTAACCGTGGGCCTCCAACTCCCGCAGGGCGGCGCCGATACGGGTGGCCCCCTCAGGGAAGCGCGCCGTGAGGGTCTTGATGTCGACGCGGGCGCCCTTCTGCAGCGACTGGAGGTGCACGCCGAGGTCGATGGCGAGCAGCGACAGCTCGCGGTGCTGGGCCAGGTGGTTGCCGATCACCGTGAAGCGCGTGGTGTGGCGGGTGTTGTCGTGGACCAGTCCACCGGTGTGGTGGTCCCGGTTCGGGTCCTTGTCGCCCGCAATACGGAACTGGGCGTGAGAGGGCACGCTAGGGTTCTGGATACCCATCGGGAAGTTGCCTCTTCCTCGGTGGTCAGGCCCTCGCACTGGGATTGCCGTCCCGGCGGGGGCCGTCGCATGTCTGCGGTTGTCGTGCTGGGCTGAGCGTAGAGCCGCCGGGGGCTGTGAAATCCAGCCGCGCCGGGGATGTTCACCCTCCCGAGTGAGCGCGGGCCACGGGCGGGAGGGGTGGGGCTTGGTGGGGGTTCTTTCTCCCTCGTTCCTTTGCTTTCAGCCGTCGGCGGCACCGGAACCCGTGGGCGCGGGTTCCGGTGGCGACAGGCGCAGTTCGGCCCAGATGGTCTTGCGCGGGAAACGCTCCTCGGCCACGCCCCAGCGGTCGGCGAGGGCGTCGCCATCGCCTCCAGCACGGTTCACGTCCGCGACTCGAAGTACATCGAGGGCCCCCGGCTCGCGATGACGCCGGAGTCCTGGACCCGCTTCGTGTCGTACGCCTCAAGGACTGACAGGGCGGAGCGCGCAGCCGGTGACCATTCCAGAACAACTCTGCAGAAATGCCACCCTTTCAGGGAATTGGCGGCATTGCGTCCGATTGGTGATCCTTTTCATGCCCGGTACGCACTCCGAAAGGGATGACATGCGCAAGTTCCTGACCGTCGGGGCCATGGTGGCCGCGACCGCTGCCGCCGCCCTGCTGCCCGCCGGTCCGGCGGCCCCCTCCTCGGCCCCGGCATCGGCCGCGGCGGTCTGCGCGATCGACCACTTCTGCCTCTACGAGTTCTCCAACGGCACCGGCCGCCGCGGCAGCTACGTGAAGGGGACGGACGACGTGAAGCGGCAGAACCTGCCCTCGGCACGCTCGGCATGGAACCGCACCAACGAGTCCTGGTGCGTGTGGAGCAAGGACGACTACATGGGCACCAGGGTGATCATCCAGCCCAACGAGGGGCTCAAGGACCTCCGTGGCGACTTCCGCTCCGCCCTGCCGGCGAGCGCCATCCGCTGCTGAGGCGGACACCCGCCTGTGGTGGGGCAGGTGCCGCCCCACCACCGAGGGCACAGCCCACGGGGACTAGAACTTGAAGTTGCCGATCATCCCCGCGATGTTCGTGGTGAGTTCGCTGATCGTGGGGGCGACCGTGGAGGACGCCAGGTAGAAGCCCAGGAGCATGCACACGACCGCATGGCCGGCCTTGAGGCCCGACTTCTTGATCAGCAAGAAGACGATGATCGCCAGCAGCACCACCGCCGAAATCGAGAGTGCCACGGCGGTTCACCTCCAAAGATCCCAGGACGCGGGGGGTGTCGGGGGTATCGGGGGTCGTCGGACTATGAGGGGCAGATAAATCCACACAGCGGGCAGCAGGTTCATACCCACTATGCGCTAACGATCATAACTATCCGCACGCGCGCATCGGTCGGCGCACGGCCGCACAAGGGGGCGCATGGCCAATATGGTCATGGCATGACGACCGAGCCTGTCTCCTTCCCCCGACGGCACGCGCGGACCCAGCGGTTCACGCTCGGCGCGCCGCGCGCGTTCACCGTGGCTCCCGACGCCTCCCGCGTGGTGTTCCTGCGCTCCGGATCCGGCACCGACCGGGCCAACTCCCTTTGGGTGCTCGATCTTGGCGACGGCGCGGAGCGCATGGCCGCCGACCCGCGCACCCTCCTCGGCGGCGCCTCCGAGCACCTCTCGGCCGAGGAACGGGCCCGCCGCGAACGCAGCCGCGAGGGCGGCGCGGGCATCGTCGGCTACGCCACCGACACCGCCGCGGAGTTGGCGTCTTTCGCCTTGTCAGGGCGGCTTTTCACGGCCGAGTTGCAAGCGGGTACGGCACGCGAACTGCCCGTCCCCGGACCGGTGATCGACCCTCGTCCGTCCCCCGACGGACGGCACGTCGCCTACGTCACCGACGGGACCCTGCGGGTGGTGGGTGCCGAGGGCGACGGCGACCGGGCGCTCGCCGAACCGGAGTCCGAGGGCGTCACCTACGGCCTCGCGGAGTTCATCGCGGCCGAGGAGATGCACCGTTCCCGCGGCTTCTGGTGGGCGCCGGAGTCGGACCGGCTGCTCGTGGCGCGTGTGGACGACACGCCGGTGCGGCGGTGGTGGATCTCCGATCCGGCGCATCCCGGGCGGGAGCCGAGCCGCGTCCCCTACCCGGCCGCCGGCACCCCCAACGCGGACGTACAGTTGTTCGTGTTCGGCCTGGACGGGACCCGCACGGAGGTCCTCTGGGACCGGTCCCGTTACCCGTATCTGGCTCATGTGCACTGGTCAGCGGCAGGGGCGCCACTGCTTCTCGTACAGGCGCGCGACCAGCGCAGCCAGCTGTACCTGGCGGTGGACCCGGAGTCCGGCGCGACCCGTATGGTGCACGCGGACGAAGATCCAGATTGGCTGGATCTTTTCCCCGGAGTGCCGTGCTGGTCCCCCTCCGGGCAGCTCGTGCGACTCGCCGACGAAGGCGGAGCGCGGGTGCTGGCGGTCGGTGAACGACCGCTCACGGGAGCGCAGTTGCACGTGCGGGCCGTGCTGGACGTGTCGGACGACGACGTGCTGGTCTCCGCCTCGGCCGGCGAGGAGGCGGCCGAGCCGGAGACCGGTGAGGTGCACGTCTACCGCGTCAACGAGCTGGGCGTGGAGCGCGTGAGCCAGGAGCCCGGTGTGCACACGGCGGTGCGCGCCGGGGGCGTGGCCGTCCTCGTCTCCGCCACGCTCGACCGGCCGGGCGCCCGGGTGCGGGTGGTGCGCGAGGGCCGGACGGTGGCCACCATCCGCTCCCACGCGGAAGATCCTGGTTTGTCCCCGCGCGTGACCCTCACCCAGGGGGGCGCACGCAGAATCCCGTGCGCCGTGCTTATGCCTACGGACTACCCCCGTGACACTGCCGCCTCCGCCCCCCTGCCCGTCCTCCTCGACCCCTACGGCGGCCCGCACGGCTCCCGCGTGGCGGCCGCGCACAACGCGCACCTCACCTCCCAGTGGTTCGCCGACCAGGGCTTCGCGGTGGTCGTCGCCGACGGCCGCGGCACCCCGGGCCGCTCCCCCGCCTGGGAGAAGGCCGTCCACCACGACTTCACGGTCACCCTCGACGACCAGATCGAGGCCTTGCGGGACCTTGCCAAGACGTATCCGCTCGACCTCAACCGGGTGGCGATCCGCGGCTGGTCCTACGGCGGCTACCTGGCCGCCCTGGCCGTGCTGCGCCGCCCGGACGTCTTCCACGCGGGCATCGCGGGCGCCCCGGTCACCGACTGGCGCCTGTACGACACCCACTACACCGAGCGGTATCTGGGCGACCCGGAGCAGGCTCCCGGGGTGTACGCCCACAGCTCCCTGGTCACCGACGACGGGCTGTCCTCGCCCGCCGAGCCGCACCGGCCGCTGATGATCGTGCACGGTCTGGCCGACGACAACGTGGTGGTCGCCCACGCCCTGCGGCTGTCCTCCGCCCTGCTCGCCGACGGGCGCCCGCACGAGGTGCTGCCGCTGTCCGGGGTCACCCACATGACTCCGCAGGAGCAGGTCGCCGAGAACCTGCTGCTGCTCCAGGTGGACTTCCTCAAGCGTTCCCTCGGGCTCGGCTGAGCGCCGGCGGGACACCGCACACGGGCCTGGGGCCGGGGGCACGCGACACGCCGCCCCGGCCCCGTCCCGGGCCGTGAGGGGCGTCCGCGCGCCGAAGCGGTCACGGTGCCCTGGTGCCGCTGCCCTGTCCCCCGGTGTCCCGCTCCTCCGGCGGCACCACCTGGAGCTCCGCCGCGTAGTGGCACGCCGAGGGGTGCACCGCCGGCCCGGTGTCGTGCCGGAACTCCGCGGGCACCGCCAGCTCCGGCACCTCCAGCGTGCAGCGCTCCCGCGCCTTCCAGCAGCGGGTGCGGAAGCGGCAGCCGGAGGGGATGTTCGTCGGGGACGGCACGTCTCCCGAGAGGATGATCCGCTCCCGGCGTTCCCGTGCCCCGGGGTCCGGCACGGGAACGGCGGACAGCAGCGCCTGGGTGTAGGGGTGCGTCGGATGGTCGTAGATCTGCTCGTCGGTGCCGATCTCGACGATCCGCCCGAGGTACATGACCCCCACCCGGTCGGAGATGTGCCGCACGATCGACAGGTCGTGCGCGATGAAGACGTAGGACAGGTCGAACTCGTCCTGAAGCCGCTCCATCAGGTTGATCACCTGGGCCTGCACCGAGACGTCGAGCGCGGAGACCGGCTCGTCGGCGACGATGATCTCGGGACGCAGGGCCAGTCCCCGCGCGATGCCGATGCGCTGGCGCTGGCCGCCGGAGAACTGGTGCGGATAGCGGTTGATGTACTCCGGATTGAGGCCGACCACGTCCAGCAGCTCCCGCACCCTGCGGCGCCGGTCGCCCTTGGGGGCCGCCTCGGGGTGGATCTCGTACGGCTCGCCGATGATGTCGCCCACCGTCATACGGGGGTTGAGCGAGGTGTACGGGTCCTGGAACACCATCTGGATGTTGCGGCGCACCGCCTTCAGCGCCCGGCCGGACAGCCGGGTGATGTCCTCGCCCCGGTAGCGGATCTCGCCCGCGGTGGGCCGCTCCAGGTTGCACAGCATCTTCGCGACCGTGGACTTGCCGCAGCCGGACTCGCCCACGATGCCGAGCGTTTCGCCCCGGGCCAGGGTGAAGTCGACGCCGTCGACCGCCTTGACCGACCCGATCTGCTTCCTGAACAGGACGCCCCGGGTGAGCGGGTAGTGCTTGACGAGCCCGCTGACCTCCAGGATCGGCTCGGCCGTCCGCTCAGCCGTCTGCTCTGCCATCCAGGCACTCCCTCCAGAAGTGGCAGGCGCTCGCGCGGCTTTCGGAGACCTCGTACAGGGGCGGTACGTCCGTGCGGCACACGTCCCGGGCCATGGGGCAGCGCGGGTGGAACGCGCAACCGGGCGGGATCGCCTGGAGGTTGGGCGGCAGGCCCTTGATGGCGTAGAGCTCCCGGCCCTTGTGCCCCAGGCGCGGGATCGAGTCCAGCAGGCCCTTGGTGTACGGGTGGGCGGGCGCCTTGTAGATGTCGTGCACCGGCGCGGACTCCACGATCCGGCCCGCGTACATCACCGCGATCCTGTCGGCGACGTCGGCGACCACGCCCAGGTCGTGGGTGATGAGGACGAGCCCCATGCGGTACTCGCGCCGCAGTTCGGCGAGCAGGTCCATCACCTGGGCCTGGACGGTGACGTCGAGGGCGGTGGTCGGCTCGTCGGCGATGATGAGCGCCGGCTCCAGGGCCAGCGCCATGGCGATCATGATGCGCTGGCGCATACCGCCGGAGAACTGGTGCGGGTAGTCGCCGACACGCTGCCGTGCGGCCGGGATGCGCACCCGGTCCATCAGCTCCACGGCCCTGGCGCGCGCGTCCTTGCGGGACATGCCCCGGTGCACGACGAACATCTCACCGAGCTGGTCGCCGACGGTCAGTACCGGGTTCAGCGCGGACAGCGCGTCCTGGAAGATCATCGCCATCTCGGCGCCCCGGATCCGCCGCCGTTCGTCCTCCTTCAGTTGCAGCAGGTCCCTGCCGCGGAAGAGGATCCGCCCGCCGCTGATCCGGCCGGGCGGCACGTCGAGGATGCCCATGACCGCCTGCGCGGTCACGGACTTGCCGGAGCCGGACTCCCCGAGGACGGCGAGCGTCTCCCCGGAGTCCACCTCGTAGCCGACTCCGTTGACGGCGTGGACGACGCCGTCCCGGGTCCGGAACTCCACGTGCAGATCACGGACTTCGAGCAGCATGGCGCCGTCACCTCAGCTTCGGGTCGAGGGCGTCGCGCACCGCGTCGCCGAGCATGATGAACGCCAGGACCGTGATCGCCAGCGCCCCGGCGGGCCACAGCAGCGCGTGCGGGGCGTTGCGGACGTACGGGGAGGCGGCGGAGATGTCGATGCCCCAGGAGACGCTGGGCGGCTTCAGCCCGACACCGAGGTAGGACAGGGTGGCCTCCAGCGCGATGTACGTGCCGAGCGCGATGGTGGCGACGACGATCACCGGGGCGACGGCGTTGGGCGCGATGTGCCGCAGCAGGATGCGGGAGTTGGAGGCGCCCAGGGCGCGGGCGGCCTGGACGTAGTCGAGCTGTTTGGCGGTGATGACGGAGCCGCGCGCGATCCGGGCGATCTGCGGCCAGCCGAGCAGCACGATGAACCCGACGACCGGCCAGACGGTGTTGCTCGGCACGACGGACAGCAGGACGAGACCGCCGAGGACGACGGGGATGGCGAAGAAGATGTCGGTGGCCCGGGACAGCACGGCGTCTCCGGCGCCGCCGAAGAATCCGGCGATCCCGCCCAGCACCGATCCGAAGAGCGCCACCCCTAGCGTGGCGCACACGCCGACCGTGACGGACGCGCGGGTGCCGTGGACGGTGCGCGTGTAGACGTCGCAGCCCTGGCCGTCGAAGCCGAAGGGATGGCCGGGCGCGGGGCCGTCCTGGGCTCTGGCCAGGTCGCAGGTGAGCGGGTTGCCCGAGGCGATCAGGGACGGCCGGATCGCGATGACGACCAGGAAGCAGATCACCAGCGCGGAGAGGATGAAGACGGGGTTGCGGCGCAGGTCGCGCCAGGCGTCGGACCACAGGGAGCGGGGCTTGCCCTCCGGCCCGCCCGGCGCCCGCTCCAGCGTCGTCGCCTCGCTCGCCGCGAGGTCCATCGCACCGCCCATGCCGGTTCCGGCGATGACGCGCTCGGGCTCCTGCGACTGCTCAGGCATAGCGGATCCTCGGGTCGAGTACGGCGTACAGCAGGTCCACGAGCAGGTTGGCGACCAGGAAGACCAGGACGAGGACCGTCACGAAGCCGACGACGGTCTGGGTGTTCTGCCGCAGGATGCCCTGGTAGAGCTGGTAGCCGACGCCGTGGATGTTGAAGATGCGCTCGGTGACGATGGCGCCGCCCATCAGCGCGCCGATGTCGGTGCCGATGAAGGTGACCACGGGGATCAGGGAGTTGCGCAGCAGGTGCCGGACGACGACCCGGCGCCGGGGCAGTCCCTTGGCGACGGCCGTGCGCACATAGTCCGAGCGCCGGTTCTCGGCGATGGAGGTACGGGTCAGCCGGGTCACGTAGGCGAGGGAGACGGAGGCGAGGACCAGGCCGGGCACGATCAGCTCGCCGAAGGCCGCCGCCGGGGACACCGAGGGTCTGATCCAGCCCCACTGGACGCCGAACAGCAGTTGCAGCAGCAGACCGGTGACGAAGGTGGGGACGGAGATGACGACGAGGGTGAGGACCAGGACCGAGGTGTCCACGGGACGGCCCCGGCGCAGTCCGGTCAGCACGCCCAGGGTGATGCCGACGACGATCTCGAAGAGGATCGCGACGACGGTCAGCCGGATGGTGACGGGGAACGCCGACGCCATCAGCTGTGTGACGGGCTGCCCGTTGAACGCGGTGCCGAAGTCGCCGGTGAACACGTTGCCCATGTAGGTCGCGTACTGCTGCCACAGCGGCTTGTCGAGGCCGAACTCCCGTCTGAGCTGGGCGGCCGTCGCGGTGTCGCAGGCGCGCTCGCCGCACAGTCCGGCGATGGGGTCGCCCATCACGTTCACCATCACGAAGATCAGCAGGGTGGCCCCGAAGAACACCGGGATCATCTGGAGCAGCCGCCTGGCGACATACCGTCCCATGCCGGATCAGCCGACCTTGATCTCGTCGTAGACGGGGACGCTGAACGGGTTGAGCGCCACGTTGTGCAGCCGGTCGGAGTAGCCGGCGCTGCCGTTCTGGTACCACAGCGGGATGGCGGCCATGTTGTCCCGTACGACGCCCTCGGCCTGCTGGAAGAGGCCGATCGCCCGGGGTCTGTCGGTCTCGGCGTTGGCCCGGTCGACGAGGTGGTCGAACCGCTTGTCGGACCACTTGCCGTCGTTGGAGGAGGCGTCCGTGTAGTACAGCGGTTGCAGGAAGTTCTGGATCAGCGGGTAGTCCATCTGCCAGCCGGCCCGGAAGGGTCCGGTCATCCGGTGCCGGCCGATCTGGTTGCGGAAGTCGGCGAAGGTGCCGACCGGGTTGCCGACGCATGCCCTGTCGTTGCCGAGCGCGTTGTTGATGGAGTTGCACACGGCGTCCACCCACTGCCTGTGCGAGCCCGTGTCCGCGTTGTACGTGATCTTCACCTGGCCGCCGGGGAGCCCGCCGCCCTCCTGGACCAGCTTCCTGGCCCCGGCGGGGTCGTAGTCGCAGGCACGGCCGCACAGGCCCGGCTTGAAGCCGCCGGCCGTGCCGAGGACCGGTGAGGTCCAGTCGGTGGCCGGGGTGCGGGTGTTCCGGAAGATGGTCTCGGTGATCTGCTTGCGGTTGATGGCCATGGACAGGCCGGTGCGGACCTTGCGCGCCCCGCCGGTGTTCCACTTCGGGTCGTAGAACGGGAAGGCGAGGGTCTGCAGGATGCCGGCCGGGCTGTTGATGTAGCGGCCGGCCAGGTCGGTCCGCACGTTCTTGAGCTGGCCGGCGGGGATGTCGTCGACGAGGTCGAGGTTGCCGGCCAGCACGTCGGTGTACGCGGTGTTGCTGTCGGTGTAGACCACCAGGGTCACGCCGTCGTTCCGTGCCTTGTCCGGACCGGGGTAGCCGTCCCACTTCCTGAGGGTCATCTGCGCGCCCCTGGTGTACGACTCGATGGTGTACGGGCCGTTGCCCACCGGCTTGTCCAGCCAGGCGGCGTGGTGGGTGAAGAAGGCGCGGGGCAGCGGGGCGAAGGCGGCGTATCCGAGGGTGTCGGGGAAGGTGGAGAACTTCTGGGCGAGGGTGACGGTGAAGGTGCGCGGGCCGGTGACCCTCAGCCCGGAGAGGGTCTCGGCGCTCTGTTTTCCGCTCTCGGGGTGGACCTTGCCGTAGCCCTCGATGTAGCCGAAGAAGTAGGCGTTCTTCTGGTTGTTCCGCAGGCTCGCGCCGTAGTTCCAGGCGTCGACGAAGGACCTGGCGGTGATTGGTTCACCGTTGCTGAACCGCCAGCCGTTCCTGACGGTGATGGTGAAGTGCCGCGAGTCGGTGGTGTCGATGCGCTCGGCGAGCATGTTCTCGGCCTTGGCGGTCTTCGGGTTGTACCGCTTCAGCCCGCGGAAGATCATGTCGAGCACCTTGCCGCCCTGCACCTCGTTGGTGTTGGACGGCTCCAGCGGGTTCTGCGGGTCGCCCCAGGAGGCGGTCAGCGCCTTGGCGCCGACGCCCGCTCCCCCGCCCCCGCAGGCGGCGAGGACGAGCACGGCCCCCACCGCCCCCGCGGCAGCGCGCGCGACTCCACGCATGGGTGCCTCCTCGGGATGCGGTGACCTGAGACATATCAGCACATAAGCCGCATATCACGCGGTCGCCGCACCGGGCACTCCCGCCGGACGGGTGGAAGGGTCCACGGAGGACCGACCGACTACGTCATCGGCGGGGTCCTCGGCATCCTTGGCACGCTCAGGCGAAAGCCGGGTACGGGTCCGTCGCGAGTCGCGCGTGGAGGTGGGTGTCGTCGTACGTGCCCGGCGCGCCCGAGGCGGGCAGAAAACCGCGCAGCACGCCCTCGTACACGAAGCCGCAGCGGTCGGCGACCCGGCAGGAGGCCGTGTTGCCGACGGCGTGCCCCAGATCGATGCGGTGCAGGCCGAGCTGTTCGAAGCCCCAGCGGACGCACAGCTCGACGGCCCGGGTCATCGTGCCGCGGCCGCGCGCCTCGGGCAGGAGCCAGTACCCGACCCCGGCGTGGCCCATGCGGGGCTCTATCTTGTGGAGTTCCACGCTTCCGAGCACCTCTGCGGTGGCCGCGTCGGTGACGCAGTACGGCGCGAACGTGCCCTGTTCGAGTAGCGCGGCGCGTCTGGCGATGAAGGCCAGCGCTCCGGCCTCATCCATGGGCATGGGCTGGGCGCCGGACCAGCGCCGCGACTCGGCGTCGTTCAGGCCCCTCAGCAGGGCCGGCACGTCGTCCTCGCGCCAGGCCCGCAGGCGCAGGCCGAAGCCGTCGAGTTCCGTGTACGGCAGGGCGTTCGCCGCCGCGGTCTCCGTCATGGGGTGCTCCTTGGGAACAGTAGGGAACCGGTCCGCCCAGCGCTGTGCCCGCCCGGCACGCGGACGCCACCCGGCACGCGGACGTCGCCCGGCGTCACGGGTGCTCGCCGGGCGGTCCGGGATCCGTTCCGTCCGGCGCGGCGTCGGCGTGCTCCCCGGCCGGCTCGGGGCGGGCCACGAGCTCCACTTCGAAGCCGTCGGCGTTCTCCAGGTAGGCGGCGTAGTGCCGGGGGCCGCCGGCGTACGGGTGACGGTCGGCGAACATCAGTGTCCAGCCGTGCCGGGACGCTTCGGTGACCAGGGCGTCGAGCCCGTGCCGGGTGGGCACATGGAACGCCAGGTGGTTGAGGCCGGGGCGGAGCCGGTCGTGCCGGTCCCCGCGGAGGGCCGGGGACCGCTCGATCACGAGGTAGGTGTCACCCGACCGCCAGCTCACCCCCGCCGGCCAGTCCTGGTACGGCGACCAGCCGAGCCGTTCGAGGAGCCAGCCCCAGCAGGCGCGGGCGCGCTCCAGGTCGGCCACCCAGAGCTCGATGTGATGCAGTGTCACCCAGTGGCTCCCCTTCTCCGGCGCTCCGTGACGTTGCCCGCCGACCGGGAAACGGCCGGCGCATACGGCTGGTTCCCGGCACCGTCCTGCGGTACCGGGAACCAGTTCGGGGATCAGGCCCTGTGCCTCAGCGGGTCATGCCGCGCCGACGACGTCCTTCTCCTCGGCGAAGTGGCAGGCCGACTCGTGGGCCGCCGGGGAGTCCGAGCCCTTGAAGCGCTCGGGCACGGCGAGCAGCGGGACCTCCTCGGCGCACTTGTCCTGGGCCTTCCAGCAGCGGGTGCGGAAGCGGCAGCCCGAGGGCGGGTTGGCCGGGGACGGCACGTCGCCGGCCAGGATGATCCGCTCCCGGTGCTCGCGGGCCTCGGGGTCCGGCACCGGAACCGCCGACAGCAGCGCCTGGGTGTAGGGGTGCGTCGGGTGCTCGTAGATCTGCTCGTCGCTGCCGATCTCGGCCATCTTGCCGAGGTACATCACGCCCACGCGGTCCGAGATGTGCCGGACGATCGACAGGTCGTGCGCGATGAAGACGTAGGAGAGGTTGAACTCGTCCTGCAGGCGCTCCATCAGGTTGATGACCTGCGCCTGGACTGACACGTCCAGGGCCGAGACCGGCTCGTCGCAGATGATGACCTCGGGGTTGAGCGCGAGGCCGCGGGCGATGCCGATGCGCTGGCGCTGGCCGCCGGAGAACTGGTGCGGATAGCGGTTGATGTACTCCGGGTTGAGGCCGACGACGTCCAGCAGCTCCTGCACCTTGCGGCGCCGGTCGCCCTTGGGGGCCACCTCGGGGTGGATGTCGAAGGGCTCGCCGATGATGTCGCCCACCGTCATACGGGGGTTGAGCGAGGTGTACGGGTCCTGGAACACCATCTGGATGTTGCGGCGCACCGCCTTCAGCGCGCGCCCGGACAGCCGGGTGATGTCCTGGCCCTTGTAGAAGATCTCGCCGGCGGTCGCCTGCTCCAGGTTCATCAGCAGCTTGGCGACGGTGGACTTGCCGCAGCCGGACTCGCCCACGATGCCCAGGGTCTCGCCCTGGTACAGGTCGAAGGAGATGCCGTCGACGGCCTTGACCGCGCCGATCTGCTTCTTGAACAGGATGCCCTGGGTCAGCGGGAAGTGCTTGACCAGGTTGCGGACCTGGAGGATCGGCTCGCCGCGGTCGACGGGCGCGTCGATCGCCGCGACCGCCTCCTCCTCGGAGGCCGCGTCGACGGTGTCCACCTCGGAGACGTTCGGCGTGGCGTCGTCCTGCGGCTCGTGGTCCTTCGCGAGCTTCGTGGGCTCAGCCATGGATCGTCTCCTTCCAGAAGTGGCATGCGGAGCGACGGCCGGGCAGCTCCGTGCCGTCGCGCTCGGTCACCGGCACCAGCGGCGGTGCGTCGGTGCGGCAGATGTCCTGGGCCATGCCGCAGCGCGGGTTGAACGCGCAGCCCGGCGGGATCGCCTGCAGGTTGGGCGGCAGACCCTTGATCGCGTACAGCTCCTGGCCCTTGTGGTCCAGGCGCGGGATCGAGTCCAGCAGGCCCTTGGTGTACGGGTGCGCGGGGCGCTTGTACAGCTCGTGCACCGGCGCGGTCTCGACGATCCGGCCCGCGTACATCACCGCGATCTTGTCGGCGACGTCCGCGACCACACCCAGGTCGTGGGTGATCAGGATCAGACCCATGTTGTACTCGCGCTGAAGCTCCGCGAGCAGGTCCATCACCTGGGCCTGGACGGTCACGTCGAGAGCCGTGGTCGGCTCGTCGGCGATGATCAGGTCCGGCTCCAGGGCGAGCGCCATGGCGATCATGATGCGCTGGCGCATACCGCCGGAGAACTGGTGCGGGTAGTCGCCGACACGCTGGGCGGCGGCCGGGATGCGCACGCGGTCCATCAGCTCGATGGCCTTGGCCTTGGCGTCCTTCTTGGACATGCCCTGGTGCGCCCGGAACATCTCGCCGAGCTGGTAGCCCACCGACAGCACCGGGTTGAGCGAGGACAGCGCGTCCTGGAAGATCATCGCCATCTTGGCGCCGCGCAGCTTGCGCCGCTCGCTCTCCGGCAGGCGCAGGATGTCCTGGCCCTGGAAGAAGATCTCGCCCTTGGCGATCCGTCCGGGCGGGCTGTCCAGAATGCCCATGATCGCCTGCGCGGTGACGGACTTGCCGGAGCCCGACTCACCGAGCACGGCGAGCGTCTCGCCCGCCCTGACGCTGTAGTTGACGCCGTTGACCGCCTTGGTCACGGTGTCACGGACCTTGAACTCCACGTGCAGGTCGCGGACTTCGAGAAGCGGCGCGGTCCCGTCCGCCCCAGTGTTGCCGGGTGCCATCTCCAGGCTGGTCATGCCGTCACCTTCATCGTGCTTGGTCACAGGGGTTCGACTCATGGCGGTGCCTCACCGCAGCTTCGGGTCGAGCGCGTCGCGCAGGCCGTTGCCCAGCAGGATGAAGCCCAGCGCGGTGATGACGATGGCGAGGCTCGGGTACGTCCACATGAAGTCCTTGACGCCCATGAAGCCGCGGCCCGCGGCGATCATGTTGCCCCACTCGGCGACCTCGGGGTCGACGCCGACGCCGAGGTACGACAGCGACGCCTCCGCCACGATCGCGATACCGACGTTGCTGGTGCCGTACACCAGCACCGACGTCAGCGAGTTGGGGAGGATGTGCCTGCGGATGATCCGGCTCTGGCTCGCGCCCAGCGCCTTGGCCGCGTGCACGTAGTCCATCTCGCGCACCGAGAGGATCTGGCTGCGCAGCAGGCGGGCGAAGGTCGCCCAGGTGAAGATGCCGAGCGAGAGCACGACGGGCAGCACGCCGCGGCCCATCAGCAGGATGATGACGATGGCGCCGATGAGCAGCGGGAAGGCGAAGAAGATGTCGGCGACGCGCATGATCACCGTGTCGACCCAGCGGCCGTAGTAACCGGCCAGGGAGCCCAGCAGGATGCCGATGGTGAGGGCCACGAGGATCGAGGCGAGACCCACGACGATGGCGATGCGGCTGCCGTAGATGAGCCGGGAGAGCTGGTCGCGGCCGAGGGCGTCGGTGCCCAGCAGGTGATCGCCGCCCGGGGACTGCAGCGTGTTCATCAGGTTCTGCTTGAGCGGGTCGTACGGCGCGAGCAGCGGGGCGAAGATCGCGACCAGGATGAGGACGACGATGATCGCCAGGCCCACCACGGCCAGCTTGTTGGCGAAGAAGCGGTGCCGGATGTCGGACCACTGGCTGACCCTGGCGACGCTGGGTTCGGCGTCCGGCCGCGCCGGGGCGGGGCCGGCCGCCGTCGGCTCTCCCGTGCCCGAGACGAGTTCGGTCATTGTGTGACTCCTAGAGGAAAACGACCCTGCGGGTCAGGCAAGGCGGATGCGCGGGTCGAGAGCGGCGTACAGCAGGTCGACGATCAGGTTCAGCACGACGAAGACCGCCACGCTGATCGTCACCACCCCGACGATGATGGGGTTGTTGTTCTGCTGGATCGCCTGGATCAGCGCGAGGCCGATGCCGTTCCAGTTGAAGATCGTCTCCGTGATGATGGCGCCGCCGAGCAGCGAGCCGAAGGAGATTCCCAGGTAGGTGATCACCGGGATGACCGAGTTGCGCATGATGTGCCGGGCGAGCACCGTCCGGCGGGGCAGGCCCTTGGCGATGGCCGTCTTGACGTAGTCGGCGCGCAGTACCTCCAGCATCGTGCTGCGCGCGAGCTGGGCCACGAGGGCCGCGTCGATGATGGCGAGGGTCACGGCGGGAAGGACGATGGCGTCGAGACTGTCGCCGGCGATCAGCGGGAACCAGCCCAGCTCGATGACGAAGACGCGCTGCATGATCATGCCGAGCACGATGGACGGCACACCGATGGCCAGGGTCGTGAGGAAGGTCGCCGACACGTCCCAGACGGAGTATCTGCGCATGGCGGCGAGCACGCCGACCGAGATACCGATGACGATGTCGATCACGATGGCTGCGACAGCCAGCTTCGCGGTGTTCCCGAGCTTCGGGACCAGGATCTCGGTCACCGGCCGGCTCTGCGTGTAGTCCGTGCCCAGGTCGCCGGTGACGAGCTTGCCGACGTACGTCCCGTACTGGACGACCAGCGGCTTGTCGAGTCCGTACTGCTTGTGCATCTCCGCGATGACGGCCGGGTCCCGCGCCTTGTCGCTGCCGGCGATCTGACCCACCGGGTCGCCGGGGATCACGAACAGGCAGGCGAACAGAATCATCGTCGCGCCGAGCACGACCACGACGAGCTGGCCCAGCCTGCGGACCACGTACCTTCCCATAACTGCCTCTCTACCTCGCTGCCACTTCCTCAGCAGCTCCCTCGCGCCCCGGAATGTGGGGGGGTGGGGTGGGGGCGGGAGAGGTGGATCACACCCCTCCCGACGGTCGGCGGGGGTCGTGGTGTCCGAGCCCCAGCTCGAACCCCACGACCCCCGGTTTCCGGATTCCGCGCCGTGCGCGGCGACCCGTTACTTCAGCTTGATCTCAGCGAGGTTCGGGTCCTCGTGGAAGTCCATCGCCATGTTGTCGAACTTCTTGGTGTTGGCGAGACGCAGCTGGTGACGGTTCCAGAGCGGGATCAGGGCCATGTCGTCCATGGCGACCTTCTCCGCCTCCTTGTAGATCGCGTTGCGGCCGGCCTGGTCCTCGGTGGCGCGGGCCTTGGCGAGCAGGTCGTCGAACTTCTTGTTGCTGTAGCGGCCGCGGTTGTCACCGGTGACCTTGCCGGAGGCGTCCTTGTTGATCGACGCGGTGTCCAGCAGCGGGTACAGGAAGTTGTCCGGCGTCGGGTAGTCCGCGCCCCAGGCGAAGCGGTACAGGCCGGTCGCGTTCGGCTTCTGCTGGTCGCCGAGGAGCTCGGCGAACGGCTTGCCGGTCGCCTTCACCTTGACGCCGAGGACCTCCTCGAGCTGCTGCTTGACGGCCTGGATCCACTCCTCGTGGCCCGCACCGGTGTTGTAGCCGAGCTCGATGGTGGTGCCCGGCTTCAGGCCGCCTTCCTTGGCGAGCTGCTTGGCCTTGGCCTTGTCCTGCGCGACACAGGAGGTGCACAGGTCCTTCTGGTACACGTCCTTGAACGCCGGCGGCAGGATCGTCGTCGACTTGCTCTGCATGTTCTGGAAGACGCCCTTGATGATGGCGTCCCGGTCGATCGCGTAGGAGACGGCCTCGCGCGCCTTCGCGTTCTTCAGCGGACCGTTGTCCGTGATCGGCAGGAGGTAGTTCATACCGTTGGTGTCCTGCTCGAGCCACTCACCCTGCGGGTCGTACTTGGCCTTGGCGGCCGGCAGCTGCGGGGTGGGCATACGGGCCCAGTCGTACTGACCCGACTCGAAGCCCTGGTACTCCAGCGTCACGCCGTTGTTGGAGTTCAGGATGTCGATCTGCACCTTGTCCAGGTGCGCCTTCGTCAGGCCGTAGTCGTCGTTGCGGACGAGCGTGATCGACTTGTTGTGCTCCCACTTGCCCGACATCTTGAAGGGGCCGTTGCCGATGGGGGCGTCGTTGTACGCCTTGTTCTTGGCGTCGCCCGCGACCTTCGGGACGGGGCTGAAGACCGTGTGGGTGAGCTTGATGTAGAACTCGAAGTCCGGCTCGGACAGCTTCACCTGGAGGGTGTTCGGGTCCGGGGCGCTCAGGCCGGTCATGGTCTTGGCCTTGCCGGACTGCACGTCGCCGAAGCCCTCGACGCCGGCCATGTGGTAGGCGACGTCGGACGCGGCCGACTTCTGCGCCACGCGGTTCCAGCCGCGGATGAAGGACTCGGCGTCCACGGCCTCGCCGTTGGTGAACTTGGTGTCCTTCTTGATGCCGAAGGTCCAGGTCTTGCCGTCGGAGCTGACCTTCTTCGAGGTGGCCAGTGCCGGAACGACCTGACCGTCGGCGGTCGGCAGGTACAGACCGGTGAAGAGGTTGGTCGTGACGAGGATGCCCTCGGACTCCTGGGCGTTGTAGGGGTCAATGGCCACCGGCTCGGTGATACCCATCCGGAAGGAGCCACCGTCCTTGCCGGAGCCCTTGCCGCTGCCGCCGCTGCTGCTGTCGTCGCCGCCTCCGCAAGCGGTCGCAGCCAGGGCTATGACGATTGCACCAGCGACCCACTTGGCGCTCCTGGCACCACGCATGGGTTCCTCCTCTGAGTCCTATGTTCACCGCAAGGCGGAGCACACGACATCCCGCGGACACGAAGAACGGGGAAGGTCGGATGCACCCGCAACGCTCGTGAGTCGGCGCCTCCTGCAGCGCATGACCCGTCGACCCGAGCTCTACGCGCCTAACTATCTGCCATTGCTCACCGGTGGGACCACTGCCATTTGGTCTCGGTTCGATCACACCTGATGTCTACATCTTCCAAAATCCGGACAAACCGTTTGGCGAAAGATCCCTGCGAAACGGACTTGTTACACAACTATCGGGATCGAGTGTCCGGATAGCGGACAACGTGACGGCAAATCAGTTGCGTCCGCCGGCAAAGTCGTGCTCGCGACACCGCGAGCGGGATGAACCGGGACACACCCACCGAAGGGCAGGCACATTTGCGCCACCCTAGTGCCGCGGAGTCGCTGATGCGATCCCTGAGCGGCCCCCCGGCCGCTCCCTAGGGAAAACCCTCTATCCGCTGGTCCCGCCCGCGAACGCACCGCGGCCGGGGCTCCTTGCGGAACCCCGGCCGCGGCCGGGCGTGGTGCGCCCCGATCAGCGGGCCCGACAGGGCCCAGGGGTCAGCAGTACCCCTTCTTCGCCGCGAGCTTCACGGTCCCGCTCTTCGGCTTCTCGCTGCACTTGACGGCGCCCTCCGCCTGGACGTTCCAGCTGCGCGCCTTGCCGTAGCCGACCTTGGTCCAGTCCGTGCCGTTGCTGTTGCAGGTCTTGGCCTTGTAGTAGCCGGAGGCCTTCTTGACACCGCTGAAGACCACGTAGGTCCCCGGCTTGTTGAAGTTGAAGGTGACCGACTCGCTCGTCTCCTTCGTCTTCTCCCCCGCCTTGGTCAGGGTCCCGGAGACATGGGCATCCATGCTGGAGATGACCCAGCTGGCCGAGTAGCTGGCCCCGCCGGTGATCTCCCGGCCGGAACTGACCGTCCTGCGGTAGGTCGCGGACTTGGTGTAGGTGCCGGTGCCTCCGCTGGGGATGTTGATCTGCTTGGCGTGGGTGATCACCCAGGCGTTGCTCAGGCTGGACCAGGTCGCGGACTTGTAGCCCGGCTCACACACCAGGGGCTTGGCGCTGGCCGAGGTCACCGGACCGAGCACCACGATCGACGCCGCGGCCAGACCCGTGGCCGCCACCGCCGAGACAAACCTCTTGGTCACTGTCTTCTCCCCGTTTCAACTGGCCCGGCCGGCTGGTCCCGGCCGGGCGGCCGCCTCGCCGAATGACGAGGCCGGGTCAAAGTAGACAGTCGTGATCCAAGGGACACCAGCGACTTGAGAGAAACCTGAGCTTGCGGCCGGTTGCGGCCTTCGCGCCGGTCTGGGACGACGGCAGGGTGATGGAAACCCGTACCATGGGGTGAGGCCGTGGCGTGTCCCGCCCGGCAGGGCCCGCGTAACACCGACGTACGCGCAGGTCGTCCGCACACTTCGGGAGTACGCCTCACTATGGCCACGCGCCACGACATCCGCAACGTCGCCATCGTCGCCCACGTCGACCACGGCAAGACCACCATCGTCGACGCCATGCTGAAGCAGGCCGGCGCCTTCGCCGCGCACCAGCTCGACCAGGTCGACGACCGCATGATGGACTCGAACGACCTGGAGCGTGAGAAGGGCATCACGATCCTCGCCAAGAACACGGCGGTGAAGTACCACCCCAAGGACGGCGGGGAGCCCATCACGATCAACATCATCGACACCCCCGGCCACGCCGACTTCGGCGGTGAGGTCGAGCGCGGCCTGTCGATGGTCGACGGCGTCGTCCTGCTCGTCGACGCCTCCGAGGGCCCGCTGCCGCAGACTCGCTTCGTGCTGCGCAAGGCCCTCCAGGCCCGGCTGCCCGTGATCCTCTGCATCAACAAGACGGACCGGCCCGACGCCCGCATCGACGAGGTCGTCAACGAGGCCTACGACCTGTTCCTGGACCTGGACGCCGACGAGGACCAGATCGAGTTCCCGATCGTCTACGCGTGCGGCCGGGACGGCATCGCCTCGCTGACCAAGCCGGAGGACGGCACGGTCCCCTCCGACTCCAGCAGCCTGGAGCCGTTCTTCTCCACGATCCTCCAGCACATCCCGGCCCCCGTCTACGACGAGGCCGCCCCCCTCCAGGCGCACGTCACCAACCTCGACGCCGACAACTTCCTCGGCCGTATCGCGCTGCTGCGCGTGGAGCAGGGCGAGCTGCGCAAGGGCCAGACGGTCGCGTGGATCAAGCGCGACGGCTCCGTGCACAACGTGCGGATCTCCGAGCTGATGATGACCGAGGCGCTCACCCGCAAGCCCGCCGAGAAGGCCGGCCCCGGTGACATCTGCGCCGTCGCGGGCATCCCGGACATCATGATCGGCGAGACCCTGGCGGACACCGAGAACCCGATCGCGCTGCCGCTGATCACGGTCGACGAGCCGGCGATCTCCATGACCATCGGCACCAACACCTCCCCGCTGGTCGGTCGCGGCGGCACCGGCAAGGGCGCCGACGCGAAGACGGCCGTCAAGGACCGCAAGGTGACCGCCCGCCAGGTCAAGGACCGCCTGGACCGCGAGCTGATCGGCAACGTGTCGCTGCGCGTACTGGAAACCGACCGCCCCGACGCCTGGGAGGTCCAGGGCCGCGGCGAGCTGGCGCTGGCCATCCTGGTCGAGCAGATGCGCCGCGAGGGCTTCGAGCTGACCATCGGCAAGCCGCAGGTGGTCACCAAGGAGGTCGACGGCAAGGTTCACGAGCCGGTCGAGCGCATGACGGTCGACGTGCCCGAGGAGCACATGGGTGCCGTCACGCAGCTCATGGGCGTGCGCAAGGGCCGGATGGACAACATGTCCAACCACGGCTCCGGCTGGGTCCGCATGGAGTTCGTCGTGCCCTCCCGGGGTCTGATCGGCTTCCGCACCGAGTTCCTGACCCAGACCCGCGGCACGGGCATCGGCCACTCCATCCACGAGGGCTTCGAGCCCTGGTTCGGCACGCTGCAGACCCGCAACAACGGCTCCCTGGTCGCCGACCGCTCCGGCGCCGTCACCGCCTTCGCGATGACCAACCTCCAGGAGCGCGGCGTGCTCTTCGTGGATCCGGGCACCGAGGTGTACGAGGGCATGATCGTCGGTGAGAACTCCCGCTCCGACGACATGGACGTCAACATCACCAAGGAGAAGAAGCTCACCAACATGCGGTCGTCGTCGGCCGACTCGTTCGAGGCGATCGTCCCGCCGCGCAAGCTCTCCCTGGAGCAGTCGCTGGAGTTCTGCCGCGACGACGAGTGCGTCGAGGTGACCCCGGAGGCGGTCCGCATCCGCAAGGTCGTCCTCGACCAGCGCGACCGCGCCCGCGCGGCCAGCCGCGCCAAGCACGCCTGACCCTCGGGCACAACGTCACCGGCAGGCGCCGCTCTCCGGAGCGGCGCCTGCCGGCGTGTTTGCGGCGTCAGCCCTTCGGCGACCCGCCGCCCGACGGCTGTGCCCCCTTCTTCAGGAAGCCCATGTCCTCGTAGACGGGGGTCTGGAAGCCGAAGGCCCCGACGTTCGCGAGGTACTTGCGGACGGCCGTCAGCTGGGAGCGCTGGTAGAGGGGGATCGAACCGGCCGCCGCCCAGATGCGGGCGTCGGCCTTGCGCAGCAGGCCGGCCTGCTCGTCCTCGTCCAGGGTGGTGAGGGCCTGGTCGAAGAGCTGGTCGACCTGGTCGGTGCCGACGCGGGTGTAGTTCTGCTGGACGTTCAGGGAGCCGTCGGCGGCCGGTACGGGCTTGGCGTAGATGGGGCGGGCGTCGGTGGCCGGCCAGGCGGAGGCGGGCCAGGAGTACAGCGCGAGGTCGAACTGCCCGGAGGCGATGTGGTCCCGGAAGTAGCTCTCGTCGGGGACCCTGGTGATCTCCGTGCCGACGCCGACCTTCTTGAGCATGGCCGTCACCCGGTCGGCCACCTTGCGCAGCGAGTCCGAGCCGGGGCCGGAGGGAACCACGAAGCGCAGCATGAGCGGCTTGCCGTCCTTGGCCAGCGGCCCGGCGGCGGCGCCGGGCCGCGGCGCGGCGGTGCCCTTGGGGGCGTAGGCGCCGGGCGCGCCGCCCTGCTTGAGGTGGTCGTTCGTATACTGTCTGCCGTCCTGGGCGAGTTGCGTGGCGCCCTCGTCGCCCGGCCCGCGCTGCTCCCGCTGGTCCTTGTGGTCCCGCTCCTGCTCGCTCGGGCCAGGCGCCTTGCCGTCCTCCACGTGGTCGTTCTGGCCGACGCTGCGCGTCCCGTCGCCGTCCCCGGCGGAGTTCTGTGAGCCG
Organism: Streptomyces sp. NPDC091412; assembly: GCF_044756885.1. Lineage (NCBI taxonomy): Bacteria > Bacillati > Actinomycetota > Actinomycetes > Kitasatosporales > Streptomycetaceae > Streptomyces > Streptomyces sp. NPDC091412. Next base: position 300,124 of record NZ_JBIVTV010000002.1, on the reverse strand, counting down.
TGGCCCTCGCCGCCTGCCGCCTTGTCCCCCTTCTTGGGCTCCTTGGGCTCCTTGGACTCCTTGGACTCCTTGGGGTCCTTGACCGGCCCTGGCACCCAGCCGGCGTCCGCGAGCAGGTCCCGCGCCTGGGCGGTGTCCTGGCCGCCGAGGGCGTCGCTGCTGTCGGCGTAGGCGTTCTGGCCGGACACGGCGAGGTGGCTGCCGACCGGGACCGCGGGCAGGCCGAGCGGCTTCAGGACGATCTCGGCGAGTTCCTTGCGGTCCAGCGCGTGCGCCACCGCGTGGCGGACGCGCTCGTCGGCCAGGGGGCCCTCGGAACCGTTGAGGGCGAGCTGGGTGTACGCGGGCTCCAGCGACTTGCGCACCTGGAAGTCGCGCAGCACCTGCTGCTGCCGCGGGTCCGTGGTGAGCGACGTGCGCTCCGCCGCCAGGGTGCGGCGCTCACGCTCGGCGGCCTGCTCGTCGGATCCGTGCAGCACCGCCCAGGAGAGCAGCGCCCTGGCGGCGGTGCGGCCGCCGGCCGGGCCCTGGAGGGGGCTGCCGCCCCGGGCGCCGGCGGACGTGATCCGCGGGACGTCGGCGGGGTCGATGTCGGCCACGTCCACGGAACCCTCGGCGAGGGCGGCGGCCCGCTTGTCGCGCGGCACCTCGTGCAGCACGATCTCGGACAGCTTGACGGGGCGGCCCCACCAGCGCGGATTGCGGCCGAGGACGATGTCCTTGGCCTTGGTGTCGATCTTCTGCACGGCGAACGGTCCGGCGCTGACCGCCAGCTTCCTGCGGGCGTCGTCGTTGAAGGCGTTCGCGGTGCCCATGACGTCCTTCGGGTACAGCGGCGAGAACAGCGACCGCCAGTCGGCGTAGGGGCGGGCGAAGGTGACCCGGACCTCCAGCTCGTTGGCGCCGCGCTCGATCTTCTCGATGCGGTCGTATCCGGCGTTGCGGGCGGTCCAGTACGCCGAGTTCTTGCCGGACAGGGCGCGCCACTGGGCGGCGAAGTCCGCGGCGCCGATCTCGCGGCCGTCGCTCCAGACGGCCTGCTGGTTGAGCCGGTAGACGACGACCTGCTTGGGCTCGGTCTCGACCACCCGGGCGGACTCCAGGTAGTCGGCGTCGGGCTGCGGGTGGCCGTTCGCGTCGAGCCGGAACATGGTGGGCAGCACGGCCTGGGCGATGCGGGTGGTGCCGGCGTCGGCGTCCGTCTGGAAGGCGTTCAGCGTCTGAGGCATCGCGTCCACCGCCCAGCGCAGCCTGCCTCCGTCGGCGATCTGCTTGCGGGCTGCGGGCGCGATGTCCTGGGCGGCCAGCGGCTTGTTGCCCTCGTCGTCCGAGCCGCAGCCGGCGAGGAGGGGCACCGCGAGGGCGCCCGCGGCCAGGAAGGCGACCGAGCGCATGACCGCGCGCGGACCGACACCGTCGTAGGACATCTGCGCTACCTCCGTGGAGCCGCTCCCGCCGGTGGCACGGGTGGGGTTTGATCGCATTTGGCGGTATTTTGGTGCTCATCAGATCTACGGCCCACTGAAGAGGAAAGGGTTCGTCTGCCGGAGGCGACACGGCGGAGCGGGTCCGGAAGGTCACCCGTTCGGCGCAGGTCGTTCCCGGCGCACACAGAGCGCGTGCGGGCGTGCGTGTGGGATGTGCAATCCGCCAATCGCGGCACATCCCTTCCCACCGACAGGTGTGACGCGCAACACTCGCAGGCGCATGAACGTTGCCGCCTAGGGCTGTACGCCCATGGAAGCGAGGTCACGTCATGTCCGTGCACGACGACCTGACGTCGGTCCAGCGAGCCCTCGACGATCTGCTGCGGTCGGTGGGCCGACTGGAGCAGCAACTCGGTGGCGGGCTGGAGATACGCCGCGTGCGTACCGACGCCGACCACCTGCGGGAGAGTGTGGCCCTGCTGCGCGAGGCCTCCCAGAGTCAGGCCGCCCCCCAGCGGCCCTCGCTCGTCACCATCTCCGACGCTCCCTACGACATCTCCCTGTGGACGGACTCGGACGACGAGGGACTCGGCGCCCGCGACCGCCACGCCCCCTAACCGACCGCGCATGACCCGAAGGGGCTCGGCACCGGCTCCAGTGCCCCGGAGGCGAGCCCGACAGGAAGGTGCGTCCCGCATTGGCCACAGGTACGGAACCTCCCGGCACACAACCCCATCCGCTCGGCGGCGGTGTCCGCTCCCCCGGGCGGGCCGCGATCGCCGCCCGGCATCTGCGGACCGACCGCTGGTGGCTGGCGCCCGCCGCCACCGCGGCCGGACTGCTCGCGTTCGTCGTGTACTCGACCTGGCGGGCTTTCGCGAACGCGCACTACTACGCGGCGCCGTACGTCTCGCCGTTCTACTCGCCGTGTCTGGCGCAGAACTGCCGGACCATGCACGCGGGACCCAACGCCGACCTGTTCGGCAGCTGGTGGGCCATCTCCCCGGCGATCATCATCCTGATCTTCCCGCTGGGCTTCCGGCTGACCTGCTACTACTACCGCAAGGCCTACTACCGGGGCTTCTGGGCGTCCCCGCCGGCCTGCGCGGTCGCCGAGCCGCACCGCACGTACACCGGTGAGACCCGCTTCCCTCTGATCCTGCAGAACGTCCACCGGTACTTCTTCTACGCGGCGATCCTGGTCGCCGGCGTGCTGACCTACGACACCGTGCTGGCCTTCCGCGACCAGCACTACCGCTGGGGCCACATGGGCCTCGGCACCCTGGTCTTCCTGGCCAACATCGTGCTGATCTGGGCGTACACGGTCTCCTGCCACTCCTGCCGGCACATCGTGGGCGGCAAGCTCAAGCACTTCTCGAAGCATCCGGTGCGCTACCGCCTCTGGCAGTTCGTGAGCCGGCTGAACGCCCGCCACATGCAGCTCGCCTGGGCCTCGCTGTTCAGCGTGGCGCTCGCCGACTTCTACGTGTTCCTGGTCGCCTCCGGCGCCTTCGACGATCCGCGGTTCTTCTGATGAGTACGACGAGTGGGGCCTTGTGATGTCCGTGGTGGACCGGCAGGAGTGGGACGTCGTCGTGGTGGGCGCGGGCGGCGCCGGGCTGCGGGCCGCGATCGAGGCGCGCGAGCGCGGGGCGCGTACCGCGGTGATCTGCAAGTCGCTGTTCGGCAAGGCGCACACGGTGATGGCCGAGGGCGGCATCGCGGCGGCCATGGCCAACGCCAACGAGCACGACAACTGGCAGGTCCACTTCCGCGACACCATGCGCGGCGGCAAGTTCCTCAACCAGTGGCGGATGGCCGAGCTGCACGCGCAGGAGGCGCCGCAGCGGGTGTGGGAGCTGGAGACCTGGGGCGCGCTGTTCGACCGTACGAAGGACGGCCGGATCTCGCAGCGCAACTTCGGCGGGCACGAGTACCCGCGCCTGGCGCACGTCGGCGACCGTACGGGCCTGGAGCTGATCCGGACGCTCCAGCAGAAGATCGTCTCGTTGCAGCAGGAGGACAAGAGGGAGACCGGGGACTACGAGTCCCGTCTGAAGGTCTTCCAGGAGTGCACGGTGACGAGGGTCCTCAAAGACGGCGACCGTGTCTGCGGGGTCTTCGCCTACGAGCGCGAGTCCGGCCGCTTCTTCGTGCTGGAGGCGCCCTCGGTCGTCATCGCGACCGGCGGCATCGGCAAGTCGTTCAAGGTGACGTCCAACTCGTGGGAGTACACCGGCGACGGGCACGCGCTCGCGCTGCTCGCCGGGGCGCCGCTGCTGAACATGGAGTTCGTGCAGTTCCATCCGACGGGCATGGTCTGGCCGCCGTCGGTGAAGGGCATCCTCGTCACCGAGTCGGTCCGCGGCGACGGCGGAGTGCTGCGCAACTCCGAGGACAAGCGGTTCATGTTCGACTACATCCCCGACGTCTTCAAGGAGAAGTACGCCGAGTCGGAGGAGGAGGCGGACCGCTGGTACGAGGACCCGGACAACAACCGGCGCCCGCCGGAGCTGCTGCCCCGTGACGAGGTCGCCCGCGCCATCAACTCCGAGGTCAAGGCAGGTCGCGGCTCACCGCACGGCGGGGTGTTCCTGGATGTGTCGACGCGGATGCCGGCCGAGGTCGTCCGCCGCCGGCTGCCCTCGATGTACCACCAGTTCAAGGAACTGGCCGACGTCGACATCACGGCGGAGCCGATGGAGGTCGGCCCGACCTGCCACTACGTCATGGGCGGCATCGCGGTCGACTCCGACACGGCGGCCGCCCGCGGCGTGCCGGGGCTGTTCGCGTCCGGGGAGGTCGCGGGCGGTATGCACGGCTCCAACCGGCTCGGCGGCAACTCGCTGTCCGACCTGCTGGTGTTCGGACGCCGGGCCGGGTGGCACGCGGCCGAGTACGCGCGGGGGGCGGCGCGCGAACGCCCGGCCGTGGACGGCACCCAGGTGGACGCGGCGGCCGCGGAGGCGCTGCGGCCGTTCTCGGCGGAGGGCGGTCAGGACGGGGAACCGGCGGCCGGGCCGCCGGAGAACCCGTACACCCTGCACCAGGAACTCCAGCAGACCATGAACGACCTGGTCGGCATCATCCGCCGCGAGGGCGAGATGGAGCAGGCGCTGAAGAAGCTCGCCGAACTGCGGGTACGCGCGCGGCGCGCCGGGGTCGAGGGGCACCGGCAGTTCAACCCCGGCTGGCACCTCGCGCTCGACCTGCGGAACATGCTGCTGGTCAGCGAGTGCGTGGCGCGCGCCGCGCTGGAGCGCACGGAGTCGCGCGGCGGGCACACCCGGGAGGACTGCCCGTCGATGGAGCGCGCCTGGCGCCGGATCAACCTGCTGTGCCGGCTGACCGACCCGACGGGCGGGCTGGCGGCGACGGACCCCGTACGCGGCCAGATCACCCTCTCCCGGGAGACCACCGAACCCATTCGCCCCGACCTGCTCGCCCTCTTCGAGAAGGAGGAGCTGGTCAAGTACCTCACCGAAGAGGAGCTGTACGAGTGAGCAGCTACGAGGCCCGCTTCAAGGTGTGGCGGGGTGACGCTCGGGGCGGGGGCCTGGAGGACTTCGCGGTCGAGGTCAACGAAGGCGAGGTGGTCCTTGACATCGTCCACCGGATCCAGGCCACCCAGGCGCCGGATCTCGCCGTGCGCTGGAACTGCAAGGCGGGCAAGTGCGGTTCGTGCTCCGCGGAGATCAACGGGCGGCCCCGACTGATGTGCATGACCCGTATGTCGGTCTTCGAGCCCGAGGAGACGATCAGCGTCTCCCCGCTGCGGACCTTCCCGGTCGTGCGTGACCTGGTGACGGACGTCGGCTACAACTACGCCAAGGCGCGCGAGGTTCCGGCCTTCGTCCCGCCGGACGGTCTCGGTCCCGGCGAGTACCGCATGTTCCAGGAGGACGTGGACCGGTCGCAGGAGTTCCGCAAGTGCATCGAGTGCTTCCTGTGCCAGGACGTGTGCCATGTCGTGCGCGACCACGAGGACAACAAGCGGGCGTACGCGGGCCCGCGCTTCCTGATGCGCGTCGCCGAACTCGACATGCACCCGCTGGACGCCGCCGCGGACGCGGGCCTGGACCGCAAGCGCGCGGCCCAGGACGAGCACGGGCTCGGCTACTGCAACATCACCAAGTGCTGCACGGAGGTCTGCCCCGAGGGCATCAGGATCACCGACAACGCGCTGATCCCCTTGAAGGAACGGGCCGTCGACCGCAAGTACGACCCGCTGGTGTGGCTGGGGTCGAAGATCGGGCGGCGGTCGTCCTAAGCCGCGTCCTGGGGGCGGTTCAGGGAGTCCGTGCGGGCGGGGCGCTGGGACACGAACTGAAGGAACGAGCCCAGAAAGAACACGGCCATGCCCACGAGCGCGAGGTTGAAGTGGGCGGCCGGCCTGCCGCCGAGCCCGCCGAGGCACAGGAGGAACGCCCCCATGCCGGCGGCGGCGGTCAGTGAGCCGTACCCCCACAGCTTGGGCCGCAGGACCTTTTTCCGGCCGACCGTCGGCACCCATCCGGTCGTGATCGCCAGGATCCCGATCGCTGCCCCGCCCGCCGCGACCACGAGGGCCAGGGCGGTCGTCCACATCGCCGTCGAGTGCATGCCGCTCATCCTCCCATCGACGCCGTGATCATGACAGGTCGGTCCAGCCTTCCCGGTACGCGGTCCAGTCGTCCTCCGTGGCGGCGAAGTCGACGTACAGCGCGACGCCGAAGCGCTCACGGCCGGCGTCCGTGCGGGAGAGGCCGAGGCGGACACCCCGGACGGCGGCGGGAACGGTTTCGGCGGAGGCGCGGTGGCCGAAGCGGTTGTCGTGGAAGAACGGCAGGCCCATCAGCAGGTCGGTCGTGGGCGGGGTGGCCTCCAGGGCGAGGGAGGTCTGCTGGGCGACGTACCCACCGTAAAGGCTCGGTAGCGGCTGCATGGTGTCGTACGACATCAGGGCGATCTGGTCGACACGGCGGGTGACCTGGGCGAAGTACGCCTGCGACCACCACTTGGGGTGGTTGGTGAGCGTGCCCCACACGGAGTGGAAGGCGGGCAGCGGGTCGATCTGGTGAGCGGCGACGGACAGGGGGACGCCGTGGGCGCGGGTGACGGCGCGCAGGTCGTCGAGCAGGTCGAGGTAGTCGCGGTCGCCGGAGTGCAGCGGCTCCAGGTCGAAGTGGGCGCCGTCGAAACCGGCCGCCAGGATCTCGCGGGTGGAGGTGACGACGGCCGCGCGCGTCGCGGCCCGCTCGAGTCGCATCCCGTCCGGGCTCTCGGTGGCCAGTTCGTCCCCGAGCCACGCCTGCACACGTACGCCGGGCAGCGCGCGGTGCACGGCCGGTATCAGCCAACCGGCTTTGGAATAGGACGACTTGGGGAGCGTGCCGTCGTGTTCGAGCGGTCCCGCGTGCACGTAGAGGTCGCGGATGCCGGTGCCGCGCAGGCGCCGGGCAAGAGCCGCGACATCGGCGTCCGTCTTCCTGCCGTCCACCCAGGCGTGGCCCAGCCAGATCGCGTCCTGGCCCCTGGTGTACGTCCCGTCGGCGGGGTCGCCCGTGTAGTTCACCCGCAGGGCGGTCTCGGCGGCGAGCAGCGGCAACACCAGCAGCAGGACGACACCGAGGGCGACACGACGGACCCAGCGCAGCCCACGACGCCGCCGGGACGGCGGACCCGCGCGCCCCGGATCGGGGTCGGTGCGCGCCGTGTCCACGGCGCGTGGCACGTCGGCGGCTTCTCGCCCGGCAACGGTGCCACCCGTACCGGACGCGCTCGCCGCGCGTGTGCCGCCGTCCTTGCCGGTCTCGCTCCCCGCGCGTGTGCCGCCGTCCTTGCCGGTCTCGCTCCCCGCGCGTGTGCCGCCGTCCTTGCCGGTCTCGCTCCCCGCGCGGGTGCCGCCGTCCTTGCCGGTCTCGCTCCCCGCGCGGGTGCTGTCGTCCCTGCCGGTCGCGCTTTCCGCGCCGGTGGTCTCTCGCTCACCGGCGGGGTCGTCCGTGCCGGACGCGTCCTCCCCGCCGGTGATACTGACCCCGCCGGTCGCGGGCTCCGCGCCGGCGGTCCCCCGCCCGCCGGTGATGTCATCCGTACCGGAGGCATTCTCCGCACCGGTGGTACCGGACG